>NZ_JALNYM010000001.1:0-650995 GCF_023229925.1 Acidithiobacillus sp. | reverse complement strand
GGCCGCCCAGGCCGAACAGCTCTGCCAGCGTATTCTGGCGGGCTTCCCCGGCCAGCCCGACGCCCTGCACCTGCTGGGTCTCATGGCACATGCCTATGGTCGTCTGGACCCGGCTATCGAGTATCTTCGTCAAGCCTGCGCCTCGCCCCAGGCAGCAGCGGTCTACTGGAGCAATCTCGCCGAGATGCTCCGCCAACGCGGACAACTCGCTGAAGGCGAGCGGTCCGCCCGCGAGGCGCTCGCCCGCGACCCCCAGCTCTCGGGTGCCTGGAACAATCTGGGCATCCTCCTGCAGGAGATGGGACGGTTTGACGAGAGCCTGGAATACCTGGAACGGGTACGCGCTGTCGAGCCAAAAAATCCCAAGGTCCTCAATAACCTCGGTAATACCTGTCTGCGGCAGCGAGACTTCAGCTCTGCCGAGCAGTACTGGCGGCAAGCCATGGTCCTCGATCCCGCCTATCCGCAGCCCTATAGCAATCTCGCCAAGCTCCTCACCGACCGGGGCGAGACCGAAGCCGCCATCGAAGCGGGACGCCGGGCCATTACTCTCGATCCGCATCTGACGGATGCCTATATCAACCTCGCCGCTGCCGAGCAGGAGCGCCAGAACCCCGCAGCGGCCCTGCGCTGGGTCGAGGCGTTGCTTGCCTTTCAGTCCCAGAATGGCCAGGCCTGGTCCACCAAAGCCACCCTCTTGAAGGAGGCCGAACGCCTGCCTGAAGCCTTGCAAGCCGCAGAGCAGGCGGTGCAACATGCCCCGGAATCTGCGGATGCCGAATACGCTCGCGGTAGTGTCCTGCAGGCTCTGGGGCGGCACGAAGAGGCTCTGGCCGCCTATGCCAAGGCCGGAGAACTACCCGGGGTCAAGGCAGAAGACGCCCTGATCAGTCAGGCGGTGCTGCACATGGAGCAGGGCGCCAGGACGGCGGCCGAACGCTTTTTCGAGAGGACCATCGAGCGTTTTCCCCGCTCGGCCAGTGCCTGGTACAACTGGGCCGATCTGCATCGTTTTACGCGCGAGGACGCCTTGCTGCCCCGCATGCAGGCCCTGCTGGAGCAAGAGCTTTTGCCCCGCGACCGGATGCTGCTGGACTTTGCCCTTGGCAAAGCCCATCTGGACTTGCAGGACTCGCAGCGCGCCTTTGCCCATCTGCACGCGGGCAATGCCGCCAAGCGTGCCACTTTCAGCTACGATCCCGCTCAGGCCGATGCACTGGCGGAGCGGATCATCACTCTGTTCCCGAAAGACAAGTGGCATATTCCATCCATATCGCAAGCCGCTACGGAAGCAATCCCCGTCTTTGTTGTCGGCATGCCCCGCTCTGGCACCAGCCTGATCGAACAGATCCTCGCCTCACATTCCGCAATACACGGTGCCGGAGAACTGAATGATCTGCGTCGCATCGTCGATGCGGTCGGGATATATCCGGAGGCCCTGGTGTCTCTCCCTCCAGAGCAGCTTCGGAGCCTTGGCCAGCGATATCGGGATCGTATCACCCCGCTCGCTGAGAAGGCCCGCTATCTCGTCGACAAGATGCCCGCGAACTTCTTCTATGCGGGGCTCGTTCCGCTGCTCCTGCCCGAGGCGAAGATCATCCATTGCCGTCGTGATCCGGTGGATACCTGCCTGTCCTGTTACAGCAAAAACTTCTCGGGGGAGCAGCGCTTTTCCTACGATCTGCAGGAGCTCGGGCGCTTCTACCGGGCCTATGCCCGGCTGATGGAGCACTGGCGGCATATCCTCCCGGCCAGCCAGTTTCTGGAAGTGGACTACGAGGCGGTGGTGGACGATCAGGAAGATCAAACCCGCCGTCTGCTCGATTTCCTTGGTCTCGACTGGGAACCCGGTTGCAAGCACTTTTACGAAACCCGCCGAGCGGTGAAGACGGCGAGCGTCAATCAGGTCCGCAAACCCATCTATCGGAGCTCCGTCGGCCGCTGGAAGATCCACGCCGCGCAACTCCAGCCGCTGCTGGAGGCGCTGGAGATCGATCCCGACGCATGAAGCGTTCCATCGCCGAGCTCCTTGCCCACGGTCAGGCGCTCATCGCCGCCGATCTCCCCGAGGCGGTGGGAACCCTCCTGCATCCCTATCTGCAGGGGGGGACGGGCCCCATCCCCCTCTGGAAGCTGTTGGCATTGGCCTACCGCCGTCAGGGCCGGTTTGAGGCCGTACGCAAGATACAGGAGATGATCGTCGAGACCCTCCCCGGCGATCTCCCCGCGCGCTACGATCTCGCCGATACCCTGCTTACCTTGGGGGATTTCGCGCACGGCTGGGAGGCGTACCGATACCGCTACCATCTGCCCCACACCACGGCCCTCGCCCGACACATTCAGGCCGCTCCCCGCTGGGATGGGCGCTCGATCTCCGGCCAAACCCTGCTCATCCACGACGAACAGGGCTATGGCGATACTTTTCAGTTCATCCGCCTACTTCGTGCCGCCCAGAAACACAGCGAGGCGAAGATTCTGGTCGAGGTCAATCACGAGTCCCTCTCCCTGGTGCGCCGGGCTTATCCCGAGTTCCCGGTACAGCCTCGGGGAACGCTGCCGCCGCGCTTTGACGCCCACTGCGAACTGATGAGCCTGCCCCACGCCCTAAGCCTGCAGCTCTCGGACCTGCCCCTGGAGATGCCCTATCTACAGGCCGATCCCGGGCGGATCGCACATTGGCAAGCGCGCTTGCACGACCTCCCTCGCCCCTGGGTCGCTCTGGCCTGGTCAGGGCGGCCTGCCCATCCCAACGATGGCAACCGCTCCATGCGTCTGGAGCAATTCGCTTCTCTTGCCACGGTTGCTGCTTCCTTCCTGGCCATCCAGAAAGGACCGGCAGCCTACCAGCCTGCCCCAACAGGCATGAATTTATGCCGCCTGAGTGACGAGATACGCGACTTCGAGGACACCGCCGCCATTCTGCAGATCGCCGATTTGCTGATCTCCGTGGACTCTTCTCCAGTCCATCTGGCGGGGGCGCTCGGCCGTCCCACCTGGGTGCTGCTACCGTTTGAAGCTGAGTGGAGATGGATGACGGAGCGCGAGGACACCCCGTGGTATCCCAGCCATCGCCTCTTCCGGCAAACCCGCAGGGGGGATTGGCAGGGGGTGCTGGAGCGAGTGGCCGTCGATTGGGGTGTATCGGCTTTAATCTCCGTGTTCTGATGGAAATGCATCCGGCCCTGGACAGCTTTTATGGTATTCCCCAGGAAATCCGCCTGCTGTACCGGGTGCTCTCCACTTTGCCGGATGTGGAATTGTCTGGGCTCTTGCAGATGTCCAAGCGTGCAGGGAGAAAGAACGCATCTTGCGCATCACGCGATCCGTTTCGCCCGCATCCAGAAGAGACTCCGCACAGGTCCGGCAATAGTCTCCCGTGACCTCCGGGATGATAATGGTCTCTCCTTGGTACGTGTAAGGCATATCGCGTGTATCGTGGATGAGCTCTGCCGCACCGCTTACCGGACATTTCATCGTCATAACTACCGTTCTGGGTATGGTATCAGGGAACGGTAATGGTGATTTATTTTACTTGCGTGCCGAGGCGGATCACGAATTGCTTCTGGCTAACAGTATTGCCCATTTAAACACGGTTATTGAACATGTTTTAAGATTGATACCTAGCGGTTTTCCAATATTGTTTTTGTCATTTTTAGAGCCTCCAGAGCAATTATTTGGTGTCTTTGGACGAAACAGAGACAAGTCAATATATCATCTTGTTCGCGCAATAAATGATGAAATGGAAAGCATTCTCTCTACTCGTCAGAATGTATTATATTTTGAAATTAATGATATACGTAAATATTATGGAGATGCGGGTGCCTACGACGGTTATGTCGGGCATTATTCCCATGCCGGATTGTTTCCGCGCAGTCAGCAGGGCGAGTGGATTTGCCGGGATATTTTAGATCGTCTGGAGGGTGCCTGGGCTGTGCTGTGTGGTAAAGACCCGGTTAAAATTATCATTACGGACCTGGACAACACCCTCTGGCGTGGGGTGCTGGCCGAAGAAGAGGAAGTCGCTCCCTGGCGGCACACGGAGGGGTGGCCTATCGGCTATGCGGGGGCGCTGCTGGAATGCAAGCGACGCGGGCTTTTGTTGGCTATTTCCAGTAAAAATGACGAGGCGCCAACCTGCGATCGCTTTCGGCAGGTTTGGGGACAGGCTTTGCGGTTGGAGGACTTTTGCGCGCGGCAGATCAACTGGCGTCCCAAATCCGACAATATCGCCGACATTTTGCAGGCCACCAATATCCTGCCCGAGCAGGCGCTGTTTATAGACGATAATCCCCTGGAAATTGAAGAAGTACGGCGGGCTTTTCCGCAGATGCGTTTTCTGATCGGGGCGCTGGCGGCATGTTTTGCTCTATGCGCCCGAAACCCAGGTGCTCCGGGTAACGGAAGAGTCCGCCCATCGTACCGAACTGATCCAGGCCAAAATGGCCCGCGACCAGGCCGCGCCCGTGCAAGACCGGGAAGCCTGGCTGCAGGATCTGGGCCTCACGCTGCGCTTTGATCGCATCGCCGATGCCCGGCACTCCCGCTATGCCCGCGCTCTGGAATTGCTCAACAAAACCAATCAGTTCAATACCACCGGCCAGCGCTGGTCCGATGCGGAAATGCGGGTGTGGCTAGGCGCTGGCGGCAGGTTACTGGCCGCCAGCGCCGAAGATCGCTTCGCCAATCATGGCCTCATCGCTCTGGCTCTGCTGCGCGATAACGAGATTGTGCAGGTGGTGCTGTCCTGCCGCGTGTTCGGCCTGGGTATCGAAACGGCGCTTCTGGCCGAGGCCTTGCGACAGATGCAGGAGGCCGGATATACGGATTATGTGGGGCGTTTTACCGCCACCGGCCGCAATGACGCCTGCCGCGCCTTCTGGCCCGCGCACGGGTATCGCATTTATGGTCCTGACTTTTTCCCTATATACACATCCACCAGTTCGCCGGGAAACAGGTTCATGTGTTTTGGAATCTTAAATTTGAAGAGGACTGGCAGCACCCGCACGTCCACTTTTTCCGTCCTTTGGTTGGACAGTTCGATCTTCGGCGTCACGTAGGGTTGTATCCGTACGAACTGCAGCGGTACGCTGACATTACTGGCGCCGCGAATGAACATCTTCGCGGTTATATCGGCAGGCGCAGGCAGTCTTGGAACCAATATCTCATCCAAATAGGCGCGGACCTGCAGGTAGGCGGTCTTCTTGCCCATCACCACGACCGGATCCATCCCCTGTGTATAAGTGCCATAGACGCCCTGAGGGGATGCGTAACTGCCAATCGCGGTGCTGATACGCAGGATATCGCCGGTGACCGGCGCCCGCACGACATATTCCTGTAACAAGGCATTACTCGACGCGTAGGTCTTGCGCGCCGCATGGTAGATAGCTTGTTGATTTTTGATATCGTAACTCCAGGCGCCCGCCTGGGTCAGCGCATACTGCGCCTGCGTCACTTTGAGATTGTTTTCGGCGATCAGGACAGAGTTTTGCACGTTCTCCAGGGCAAGTTTGCTCACCGTCTGGGGATTGATGGCCATTTCCTTTTTGGTGATTTCCAGTTGTGCCTGCTGGTATTTCAGACTGGCTCGGGCATATTCGACTTGTTTTTTGGCAATGCGCAAGGTTTCCTTGCGGGGCTCTGCTTTCAACTCCTGTAACAGGGCCAGGGCAGCTTGGGCCTGGGCCATGTTCTGGGCCACCACCTCCTTTTGCACGGCGTCATCGATGGCGAAGAGCGGCGTCCCCTTCGCCACGGTCTGCCCATCCTGAACGAAGATGCCGGTCACCCTTCCGGACACCTGCGGGTAGATGTTGATGTTTTCGCCATTGGTCGCATAACTCTCGATGATGCCGTTGGCGAATAGGCCGTTGGCGTAAGGATCATAGTTGGTGGCCAGAGGGGGTTGCGGCGGCGTTTGCCGACTATATATGTAGGCGCTGACCAGGCCGATGAGGATCCCCACGATGGCCAGCCCGAAAAGTATCTTATTTCTCATGGTCCACTCCGGTTCCGGGGACGATCCTGCCATCTTCCATGCGAATGATCCGCGTCGCATATTCGTAAATTCTGCTGTCGTGGGTCACGATGATAATCGCACGCTGCGCATTCAAAATATGCTCCTTGACGAAGGCGATGATTTTCCTGCCGGTGTCTCCATCCAGGGAGGCGGTAGGTTCATCGAAAATCAGCAGGTCCGGCTGGGCGACGATGGCGCGGGCGATGGAGACCCGCTGTTGCTCGCCGCCGCTCAACTTGTAGGGCGGTAAGCTTTCTTTTTCCGCCAGGCCGACGATCTGCAATGTTTTGCGCGCTTCGGCCAGACTCCTGTCCCAGGGCTCACGCCGAAGAATCAGCGGAATGGCCACATTTTCCAGCGTGGTCAGGCGGGGAAAAAGATGGTAGTCCTGAAAGACGAAACCAATGGTCTGCAGACGAAAGCCGGCCAAGGCGTCGCTGTCCAACTTCCAGATGTCTGTACCCTTCACCACCACGTCGCCGCCATCGGGGCGCAGGATACCGGAGATGATGCTCAACAGCGTGGTCTTGCCGGAGCCGGAAGGGCCGACGATATAGAGCATCTCGCCGAAATCCACAGCGAAGCTGACGTCGCGGAGCGCGTAGGTCTGATTCGGCGCTTCGCCAAAGGATTGGGTGATGCCTTTCGCCGTCAGGATCATGCTAGCCCCGGAAGACGTCGAAGGGGTCTATGCGAATGACTTTGCGGATGCCGATGTAGCTCGAGAAAACGGATATGATCAGGACCATGATGAGGGCCATAAACAGGTTTTCGTAGGTCACCATGGCGGCGTAGTTGGCGATCTTCAGTTTGGCAATGGCGATCATGGTGGAGGACAGGAGCACGCCGAAGCCAAAGCCCAGAAAGCCGACGACCAGTGACTGAAAGACGATCATTTGAATGAGTTCGCCGCTTTTTGCGCCGATGGCCTTGAGGGCGCCGAAGTGCTCGAGATTGTCCAGGACGAACATATAAAAGGTCTCGCCAGCGATGGATAGGCCGACAAGAAAACTGATCAGGGTCATGATCAGGATGTTGGTGCCCATCCCGGTCTGAAACTCATAGAACCGGTCGTTACGGTTGATGAACTGCTGATCGGTCAAGGCCAGATAGCCCAGACGCTTGACCTGCTGTTGGATGGCGGCGATATCCTGGGTGCTTTTCGGTTGCACCAGGATGTAGGAAATCAGATAGCGGGTGGAGGGCAGATCCTGGGTGGCGCGGTTATAGGTGGTATACAGGGTTGGCAAACCGAACAGGCCGGGCACCGGAGTATGGGCCAGGGCCACGACAACCGCGCGATGATCATTGATTTCAAAGCTGGTGCCTATTTTGGGGCTGCCCAGCTTGGCGTAGTTGGCATCCTTGACCATGATGAAGGCGTTGTTCTGGTAAATGTCCGTAATGCGGCCGGAAATGATCGCCGGTCGACCGAACAGGCTGGCATCGTCCAGGCCGATGATGGTGGCGGACTGATAGGTGCCGTCATTGAGCCTGACGAGGCCCGCACCGACATAAAAAGGCACTGCAAACTTTACGCCGGGTATGCTACGTACCGCGTCCAGTACGTAGTTGGGCATGGGGATGCTGTTTTGCGGGGTTTGGACGGCGGGGTCCATCACCCACATCCTGGCGCCGACATTCACGATGTTGGATGCAGATTGATAGAGTATGCCGGAGAACATGGAGGTCATCTGCATCATCAGAAACACGGAAAAGGTGATGCCAATGACCAGGGTGGCGAATTTGCCTTTGTCGTTCAGCAGCAGTTTCAGAGCGATACGGAGCAGGCCGTTCATAAGTGCTTGCCTCTTGGTGCGCTGCCCTGATGGCTGGCGAACGCCTGGCTGATGCCGTTTTGGTGTGTGATGCTGACGGTCTTATGACTGAAAAACAGCCAGTTGGCAATGACCGCACCCATATTTCCCCAACCTCCGCCTGATTTTAGATAACCTTCGGTCCTGTCGGCCCGCCGGGTAGAGATTGCGCTTCTTTGCAGCCATCGTATAACGACGAGGCCTTGCGTACTCTACGTTTCTATACTAAAAATGCAATACTTCATAGTTCAGAAAAAAGAGCACTCGTCCAATATGCAAGCTTGTCATTTGCGGTGTCTATGCGGCTGATCATGTACTACCAGCCGGTGGTGTCTATGCGCGACGGGACTGCATCCTGCCAAGGGATTATCGGCTTTGAGGCGTTGATCCGGATGGCGCATCCGCAGCGCGGGATTCTCACGCCAGCCGTGTTTGCCGAAGCCCTGGATCATCCCCGCCTGGCTCGACGCATTGGATGTTTCGTGCTGGATGCCGTGTTGGCGCAAGGGGAGCAGTGGCATCGCGATGGGCTTCCTTTACGGATGTCGATGAACATCAGTGCCTGCCATCTGCTGGATCCCGAGTTCTTGAATGATGTGCGTGCGGTCTTGGCTGCGCATCCTGACATCGCGCCGGAAATGTGTGAAATCGAGATCACGGAAAGCGCCCCCTTGCTTGATTTTCCCAAAGCACAAGAAACCTTGCGGGTCTGCAATGACTTGGGCCTGCGTATCGCCTTGGACGATTTTGGTACCGGCAGCGCCTCCCTGAGTTACCTACAAAAACTACCAGCGCAAACCATCAAGGTGGATCAGAGCTTCGTGCGGAATATCCTGAACGATCCGCGGGACTTCGCTATTGTCGCCGGCGTCATGACGACCGCCAATATGCTGGGGCTTGACGTGATCGTCGAAGGCGTGGAAACCATCGGTCATTTGCGATTACTGGAGACGCTGGAGTGCCACGCCATGCAAGGCTATCTCTTTGCCAAGCCGATGCCTGCCAGTGACGTGAGTGCATGGGTTAACAATTTCAATCATATGAATTACAGGAAAGACTCATCAGTTGCTGCACAGGGTTTCGCTAGATATAACGAGTGACCTGTTCTCGTTGACCAATGACCTGTTCCGGCCAATGCGTCCAAGTAAGTGGGATCATCCTGGCATTCAGCGATGGCGAGGGCGCCAACTTTCGGTGTGGATGAAAAAATCAGAACTGCGCCGGTATACGCTATAATAGCAGGATGTGATGAAGGTCAGCTAGGGGGCCGGTATGCGCGAACTGGAAGACATTATGTGGATGCAGGCCATAGACATGTTGGAGCGTGCAGAACGCCTGCAGCGGCGTTTCTTTCAACCGGCGCGGTCGGATCGGCAACCGCTATGGCAGCCGCCTACGGATGTTTTCGAGACCAGTGAGGGGCTGCAGATTGTCGTGGCTTTGCCGGGCGTGAGCCCGGAGGCGGTACGGGTGATCTTCAGCGGCAATGTGCTGATGGTGAGTGGTCTGCGCCGGCTTTCCGCAGATCTGCAAACGGGGCATATCCATCGCCTGGAGATTCCCTACGGCGCTTTTGACCGGCGTTTGCGAGTTCCTGATGGGTTGACCTTACAGGGCTGGGAAATGCGCGATGGCTGTCTCCATTTGTCCTTTCGCCAGCAGGGGGTATGAAATGGAAGACACGCACACGGGGGCGAGCGGAAGCCACAAGCAGGCATTACCCGAGGATGTTCTGCCGGTATTGCCCATGCGCAATCTTGTTCTTTTCCCGGGGGTGGTTCTGCCCCTCGGTATTGGTCGCGCAGCATCGGTAGCAGCGGCCCAGGAGGCCATTCGCCAGGAATGTCCCGTTGCCGTGTTGCTGCAAAAGGACCCCGGCAACGATACACCCGGCCCTGGTGACTTATATGCGGTGGGTACGGTGGCCAGTGTTTTGCGTTATGTGACCACGGGCGATGGCAGCCACCACCTCATTGCTCAGGGCGAAAGTCGTTTTCGGGTGCGCGAATTTTTGCCGGATTATCCCTTTCTGGCGGCCCGTATCGAGCGACTCGAGGAGATCACCGCTAGCGGTTCGGAACTCGATGCCCGTGTTCTGCACTTGCGTCAGCAGGCTACCGAAGCCCTGTCTCTGCTACCTCAGGTACCTCAGGAGCTCGCCCAGGCCATCGCTCATGTGGAGCAGCCCGGAGCGCTGGCCGATCTGATTGCCAACTTTCTCGATCTCAAGGCCGAGGAGCGCCAGCAGATCCTGGAAAACCTTGATGTCCGCAGCCGACTGGAACAGATCTCGCAGTTTTTGAGCTATCGCATCGAGGTCCTGAAGCTTACCCACAAGATCGGCGAGCAGACCAAGGAGGTCATGGATCGCCGCCAGCGCGAGTATTTCCTGCGCGAGCAACTCAAGGCCATCCAGCAGGAGTTGGGGGAAGGAGAGGAAAGCAACGGTGAGATGGAGGCGCTGGGCCATGCCATTGACGAGGCGCACTTGCCCGCCGAGACGGAGGCGGTGGCCCGCAAGGAGTTGCGTCGCCTGCAACGGATGCCCGAGGGGGCTGGGGAGTATGGCATGGTGCGCAGTTATATCGACGCCATTCTGGCCCTCCCTTGGAGCAAGGAGACAGCGGAGCGCATCGATATCGCCGAAGCCCGAATGATTCTCGACGAAGATCACTATGACCTCGACAAGATCAAACGGCGCATTCTGGAGCATCTGGCAGTACATCGCCTGAATCCCAATGGCAAGAGCCCCATTCTTTGCTTTGTGGGACCGCCGGGGGTGGGCAAGACCTCTCTGGGCCAGAGCATCGCCCGCGCCATGGGGCGCAAGTTTGTGCGGGTGAGCCTGGGCGGCGTCCATGACGAGGCGGAGATCCGCGGCCATCGGCGCACCTATATTGGCGCCCTGCCGGGCAACATTCTCCAGGCGCTGGGCAAGGTGGAAGTGCGCAATCCGGTGATGCTCCTGGATGAGATCGATAAGCTCGGCGCGGGTGGTTTCCATGGTGATCCCGCCGCAGCCCTGCTGGAAGTGCTCGATCCGGAGCAAAACCGCAGCTTTCGCGACACCTATCTGGCCATGCCCTTCGATCTCAGTCATGTCTTTTTCATCGCGACGGCCAATGTCCTGGATACCATTCCCGGTCCTCTGCGGGACCGGATGGAGATCATCGCGCTCTCGGGCTATACGGAAGAGGACAAGAGACATATTGCCTCCCGCTACCTTCTGCCCCGGCAACGGGAGGCGGCGGGCCTGACGGAGGCGCAACTGGTCCTGGAGGAAGATGCCTTGCTGGCGCTGATTCACGGATACACCCGTGAGGCCGGCTGTCGCAATCTGGAACGGGAGCTGGGGGGTATTTGCCGTTGGGTGGCGGTGCGCATCGCCGAAGGCAGCAGTAGCGGGATGCACGTCCGTCCCGACGATCTGACGACGATCCTCGGCCCCCAGCGCTTTGAAAACGAAGTTGCTTCGCGGGTAGCCCTGCCCGGCGTGGCCACCGGCCTGGCCTGGACGCCGGTGGGCGGGGATATCCTCTTTATCGAGGCCAGCAAGAGCCCCGGTAACGGCCGCCTCATCCTGACCGGCCAGCTCGGCGATGTCATGAAGGAGAGCGCCCAGGCGGCCATGAGCCTGGTCAAGGCGCGGGCGGCGGACTGGCAAATTGCCCAGGAGAGTATCGACAAGAGCGATATCCATATCCACATCCCCGCTGGTGCTATCCCCAAGGATGGACCCAGCGCTGGGGTGACGCTCTTTGTGGCATTGATTTCTCTGCTGACCGGCCGCAAAGTCCGACCGGATGTGGCCATGACGGGCGAGATCAGTCTGCGCGGTTTGGTGCTGCCCGTCGGGGGGATCAAGGAAAAGGTCCTGGCGGCGCTGCGTGCCGGTATTGATACGGTGCTATTGCCGACGCGCAACCGCCGGGATTACGAAGATATCCCCGAGAATGCCCGGCAACAACTCACTTTTATATGGATAGAGCGGGTGGAAGAGGCCGTGGCGCAGGCGTTGGAAATGGGCTGAAAATATGTGACCTCGGCCAGATCACCGACCGGTGATGGGGTTGAAACGTGTCATGCTGTGGGATGGATGGCGAGCAGTTCTTCTGCTTCCTGGCAGAGCCCGCGGCGTTCCAGGAGGACGCCGGGCAGGTGGCCACCCGCCTGGCGCCACAAGACCGCCGCACGGATGCCGCTGAGCAGAAGGGTGCGGATGCGTGCGGCATCGTCGGGATCGCTCAGAAAGCGGCTTTCACCGCTGACAATGATGCGCGGGCGCAGGGTACCGATGGCCTCTGTGTAAGTCTGGGCAAGTCCGGCAATGATGCTGCGTTGTGTCGGATCGCCAAAATGGACGACCTGGCGCTGTGCCTGTTCGATACCTTCCTGAACGCGCTGGGTAGCGGACGAATTTTTAAGCAAACGTTTGCCGAGGGTCGTCAGCGCCATGCTGTAGCGGAGTAGTTCGGCCTCTTGGGCGTTGCCGGGGCCGCGTTGCAGCAAGGGGCAGAGCAGGGCCAGGGGTTGACGCAGGCTGGCGACATCGCCCAAGGCACTTTGGCTATCCTGACACTCCAGCGCGAGAATGCTCTGTATACAGGTCTGCAGCAGTTCTCCAGGCTGCGTGCCGTTGCGCGCAATGTTCTGCACCAGCAGGGCGCTGCGCAGTACGCCGGCGAGGGCCAGGGCGCGGTCGCGGCGGCGCCGGGCATCAGGAAGAAGAAATGACCACATGGTGTTGAGCCTGTCTGGAGAAAGGGCGAATGTACTGGAAATGGGAGTGTGTCTGACCAACCGGCATCGTCTACGCGGCCTTGCCGTTCAGGATGTTGTCCAGGGTTTGGGTCAACGCCTTGGCCTGTGCATCCGATAGTTTGCGCCCACGCTCGTTGAGGATGAAAAAAGTATCTTCTACCCGTTCACCAAAAGTGGAGACTTTGGCGCCGTGGATATTGAGTTGTAAGGCGCGTAGTGCCTCACCTACCTGGTACAGTAGTCCAAGCTGATCTGTGGCACGGACTTCCAGTAGGGTGTAACGGGGTAGGGCGCGGTTGTCCACGCGGATTTCAGCCGGAATATTGGCGAAAAAACGGTGGCGTGGGTCGCGATGGCGCGGACCGAAGCAGGGCTTTCTGGTCGTCTCTCCTTCAATGATTGCGCGGAGTTCGGCACCCAGATCGGCGTGGGCTTGGGCGCTGTGGGCGAAGGCGTGGCTGTTGTCGATGACCAGAAAGGTGTCGATGGCGCGCCCGTCCTCGCTGGTATCGATCCGGGCGTCGACAATGTTCAAGGATTGACGATCGAGCGCGCCGGTAATCTGTTGAAAAAGCCCCGGCCGGTCCGAACCGTAAATCAGGATTTCGCTGCCTTCTGGTGCATGGGGCCGCACCGCAACCAGCGTCTTGCGGCTTTTGTGGGCCAGTATTTCCTGACAATGCCAGAGCAGTTCGTCTTCGGTGTAACGCAGGAAATAGGGGCCAGAAAGATGTCGCCAGAGGGCGCGCGCCTGCGGCTGGTCCGTACTGGTGATTTTTCCCATGACAAAATGTTGTTTATCGGCAATGAGTTGTGGGAGGTCCTGCATCTGCCGCTTTTCCCGCTGAAGTTCACTAGCCGTCGCCCGGTATAGGGTGCCAAGCAATAATCCTTTCCAGTCATTCCAGAGTTCAGGATTGGTGGCACGCATATCGGCAACGGTGAGAAGCAGAAGATAGGCAAGATGCCGTTCATCCTGAACCAGATCGGCAAAATCGCGGATGACCTGTGGATCTTCGAGGTCACGTCGCTGGGAAGCGCTGGACATTTGCAGGTGCTGTTCCACCAGCCAGGCGATCAGTTCCGTATCGCCGGGCGACAACTGTAAGCGCCGGGCAAAACGCCGGGCTTCCTGTGCACCGATTTTGGAGTGATCGCCGCCGCGACCTTTGCCGATATCATGGAAGAGGCCAGCCAGCACCAGTAACTCCGGTTTTTCGACCTGCTCCCGGGCCGCGTTGGCGACGGCTATCTGCGGTGTCTCGTTGGTCCATATTTGACCGAGGTTGCGGAGCAGAAAGAGCGTGTGCTGATCCACGGTATACACATGGAAGAGGTCGTGCTGGATGCGTCCGGTAATGCGTCCGAAAGCGGGGAGTATGCGCGCCAAAATGCCACATTGCTGCATCATTTTGAGGCTGCGATAGGCGCCGTCCGGCTGGGCGAGAATGGCGAGAAATTCTTTCTGCGCAACGGGATCATGATCCAGATCACGCGGGTGAATAGCGTTCCGTAACGCGTAAAGCTGGCGCTGGGTCTGGGCATCGAGGGTGCGCCGTCGGGAGTCCTCCGCCAGGCGGCGGAACAGGCTCAGAATGTGCTGGAGCAATTGCGGGTCATCGCGGCGCAACGGACGTAGAGGCAGGGCGACGCGCTGATCTGGAACCACGGGCGCTGTCGTGCGTGTGGCCAGGTGCTGCGCGATATTCTCCTGAGCAATGGCGGCGATGCGCAGGATGTCGGCGAAGGCGCGATAGAGCTTTTGCATCAGTTGTTCGACGGCGCTGCGCCCACGCCGGTCGGTGTAACCCAATTGCTTCGCCAGCGGCACCTGCAAGTCGAGGCGCAGACGGTCTTCGTGGCGTCCGGTGGCGTAGTGCAGGGCGATCCGCAGGCGCGAGAGCAAGGCCTGGGCGCGCAGGATCTGACGATATTCCTCAACGGTGATTATGTCCTCATCGCGCAGCCGGTACAGGCTACCCTCCCCAAAAACACTGGCCGCGAGCCATTGCAGGTGATGGATATCGCGCAGCGCACCGGGACCTTCCTTGAGATTGGGTTCGAGATGAAAGGCGGTATCGCTGTACCGAGAGAGGCGGTTTTCCTGCTCTGCCAGTTTGGCGGCGAAAAAAAGCGGGGGGGACCAGGGCGGGTTTTCCCGTGAGGCGCGATTCAGGTCTTGCAGCAGAGGGTGCGATCCGGCCAGATAACGGGACTCCAGCAGGGTGGTGGCAATGCCCAAGTCCTGGCGTGCCTCCTGCAAGCATTCATCCACGCTGCGAACGCTATACCCCACCGCCATCTGCAGGTCCCAGAGGCTGTTCAGGAAGCCTTCGATGAAGTCTTTTTGTGTCGCGGTCAGGACGCTGGGGGTCAGAATCAACAAATCGATGTCGGAGCCGGGGAAAAGGGGGCCGCGCCCATAACCACCTACGGCCACCAGGGTGAGATAGTCGGCGGCTGACACGTCTGTGTCCGATGGCGCCTGCCAGAGCTGGCGCAAGGTGCTGTCCACCAGACGGCAGTGCTGGCGGAGCAAGGTGCTGCTATTTCGCCGTGGCGACGAAAACGCGGCTTGCAGCGACCCCTGACCCGCGCGCAACGCCGCATGGGGTGCGAGCGTCTGGGTTTGCGCGACGCGGCTCGTCATTCTTAAATAGGGTCGCCAGGCAGTTGGGTCAGTATTTCGTAACTATCGTCGGTGACCAGAATGGTGTGCTCCCACTGGGCGGAGGCACTGTGATCCTTGGTGACGATGGTCCAGCCGTCGGGCAGGGCCTTGATATGGCGTTTGCCGGCATTGACCATGGGCTCGATGGTGAAAGTCATGCCCGCCACCAGTTCGACGCCCTCGCCGGGATTGCCGTAGTGCAATACCTGCGGTTCGTCGTGGAATTTGCGGCCAATCCCATGCCCACAGAATTCCCGCACGATGGAACAGTGTTGCGCCTCGGCGTAGACCTGGATGGCATGGCCGATATCGCCCAGGGTCGCGCCGGGCCGCACCTGCTGAATACCGCGCACCATAGCTTCATGGGCCACTTCCATTACCCGCCGCGACCGCAACGGCACCTCGCCGACAGCGAACATCTTGCTGCTGTCACCGTGATAGCCCTCTTTGATGACGGTGACGTCAATGTTCAGGATGTCGCCATCCTTGATCACACGGTCGCCGGGAATGCCGTGGCAGATCACATGGTTGAGGGAGATGCAGATGGATTTGGGAAAGGGTGGGTATTCCGGGCTGGGCTGATAGTTGAGCGGTGCCGGAATGCCCTGCAGGTCATTGACGATGTAATCGTGGCAGATGCGGTCCAGTTCGCCGGTGGTAACGCCAGCTTTGACATGAGGGCCGATCATCTTCAGCACCATGGCCGTGAGCTGCCCGGCCACCCGCATTTTTTCGACCTCTTCTGCGGTCTTGATGCTACCCTGTGGGGATTTTTTGCTGCGCTGTAACATGCTGTTCTCCTGAAGCGGCTAAAAGAAAAGCGGTTCCGCCGCGCTTATGATCATTTTATCAGGACTGACGCGGGTCCGGTAGGCCAGAATTTCCACACCGTCGATGCGTGCCTGGCGCAAGGCCTTGCCATAGGCGGGATCAATGGCGTCTGCGGGTGCAAAACCCCGGCCGTCTTCCCGGCCGACCAGAAAAAGCATCACCGCCCGTTTGCCGCTGCGGACCACTTCCGTCAATGCCCCCAGATGGCGCAGGGCGCGGCTGCTGACCGCATCGGGGAAGCGGATGATGCCGTCGTCCTCCAGCAGTGTGCAGGATTTGACCTCCACATAACAGGGCGGCTGGCCTTCGGTGCTGAGCAGGATGTCCACGCGTTCATGATGGCCATAGGGCACTTCGCGGCGCAGTTGTGTGTAGTATTGCAAGGCGGGTATGTCGCCCGCGGCGATGGCCTCGGCAACTACGGCATTGGGGCGTTGGGTGTTGACGCAGACCCAACTGGCGCCGCTCCAGTAGAGTTCCCAGGTCCAGGGCAGTTTGCGTTTGGGGTTGTCGCTGAGGGAGATCAGGATGGGCTGACCGGGTTCGGCGCAACTGCGCATGCTCCCGGAGTTGGGGCAGTGTACGGTGATGATCTCGCCGCTGGCCAACGTGCAGTCGGCAAGAAAGCGTTTGTAGCGGCGGATCAGGGTGGCGGGGGTGAGCGGCGGCAGGTTCATGGGGTTCAGCCTAACGCCGTCTGCTGGTACAAGCCAGTGGCGCAATGCGATAGAGAGGCTGTCCGGCAGCCATCCGTGTACATGCCCAGTCGCGCCACTCCAGCGCAGAAGCCCCATGCAGCCCGGCAGGCGTTGTCCAACCCAGTAGCCGCAACGTCTCCTCCCAGGCCTGACTGGGGTTGCCTGTCCACGCGGGGCTGTTGGCACTTTTGGACAGCTTGCGTCCATCTGCATCGCAGAGCAGGGGCAGGTGCCCATATTGGGGATGGGGCAGGTTCAGGGTGCTGTGCAGATAGCGTTGCACCCCGGTGAGCGCCAGCAGATCACCGCCGCGAATCACTTCGCTGACACCGTGCGCACCGTCGTCCACGACACAGGCCAGGATATAGGCGAAGTAGCCGTCGGCACGCAGCAGGACGGGGTCACCTTGTGGTGCGGGCGATGGTTGCCAGCCATGGAAACGATCCTCCCAGGACGGTAAATGGTCGGGCACCCGCAGGCGCCAAGAGCGGGTCTGCCGTCCGGGTGCCAGACCCGACCGGCAAGTGCCCGGATAACGTGCACCGCAGGCCCGGATTTCCTGACGGGTGCAGGCACAGGGATAGACCATGCCCTGTGCCTGCAAAGCCGTCAGCGTTTCCCGGTAGATCGCCTTACGGGAGGACTGGGTCTGCACCGATCCGTCCCAGTCCAGCGTCAGCGCCTCCAGTTGCCGGAGAATGGCGTCGGCGGCACCGGGACGCACGCGGTCCTCATCCACGTCTTCCAGACGCAGCAACCAGCGCCCGCCCTGACCGCGGGCACTGAGATAGCTGCCAATGGCGGCAATGAGTGATCCCGCATGGAGCGGGCCGCTGGGGGAGGGCGCAAAGCGTCCGGTGACGGTGAGGTTGCTGGGCATGGCTTCCTTCAGATGATGTCCTTGCTATAGTAGCGCGAGCATCGGCGAAAACGGAGTGAACATGGCGGGCGGAGAATTTGCGCTCATCGAACGGTTACGGAGTCGTCTCGGTAAGGCGGGCAAGGGCGTGCGGCTCGGTATCGGCGACGACGCTGCCTGGCTGGACCCCGCGGGTCGGCAACTGGTGGCGACGATGGATACGCTGGTCGCCGGTCGCCACTTTTTCCCCGAGGTCCGCCCGGAAGACCTCGCCTGGAAAGCCCTTGCGGTGAATCTCAGCGACCTGGCCGCGATGGGTGCGGCGGCGCGCTGGTGTCTGCTCAGTCTGGCCCTGCCGCAGCGGGAGGAGGGCTATGGGGAGTGGCTGGCAGCATTCGCAACGGGCTGGAGTGCGCTCGCCGACCGCCACGGCGTTACCCTGGTCGGCGGCGATACGGTGGCTACGGATGGGCCGCTGACCCTCTCGGTAACCGCGTTGGGGCTTGCCGGCCGTGGGGTGATGCGCCGTGATGCGGCGCGGCCCGGAGATGTGATCTGGGTCACCGGCAGTCTCGGGGATGCGGCCGCAGCCCTGGATCTGGCCTTTGTGGAACGCGGCCACGACGGGCAGGCCTTTCCTTGCTCAGCACCACAGCGGGATGCATTGGAGGCCCGTCGGTTGCGTCCCACGCCCCGTCTCGAGTTCGGCACGACGGCTCTGGCAGTGGGTGTGCTTTGTGCCGTGGATTGTTCCGATGGCTTTCTGGCCGACCTTGGCCATATCCTGAAAGCTTCGGGTGTCCGGGCGCAGGTCGCTCTGGATGCGCTGCCTTTGAGCCCGGAACTCGCGGATCTGGCGCGGACTGACCCGGAACGCCTGCAACGCTGGCCTCTCACCGGCGGTGATGATTATGAATTGATCCTTTGTGCCGCTCCTGCCTTATCGACGGCAATACAGGAGGCCGCGCGGACACTTGCCCTCCGCCTGACAGCGGTGGGCAGCATCCTGCCGGCGGTCTCCGATGCCGGGACGGCGGTCACCTTGACCTGGCGAGATGAGCCGCTGCCGCTGCCTTCCACCTGGGGGCATGTCCATGCGCTCTAGACCCTGGTATCAGTGGCTGGCGTTGGGGGGCGGCAGCGGCCTGTCGCCCATCCTGCCCGGCACCATGGGTACTATCGCTGCCATTCCCCTGTATCTGCTGCTGACCCTCGTGGTGCAGAACAATATGGTTTATGCGCTGGTGCTGGTGACGATGATCGCGGTGGGGCCGTGGCTCTGCGGGCAGACCGCGCGGGAGATGCAAAACGGCGGTGGTAAAAGGGCGCTGGATCCCCCGGCTATCGTCTGGGATGAATGGGCGGGCCTGCTGCTCACCCTCTGGCTGGTGCCTTTCGGCTGGTGGACGCTGTGCGTCGGGTTTCTGCTCTTCCGCTTTTTTGACATGCTCAAACCCTGGCCGATTTCCTGGCTGGATAAGCATATTCATGGAGGCACGGGTATTATGCTCGACGATATCGCTGCGGCGATCCCGGCACTGATTCTTCTGCGACTGATGCTGGCGATGGGCTGGTTATGACGAATACCCGTCCTACGGAGTCCTTGCAGATATTGCTGCCCATGCGCCCCGCGGCCCTGCCCGATGCCCAGCGTCTGGCGGCCTGGGCCAGGCGGTCCGGGATGGATGTCCGGGTGGAGCTGGTCGCCACATTGCCCGATTGTTCCAGCATGGCGGTGGCCATTGGCGAGTTTGCGAACGCCTCAGGCTGGATGAAAACATCGCTCCGCACCCGTCTACCGGCTGGTGACTGGGCCGCGTTGCGCGATTGGGCAAACGCGCATCTGCCCGTTTGCGAGGTGCCTTTGAGCCTTTTCAACGACAGCGGCACCGCACCGGAGGTTTTGCCGGGCGAGTATTGGGTCGAGGCTGGAACACCCGGCGCCATGTCGCTGCACATGGCGCCGCCGGAATGGTCCTTGCTCCAGCACGCCCGTGCGCGGGACACCCGACTCGCCCTGGCGGAGTCTTGTACCGGCGGTGATCTGGCCGCGCGGATCACCGCCTTGCCCGGCTCCTCGGCGCTGCTGCGCCACGGGTTTGTGACCTACAGCAATGCCGCGAAAATTCAGTTGCTGAAAGTGCAGGAAGCCACCCTCGCGCGGGTCGGGGCCGTAGCGGAGGAGACCGCCCTGGAAATGCTCGCGGGTGCATTGCACGACGCGGACATCGCCGCAGCGGTTACCGGTATCGCCGGGCCGGGAGGCGCCGTGCCCGGCAAGCCGGTGGGCACAGTCTGTATTGCCTGGGGTGCGCGGGGCGCGGAGCCGCAGGTGAGCACTTGTCACTTTCACGGAGACCGTTGGTCGGTGCAGTATGCCGCGGGTTCGGTCGCTTTGGGCGGGTTATTAGGATTATTGCGCGGGGCTGGATGAACGGCGGCCACCATGTCGACTAAGAATTATGTCGCAGTAGCTTTCAGTCGTTTGCCCCGCCCGTTCGCTCAGGTAGAATGCCGGAAAGGGTTGTTCCGATGACCCCCGCAGTACCGCGGATCATCAGGCCCTGCCGCGCGCCACTATAACAGGGTGTTTTGCAAGGATGGGTTAACCCGCAATTCAGGAGAAGGAAAGCATTATGGACGAACAGCGTAGCAAGGCCCTTTCGGCGGCCCTCTCACAGATTGATAAGCAATTTGGTAAAGGCGCCATCATGCGTCTCGGTGATCACAATGCCATCAAGGATATTGAGGTCTACTCCACCGGTTCGCTGGGATTGGATCTGGCTCTCGGTGTCGGTGGCCTGCCGCGGGGCCGAGTGGTAGAGATTTACGGGCCGGAATCTTCGGGTAAAACGACCCTTACCCTGCACGCCATAGCCAGTTGTCAGGCTGCCGGAGGCACGGCAGCTTTCATTGATGCCGAACATGCTCTGGACCCCAGCTACGCCCATAAGCTCGGCGTCGATCTGGAAAACCTTCTGATCTCCCAGCCGGATACCGGCGAGCAGGCGCTGGAAATCGCCGACATGCTGGTACGCTCCGGGGCAGTCGACCTGATTGTTGTCGACTCGGTGGCTGCACTGACCCCCAAAGCGGAAATCGAAGGCGACATGGGCGACTCCCACGTCGGCTTGCAGGCGCGTCTGATGAGTCAGGCGCTGCGCAAGCTCACCGCCAATATCTCCCGAACTAATACCCTGGTCATTTTCATCAATCAGATTCGTATGAAAATCGGGGTGATGTACGGCAGCCCGGAAACCACTACCGGTGGTAACGCCCTCAAATTCTACGCCTCCGTGCGTCTCGATATCCGCCGTATCGGCGCGATCAAAAAGAGCGACGAAGTGGTAGGTAACGATACCCGCGTCAAGGTAGTCAAGAATAAGGTTGCACCGCCTTTCCGTGAAGCCGAATTTGCCATCTATTACGGCGAAGGCATCTCCCGTCTTTCCGAGCTGGTGGACCTCGGCGTGAAGTTCGACATTGTCGAAAAAAGCGGTGCCTGGTACAGCTATCAGGGAGAACGTATCGGCCAGGGCAAGGATAACGCCCGCCAGTATCTCAAGGAACATCCGGAATTGGCGGTCAATATCGAGCAGCGGATACGGGCAGCGGCAGCAGGTCATCCCCTGGCCTTTGCCGAAGACGCGGTAGAGCCCGCAGCGGTCGGGTAGTTGACGGCGGAACGCAGCGATCCCACCGCGCTGGCGCTACGGTTGCTGGCGCGCCGGGAGTATGGACGTCTGGAATTGCGTGACAGATTGCTCCGTGCGGGATGTGATGCAGGGGACGTGGCGCTGGCGCTGGATGCACTCGTCGCTGCCGGCTATCAGGATGATGCGCGTTATGCGGAAATGCTCGTCCGTACCCGTGTGCGTCAGGGGCACGGGCCGTTGCGTTTGCGTCAGGACTTGCGGCGGGCAGGGGTCGAGGCTAGCGCAGACCCAGAGGTTGACTGGCTGGTGCAGGCACAGACCGTCTATCAAAAGCGTTTTGGCGACACCATGCCAGTAGACGCGAAAGATTATGCCCGGCGCGTCCGTTTTCTGGCAGGGCGGGGATTTACCGGAGAGACGATTCGCCGGGTGCTGACCGCCAGCAGAGAAGGGGATTTCTCTGCGGATTGACAGCGGGTAAGCGGTGGAATACCCCCTTACCCGGAGGCAGAAACATTTTATTCTTAACAACGGAAGACCAATGCACGCGCAAGCCATTCGCCAAGCTTTTCTGGAGTATTTTGTGGAGCAGGGGCACCAGATCGTACCCTCCAGCCCGCTGATTCCCCGTAATGATCCGACCCTGTTGTTCACCAATGCGGGTATGGTGCCCTTCAAGGATGTGTTTCTGGGACTAGAAACCCGTCCGTACCGGCGCGCTGTCTCCTCACAGCGCTGTATGCGCGCGGGTGGCAAGCACAACGATCTGGAAAATGTCGGCTACACCGCACGGCACCATACCTTTTTCGAGATGCTCGGCAACTTTTCCTTCGGGGATTACTTCAAGCGCGAAGTGATCGGTTTTGCCTGGCGCTTTCTCACCGAGCGCCTGGGACTGCCGCCGGAAAAGCTCTGGATTACGGTTTATGAAGAGGATGAGGAAGCCGCCGCCATCTGGATCAATGAGATTGGAATTGACCCACTGCGCCTCTCCCGCTGTGGCGAGAAGGATAACTTCTGGAGCATGGGTGACACCGGCCCCTGCGGCCCTTGTTCAGAGATTTTTTACGATCATGGTCCCCATATCCCTGGAGGCCCTCCGGGCAGTCCAGAGGAAGATGGCGATCGCTATATTGAAATCTGGAATCTGGTCTTCATGCAGTTTGACCGGGACAGCAGCGCCACCCTGACGCCGCTGCCCAAACCCTCCGTCGATACCGGCATGGGTCTGGAGCGTCTCGCCGCCGTGCTCCAGGGCGTACATAACAACTATGACACCGACCTCTTCAAGCCGTTGATCGGCGCGGCGGCCACTATCAGTGGCAAAATTTACGGCCGTGATACGGCAACGGACACCAGTTTGCGGGTGCTGGCAGATCACATCCGCGCTTGCAGCTTTCTCATCACCGATGGCGTCCTGCCCGCCAACGAAGGGCGCGGCTACGTGCTGCGCCGCATTATCCGTCGCGCCGTGCGGCATGGCCGCAAGCTGGGCATGGAGACCGTATTTTTTCATCAACTGGTGGCGCCACTGGTAGCCGAGATGGGTAACGCTTTCCCTGAACTCACGCGGGCACAGCGCGAAGTCGAGCGTGCCCTGGAGCGTGAGGAAGCCCGATTCCGTGAAACGCTGGAGCGCGGACTCAGTCTGCTGGAAGACGCTATTGCGGGTCTGGCAGTAGGCGCCGCCATTCCCGGCGAGATCATTTTCCGGCTCGCGGATACCTTTGGCTTCCCCGTTGATCTGACCGCCGATATCGCCCGCGAGCGCGATCTGGTCATGGATATGGACGGCTACGAGGCGGCCATGGCCGAGCAGCGCAGCCGCTCCCGCGCCGCCTGGGCGGGCAGCGGTGAGGTCAAAACCGAGCGGGTATACCACGATCTGGCCATGCGTCTGTCGGCTACCGGGTTCACCGGCTATACAGTCTGCGCGGATGAAGGGAAGGTCCTGGCGCTGATCCGCGATGGCGAAGAGGTGGCCTTCCTCGAAGCAGGGGATGCGGGTGCGGTTATTCTCGACCGGACGCCTTTTTACGGGGAATCCGGCGGGCAGGCGGGGGATCGTGGTGCGCTCCAGTCGGATGCTGCCCTGTTTACCGTGACGGACACCCAAAAGCCCATGGGTCACCTGCATGTGCATTTGGGTCGTTTGACATCCGGTCGTCTGCGGGTTGGCGATACGGTGGCCGCCAGTGTGGATGAAGTGGGGCGACGGGCGACGGCAGCACATCACTCCGCGACCCATCTGCTCCATGCCGCCCTGCGCAACGTGCTCGGCAACCATGTGCAGCAGAAGGGTTCGCTGGTCAATCCGGAGCGGCTGCGTTTCGACTTCAGCCAGCCGGAGCCGGTAACGGCGGCGCAGTTGCGCGAGATCGAGCGCATGGTCAATGCGGCTATCCGCAATAACGTCGGCGCCGAAACCCGGGTGCTGCCCATCGCTGAAGCACAGGCCCTGGGTGCCATGGCCCTCTTCGGCGAGAAGTACGGTGATGAGGTGCGGGTGGTACGCATGGGAGATTTCTCCATGGAGCTCTGCGGCGGCACCCATGTGGAGGCACTGGGGGATATGGGCGTGTTCAAGATCCTCAGTGAAAGTGGCGTAGCCGCAGGCATCCGGCGTATCGAGGCGGTCGCCGGCGCGGTGGCTCTGGAGGCTATTCAGCGTGATGAAGAACGTCTGCAAGCGGCAGCCGGACTGTTGAAAGTCGCCCCTGCAGAACTGGATCAGCGCCTGGTACACACCCTGGAGCGCCTGCGGCACTTAGAAAAGGAGCTGGAAAAGGTCAAGCGGGACGAAGCCGCCCGAGCGGGTGCCGATCTTGCCGCAGAGGCCGAGGACGTGGGCGGAGTGCCGGTGTTGATCAGGCGTCTGGAGGGGATGGATGGCAAAGCCTTGCGCGATGCCCTGGATCGCCTGCGCAGTCAATTAGCTGACGGCGTCATCGTTCTGGCGGGCGTGGAAGGGGAGAAGGTGGCGTTGATTGCTGGCGTCGGTAAAGGATTGACTGGACGGATTCACGCCGGAGAACTGGTGAATACCGTGGCGCAACCGTTGGGCGGCAAGGGCGGCGGGCGTCCGGATATGGCGCAGGCCGGGGCTGGCAATCCGGCGGCTTTGGATGCCGCCCTCAACGCCGCTCGCGACTGGGTCAGGGGCAAACTCGGTTAGTTTCGACCCTGCCGCGATCCTTGTCCCTGAGGACCGCGGCCCTGGCCGGGTCCACCATCTGGCCTCCGAAAGGCGCCTGGTGCCCGCTGCTCCGGCCCACGATACATTGGTTGCGGACGTTCCGTCGGCCGGAAATGGCGCCACTGCGGGTCTTGATAATGGCGGCCGGCGTCGCGCTGGACGTTTTGCCAGTCGCGGTAATTCCAGTGACGGAGCGCGGGCGGCGGCGCGAGGATGGGATGCCATGGGCCGCGATAGCCCGGTCCGGCCCACCAGCGATTGCCATAATAATAATAGTAGGTTGCGCCTTGATAGAAAATGGGCTGAGATGTGCCATAGGCGGCATAAACCCCGAGGCTGCTCAACCAAATCATCAAGGGTGGCGTGGCGATCGCTATTGGCGGATAGCCGGGTGCCCCATAGATGGGCTGCGTCCCAACATTTAACTGTATGTCCACGGGGGATGCGCTGGCCCCAGTAACTGCCGTACCGGCATATAGGATGGCGCCGGATACTAACCAGACAATGTGACGCTGTTTCCAGTTCATGATGGTTCTCTCCAAAAATTCTTCCATGGATTTCAACGCTAAAGATATCACCGCGGTTTCACGGCAAAGAACAAACGCTTTGCGTGGCATTTTTCCAATAATTCGCCGGTAGCCTGTCAAACTTTAAACGCAGCCCATTCTGATATATACCTACTTATAGTACAGCATGGTGAATAATTCCATGACACGCAGCAGAAACCGGGCAAATGTACAGGTGACGTGACTATGCATGAGATGGCATTGTGCGAAGGGGTACTACAGGCGCTGGAGGAACAGGCCAAGATCCAGCACTTCGCCCGTGTGCATGTGGTATGGTTGGAAATAGGCGTTCTGGCCAGCGTGGAACCGGAGGCGTTGCGCTTTAATTTTGATGTGGTCACGCAGGGCACGCTGGCCGAGGGATCCCGTCTCGAAATCGTGACGGTGTCGGCACAGGCGTGGTGCCTTCCCTGCGGCGAAAAGGTGTCCATCCGGCAATATTTCGATGCCTGCCCCCAATGCGGTAGTCATCAGCTCCAGGTCGTCGAGGGCGCGGAATTGCGTATTCAGCAATTGGAGGTGGAATGATGTGTACCACATGTGGTTGCGGTGGTGGTGAAATGAAGATCGAGGGGCTTGATCACCATAACCATCCCCATGATCCTCACGAGGATAACGGGCAGCATAGGCATGGAAACGAATCCCGGGCGGCCCACGTCCATGCACCGGGCATGGACGGACGGCGCATGGTGCGGATCGAGCAGGACATTCTAGCCAAGAATCAGCGCCACGCCGACACCAACCGCCGGTATCTGGCCGAGCGGGGTGTCTTTGCCCTGAATCTGGTCTCCAGCCCCGGCTCGGGCAAGACCACGCTGCTGGTGCGCACCGTCGAGGCCCTGCAACATCGGCTGCCGGTGGCGGTGATCGAAGGAGATCAGCAGACGGGTCGGGATGCCGAGCGTATTCGCGCCACTGGGGTGGACGCACTGCAGATCAACACCGGCAAGGGCTGCCACCTGGATGCTCACATGGTGGGGCATGCACTGGAGCAGTTGCAGCCCGTCGCCGAGGGGGTACTCTTCATCGAAAACGTCGGGAACCTGGTCTGTCCGGCCGCCTTTGATCTGGGAGAGGCCCACAAGGTAGTGGTGCTGTCGGTAACTGAAGGGGAGGACAAGCCTCTCAAATATCCGGACATGTTCCATGCCGCCGACCTCCTGCTCCTCAACAAGATCGACCTGCTTCCCTATCTGGAATTCGATGTGGATGTCTGCATCGACTATGCCCGGCGGATCAATCCGAAACTTGCGGTCCTGCAGGTCTCCGCCACCCGCGGCGACGGCATGGCCGCGTGGCTGGCGTGGATCGAGGGTGGTGCCGAACAGGCCCGTAGCGCGCGCGAAAGGGCGTTGCGGGCGCGAAAGACGACACTGGAACAAGAGTTGGCCGCCCTGCGATCGCGTCTGGGAGAGGCCCACTGATGTTGCCCGTCGGCAACCCTTCCGTAGCAAGGGTTGTTCGCTATCGCCTGCGCGTGTTGGGGCAGGTGCAGGGGGTGGGCTTTCGACCCTTCGCCTATCGTCTGGCGACGGAGCTAGGGCTTGGCGGATGGGTGCGCAATGATGGCCGGGGGGTGGACATGGAGGTGCAGGGTTCGGTCCCGGACCTGGAACGCCTCATCCTGGACCTGCGGCTGAAGGCCCCGTCACTCGCCCGGGTGGAGGGGGTCGAGGTACGCGAGATCGCGCTTCGCCCCGCCTGTGCCCACTTCCTGATTGAGAAAAGTCGCACAGGCACGATCCGCACCGGCGTCTCACCGGATGCGGCGGTCTGTGATGCCTGTCTGGAAGAACTCTTCGATCCCACCGACCGGCGTTACCGCTACCCCTTTATCAACTGCACCCATTGTGGTCCCCGCTATACCATCATCGGTGCCCTCCCTTACGACCGACCCAATACATCCATGGCGGGTTTCGGGCTGTGCGTCCAGTGCCGCCGCGCGTATGAGGAACCGTTGGACCGCCGTTTTCACGCGGAGCCAGTCGCCTGTCCTGCCTGCGGCCCCCAACTCGCGTTGCACGACGCGGACGGGCGGGCGCTGGCGGTGCCGGATGTCGTCGCCGCCGCTCTGAATCTGATCCGCGGCGGTCGGACCCTGGCCGTCAAGGGCCTGGGAGGATTCCACTTGGTCTGCGATGCTCGACGGGAGAAAGCGGTGGCGCGCTTGCGCGCCGCCAAAATCCGCGCCGAGAAACCCTTCGCCGTCATGGCCGCAAACCGTGCCTCCCTCACCCCTTGGGTCCACTGTGACGACCAGGCGGCTTTGTTGCTGGAGTCCACAGCCCGCCCCATCGTGCTGTTGCCCAAGGGGCCGGGCTGCGACGTCGCTTTTCCGGGTGTGGCGCCGGGGCTTGCCTGGCTCGGAGTGATGCTGCCGTACACGCCATTCCATTATCTCCTCTTTCACGAAGCCGCGGGGCGCCCCCGCGGCACGGCCTGGCTGCGGCAACCCCAGGATTTGGTGCTGGTCTGCACCTCTGGCAACCCTGGCGGCGAACCTCTGGTAACGGACAATGACGAGGCCTTTCGACGTCTGCACGGACTGGCCGACGCCTATGTGGTGCATGACCGCGGCATTCTGGTCCGTTGCGACGATAGTGTGCTGCAGTCGAATCGGGGCGCTCCGGTCTTTATTCGCCGGGCTCGAGGCTATGCCCCCGCAGCCATAAAGCTGCCCGCCCGCGGCCCTTCGGTACTGGCGCTGGGGGGGGCGCTCAAGAATACCATCTGCCTGACCCGTGGCGACGAGGCCTTCGTCTCTCAGCACCTGGGTGACTTGGACAATGTTGCCGCTTGCACGGCGCTCGAAGAGACCGTGGAGCATCTTCTCGGCGTGCTGGACGTCCGCCCGGAGCGGGTAGCCCACGACCTCCACCCGGATTTCCACAGCAGCCGTTTCGCCTTGGCATTCGCCGCTGCCCATGGTCTGCCAGCGGTGGCCGTTCAGCACCATCACGCCCATATTGCCGCCGTCATGGCCGAGCATGGTTTGCTGGGCTGTTGCCTCGGGCTGGCGCTGGATGGCGTGGGACTGGGGGGCGATGGAACGCCGTGGGGCGGGGAGCTGCTTCTGGTGGAAGAGGGTGGTTTTCAGCGCTTGGGGCAGTTGCGCTCGCTGGCTCTGCCAGGGGGTGACCGGGCCGCCCGAGAGCCTTGGCGCATGGCGGCGAGCGCGCTGCACGCTCTGGGCCGAGGCAGCGAGATCATTCATCGCTTTCCGCATGAAAGCGCGGAGGTGGTAGTCCAGATGCTGAAGCAAGGCATCAACGCGCCGTCCACCAGTAGCGCCGGGCGGCTCTTCGACGCCGCTGCCGCGCTCCTGGGTGTCAAGGACTGTGCAAATTTCGAGGGGCAGGCGGCCCTGCTGCTGGAAGGCTTGGCCTTGCGTCGGGGGAAGGTAAACCCCTTGGCGGGCGGCTACCTGCTGGAAGAGAGCGGAACCCTCGATTTGCTGCCGCTGTTGGATCATCTGGCCGACTTGGACGACCCGGCCTTCGGGGCAGCCCTCTTCCATGCCACTTTGGTCCGGGGCCTGGTTGACTGGGCGGCACAGGCCTCTGCCCGTTCCGGAATCCGGCGGGTGGCTCTGGGTGGGGGGTGCTTTGTCAACGTGATTCTGCGGACGGCGGTGCGGAAAGGGCTGGAAGAGGCAGGACTGGAAGTGTTTGAAGCGCGGCTACTGCCGTCCAACGACGGCGGCCTGAGCCTGGGACAGGCCTGGGTGGCACAGGCCGCTGTACTATAAGAGGAGTGACGTCATGTGCCTAGCTATTCCCGTGCGGGTCGAACGATTGCTGGATTACGAGCTGGCGGTGGTCGAGCTGGATGGTCTGCGCAAGGAGATCTCGCTAGCCCTGGTGGACGGCGTCCGGGAGGGGGATTATGTCATTCTCCACGTAGGTTATGCGTTGACCCGGCTGGAGCCGGAGGAGGCCGAACGGACCTTGGCGCTCTTCGCCGAGTTGGCCGGTCGGCTGGATGATGGGGAAGGGGCGAAAATATGAAGTACGTCGACGAGTTTCGTGACCCCACCCTAGCACGAGGTCTGGCGCACGCCATTGCCGCGGAGGCCTGTTCCCATCGGGACTATCATCTGATGGAGTTTTGCGGCGGCCATACCCATGCCATATCCCGCCATGGCATCCAGGACCTCCTGCCGCCCAACATCCGCCTGATCCACGGGCCCGGCTGCCCGGTCTGCGTATTGCCTATCGGACGCGTTGACAGCGCCATCGCCCTGGCTCTGGAGCACGGCGTCATCCTCTGTACCTATGGCGATGTGTTGCGCGTTCCGGCTGCGGAGCGCATGAGCCTGCTCAAGGCCAAGGCGGCCGGCGCCGATGTCCGCATGATTTACTCCAGCCTGGATGCCCTGCGCATTGCCCAGGAAAACCCCGATCGCGAGGTGATCTTCTTCGCCATCGGTTTCGAGACGACCACCCCGCCCACCGCTGCGGTCATCCGCCAGGCCAAGACAATGGGTGTCAAAAACTTCACGGTATTCTGTAACCACGTACTGACACCTGCGGCCATCCGCAAAATCCTGGATTCGACCACGCCGAAGGAGGGGATAGGGGGCGCAGAAGGGCCGCGGCTGGACGGCATCATCGGGCCGTCCCACGTCAGCACCGTGATCGGCAGCCGGCCCTATGAGTTTGTCGCGGAGGAGTATCAGCGGCCGGTGGTGATCGCCGGCTTCGAGCCCCTGGACGTGATGCAATCGATCTGGTTGCTGATCCGCCAGATCAATGCCGGACGGGCAGAGGTGGAGAACGAGTTCATCCGCGCCGTCAGCCGCGACGGTAATCCCAAGGCCCAGTCGCTGATGACCGAGGTCCTGGAAACGCGCCCCGCCTTCGAATGGCGCGGCCTCGGCACCATCTCTTACAGCGCACTGCGCATCAAGGCCGCCTACGGTGACTTCGATGCCGAGCGCCGTTTTATTATCCCTTACCGGACGGTAGCCGACCACAAGGGGTGTGAGTGCGGCGCCATTCTGCGCGGCGTCAAGGAACCCCGGGACTGCCGGCTCTTCGGCACCGCCTGCACGCCCGAAAATCCCGTGGGCTCCTGCATGGTTTCCTCGGAGGGCGCCTGCGCCGCCCACTACACCTATGGCCGCTACCGCGATTATCGGGACGCCGGTCCCACCCGGAAGGCGGTGAATGTTTGATGGATGACACGCAGAAAAGAAGTTATCTGCGGCCCCTGGACTGGCGGCAGGGGCGGGTGGACATGACCCATGGTAGTGGCGGCCGCGCCAGCGCGCAGCTCGTCGATGAGCTCTTCCTCCGCGCATTTGACAATGACTGGCTGCGCGCACTGAACGACCAAGCCTGCTTCCTCGTGTCGTCAGGGCGCATGGTGGCGGCAACCGACAGCCACGTAGTTTCTCCCCTTTTTTTCCCAGGGGGGGACATCGGCTGCCTGTCCGTGCATGGCACCATCAACGATGTGGCAATGGCGGGGGCGAAGCCGCTGTATCTCACCGCAGGCTTCATCCTCGAGGAGGGCTTTCCCTTGAGCGACCTGCAGCGAATCGTGGACTCCATGGCGGCGGCGGCGCGGGAGGCCGGGGTCGCCGTCATTGCTGGGGATACCAAGGTGGTGGAGCAGGGCAAGGGCGACGGTGTCTTCATTACCACCACCGGTATCGGCGTGGTTCCCGAAAATCTGTACATCTCGGGTGACCGGGCGCGGCCCGGCGACCGTATCTTGCTCAGCGGCACCATCGGGGATCACGGCGTTGCCATCATGTCTGTGCGGGAGGATCTGCGTTTTGGCACCACCGTGGCTTCCGATACCGCTGCCCTGCACGGTCTGGTAGCGACCATGGTGGAGGCAATGCCCGACATCCATTGCTTGCGGGACCCCACCCGCGGCGGGCTCGCCACCACCCTGAACGAGATCGCCCAACAAGCCCGGGTGGGGATGCGAATCCGGGAAGTATCCATCCCCGTTCGGCCCCAGGTCAGGGCCGCTTGTGAATTCTTGGGACTGGACCCCCTCTATGTGGCCAATGAAGGAAAACTGGTGGCCATCTGCCCGCCGGAGGTGGCGGAGCGCCTGTTGGCCGCCATGCAGGCACATCCCCTCGGTGCCGACGCCGCCATCATTGGCGAAGTTGTGGATGACCGCCATCACTTCGTGGAGATGGAGACGGCCTTCGGTGGTCGACGCATGGTGGATTGGCTTACCGGCGAGCAGTTGCCGCGGATCTGCTAATGATTGCCGACTGTCATTTTCCAGGGTAATGCTCCGAACTAAAGGCCTTATCCGAGAGGGATAGGCCATGGATAGAATGCGCATTTGCCGGGGAGAAGGGCGTGACGCTCACGGATGAGACGTGGGATGGTCTTTCCGGTTCAACCCCGCATACCCGGATATCGTCGATGATCGTCGGCCAAAGAATGGCTACCAAGTCGCCGAGTGGCGGAAGCGAGGGCGCCTGACCTGTCTCAATCCCGTAAATGAGGACACGGGGCGGCAGATCCCCCAGAACACGGCCCAGGGCCAGGGCCTCGGCCACCCCAAAGCCATGGCTCGATAGCAGCCCGGTGCTCTCGTCCAGTTCCAGCATATCCAGGCGCCGCACTGTGCCGGGCCGGGCGCCGCTGCGCATGGCATCCAGGAGAATGGCCAGGTGCGCGCCGCGCATGGCCGGGAGCAGGAGGCAGCCGGGGCGATCGCAGAGGTTGATATGGACCATTCCTGTGGGAAAATAACGGAGCAGGCCCATCCGTTCCAGTGCCTCCGCGAGTCGCCAACCCAGATCGTCGCCCGCGAAGGGCGAACCGATGCCGAGGACGCGGACGGGGTTCACCGCCGCTCCACCCGAACCGTCAGGAAATGGGTGGCGCAAGAGATGCAGGGATCGTAGTTGCGGATCACCATCTCGGCTTGCTGGCGCAGAGTCTCGTCGTCCCGGTCCAGACCCAGGGTTTCCAGGGCGTGACGCAGGTCCGCCTCGATACGCGCCTGGTTCTGACTGGTGGGCGGGACGATGCGGGCGTGCAGCACCTGACCTGCCGTATCCAGATCGTAGCGGTGCCAGAGCAGACCGCGGGGGGCCTCGGTGCATCCGTAACCAGGGCCGGAGCGCGGCACGGCGGGGACGAAGGACACCTCTGGCTCGGCGTAATCTTCCAGCAGGCGGCTGACCTCCAGAAGGGCATAATGAATTTCTGCCGCCCGCGCGACTATACTATGGAACATATTGCGGCTGGGAAAGGCGATGCCGGTACGCCCCAGGGTCTCCCGGACGGGGGTATGCAAGCGATCCAGATTGAGGTTGAGCCGCGCGAGGGGCCCCACCAGGTAGGGGCGTCCGTTCAGCGTCGTATAAAGGGCGGTGGAATGGGGTTCCTGGTGTTCCGGGAAATGGGTTTCGTACTCGGCGATGGAAATGTCGAGACCGTCAGAGGAGACGATGCGCCCCTCGTTCATGGGGTACTCATCCAGGTGGCGCAGGGCCACACTGACAAAGTCCTGAGGGTCGTCGGGCAGGTTCAGGGAGGCGGTCCAGGCCACGAGGGCCTCGGCTCCAGGCAGGGCGGCCCACACCTGCTCCAGGAGTGCTGCCACCTCCACCCGGCTGGGCGCTCGGTGAAAGCCTCCCACCCGGGCGCCTACGGGATGCACCGAGCGACCGCCGAAAACGCGGATGATCTCGTTGCCCAGGGCCTGGAGGGCGAGCCCCCGGCGCACCACGTCGGGATACGTGCGCGCCAGCTCGGAGACGTTGCTGTAGCCCAGGAAATCGGGCGCCGCCAGCAGATGGATGTGCAGGCTGTGGCTCTGTATCCACTCGCCGCAGTAGAACACCCGGCGCATGGCCCGCACCCAGGGACCGGGCGCCAGGCCGAAGACGCTCTCGATGGCATGCACGGCGCTCATCTGGTAGGCCACCGGGCAGATGCCACAGATGCGCGCCACCATGTCCGGGATCTCCTGGTATTCCCGGCCTTCCAGGAATTTCTCGAAGAGTCGCGGCGGCTCGAAAATGCGCAGGCGCAGGGTTTTCAGGTGCCCGTCATGCATTTCCAGGTCCAGGGCGCCTTCTCCTTCCACCCGTGCCAGGACCGGCACGCAGAGGCTGAGCTTACGGCTTTGGGTCATGGGCCTGTTCCCGCCAATGGCGGCCAGCCTCGGCAAAGGCCGGGGCGCCGTTGTTGATGAAGAGGAAACGCCGTGCGACGGCTTCTGGCACCAGACCGAGCCCTTCCAGCCGCTGCCCGAGCGCCGCCGCGTTGGGGTTCTCTGCCGGCCCGTAGCAGGCATAGCAATCGCGTCCGAAACGGGGGCACAGCGCCCCGCAGCCGGTGAGCGTCACCGGCCCCATGCACGGCAGTCCTTTAGCCACCAGTACGCAGACGGCCTGATGGCGTTTGCACTCCAGACAGACTTTATCCTTTTCGAGCGCCGGTACGGCCCCGAAAAGGAGGGCGCGCATCGCCCCCAAAACCTGGCGCCCGTTCACCGGACAGCCCCACAGCTCCAGATCCACCGGCACATGGGCGGCGATGGGGGTAGAGGTGGCCAGGCTATGGATGTGTTCGGGCTGGGCGTAGATCTCCGCGATCCAACCGGGGCCGTCGGCCAGGTTGCGCAAGGCCTGGAGGCCGCCAGCGGTGGCGCAGGCGCCGATGGTGATGAGCCACCGGCTGTTTTTGCGGATTTTCTGGATGCGTTCCTCATCCTCCGACGTGGAGATACTTCCCTCCACGAAGGCCATGTCTACGACCGCGTCCGGGTCCACGGGCCCGGCCTCGGCGAAGTGGATGATCTCCACCAGCTCGGCAAGTCGCAGCAAGTCCTCCCCTAGATTCAGGAAGGCCAACTGACAACCGTCACAGGAACTGAATTTGTGCACCGCGAGGCGTGGTTTGGCAGCGGCCATGACGTCAAAACCCTCGCTCGCCCAGCAGGGGCTGGAGTGCCGGGTAAGGAAAGACCGGGCCATCCCGGCAGACGAAGTTTCCCCCCAGCTGACAATGGCCGCAATGCCCGACGGCGCAGTGCATGCTGCGCTCCATGCTGAGCCACAAGTTCTCCCCCGCCACGCCGCGCCGCAGCAACTCCTGCACGGCGGCCCCCATCATGGGCTCGGGGCCGCACATCATCACCAGTGCACCGGGATCGAACTGCACGCGGTCGAAAAGGACCGTCACCGGCCCCACTTGCCCGAACCAACCGGCGCTGCCCACGTCCGCTGCCAGCCCCACCTGCACGTCGGGCAGCCGACTCCAGGCTTCGTACTGGTCGCGCCAGATGAGGTCGTCGGTATGCTTGACCCCCTGCAGGATGGTGAGCTGCCCAAAGCGTTCCCGTCGCCGCAGGATGTAGTGGATGACCGAAGCCACCGGCGCGCAGCCCAGCCCCCCGGTGAGCAGCACGATGTCTCTGCCTTCGGCCCGTTTCAGGGGCCAGCCCCGACCGTATGGCCCGCGCAGGCCCAGGCGGGCACCCTTTCCCAGACGCGCCAGCCCTTGGGTGACCCGCCCCACGGCACGGATGGTATGGTCGATGCGGTGCGTATCTTCGGGATCGGAGACGATGGAAATGGGCACCTCGCCCACCCCATACAGATAAACCATGTTGAACTGGCCCGGCTGAAAGCGATAGCCGATCTGCATTCCAGGGTCGGTGAAGGCAAGGCGCAGGGTGAAGATGCTGGGGGACTCCTGAATGCGCTCGAGGACCTCGACCTCCTGGGGAAGGTAAGGATCAGGCATGATCCTCTCCGCAGATGGCCGCCGCTTCTGCGGTGATGTCGATGCCCGCCGGGCACCAGGCGATGCAGCGTCCGCAGCCCACGCAGCCGGAGCGGCCATACTGGTCGTGCCAGCTCCCGAGCTTGTGGGTCAGCCACTGGCGGTAGCGCTGGCGGGTGTCAGCGCGGATGACGATGCCGTGGATGGCGCTGTGGCCTGCGGTGAAACAGGAGTCCCATTGCCGGGAATGGGTACTGCTCAGGCCGTCCAGGGCAGGTTCCTCCGTCTCGGCGTGGCAGAAACAGGTGGGACAAACGGAGCTGCAGTTGGTACAGGACAAACAGCGTTGGGCGACATCCTCCCAGCGGGGGTGGTGCAGATTGGCAAAGAGATCATCCCGCAGGTTGCGGGACGGTAGGGCGCGTTGCTGCGCCTGGGCGGCAGCCATGATCTCCCCGTCGGCGGTGGCCTGTTGGAGGGGGTCCAGGGCTTCGAGGGGCAGTTGCCCGAGCAGTGCCTCGCCCTTGCGGCTCCCCGCCGTGACAATGAAGCCCTCGTCGAGTTCCGCCAGAGCCAGATCGAAACCCGACTCAGCCCGCGGCCCGTCGCCGGTGGAGGCGCAGAAACAGGTGGCCGCAGGATGGGTGCAATGCACCGCCACCAGAAAAAGGTTCCTGCGCCGGGCGCCATAATGGGGATCAGGAAACGGCCCCTCCAGAAAGTGCTGGTCCTGCAGACGCAGCGCCGCGAGATCGCAGGCGCGCACGCCGATGACGGCGGTGGGCCGGGCTTCCGGTTTCTTGGGGTGAAAGGTGATACCCCCGTCACTCCCCGCAGCGCTGGTCCAGAGGACCTCGTGAGGGGCAAAGAGCAGCGGTTTGAGGGCCTGGGGGCCGTTGGCCCAGGCGAAACAGCGCGGGCTCTCGTCCCGCTGAAGCCGGTACACGCCGGGCTGCTGGTGGTCGTGGACTCCCCGTGGCAGATCGTCGGCACTGTCCAACCCGTCATAAACAATGGCACCGTCCCGCACCTTCGGCCCCAGGCAGCGGTAGCCCGCCGCAATCAGGGCGGTCAGCAGGTGCTGGAACTCGGAGCGGGGAAGAAAACTGGGTGCGACCATCAGATGCAAACCCCGGTGACTTGGCGATTGCCAATAGTATAGACGGTATTCGGTGCAAAATTCGCGATGAGGATTACGGGTTGGTGCCGAGGCGCCATTGGGGCCATATGGTTTGTGGCTGTCGGTCGAGAATGGCGGCGTAGACAACGGTGTTGGTCAGCACGCTCTGCACATAATGGCGAGTCTGTTGGAAGGGGATGTTCGCGGTGAAAATCGGGCCAGCCCATGGTCCCGGAGGTGGTGTCCAACGGCTGAGCCAGCGTTGTGGTGCGCCGGGTCCGGCGTTGTAGGCTGCCGCAGCCAGCAACTCGGAGCCTCCAAAACGCTGTTGCTGAAGGCTCAGATAGTGAGAACCCAGGATCAGATTGCCACGGACGCTATGCAGATCAGCGTTGGCGGCTGCGGCTACGTGAGTCTGAAGCCACTGGGCTGTGGCAGGCATCACCTGCATCAGCCCTTGTGCACCGACGTCGGACTGAATGCCGAACGCAAAACCGGATTCCTGCCGGATCAGACCGGCCAGGAAGGCGCGGCGCAGGCCGGTCTGAGTAGCTGCGGCGCTGATTTCCTGTGCATAGGGAAGCACGTAGCCCTGTTGCCAGTCCTTTCCCCCGCGAATCAGGCTGCTCGCATGAATACCCAGTAACCACGCCCCATGTTGAAAGGCTGTCTGGGCTGCAGATTTGATCTCCCCTGTCCCTTTCAGCCCCTTCAAAAAATGGTCCCATTCGGCGAGGGCGTCGAAATAGAGTCCGAGATGATAGAGCGTGATCGCGGTCCGCTCGGGAGCCCCTCCATCCGATGCGGCGCTTGCTTCGGTCGGTGCGGGCGGATCGTCGGACGTTAAGATCAGTGGCCTGTTGAGGGCCGCCATGGCCAGTTGCCCGTAATAGGTCCAGGGAGATTCCAGAGCCGCCAACAAGATGCGGGCAGCCTGCGTATGTCCGAGTTGCAGCAGCGCGACGGCGGACCAGAATTGCCACTGTCGCTGCTGGCGTTGGGCAGCGTCCATCTGCTGAATGGCCTGCTCGACCATATTCCAGTCACCATCGCGTAGGGCGGTACGCACCATCCAGGCCAGCAGTCGGGGCCGGGGGCGAAACTGCGGATCGGCGGCATAGGCTTGGGCATACCACTGTCCCGATTCGGAACGAAAGGACAGGGTGGCGTGGTAGGCACTGTTATACAGCACCAGCGCCTTGTCAGCGGCAGAGAGAACGTCAAGGGTCCGCACAAACTGTGCCGCCTGCGCGGGGTGCGTGGCAGTGAGACGCAGCAGGGCGAGTACCAGGAGATGTGTCTGACCAGTTGGCCAGTTGTTGCCGCCGTATTGCCGTATCTGTTGAGATATCCACGCGGCAGGTGCGGTGACCGTCTGCGCAAGCTGGCCAGATTGTGGCGCGGGTAAAAACGGCGCAAAGCGCAGTGCAGCGTTAAAAGCGGATGCCTCGTACATCTGTTGCAGGCGCTGCCACAGCTCTGACGGCGTGATTTGCCCCTGTTTCAGATAGACGCGCGCCATGGCGTTGCAGTCATGATCATTCGCTGCGGCGCTGCTCCAGAGGGCGAACGGGACAATCATCGTGCTGGTGCTGAGCAGCGGATCGCGCGCCGCATCACAGCGCAAACTGACCAGATCGGGAATGCTGCCGGCGTGGAACACCTGGGTAAAATCCGACCAGTCCGCGCGGCGCGCGAGTTCTAACAGCCACTGTTGGCGCAGCAAATGATGTGCCGCCCCACCCGGAAAACGCTCCGCATAGTGTTGATACTGGTCTTGGGTCAGGGTGGTGAGGCGGGGTTGCAGAGACCAGTACCCTACCCATGGCCCCATGTAGGTACTTTCTAATTCAGGCAGTGCGTTGGCGGCAGGACGATAATCCCCCTGAGCGAAAGCGGTCGCCGCCGAGGTCAGAAGTTGCTCCTGAACGGTGTTGAGGGTAACGGCTGCTGCGACTGACGTGGCAGAGACCATCCACAAGGCAAGCGTCACCGTGGCAGCCAAGGGACGCGCAAGACGTATTTTCAGGACTGTTTTAAACGCAGCCATCGACTGAGGTGCTTGGTGACCGAGGCAAGACGCTTGGGATGATCTTGGGCCAGGGGACCAACATGCAAATTAAGGGGTTCACAATGATCTTTGCCGTGACATATCACGCCATGCGATTCGCAATGGGCGCCCGCTTGCTGCAGAGCGGCGACCATTTTCGCTTCCAGCGCGGCACCACAGCGACCATCGTATTGAATCAGCGCCAACTGTTTTTCCGGGAGGAATTCCAGGTGCCCGCCCATCGCCTCGAAAACCCGGAGTGCTTCTAAGGCGGGTTCTGTCACCCCGTGGAGGGCACCGCTGATGATGAAACGTTCTCGCCGCTTGTCTTCTGTCTGTACTGCTTTCATACGTCTCAGTTCCCTAAGCGTTTTCTCATGAAATACGACGTGCTGCGCTGGCCGGTGCGCATCGGGTGGTCATCCGTCATAATGCCACCAAACAGGCGATTCAGGAAGCATCGCGGCGCGTGCCTCAGCGCCCGGTTTCTGGCAGTGGCGCGAGAAGAGAGGCGAGATCGTCGGGACCGAAACGGAGCTTTTCTTTCTGCGCCTTCTCCAGCACGGCGGCGGCGAGAATGGCCTTTTTTTCCTGCAATGCCAGGATTTTTTCTTCAATGCTCCCGGCGACAATCAGTTTGTAAACAAAAACCTGACGTTTCTGACCGATGCGGTGGGCGCGATCCGTGGCCTGGTTTTCGGCGGCGGGATTCCACCAGGGGTCATAGTGAATCACGGTATCCGCCGCCGTGAGGTTGAGGCCGACGCCGCCCGCCTTGAGGCTGATCAGGAAAAGTGGCACTTCACCGCGCTGAAAGCGGTCGATGGGCGTCTTGCGATCCTGGGTGCTGCCGGTGAGCAGGACGTAAGGGATATGCATCTTGTCGAGGCGTGCACTGATCAGGGCGAGCATCTCGGTGAATTGTGAAAACAGCAGAATCTGGCGACCTTCCGCCAGCAACTCCGGAATCATCTCCATGAGCAGAGCAAGTTTGGCGCTGTCCTGTACTTTACGCGCCTTCTCGCTCTTGAGCAGGCGCGGGTCACAGCAGACCTGCCGCAGCTTGAGCATGGCGTCGAGGATGACGATCTGGCTGCGTTGAAAACCCTTGGCGGCGATTTCCTGACGGATACGTTCATCCATGGCGCTGCGTACGGTCTCATAAAGGTCGCGCTGCGCCCCGTCGATGTCCATGGAGCGGATGATGATGGTTTTCTCGGGAAGTTCCTTGGCGACTTCTTCCTTGCGGCGGCGCAGGATGAAAGGACGTACCCGACGGGCCAGCAAATCCAGACGCTCGGCATCTCCGTGGCGCTCGATGGGGCCACGCCAGACCCGTTGGAAGCTGCGCGGGTCGCCGAGAAAGCCGGGCAGGAGGAAGTCGAATTGCGCCCAGAGTTCGCCGAGATGGTTTTCCAGCGGCGTGCCGGTGAGGGCGAGCCGATGTCGGGTGGGAATCTCGCGAATGGCTTCGGCGGCACGGCCCTGCGCATTCTTGACCATCTGCGCCTCGTCGAGAATCAGCAAATGAAAACGCTGGTCCTTGAGCGTCTCGATGTCCCGCCAGACCAGCGGATAGGTGGTGAGAATCAGATCATGCTTGGGTATGTCGGCAAAGCGGCTGCTGCGTTCTTTACCGTGCAGGGAGAGTACCCGCAGGTCGGGGGCGAAGCGCTCTGCTTCTTCCCGCCAGTTATGAATCAGGGAGGTGGGCATGATGATCAGGGCGGGATCGGTCAGGCGGCCGTTCTCCTTTTCCAGCAGCAGATGGGCGAGGGTTTGCGCGGTTTTGCCGAGACCCATGTCGTCCGCGAGAATGCCACCCAAATGATGCTCGCGCAGGAATTGCAGCCAGGCGAGTCCATCTTGCTGATAAGGCCGCAAGGGGAGGGCGAAACCGGCCGGCAGGGCGACGGGTGTAATCTCCCCATTTTGCGGCAGACGCTTGGCCAGGGCACGCACGGCATCCATACCTTCACTACGCCACTGGCTGTTATCCGCCAACCGGGTGAGACGCGGCGCATCAAAGGCGGACATCCGCAGAGGGCCAGAAGCGCCAAGGCTGAACAGATCAATGAGGGTGCCGACCAGTGGCTTCAGGCGATCCGCCGTGGTTTGAATAGGGATACCCGCCGGAGTATGTAGGTGAATGTGCTCATCGTCAGGGATGGTGCTGAGACCGCCGGGATTCAGCCAGCGCGGATCGCGGTTGAAGAGGGCGCCGAGCAGGGGAGGCAGCGCCAGCCGCTGACCGTCCACCACGATGCCGACATCCAGGCCCAACCAGCCCTCTTCGGCTTCATTCACCTGCATATCCCACTCGTCCACCTGCAGGAAGTAGTGGCGGAAGCCATCCGGCCAGCGCACTTCCCAGCCCTGGTGACGGAGTGCATCAACGCCTGTCGTCATGAACCCATCCCAGTCGGCCTCACTGGCCAGGCCATAGATGGGATGTGGCAGCAGCGATAGGCTGTGGAAAATGCTGGCCTTGACGGGTTTCAGGCCGGTTTTATCCAGTGCCTGCAGCGCTCGTTTTTCGGCTGCCGTGTCGCGTTTTATGCGGACCATTTCGCCATTATTGAGGGTCTGGATGGCACTGTCGTCGTCTATGGCGATATGTGCGGGACCATACACAAAGGCGGGTTGCGCATAGTCGAAGCGGCAGGTAGGGCTCCATTGCCCTGCATAGTGGCGGTGCGCCTGAATGCCAAGGAGGGCCAGGGTGTCACACCAGAGCAAGGCTTGCAGAGGCGCAGCAACCTCCCGTAAACCCTGTTCGGGGTCGGTCACAGGCGCGGGAAGGCCAGGCACCGACTGTTCCAGCATCTCGCGCAACAGGCTGGCTTCTTGCGCATTGAGGGGGGGGGCCTGCAACAGATCGCGCAGGACCGTGACCGGCATGTCCGTGTCGATCGGGCCGATTTCCTGGGTTTCTCTATCCAGATACCAGGCAATATCCAGTGGCAGGTAGCCGCTCGCGGGTGGCGTGGTTGCCAATGCCGGATATTGTTCCCCACCCTTGCTGACGTTCCAGGTCAGGGTGCCGGGTCGGTTGTCGCCCAGGCGCAGGGCGGGGTTGGTCAGTGCGTTGCCGAAGAGACGCCCTGTGCCCGCGAGTAAGGTGAGCGCCGCGGCGCCGTGGCGGGGACCGAGATCAAATTCACCGGTTTGACTGGCGTAAGGGTCTTCCAGCAGCAGGCGCCGCAAGGCACGTTGGTCCGTTTCGTCAATAAAGCTGGGTGGGCGGCGTAAAGCGCCTTCAAAATTATACCAGTGGGTGAGATCGGTGCATTCTCCCGTTTTGTTCAGGCGGGCCTTGTGACAACTGAGTACCGGACCTTGGTGGCGCCGGTTGTTCAGTTCCAGCAGCCAGTATAGGACGTAAGTGGTGGTCGGGGCCTTGGGTTTGGGCGGCTCCAGGTGGGAGCGCAGTTCGCTCAGCCATTGCATCACATGCGGGCGCAAAACCGGCGTCGGCGCCGTGTGGCTGCGCTGGGCGAGTAGAGCGAGGAGCACTGCCGTGACATGCTTGCAGCGACTGCTCACCGGGCAGGTACACAGGGTCACCAGGCGCCCCTGGCTGAGGTGAATGTCTACCCGATACGGCTTGCGCGTCGTGCCTTGCACCAGGGCGCTGAGGTCGGTGCCGCCGCGCTGCTCCAGATGGCTGATGGACTTCTGGTAAGGTTGGGCCTTGCGAATCTCCAGATCACCCAGCCAACTGCGGATGTCTTCATAGCTGTACGTTTCCAGCGTGGGCATCGTACTGGCATCGCGGTGCCAGTTCATCCAGTCGTTCTTGGTGGGCATGGGTTTGCTCGGTGGCGTAAGCAGGATCAGGAAATGCGCCCGGACGACGCCGCAGCACAAACCGCAGATAGTACACAGTCGGAGGGTAGGAGGGGAAGCCGTTCGATTCGGTCCACCAGTATCCCCGCCAGCGCCTTGCCGTTATCATGGGCGAAACGGCGGGCACAGAGAGGCGGGCGATGGCGGCTTTTGGGACGAGTGGGTTGCGGGGTCTGGTGGCGGATCTCACGGATCAGGTCGTTTATTTACACACGCGGGCCTTTCTCCGTTATCTTGCGGAAATCGGCGAGTTTCCCGCCGGGGATGCGGTGATACTGGGCGGCGACCTGCGTCCGAGCACGCCGCGGATGCTGGCCGCGGCCTGGGCTGCTGTCCTCGCGGAAGGCGGGCAACCGGGGTTTGCCGGATATCTCCCCGCACCGGCACTGGCTTTTGCGGGGCTGACGGCGGGGGTGCCATCGCTGATGGTCACCGGCAGTCATATCCCCTTTGATCGCAACGGCATCAAGTTTAACCGCCCCCAAGGGGAATTGATGAAGGCTGATGAGGCCGGGATCCTGCGTCAGGATATGACGGTGGATGTAGCCCTTTTCGACGCCGCGGGCGCGCTGCGCAAACCACCCGTTTTGCCCGCCGCTGACCCGCACTGGCTGGCGCTCTATCAGCAGCGTTACCGGGATTTTTTCGGCGCGGACAGTCTTGCCGGATGGCGACTGGGCGTTTACCAGCACTCCGGCGTCGCCCGTGATCTGCTGGTGACACTGCTGGAGTCGCTGGGTGCGGAGGTGCTGCCCCTGGGCCGCTCTGCGAATTTCGTGGCCCTGGACACCGAGGCCCTGCGCCCCGAGGACACGGTTCTGGCGCAGCGTGCGGTGGCTGAGCACCATCTCGACGCGCTCCTGACCACAGACGGCGACGCCGACCGTCCCATGATCGCTGACCATGAAGGCCGCTGGTGGCGCGGTGATGTGCTGGGGATTTTGACGGCCCATGCCTTGGGCGCCCATACGGTAGTCACGCCGGTCAGTAGCAATACGGCGCTGGAGTTGTCCGGCTTTTTTCCGGAAATCCGCCGCACCCGGATTGGTTCCCCTTATGTCATAGCGGCGATGCAGGGCGCTTTGCAGGAGGGACAGGTGCCCGTCTGCGGTTATGAAGCAAACGGTGGTTTTCTGCTGGGTAGTCCGCTCACCCGGGATGGCCGCACCTTGGCGCCGCTTCCTACCCGCGACGCGATTCTACCCATGTTGACGGTGCTGACGGCGGCGCAGAAACGACGCATTCCCCTGGCCGCCTTGCTGGCCGACCTGCCACCCCGTTATACCGCCAGCGACCGTTTACAGGACTTTCCCACGGCGCTGAGCCAGCGCTACCTGGATGCTTTTCGCAGCAAGGAAAAGGTGGCGAATCTCGCGGCTTTCAACGCTGCCTTCGGAGAAATCGCGGGTGACGCACAGCACCTGGATCTGACGGACGGTATCCGGGTGACCCTCGCGCCGGGGGGCATCATTCATCTGCGGCCTTCCGGCAACGCGCCGGAACTGCGCTGCTATACGGAGGCCGACAGCCCGGAGCAAGCCGAGGCCCTGCTGCGGACTGCCTTACAGGTCATGAATGGCTGGCGTGCCTGAGCGGCAGATGCGGCGCATCTCTTTCTCGCGCATCTGGTGGGTGTACATCGGCGCCGGGCTGCTGATTGCGGACCTGTTGCTGATGGTGCTGCGCTATCTGGGCGTGGTGTTCAAAACCAACGCGGTGGCGGAGCTGGCAGTCCACCATGGCGTCGATGCCGAGGCGCAAAATCTGTTGCACCTCGCGGACGTGCTGAATGTCGTCCACTGGAAATGGATCGGCGAAATTTTCCTGGTCGGCGTTGTTTTACTTTTTATCGGACTGTGGAAACCCTTTTACCGAAAAAAATAATTCTGCCCCTCTTCAGCCCATGCCCTGACTGCGTAGATAATCCTCATAGGTCCCCTTGAAATCCTGAATGCCCCGCGGAGTAAATTCGATGATGCGGGTGGCCAGTGAAGACACAAATTCCCGGTCATGACTGACAAAAAGCAAGGTTCCGTCGTATTTTTCCAGGGCTGAGTTGAGAGACTCGATGGATTCCATATCCAGGTGGTTGGTCGGCTCATCGAGAATCAGCACATTGGGTTTCTGCAGGGTGAGCTTGCCGAAGAGCATCCGGCCCTTTTCGCCGCCGGAGAGCACCTTGACCGAACGATTGACCTGATCCTGCCCGAAGAGCAGGCGTCCCAGCACACCACGGATCACCTGGTCATCATCGCGTTCACCGCGCCACTGGCACATCCAGTCGAAAAGCGTCATCTCTTCCGCAAATTCCGGGGCATAATCCTGGGCGAAGTAACCGATACGCGCATTCTCCGCCCATTTTATTTCGCCGGCATCGGTGGTCAATTCGCCCATCAGACAACGCAACAGGGTGGTTTTGCCCAGGCCATTGGCGCCGATAATCGCAATGCGTTCGCCCGCTTCGACATGCAAACGCATTTTATGAAACAGGCGCAGATCGCCAAAGGATTTGCTCAGGTCCTTCCCATCCAGGGCATTGCGATAGAGTTTGCGTTCCTGATGAAAGACCAGATAGGGATTTTGCCGGCTGGAAGGCTTCACCTCTTCAAGCTGGATTTTCTCTAACTGACGGGCGCGGGAAGTCGCTTGCTTGGCCTTGGAGGCATTGGCGGAGAAGCGGCTCACAAAGCCCTGCAACTCGGCCATCTTCTCCTTTTTCTTGTCATTATCGGCGAGCAACTGATCCCGCACCAGGGTTGAAGCCTGCATATATTCATCATAATTGCCGGGATAAATGCGTAATTCACCGTAATCCAGGTCAGCCATGTGGGTGCAGACGCTATTCAGAAAATGGCGGTCATGGGAAATGATGATGACGGTGCTGTTGACGTTGCTGATGAGTTCTTCCAGCCACTGGATGGTATGGATGTCGAGGTTATTGGTCGGCTCGTCCAGGAGCAGAATATCGGGGTCGGCAAATAGCGCCTGCGCCAGCAATACCCGTAGTTTCCAGCCGGGTGATACCGCGGACATCAAGCCGCTGTGCTGCTCCAGCGGAATACCCACGCCGCTCAGCAACTCCCCGGCCCGGGACTCGGCCGCATAGCCGCCCAACTCGGCAAACTCCACCTCCACATGCGCCACGGCCATCCCTTCTTCGTCGGTCATCTCCGGCAGGGCATAGAGGCGATCGCGTTCCTGCTTGACGCGCCAGAGTTCGGCGTGACCCATGATCACCGTGTCCAGTACGGTACAGTCCTCAAAGGCAAACTGATCCTGCCGCAGCTTGCCCAAACGCTCGCCACTGCTCAGGCTGACGTGTCCGGAACTGGGCTCCAGATCGCCACCGAGAATCTTCATCAGCGTCGTCTTGCCGCTGCCGTTGGCCCCGATGAGGCCATAGCGATTGCCATTGCCGAACTCGACGGAGACGTTTTCAAAAAGGGCCTTGGCCCCGAATTGCATGGTGAGGTTGGCGGTGCTAAGCAAGATCGACTCCGAAAGACGGCAAACAGGGCTGATGGACGGGCGCGATGATAGCATTGAACCGGGTTGCGCGTCCTACTCTTCGTTGCGTAAGGTGCGCACTAACTTGACAGATTCACTCAGCTTCCCGTACCTTGCTCAGTGAATCGTTATAAACGCTAGGGGCGCCCCCGTCGTGGGCTGAGAGGTACCCTTGGAACCTGATCCGGGTCATGCCGGCGTAGGGAAGCGCGACCGCAGCACGCCTGTCCGCATCTTCCGCCCGCATCCTGATTTTGTTCCGCAGTAATCGGATAAATTTTGAGGAGGAATGACTATGGCTACCCGTCCCACGGATATGGTGAATACGATGCAGGACGCAGCGGTAACCTGCGGCCCGATTCCCGGCTCACACAAGCGTTACCTCAGTGGCGAGCGTTTCCCGGAATTGCGCATCCCCTTGCGGGAGATTCGGCAGAGCGACTCCCGGAAGCGGGACGGCAGCCTCGAAGTCAATCCGGCCATCCCGGTCTATGATTGCAGTGGTCCCTACACCGACCCGGACGTGGTCATCGATATTCATGCGGGCTTGCCCGCCCTGCGCTGGCAATGGTCGCCGACGGATACCGCCATTGAAAGCCGCCCCGAGCCCAGTTCTGCCTATGGTCGTGCCCGTCTGGCGGATGTGCGCACGGCGGATCTGCGTTTTCATCATCGCCGCGAAATTCGCCGGGCGGCCAACGGCGGCAATGTCTCCCAGATGCACTATGCGCGGCGCGGTATCATCACCCCCGAAATGGAGTTCGTCGCCATCCGCGAAAACCAGGGTCTGGATCGTTTGCGTGCCAGCCATCCGGCGCTGTTCCGTGCCCATCGCGGCGAGTCCTTCGGCGCGCATATTCCCGACACCATTACCCCGGAATTTGTGCGCGATGAAATCGCCCGGGGCCGCGCCATCATTCCCGCCAATATCAATCACCCTGAGCTGGAGCCGATGATTATCGGCCGCAATTTTTTGGTGAAGATCAACGCCAATATCGGCAACTCCGCGGTCACCTCGTCCATTGCCGAGGAAGTGGAAAAAATGGTCTGGTCGATTCGTTGGGGCGCCGATACGGTCATGGATTTATCCACCGGCAGGCACATTCACGAAACCCGCGAATGGATTATCCGCAATAGTCCGGTACCCATCGGGACCGTGCCGATTTATCAGGCCCTGGAGAAGGTCGATGGGAAGGCCGAAGACCTCACCTGGGACTTGTTCCGGGATACGCTCATTGAGCAGGCGGAGCAGGGTGTCGATTACTTTACCATCCATGCCGGCGTGCTGCTGCGTTATGTCCCGCTGACGGCGAATCGTCTTACCGGCATCGTGTCGCGTGGTGGTTCCATCATGGCCAAATGGTGTCTCGCCCACCACCAGGAGAGCTTTCTCTATACCCATTTTGCAGAAATCTGCGAGATCATGAAGGCCTACGACGTGAGCTTTTCCCTCGGCGATGGCCTGCGTCCCGGCTCGCTGGCCGACGCCAATGACGAGGCGCAGTTTGCCGAGCTGCACACGCTGGGTGAACTCACCCAGATCGCCTGGAAGCACGATGTGCAGGTCATGATTGAAGGCCCCGGCCATGTCCCCATGCAACTCATCAAGGCCAATATGGACGAGGAGCTACAGCACTGTTTCGAGGCCCCGTTCTACACCCTGGGACCGCTGACCACGGACATCGCCCCCGGCTACGACCATATCACCAGCGCCATCGGCGCCGCGCAGATCGGCTGGTATGGCACCGCCATGCTCTGCTACGTCACGCCCAAGGAGCATCTTGGCCTGCCGGACAAAAATGACGTGCGCGAAGGGGCCATCACTTACAAGATTGCCGCCCACGCCGCCGACCTGGCCAAGGGACATCCCGGTGCGCAGGTGCGCGATAATGCCCTGTCCAAAGCGCGTTTTGAATTCCGCTGGGAAGACCAGTTTCACCTCGGGCTGGACCCGGAAAAGGCGCGGGAATATCACGATGAAACCTTGCCGCAGGAGGGTGCCAAGGCGGCGCACTTCTGTTCCATGTGCGGCCCTCATTTCTGTTCCATGAAAATCTCCCAGGATTTGCAGGAATACGCGCAATCCAAGGGTGAAGACATCGAGACGGCCCGACTGGAAGGACTGCAGGAAAAGGCAGAGGACTTTAAGCGGCTGGGGAAGAATATTTACCTGCGTTAATACAAGAAAGGGGCCCGAAGGCCCCTCCGACGGTGTACCGCTTAGCGGAACCGTTTTCTGGTGTAGAGGTAGGCGATACCGGACAGGCTGAAGTAAATGAACGGTATGATGAAGATAAAATCTTCCAGATCGACATATTGCATAGATAGATCCTCGTCTTCTAGTGGTCGGAACCCTGCTTTCGCTGCTCTTCATCCTGTCTTTCGAACATGATAGCACCTGCAGCAGAGATGAGAACAATCATGGTGGTACCCACCAGCCAGGCAAAGTACCAGGGTCCATAATCTCCGGTAATCACCGCCAGAAAAAGGGACAACACCATGACCGCGGCCAACCCGATAAATGTGAGCAAATTTTTCATGTCAGCCTCTCCTTAATAAGCGTGGTCGTCTTGCGTGTCTGGCGCCGCCACCTTGCCGCGCATCACCCGGAAACACCAGGTGGTGTAACTGATGATGATGGGCAGGAAAATCAGACCGAAGATGGTCATCCAGATCAGATTATACTCACTGCCCGTGCTGTTCCAGACGGTGAGACTCTGGTCGATGTTGTCCGTGGAGGGCATCAGGAAGGGGAACATGGAGCTGCCCACCGCCCCGACCGTACCAATCCAGGCCAGCGCACCCATCCACCAGCCGAGAGTGGGCTTGTTGGCACGTAGCGCGAGGACGCCCAAAATCATGCCGACCAGTCCCAGCAAGGGTACCAGCCAGAGAATGGGGTGGGCGGAATAGTTGGCCATCCACGCCCCTTTGACCATCTCTACGGTCTGACCGCTGACGGGATTGGCGGGCATGCCCGGGTCACCGCCGACCAGCTGGAAACCCTTCATTTCGGACACCATGAAGCCGCCGATAACAAAAAGCACCGCTGCCAAAAGGCCACCGACGCTCGCGTAATTCCGTGCCCGGTCATACAGCGCACCGCTACCACGGATCATGAGCATGGTGCCGCCCTGATAGATGGCCAGACTCAGTGACAGTACGCCACAGAGAATCGCAAAAGGATTCAGCAGATACCAGATAAAAGACTCCGTCTGGTAATACTGTCCGTCCCAGCCAAAATGGAAACCCACACCCTCCAGAATGTTCCCCATGGCGGCGCCATAAATAATCATGGGCAGGGCACCGGAAAGGAGAAATACCCAGTCCCAGGAATCGCGCCAGCGCTGTGTGGGCACCTTGGAGCGATACTCAAAGGCGACCGGCCGCATGATCATGCTGAACAGGAGCAAAATCATGACGATGTAAAAAACCGAGAAAGAAGTGGCGTACAGGGTGGGGAAAGCAGCGAAAATCGCGCCACCGCCGAGAATGAACCATACCTGATTGCCATCCCAGTGAGGACCCACGATGTTCAAAGCCTCACGGCGTTCGCCATCGGTTTTGCCCACGAAACGCATCAACGTCCCTACACCCATGTCCATACCCACCATGATGGCGAGGCCCATGAGCAGGATACCGAGGATCAGAAACCAGAATACTTTTAAACCCACATAAGCATCCATATTGTGTTCTCCATTCAAGCGGGGGTGAAATACCCCCTGATTCATCCCGCAGAGATTACTTGCGATCCATGCTGAGCTTGGCGAATGCCGGCTGTCCGGCCATACCACCACCTGCAGGCTGGGCGCCATGACCGTGCTGATCTTCCTGCGGACCCAGACGGGCGTATTTGAACATGAGGTAAAGCTCCGCAGCGATGAAAGAGCTATACAATAAAGTGAACCCGATCAGTGAGAACACCATGTAGCCAACGCTATGGCTGGAAGCGGAGACGAAGGTGGGCAGCCAGCCAAATACCGTCCAGGGCTGACGACCATTTTCAGCGGTGATCCAACCGAACTCCACGGCCACCCAAGGCAAAGAAATGCTCCACATGGCCAACTTGAGCAGGCCGGGGTGCTTTTCAATCTCATTCTTCAGGCTGAAGTAAGCCGCGAAGGCGAACAGTGCCAGCATGAAGAAGCCTGCAGCCACCATCAGGCGGAAGGACCAGAACTCCACCCAGACATTGGGAATGGTGTCCTTTGCGGTCTTGTCCAGAACGCTGGGCAGATTCGTGGCGTTGATTTTCTTGAGGTTCTGATCGGGCGCAAATTGCATGGCCAGGAAACCATAGCCCATATCATTCTCATACTGTTTGAAAGTCGTCAGAGCCTGGGTGTTACTGTGGTCTGCGTTATATTCCTTGAGAGCGATCATGGCCTTGATGCCATTCACGATCTTCGGCTTTGCTTCCTGCTCCAACTGGATGATTCCCGGAATGACCGTGGTTTCGGAGTGGGTCAGCAGCGGCGTCAGTATATACGGGATGGAAACCGCGAACAGGTTTTTCTGTTCGGCCCGGCTGGGGATGGCGATAAGGTTCCAGGAAGCGGAGACGGTGTTGTAGTCCGTGTTCCAGATGGCTTCCATGGCCGCCAGCTTGGTAGGTTGTTTCTGGCCGTCAATATAGCCCAGGGCATCACCCAGCGTAATGACGCCGATGCTGGAAATTACGCCGAACAGGGCGGCGATACGGAAGGAGCGCAGCGCTATGTCCTTCCGTTTGTTGGTCAACAGGTAATAAGCGCTGATGCCCATGACGAACATGGAGCCGGTCACAAAACCAGCGATGGAGGTGTGGACGAACTTGGCCTGCGCATCGGGGTTGAAGATCAGTTCAATAAAGCTGGAAAATTGCATTCGCATGGTATTGGGGTCAAAAGTGCCGCCACGCGGGTCCTGCATAAAGCCGTTGGCAATCAGAATCCACAATGCAGAAAGGTTGGAGCCCAGGGCAACCAGATAGGTGACCACGAGGTGGGCCTTACGGCTCATTCGCTCCCAGCCAAAGAACATCACACCGACAAAGGTGGATTCCATGAAGAAGGCCATCAGCCCCTCAATGGCCAGTGGGGTGCCAAAAATATCGCCCACGAAGTGAGAATACATGGACCAGTTGGTCCCGAATTCAAACTCCATAGTCAGGCCAGTGGCGACACCCAGAGCAAAGTTGATGCCGAAGAGTTTACCCCAGAACTGGGTCATTTCTTTGTAAATCGGTTTGCCGGTGATGACATACACCGTTTCCATGGTGGCCAGAATAAAGGTCATGCCAAGGGTGAGCGGTACAAATAAGAAATGGTAGAGAGCGGTCAACGCAAATTGCAGGCGTGATAGCTCCACCACCGTGGGATTGATCAACATGTCCATGAATTTCCTCCTACAAAGCAGCCGGGATGTTCCGACCAGGCATGTAATGGTGCACATCTTCTTTCTGTGCGCCGACTTCGTTTACATCATTTTTACTCGCTACTTCCATTCGTGCCTTCTCCGTTAACAATAGCGCACAATTGCGTAAAAAAGCACGCCTGCCCCGTTGATTGTTGAACCAGTTGTCTTTGCGGCGGAGTTCTTCGATGCTGGTGAGGCGCCGACCTTTGTTTTCCAGGCCGGGATAGATCAGGGTTTCCCCCGGGAAAGAGAGTAAGCGATTGGTAATGCTGTGATATAGGATTTTCAGATCGTTCTGATTGGTGCAGGGCGTGGCGCCGGTGGCCAGCAAGGTCATCCCGGTGAACAGGCGGTCCTCCCACCAATAGGTGACCGCGCAGGAACTGAGCCCTGGGGTGTGCAGAACCCGTAGACGTTCTTCCCCAAAGTAGAGGACGTCGCCGTGACGCAGGCGCAGGTCGACGTGTTCATCGCTTGCGCTTTCATGGGCAACGATCCGCGCGCCGCTAAGTTCTTTCAGGGTGGTGGCGGCGGTGATATGGGCGGATTCATGATGGGTCTGCAAAATGTAGCGCAGGTTCAAGCCGCGCTCGGCCATGAATGCCTCAAGCGTGTCGACATGCGCAGGCATGGGGTCGATGATGACCGCCTCGCGCGTAACCGGGTCGCCCAGCAGATAACTCAGCTGGCCGCCTTTGGGGGTACAGAGTTGTCTGAATATCATGTCGCCCGTCCCTGTCGAATATAGGTGCATTAGCGCATTAGCAAACGCTGTACCATTGTTTTATGCTGTGCCGAAAACCGGATGTTTTTTTGTAATATAAAAATAAACAAGTGCTTGTGAACTTTCTTATGAGATTTTTTGCTACCGCTCTGGCTCGAGAACCAACCAGTGCTTCGCCATGACTGCCAAAAATGACATATACGGATTGGCAGATGCTGCTATAATTGGCATACGCGAGGGAGGCATTCCTTGTGGAGATCGCGGGTTGGATGTGTAAAGCACCAGGAGAAAGGGACCATGACGGATTTACCCAAGCAGTTACGACCGGAAATGACATCGCTGCTAGACTGTTTTAGCACTCCGGCGGTATTGCTTTGCGCGGATTACGCGGTTCTTGCCGCCAATCAGGCCTACCGGCGGGTCTTCGGTGATGGCAAGCCCTTACAGGGGCGGCTCTGTGACGAGGTCATGGCCGACGCGGGCTATTTGTGTCGTCAGGGGGGGAACCACTGCCCTCTCGAAGAGTGCCAGCGTTTTGGTACCGATCAGCATGTGGTGCATGGCAGTACCTCCGGAAGCGCCCAGATTGATCTGTACCCCATTCGCAACGATAACGCCGAGGTCGTATATTTTCTCGAACTTCTGAGTCTCATACCGCAGTCGGTTGTGCAATCCGCCCCAGTCATGGTCGGCAACTCCCCCGCCTTGCGGGACGTTACCACGCTGATTCGACGGGTGGGCCCCAGTGAGGCCGCCGTATTGCTACTTGGGGAATCCGGCACTGGTAAGGAACTGGCCGCCGCGGCTGTGCATCAGGCTAGCTCGGTGCGCAACGGGCCTTTTGTGGCGGTGGATTGCTCGGGATTGCCCGAAACTCTTTTTGAGAGTGAACTCTTTGGCTATGAGAAAGGGGCATTTACTGGCGCGCATTCGCGCAAGATTGGTCTGGTAGAAGCGGCTAATGGTGGCACCCTTTTCCTGGATGAAGTCGGCGATATTCCCCTCAGCTTGCAGGTAAAACTCCTGCGCCTGCTGGAAACGGGCCATTTCCGGCGAGTGGGGGGCGTGGAACCTATTCGCTCGCGGTTCCGTCTGATCTCGGCCACTCACCGCCCATTGGAGAGAATGGTCGCGGAGGATCGGTTCCGGCAGGATCTGTATTATCGTTTGAATACCTTTCCTATCATGTTGCCCGCGCTACGTGAGCGCCTGGAGGATATACCTCCTCTGGCGGAAGCCATCTTGCAGCGATTGCCGGTGGCCAAGGGGCTGCATCTTCATGCGGACGCGCTGAATATTCTGCAATGCTATGATTATCCCGGTAATATTCGTGAATTGCGCAACATCCTTGAGCGCGCCGCACTGTTGGCTGATGATGTTTGGATTCTCCCCGAGCACCTGCCTGCAAACCTTCAGCACCTGTCAGAGCCGAACCTCAGCCTGGCAAGCGCTGAGTCTGCCAGGCAGTCCTCCGTACCAGGCGTTAAAGAAATTATTCCTCTAGCGGAACTGGAAGAGCACTATCTGCGTTGGGCGCGGGGAAATCACCACGGGGACCGCCGCAGTCTGGCGCAGCGTTTGGGCGTAAGCGAGCGCACCTTATATCGAAAGTTGGATGCACTGCGGAGTAATAACGAGCATGCCGTTGAGTCATGATCTCTGGCCGGAGGGTCTGCTGACGCGCCCCGGTCGCGACGCGGACGCCCCATGCGTTGTGCTCCTGCACGGCCTTGGCGCTTCCATGGAAGACCTCGTGGGGGTAGCGGATTTTGTAGACCCGGAAGGTCGCTTCCGCTGGATATTTCCCAATGCGCCAATCCGCCCGGTGCGCATCAACGGGGGCAGACCGATGCGGGCCTGGTATGACATTTATGGTCTCGACAGTCATTCCGCAGAAGATGTGGAGGGATTACAAGGCATGGCCAAGCGACTCGGCGCACTGCTGGATCATGAGGCTGGTAAGGGATCGTCCATTATCCTTGGTGGATTCTCACAGGGCGGTGCGATGTCACTTTACACCGCGTTGCATGTCAGTTACCCGACCAAGGCGGTGCTTGCCCTCAGTGCCTACCTGCCGTTGCGCACCCATCTGCCGACCGCCACGGCCAAGTCACCGCCGATATTCTGGGCGCACGGGAAACAGGACGCCGTCTTGCCCTTCTCTTATATGGAGACTGCCCAGCAAATTATGGAGCCATTGGGTTATGCGCTCAGCACATACCACTACCCTATGAACCACACGCTTTGTGAAGACGAACTGCTGGATCTGCGCGCCTTTTTATATACCCTCGGTTAATCTGTCGCCCCAAAAATTTGCTCTTCCAGACCCCACCGCGCGGCTAGCGTTTCGGTGGCGTTTACCAGCTCCTCCGCGCGTGAGGGATGGTTGACGCGGGTTTCGACAATCCTGCGCAGGGCCTCATCGCGGTTGCCACTGCTGGAGAGCAGATGAATCAGTTCGCCAGCATCGCGACCGACGATTTCACCGCCGAGCAATTCGCCGCTATCCATGTCCGCCAATAAGCGGACGAAGCCGGCGCTGTCATCCTGCCCCAGCGCGCGTGGTGAAGTCTCAAAAGCAGCGAAGCCCACTGCCGGTTCAAAGCCCTGGTCTTCGGCCGCATCATCGTCCATGCCGATACGCGCGAGCTCCACCGCCGAATAAACCAGTTCTGGCACCCAGAGCGGATCGCGTTCCCGCTTTTCTTCGCTGAGCAGATTGTGGATGACTATCTGGGCGTCGCTGAGAGCCTGATTGGCATTCATGATCGGGCCGACCGCATCGCCAATGGCATAAATGCCGGGCTCTTTCGTCTCCAGCAGGGTGTTGGTCTGTACGAATCCGCGATCATCCAGGGTGACACCGGTGTTTTCCAGTCCCAACCCCTCTGTAAAGGCATGGCGGCCGGTAGCGAGCAGCAGCCAATCGCTTTGGGCTGACTCCCCCTGGTCATTGAAGACCGTCACACCATCAATCGCCGTCTCAATGCGGCTGATCTTGAATCCGGCCTGCGGATGGATATTCAACGCCGCGAGCGCCGCTTTGAGCGCCTCCTTGGCCTGCGGTGAATACTGGGTGTGGGCGAGGGAAGGGGAGTGCACCAGCCATTCCACCTGTTTTCCGAGTTGGGTAAAAATGTACGCGAACTCGGTGCCGATGACCCCGCCGCCCACCAGAATGACGCGATCCCCACTGGGGACCCCGTCGTCATAAAGCATATCGCTGGTCAGTACCTTGCCAGGCACGGCGGCAATCCCCGTGGGCAACGCAGGCGCGGATCCGGTGGCGATGATGCTGGTTTCCGTATGAATTTCCGTCAAACCCTCCACGCCTTGGATTTGAAGGCGTTGCGGATCCAGGAAGTGCCCAGCGCCATCGTAGAGATGCACGCCGAGACGTTTCAGGTAATCCACATAGCTGGTGCGCACCGTCTCGACCACCTGATGCTGGTGCTGCCAGGCTTGTGCCATATCTCCCGTGAGCGCCGGACCCACGACACCCCGCTTCTTGAAATGACGACTTTGCTCGATCCATTTTGCCGTCTCATGCCAGTCCTTTTTGGGGACGCAACCGCGGTTCAAACAGGTGCCACCCCAGGTCTGTTTTTCAATGATCGCCGCTTTTTTGCCACGCAGAGCGGCGAGTACCGCAGCACGATAGCCACCTGGGCCGCTACCGATAATCGTGATGTCATAGTTACTTGTGCCCATAAATCCCTCGTTTTCAGTCTAGTAAGAATCATTTGTCACGTTGTTTCTCATGTTTGTGGCTCAACACTGCTTTCCGAACGAATAAGCCGTGCCACAGCGCCGGCGTCCGCCCATAAATTATGTTGTTGTTTATCGGCGACGCTTGCCCCTTGCCATCCTTAAAATGGCTGAACCGTATCGTTTATGGGGATGATCTATTAGTGTCTTGCGATAATATAATGTTTTCAGTGTACTATGAAGTTTGCCTGAAACCCATCCGTAAGGGTACATCCTCCTGTGCAGTCGATTCACGGGCCATTCCCCTGAAATCGTCGGGCAAGAGCGACAGAACCAACCCAGGAGTAATAATTATAATTGTAAAATCACATAGTTAATAATATGGCACAAGCCTTGCTTAACGCCAAGGCATGAATATTTATTGCCGCTATCATCCGTCACTAAAGCTGCTTTCCGCCGTCCTGCTGGCGTTGGCAGGGTGGGCTATCACATTGCCAGCGTATGCCGCCGATTTTAGCATGGCCAACGTAGAGGCCAAGGCCCAAATGCTGGTGAACAGCGCTTACGACGCTAAGCCGCTACCCATTCCGGCTTTTCTGAAAGACCTCAGTCCTGAGCAGTATGCCCAAATTCAGGATGTATCGCCGCTCTGGCGTGGCGATAATTTGCCGTTCCAGGCGCAGTTTTATCTGCCCGGCTCCTGGTTTCACCGCCCTGTGGTTATTCGCAGGGTGGTGGATGGTGTGGTTCAACCGATTCGCTTTACGTTGAAACACTTTACTTTCGGAAATCTGAACGTACCCGAAGATATGCCCAGCAAACTCGGTTACGCCGGTTTCCGTTTGCTCGCGCCGCTCAATACGCCGCCTCACTATAACGAGTTCATCTCCTTCCTCGGTGCGACGTATTTCCGCGCCGTGGGCAAAGGCGCCGTCTACGGGACGTCGGCACGTGGCCTCGGGATCGACACGGCTCAGCCTTCGGGCGAAATCTTCCCCTACTTCAAACAGTTCTGGCTAGTGCAGCCCAAGGCGGGCGCAACCCAGATGGTGGTCTACGCGCTCATGGACAGTCCGGTAGCGACGGGTGCGTATCGTTTCACTATCCAGCAGGGTGACAGCAGCACGGTACATGTCGATGCTACCATTTACCTGCGCAAGCCGGTACAGGTGCTGGAACTCGCGCCCTTGACCAGCATGTATTGGCATGGACATGGCCGCGGCATCACTGCCGGCGACTGGCACCCGGCGCAGCACGACTCCAGCGATCTGGTCATGGCCAAGGGCAATGGCGAATGGATCACCCGGCCCATAGATAACCCCTTATACATCCAGACCACCACTTACGACATGGATCATCCCGTTGGTTTCGGTCTGATTCAGGAGAATCGCCGGTTCTCCGCCTATGAGGGGATTGAGACGGACTATCAGCGGCGTCCCAGTGTCTGGGTGCAGCCCGATGGTGACTGGGGCAAGGGGCAAGTGCGTCTGATAGAACTTCCCACCAATAATCGTGATATGGACAATATCGCTGTGTTCTGGGTGCCGGAGCATGAGCCTGCGCCCAGAACACCCTTGCACTTGGCGTATACCCTGCGCTTTTTTCTCAATAACCACGGTCTGATCCCGTTGGCCCATCCGGTGGGCACCTATTTGGGTGATGATGCGAAGGCTCCCGGTGCACGGACAGTGGTGATTGATTTTGCGGGCGGCGCACTGACCAAGCTGCCGGAGACCATGCCCGTGCAGATCCATCTCGATGCGGGGGATGGCGCGAAAATTCTCAGCCAGAAGCTGGAATGGGAGAAGGATGGCCATTTCTGGCGGGTGATTGCAGTCATTCAGCCGCAACTGGACTCACCCAGTAACGTGCGGTGTTTTTTAACCCTGGACAATCAGGTGATGAGCAATACCTGGACATATCTCTTGCATGCGGCAAAGGAGTAGGTGTGATGTTTAAAGATGAATCAAGCTACAGCGTCAATCCTGCGGGTGAACTGCCGGCGGGTTGGGCAGCGGAGGCCATGGTCGTCGCGAACAAAGCCCCGGTGCTGGCCCGTGTGGAGCAGTACATGGCCCGTCTGTCTATGACAGATGCCCAGCGGCTGTGGATCCGCGGGCAGGTGGTCGCGCAACTGTGCGGCACCGACATGGAGGGCGAAGCACTTTATGGGCAAGCCTTCGCGAGCCTGCACATGGCCCTGGCGACCCTGACGGATGGCGATGAACTGGATGCGCGTCTGGACTTGTCTCTCAGTCTGCCCGTGGGCGAAACCCATGACGGCAAATCCTGCCGTTGGTTGCAACGCCAGATGGCCCCGGCCACCGTGCGGTCGAGCATGGCCTCGCGGCCTTTGAATCGCTCCTGGGGTGCGGCCTTGTTGCGCCTTGTTCAGTCTTTGTTGGACCGGCGTGCGATCAGTGCGAATCAGCGCGTGTTGCCCGGAGAAGCCTGAATATGGGTCGTGGCGGCGCCCGGCCATGGGAAACCATCGGTCGGTACCGACGCTATTGGCTCAGCGCTTTCATCATTCTTCCTGCGTGTGGTGCCGGCTTGATGCTTGCTCAGGTGCTGACAGACCGTCTGCCCCTGTGGCTGGAAATCCCGACGTTAACTATTTTCGCGTTACTGTTGGCCTGGATATCTGCGGGTTTCTGGACGGCGCTCGTGGGGTTCATCCTGCTCATGCGCGGACGAGCAGACACCGCGCCGGGCAGTCCCGAACTGCGTCTTGCCGAACCGCGTCCGCAGAGCCGTGTAGCTATAGTCATGCCCATCTACAACGAAGAGGTAGAACGGGTCGCGGCGGGGCTCCAGGCTACTTTTAAATCTCTGCAACATGCTGGAGCGCTCGCGCACTTCGAGTTTTTCTTGCTCAGTGATACGCGTGATCCCGCTATTTGGCTACGCGAAGAACTGGTGTGGTCAGCACTCTGTCAGGCTTTAGATGCTTTTGGCCGTATTCACTACCGGCGGCGCCCCATCAATAATAAGGCTAAGAGCGGAAATGTGGCGGACTTTTGCCGTCGTTGGGGTAAGGACTATGAATATATGGTCGTGCTCGACGCCGACAGCGTGATGAACGGCGAGACGCTCTACCGGATGCTAGAGATGATGGAGGGCAATCCGCAGGTCGGTATCATCCAGACCCAGCCGGTGGCCGTCAATCGCGAAACGCTCTATGCCCGCCTGCAACAGTTTGCGCAACATTTGTACGGACCGATCTTCAGTGCCGGCCTGCGCTTCTGGCAACTGGGCGACGGCCATTATATCGGCCACAACGCCATTTTGCGTACCGCACCCTTCACCCAATATTGTGCCCTGCCCGTGTTGCCCGGGCGCCCGCCCCTCGGTGGCCCGCTGCTGAGCCATGATTTCGTCGAGGCCGCGCTCATGGCCAAGAGTGGCTGGGGGGTATGGTTTGTGCCCAGCTTGCCAGGTAGCTATGAAGAAGTACCGCCGACGCTGATTGACGATCTCAAGCGGGACCGCCGCTGGGCGCAAGGCAATCTTCAACATCTGCGCCTGCTGGCGGGGGAGGGGTTACGCTCGGCACATCGTTTTCTCTTTATCAACGGTGCTATGTCATTTTTAGCAGCACCTTTATGGGGACTATTTTTGATCCTCGGTGCACTGGGCTCACTGCACTGGGCCAATATAGCCAGTGATGGCAGTATAATGCCCTTTGACTGGGGCTGGCTGACCGATCCCATGCCCTTCTGGCTGTTTGGGGTGACGGCCGTTCTGCTGCTCTCACCTAAATTTATGGCGGTGCTCTGGGTCGTGCGTCAGCGGGGCCAAAAAGAGAATTTCGGTGGCTTATTCTGCCTGGTGGCCAGCATGTTTTTTGAGAGTATTTTTTCGATACTCATGGCGCCGATCCGTATGGCCTTTCATAGCCAGTTTGTGATTCAAACATTGATGGGACGCGGCGTGCGTTGGGGGACGCAAGTCCGTGGTGATCAGGAAACCTCCTGGGCCGATGCCTTCCGATATTTTGGCTGGTGTTCCGTGCTGGGTCTGAGTCTGGCGGCACTACTGTATCCTTTTCTTGGCGCCTGGCATTTTGCCTGGCTGGTACCCATACTCGGCGGGCTGACGGCAGCGGTGCCACTGGCTGCCTGGACAAGTCGGCCCGCACTGGGACGCTGGGCGCGGCGTCATCGTCTCTTCGTTATTCCCGAAGAGGTGCATGTCCCACAAGAGTTGCAGACGCTCGGCGTGGACAGCGTGGCCTATCTGCCCCACATTGAAGGGGATCCCTTCATACAGGTTGTGGTGGATCCTCGCTTCAACGCCATACATACCGCCCTGCAGCGTAATCGCACAGGTGCCTGGCCACGCGCGGCGAATCTCTGCCACAAAGCGCTGGAGCAGGGTCCGCAGGGGCTCAGTAACCGCGAGCGCAATGTACTGCTCAGTGATCGTAACTCCATGCTCGCATTGCATCGCGCGGTCTGGTCCACGGACGATAGTACGCGCTTGGCCGCCTGGGGCTTGCAGAGCGCCGATGAGGAATCGGCGGATGCCCAAATGATCCAGGGTAAGTGATGACGGCGCACCCATCCACTAACGGGCTTGGCGTTTAGGGGCGCCGATTGCGGATTTCGGCCAGACGCTCCGCACGGGAAGCCTTTTTTTTCACGTAGCCGGGTACCACGCTCTCGATGGCGGTGGCCTGAATATGAAATACGTCAGCCAGATCGTTCCTGGTACAGACGTTATCCACGGACAGAGAAAGCAAATTATCGCGCGTGAGCACTTTGCCCGGCAGCTTCTCCATGATACGGGCCTGCAGGTTGCCGACGAAGTTACAGAGCGGCACGATGGCGCGATGGGTGCCAATCAGGCTCTGGGTATAAGCTACCAGTTCGCCGAGGGTATACACCTTGGGGCCGCATAAGTCATAGGCCTTGCCATAGGTTTTTTCATCATCAATGGACTGCACGTAGGCACTGACCACATCCTCTACCCAGACCGGCTGCATTTTGGCGTTGATGCCCGCTAGTGGGATGAGGAAGGGAATGTTGCGCAGTAGCTGGGCAAAACGGTTGAAAAAACTATCCCCTTCGCCAAAAACCACCGAAGGGCGGAATGAAGTTACCTTCAGACCGCGACCCCAGAGCAGCTTGGGGTCATTCAGATAATTAAAGTGACCCATTTCCGAGCTGTTCTCGCCAGACTGGCGAACGATCTCCTCACCAATTCCCTTAGAGCGCAGATAGGCACTGGGGCCGAGGGGGCTGGCTCCCAGGGCGCTCATGTGGAGCAGGCGCGGAATGCCCAGACGGCCGCAGGTGTTGGCCACCAGGCGCGGCAGTTCTATGTGGTTCTTCTCGAAGTCACCAGGTTGCTCGGGCCGACAATCTTTGTGGCCAGAATGGTTTTCGTTGAGGATGCCAACGAGGTTGATGACTACGTCGCGTCCTTCGAGTTGTTTCTCCAAGGCGATGGGGTCATGGATATTGGCCTCAACTATTTCCACGCCGGAGAGCACCAGCAGGTTTTCGCGGTTGCGCTCGCGGTTGCGCGTCAGGATGCGTATCGAGTGCCCGTCCTGACTTAAACGCTCTGCCAGATGACGTCCGACAAAACCGCTTCCACCGAGAATGCAAATCTTATGGGTTGCCATGATGCCTCCCGAAATTATTTTGCAAGCATAGCACAGCCTTATGAAAGGGGTGGATCGATAGGCCCGTGTTTGAACAGAGCCCTGCACATAGGCTATAAACACAGGATGCTGGTCAGGGGATAGTATGGCGGAACGTTTGATGGAGCATGTGTCGCGGTTGGGTGGGCGATTTGTCGCGCTGGGCGCATTGGTGATGGCCCTGGCGGTGATTTTCGGCGCGGCGGGGGATCATCTTGTGGCTGGGCGGGTGGATGCTGAAGGGCTGCATATTTACGATATTGCGGATCGCTTTCAGATTTATCACGGGCTCGGTCTGTTGTTCATCGGCGTGTTGATCAGTCAATATGGCAAACGACGTTTGCTTTATGCGGCAGGGGGACTGATGGTCTTGGGTATCCTATTGTTCTGCGGCGGACTCTATCTGCTGGCGCTGACCAGCAACGTATTCTGGGCTTTTTTCGCGCCTGTGGGTGGAACCGCGCTGATTCTTTCCTGGCTGCTGCTCGCGCTGGGTATGTGGCGGGCATCGGCAGCGTAGGAGGAATTTATGTTAATTGCAACGGGGAATGCGTACGGCAAATATCTGGATTTCGCTGACGCCGAAGTGGGGGATAGGTTCTGGGTTGTGGAGCATGTGCCCTACAGCGGGACGGTAACTGCACTACGGGCGTATACCGTAGCAGAGATTCGTTCAAAAACCGTACTGTGCCGTGCTGAAGACGGTAAGCCACTCAAATTGAAGCGTGCCCTACCTCAAGAAAACTGCTATCTGGATGCCGACCCCTATTTTCAGAATATTTCTCGAACCTGGCAGATGAATACGCAGGTGCAAGCGGCGAAACAGCTCGTAAAAGAACACGAAACCATAGACTTTGACCAGGAAGTCATCGACGCGATCATGGCGTGGCGGAGGAGGTTGTTGGCGCGGAAGATTGCAGCGCAAGGATAGTCATTTGGCGAGATATTTAAGAGATCGGTATCTGCCAGAGTTTATCCCAGCTTTGCTGGGCGGCGAGGCCGACGCGTTGGGGAAGGGTTTTTTGGCGCTGATAATGCAGCGCGAGGACCTTGCCTTTTTGTGCGGCCTCCAGGATGATTTCGTCGCTGGTGGCAAGCTGATCCACCAATCCGAGTTGCAAGGCCTTGCTGCCCAGCCAGGCTTCGCCGGTAGCGACTTGTTCCAAATCTAACCGCGGACGATATTGCTGTACAAAGTTGCGAAACTGGGCGTGGGTTTCTTCTAGTTCTTCGCGCAGCTTGGCGCGGCCAGTGTCGGTATTCTCGCCGAAGAGGGTGACCGTGCGCTTGAATTTGCCAGCGGTGAACTGTTCCCAGTCGATGTTGCGGTCTTGCAGCCAGCGGTGGAAGTTGGGGATTTGCGCGACGACGCCAATGGAGCCGATGAGGGCAAAGGGGCTGGCGACGATACGATCGGCGGTGACGGCCATCATGTAGCCGCCGCTGGCGGCGACGGCGTCGATCAGCACCGTGACATGGATTTTAGCGGCGCGCAGGCGCAATAGCTGGGCCGAGGCGAGGCCATAGGTGTTGACCATGCCGCCGCCACTTTCCAGACGGAGCAGGACGGCATCGTCGGGTTTGGCGGCCTGGATAACAGCGGAGATTTCTTCACGCAGGGCGCTGACGGCAGAGGCGCGCAGGTCGCCCTTGAATTCGAGCAGGTAGGTACAGCTTTCATCGCCACTGTCCTTCTCTTTGCGGTCTTTTTTGAGGGTCTTTTGATGGGCCTTCAGGGCTTTTTTGTCCAGCCGGAATTGTTGGACATTTTCGCTGGACTGTTCTAGTTGTTTGCGCAGGTCGCTGACCTGCACCTGCCCGGTGGTCGCAGTTTTTTTGCGTTTATTCAGGGCGATGGCGGTGAGGCCGCCGGCAACCATAAGCAAGGCAACTACAATGGTCGCGGTGTCGGCGAGAAAAAGCAGATAGTGACTGAAAAAAGTTTCCATGGCGCAAAGATAGGCGGAAAGGCGATAGCTGTAAAGATTCCGGCCATAGTTGAAGCGTGAGGGCTGGGGGCGTTATTATTTGGCCTCTTGCTGAGGTGGCGTTTTCCATGATCCATGTGAAGTTTTTTGCCAGTGTGCGCGAGCGTGCCGGGGTGGAGGAAATGTCCTTGCCGGTGCCGGATGGGGGCGTAACGGTGGCGGAGGTGTTGGTGCTGGCGGAAGGGGCGGCTGGCGTGGTGCTGCACGATGCCCATCTGCTGGCAGCGGTGAATTTGCAGCATGTGCCCTTCTCTGATGTGGTGCGTGATGGTGACGAAGTGGCATTTTTCCCTCCGGTCACTGGAGGTTAGGTTTGATCGTTAAAGTTCAGCAAGAAGATTTCAATCCCATGGCGGAGATGGCGGCGTTTCCGGTGGATGCCGGGGCTGGCGGCTCGGTCACTTTCATCGGAACGGTGCGCGATTATAGTGAGGCCGTGGATATCCTGGCCATGGAGATCGAGCATTATCCGGGGATGACGGAGCGCGAACTCGAACGCATCAGTGCCGAGGTGGCCCGGCATTACGATATTCTCGATAGTCTGATCATTCATCGCTACGGCCATCTGGCGCCCCAGGACAACATTGTGATGGTGGCAGTCTGGTCGCGGCACCGGGCGGCGGCCTTTGATGCTTGCCGTTTTTTGATTGATGTCCTGAAAACCAGCGCACCTTTCTGGAAGAAGGAAATTACCCCGGAGGGGACGCGCTGGGTGACTGATTGCCCCGGCTGCCGGACCGGAAGCCGCGCGGGCCATACCCATGCGCCTCATGTTTCCCATACACATTCTTGAAGTGAGATTTTATGCCGAGTTTTGATGTAGTGTCTGAAGTGAACATGCAAGAAGTGGATAATGCCCTGCATACAACGGTGAAGGAAATAACTACCCGTTATGACTTTAAGGGCAGCAAGGCGTCGATGGAGCGTAAGGAGAAGGAGATCATCCTGGTCGCTGAGGATGAATATAAGCTAGGGCAGATGATTGATTTGCTTTCGGCGCGGCTGGTGAAGCGTGGAGTGGATTTGAAGGCACTGGATGTGGGTAAAGTGGCGTCTGCGGCAGGCGGTATGGAGCGGCAGGTACTTGGCCTGAAAGTTGGTCTGGAGACAGAGGTATCCAAGCGCATGGTCAAGTTTCTAAAGGACGGTAAGTTCAAGGCGCAGGGCAGTATTCAGGGAGAGCAGTTGCGGGTGTCCGGCAAGAGCCGGGACGAGCTGCAGGCTGCTATTGCCGCGCTACGGGGGCATGATTTTGGTCTGCCAATACAATTCAACAACTTCCGGGACTAATCGCAAGCATAAAAAGGGACAGCATGAATAAGACAAAGTTGGCAGTGCGCATTGCCGAGATGCCGGGCGTGACGGCGGCGGCGTTGATCAGCCGTGAGGGGATTCCTTTGCAGGTGGAGGGCATGTCCGAAGATATGGCGGATACGGTGGCGGCGCTGGCCTCTGGGATGTGTGCGCTGGCCAAACGGATGAATGTGGCGGACGGTGTGCGCCATGTGCATGTGGTGCTGGATGGCCGCGACATCGTGCTTTTGCCTGCTGCTTCCGAAGCGGTTCTGGTGGTGGTGCGGCCGGGTATGAGCGATGAGTCAGGGGTTGACGCACTGCGTATGGCGGCGGCCGCTTTATGAGCACGATCTCAGCACGGCGCACGGCGCTCTATGATTGGCATGTCGCTCATGGCGCGCGCATGGTGGATTTCGCGGGTTGGGAGATGCCCCTGAACTACGGCTCGCAATTGGCGGAGCATGAGGCGGTGCGGCAGGCGGCGGGGCTTTTTGATGTCTCGCACATGCGGCCTTTGGACCTGAGTGGACCGGATGCGCGGACGTTGCTGCGCTATGCCTTGGCCAACGATGTGGCGAAGCTGGATGCGGTGCCGGGTAAGGCGCTGTACAGCACGATGCTGCAAGGCGATGGCGGGATTATTGACGATCTGATTGTCACCCATTGTGGAGACGGTAGGTATCGGATTGTGCTGAATGCGGGCGGGGCGGAGGCGGACACGGCGCACCTGCAGACCCTTGTGGATGCCCACGGCTGGCAGGTGACCCTGCAGAAGCGACCGGATCTGGGGATTCTGGCGGTACAAGGCCCCACGGCGCGGGCGATGGCGGCGACGGCGTTGGGGATGCCCGCATTGGCGGAGTTGCCGGTTTTTCACGCGCTGGAACAGGGCGATTTCTTCGTCGGGCGCACGGGTTATACCGGCGAAGATGGTGTCGAAATTATCGCTGCGAATACTTTGTTGCCGAGCCTGGCGGATCGGCTGGTGGCTGCCGGGGTGCGGCCAGCCGGGTTGGCGGCGCGGGATAGTCTGCGTCTGGAGGCGGGGCTGGATCTTTACGGTCAGGATATGACGACGGCGGTTTCGCCTTATGCGAGTAATCTGGCCTGGACGGTGGATTTGCGTGCTGCAGAGCGGGATTTTCTGGGGCGGGTGGCGCTGGCGGCGCAGTTGGCCGCGGGTGGTGGTGCCAAGCTTGTCGGCCTGGCGATGCGCGAGGGCATTCCCCGTCATGGTTATGTGGTGGAAGATGCGGCGGGGCAGCCTTGTGGGGTGGTCACCAGCGGTATTTTCTCGCCCAGCCTGCAGCGCGGTATCGCGCTGGCCCGCGTGGATGCGGCGCTGGAGCCGGGGGCCGTATGCGCCGTTGTGGTGCGCGGGGTGCGGCGTCCGGCGCTGGTGATAAAGCCGCCCTTCTGGCGGAAAGGCGTGGCAACTTTTTCTTTTCCTGAGGAGCATGAGGCATGAGCAAGATTCCGGAGACGTTACGTTACAGCGATACCCATGAGTGGGTCGAAGACCTGGGGGGCGGACGCTACCGGGTGGGGATTACCGATCATGCCCAGGAGTTGCTGGGGGATCTGGTGTATGTGGAGGTGCCTGATACCGGTAAGGCGATTCATGGTGGCGAAGTCTGCGGCGTGCTGGAGTCGGTCAAGGCGGCGGCGGATTTGTATGCGCCACTTGATGGCACGGTGGTGGAGCGTAATGCCGGGCTGGGGGATAACCCGCAGTGGCTCAATGAAGACCCCTATGGTCAGGGCTGGATTATGGTGGTGGAGGCCGACGCAGCGGCCTGTGCCGGACTCCTGGATGCGGCGGCTTACGGTAAATTAGCGGAGTCTTAAGTAAATGCCCTATATTCCCCACGATGGGTTGGAAACGGCGGTGATGTTGGCCGCCGTTGGCGTTGACAGCCTCGACCAGCTTTTTGATGAAATTCCACCGGCTTTGCAAGTGCACGACATGGTCTTGCCCGAAGGGCTGTCGGAGATGGCCCTGCAACGCGAACTGGAGGGGCGTGCCCTCAGCAACGCGCCGCTGCGCTGTTTTGCGGGCGGTGGTGCTTATGCCCACCACATCCCGGCCATTGTCTGGGAAATTACCGGGCGCGGCGAGTTTTATTCCGCTTATACGCCGTATCAGCCGGAAGCCAGCCAGGGCACCCTGCAGGTCATCTATGAGTATCAAGGTTTTATCACGCGGCTGACGGGGCTGGAGGTGAGTAATGCTTCCCTCTACGACGGGGCTTCGGGGTTGGCCGAGGCCTGCCTGATGGCGTTGCGGATTCAGGGCAGCGACAAATCCATTTTGGTGCCGGAGAACCTGCTGCCGGGCTGGCGGCGGGTGCTGGACAGCGTGCTCGGTTTGCAAAACATCCGTTTGGTGAGCGTGCCTTATGACCGCGCTATGGGCACCCTGATATTGCCTGCGGATGCAGGGGATGCGGCGGCGCTGATTATTCCCCAGAGCAACGCCCTGGGTCTGCTGGAGTCCGTGGATGCGCTGACCGACTGGGCCCATGCCCATGGTCTGCTCGCTGTCGCGGTAGTCAATCCGCTGGCGCTGGCCTTGCTGAAGGCACCGGGGGATTGGGGCACACAGGGCGCGGATATGGCGGTGGGCGAGGGGCAGCCGCTGGGGATTCCCCTGAGCGGCGGCGGGCCTTACTTTGGTTTTCTCGCCTGCCGCAAGGCCCACGTGCGCCAGTTACCTGGGCGACTGGTCGCCAAAACCGTGGACGGGCAGGGCCGTGAGGGCTTTTGTCTGACCTTGCAGGCGCGGGAGCAGCATATCCGCCGTGGTAAGGCGACGAGCAACATCTGCACCAATCAGGGCCTGATGGTGACGGCAGCGACCATCCACATGGCGACGCTGGGCGGGCACGGCTTGCAGCAGACGGCGGTGCTTTGCCATGAACGTGCCGTGCGGCTGCGGGAACTGTTGACGGTCGTGCCGGGCGTGAGTTTGCCTTATGGCGGACCTTTCTTCCACGAGTTTGTGCTGCGTCTGCCACATACTGCCGTGGCGGTGCGGAATGCGCTGCTGGGCCACGGTCTGCTGGCGGGGATCCCGCTCTCTGACTGGGGGATGGGGGAGGCGGGCGATCTGCTGGTGTGCACCACCGAACTGCTGGAAGAGGCCGATCTGCTGGCGTATCGCGATGCTTTGACCGCTGTGCTGGAGACCTTATGAGCGATTCCATTTTCGATCACGATCACCATTTTCCGGCGGTGGAGTTGCCGTCCGATATCCCGGCGGAGCTACTGCGGAAGGCACCCCTGAATCTGCCCAACCCGGCGGAACTGGAGGTGCTGCGCCACTATACCCGCCTGTCGCAGAAAAATTTCTCCATCGACACCCAGTTTTATCCGCTGGGCTCCTGCACCATGAAATATAATCCGCGGATTGCCCATACCATGGCTTCGTTGCCGGGCTTCGCGCGCCTGCATCCGGATACGCCTGCTCCCGCTATGCAGGGACTTCTGCAGGTGCTCTGGGAGTTGCAGGAATGGCTGGCGGCGGCAACGGGCATGGCCGCAGTGAGCCTGACCCCGGCGGCGGGCGCGCAGGGCGAATTGGCCGGTGTCGCCATGATCCGCGCCTATCATGCGGCGCGCGGAGACTATGGACGGCGGAAGATGCTGATTCCCACGGCGGCGCACGGCACCAATCCGGCCAGTGCCCAGATGGCGGGGTTTGAGGTGGTGGAAATTCCCAATTTGGCCGACGGCGATCTGGATATGGCTTTTTTAGATCAACAACTGGGGCCGGATGTGGCGGGGATTATGCTGACCAATCCTTCCACCCTGGGCGTCTTTGAACGGCGGATAGCGGATATTGCCGCACGCATTCATGGGGCGGGGGGGCTGCTCTATTATGACGGCGCTAATCTGAATGCCATTCTTGGACGGGTGCAGCCGGGCCAGATGGGCTTTGATGTGATGCATCTGAATTTGCACAAGACTTTTGCGACACCCCATGGCGGCGGTGGGCCAGGTGCGGGTGCCGTGGCGGTACATGAACGCCTGCGACCCTTTCTGCCCCTGCCGATGGTGACCCGCGCCGATGAGGGTGCTCTGCGCTGGTTGGACGATGGTGATTTACCTCAGAGCATCGGTCGGCTCAGTGCCCATGGCGGTAATATCGGTGTGCTGTTGCGCGCCCATGCCTATATACGCCGTCTGGGTCGGGCGGGGGTGGGCCGGGTATCGGCTTATGCTGCGCTCAATGCCAATTATCTGCTCAGGGAATTGCAGCGGGTGGGCTATCAGGCGGCTTTCCCGGAGCGGCGTGCCAGTCACGAGTTCATCCTGAGCGTCAGCGACTTGCAGAAGGCGACGGGCATACGGGCGCTGGATGTAGCCAAACGCCTGCTGGATTTCGGGATTCACGCACCGACCATTTATTTCCCGCAATTGGTGCCCGAGTGCTTGCTGATCGAGCCTACGGAGACAGAAAGTAAGGCAATGCTGGACCGTTTCGTGGCGGTGATGGCGCAGATTCGTCAAGAGGCGTTGGCGCAGCCGGAACGCTTGCGTGAAGCGCCCCATCATCTGCCGGTAGGACGCTTGGATGAAGCGCTAGCAGCGCGCCGTCTGGATGTGGCGGCCGCGCAGTGACGGCGTCGCCGGCGGATCTGGTCGATGCACTCGGCGAAGTGTTGCTGGATAAAGAACGGGCGCTGCGCCTGATTCTGTCCGGCTTTCTGGCTGGGGGACATGTGCTGGTGGAGGACGTGCCGGGGGTGGGGAAGACGACCCTGTCGCTGGGATTGGCGCATCTGCTGGGTCTCGATTTTGCCCGAGTGCAGATGACGGCCGATCTACTGCCCGGAGACATTCTCGGGAGTAGTCTCTTCGATCCGCGCGAACAGCGCTTCGTCTTTCATCGGGGCCCGATTTTCCATGCCATAGTGCTGATGGATGAGATCAACCGGGCTTCGCCACGCAGTCAGTCCGCCCTGCTGGAAGCTATGGCAGAAGGACAGGTCTCGGCAGACGGGCAGAGCTTTCCGCTCCCTAAACCCTTTTTTGTGATCGCCACCCAGAATCCGCAGGAGCACGCTGGGGTATTCCCGCTGCCAGAGAGTCAACTGGACCGCTTTACCCTGCGTTTGTCACTGGGGTATCCCAGTCGCGAGGCGGAGCGGCGGTTGCTGGCGGCGGAAAACCGACGGCCTAGCGATTTGAAAACACTGGCCGATACCGCATTGCTGCGCCAGTGGCAGGCAGAAGTTGCGGCGCTATTCCTGAGTCCGGAACTACAGGAAATGCTTTTGGCGCTGGCGCAACGCAGCCGTGAGGATGCACGGGTGCGGATTGGCTTGTCGCCACGAGGCTTGCTAGCGCTCAAGGCGAGCGCACAGGCCTGGGCTTTTCTAGCGGGTCGAGATTTTGTGACGCCCGACGACCTGCGCGCTGTGACGGTGCCGGTGCTGGGGCATCGTTTGCTGTCCAGTGCATCGCTGGGCGGTGATGAATTGGCCGCACTGCTGATGCAGGATACCTGGGGTTTTGGCCCGTGAGTCGCAAACGGCGGGAGGTACGTCTTTCCCGTCCTGGTAAGGTCTTTGTCGGGCTAACCCTGGCCCTCGGCTTTTCTGCCGTAAACACGGGTAATAATGTCTTGTTCCTGCTGGTTTCCATGATGCTGGCCATTATGGTCCTCTCCGGTTTCGTCGCCGTCGGCAACCTCTGGCGGGTGCGTGCCGTCGTGCTGCCCGGCCAGATTTTTACCGCAGGAGAGCGGGGTGAACTGCTCCTGCGCATTCATAATCCACGTCCCTGGCCGCTGTGGCTGCTGGAACTGCGCTTAGGCGACGTGCGACGCACCGTGACTCGCCTAGGTGCGCGCCAGGAAACATTGGTAGCCCTGAGCTGGCACCCGCTCCTACGCGGTCAGCCGCTGTTACCCCCGCTACGGATGGGTTCTGCCTTTCCTTTTGCTTTTGTCTGGCGCGGTATGCATCTCCCGATGAAATCAGCGGATCAGCCCTGGGTGGCCCCCGCTGCGGACGAGCCATCGTTGCTACCGGCAGATCTGGGTCAGCAGGAGACAGAGGGGGGTGAGCCGGGTGGCAGCGGTGATCTGCTCTGGGTGCGGGAGCGTCTGCCCGGAGAAGGGCTTGGCGCTGTAGTCTGGCGCCGGGTGGACTGGTCTTTAGGCGTGCAGGGGGAGTTGCGCTTGCCTACCCGTGAGCGGGAGCATGCAGGGCAGCGACGGATCCTGCTCGACTGGGAAGACGTGACGCTGCAACGCTGGCCGGTGGAGCAGCGCCTGCAAATACTCCGCGCGGCGCTGGACATCGCGCGGGAACGGGGCTGGGCGTGGCAACTGCGGATGCCTGGCGGAATAGTGAGCGGTCGCGGACGCGCGGGTCTGGATCAGGCCTTATTGTTGCTGGCGCAACAGCCGCCTTTGCCGGTGCTCCGGGAGACTGATCAACGTGCCCCCCTGCCTTGGGGACTGCGCACGGCTGGCCAGTGGCTGCGGCGCCTGCCGCATTCGGGAGAGGTGAACTGATGTTTGGGCTGCGCATTCCCGCGCGTAGTGTGGGTTCCTTACTGGCGGCCTTGATGGGTGTCTTTTTGCTCCTCGCGCTGGGTTCGGAGGCGTCACTCTGGGCTATGGGGGTTTGGTTCGTGGCGACCGGTCTCGGGCTGTATGGGGCCTGGCATGGGCGTCTGCCCTGGTTCAGTGCGGCGCAACGCTTGATGTTGGGTCTTTTTCTGCTGGCGCTGGCGTTGCTGCTGGCCGGATGGGGCAACTGGCTGGCGATGGCCAGTCAGGCGGTACTGGTGCTGCTGGCGGTGAAGGCGCTGGAAATACGCAGCCAGCGCGACTTTTATCAGGTGGCGGCGCTGGTGCTGCTGGGCATGGGGGTGGCAGCGTGGCTGCGCGTGGATGTTCTGCTCGGAATTTTTGTGTTGGCGGCCGTATACCTGTCCCTGCTTGGATTGCTTTGGCAGCCTTTAGCCGATGCCGCGGTGGAGCGCACGACGGAAGGACTGCGCTGGCGAGATTTCCGATATATGTTGGTCTTCAGTCTGGTTTTTCTGCTGGTGCTGTTGCCGGTGACGGCCATTTTCTTTCTGATATTGCCGCGTACGCCGACGCCGCTCTGGGCTTGGGCACCGCCACAGGGGGATGTGCATTCGGGTTTCAGCGCGGATTTGTCGCCAGACAGCATGGCGCATCTGGCCCTCGACTCCGCCACGGTCTTTCGGGCGCAGATCAGTCCGCCGCCCGCTGACCCGGAGCGTTTATATTGGGTGGGTGCGATCCTCTGGCGCGATGAGGGCCGGAGCTGGGTGCCAGATCCGCCTGCCGCCATGGGGCAGGACGCTGTATCTGCCGAGGCTGGTGCCACAGGCGTTCGGCAGAAAATCGTTCTAAGCCCCGACAACAGTAATTATCTGTTTGCCCTGGCTGCGCCTTATCGTCTGAATATCCCGGTCACCTACCAGCAGCAGGCGGACGGCGTATTGCGTCTGGACAAGGCGCCCGGTCTGCCCATGCGCTATACCGTCTGGTCTGCGCCTGCCGCACCGCGTCTGCTCTCCGCAGCGGAGCGCGCCGCGGCCCTGCAGGTACCTGCCGACACCAACCCGGACGTGCGTGCGTTGGCGGCCCGATTTGTGGGCGGTAGCGATGCGGTGGTGGTGCAGCGTCTGCTGCACTGGTTTCAAGAGCCCTTTTTCCGCTACAGCCTGCAAGTGCCGACGGGTTACCCCCACGGGCAGGGCATGGCGGATTTTCTCCTCCATACCCATACGGGTTTTTGCGAATACTACGCCGGCGGATTGGCTCTGCTGCTCCGACTGGACGGAATTCCGGCACGGGTGGTGACCGGGTATCACGGTGGCGAGTACAACCCAGTGGGCAGCTACTGGATTGTGCGGCAGAGCATGGCCCATGCCTGGGTGCAGGCCTGGCTGCCGGGACGAGGCTGGGTACGGCTGGATGCGACGCCTGCGCTGATGGCGCCCAGTCAGGGGGGCAGCAAGACCGGTACCTTAGCCCCCCACGTGGTGCCCGGCGCTCAACAGCTTTGGGACTGGATGCAATGGCAATGGATCAACATGGTGATCGACTTGACCCCGGCCAAACAGCGCGCCCTCTGGAACTCAGCGGGTTTGCAACTGATGCAGATGGCGCAGTCGTCTGCGCATGCGCCGCGCTGGCGGCCGAAAGCGTCGGACTGGCACTGGCACGCCGTACTCGCTTACTGGCTGGTGGGGGTCAGCGTTTTGCTGCTAATGGTCTGGCTGCTGTGGCGCCGCCATCGGGCGGATCAGGGTAAGGATGGATATTGGCGCCAGCATGCGGCGCGCGCCTTGCGCACTTTGGGATTGAGAGATGTTCGACCGGGCGTGGACAGCTTGTTCTGGCAACAGTTGCCGGTGCCTGCGGATCAGTGGGCATCTGTGCGTGAAATCTATCTGACCCAGCGTTATGGTCCCACGCCGGATGCCGATGGCGCCCGGCTTCTATCTGAGGCCTTGGTTGCGCTGCGCCAATCGTTGCGAAAAACTTCCTGAATGTTTAAGGCCGCTATGCGGCGCCGTGTTCCGGCGCGTCGGCCGCGATCTGGCCGCGCTCCAGGTGGATGATCTGGTCGGCGAGACGGGTAGTGCGCGGGCGGTGCGCGACGATGATAAGGGTTTTTCGTCCGTGCAGGGCGCCGAGGGTTTCGGCGATGCGTTCTTCACTTTCGCTGTCGAGGTTGCTGGTGGCTTCGTCAAGGACGAGCACGGGGCGATCCAGATAGAGCGCACGGGCGATGGCGAGCCGCTGGCGCTGGCCGCCGGAAAGATTGCCGCCATTGCCCTTGATCATCGTTTCCAGCCCACCGATTGGAGCTAAGAACTCCCAAGCGTGCGCTTGCCGCGCGGCTGCCTCGGCGCGTTCGTGGTCGGGTTGAGCATCGGCATAGGCGATATTGCTCAGAGCGGTGCCGCTGAAGAGTACGGGCTCCTGAGCCACAAAGCTGAAATAACCCCGGTAATCGCCGGGAGGGAGATCGCGGATGGACCGCCCAGCCACCGTAATGTCTCCCCCGCTGGGTGGCAGCAAGCCGAGCATCACCCGCACCAGACTGGTTTTGCCACCGCCGCTGGGGCCGACTATGGCCGTCGTGCTGAGAGGGGGTATGGTAAACTGGAGGCCATGTAAAATGGCTTCGCCCCCCAATTCCAACTTGAGATCGTGGCACTGCCAAGTGCCCCAGGGACACGGCGTCGGGGAGCGCTGGCTGGCCTCTGCCGGTTGGTCCAGCCAGGCAAAGAGCCGGTCTGCGGCAGAAAGACCTTGTTGCAGTTGATTGTTTGCCGAGGAGAGCTGGCGCAGGGGCTCATAGATCATCCCCAGCGCCGTCAGAAAACTGAAGAAGGCCCCCGTCGTCATCCCGCCATTCACCACCTGACTGCCCCCCAGATAGATGATGACCGCAATGCCCAGCGCCGCAATCATCTCCATGATAGGAACCGTCGCCTTCTGGATGCGGGCAATCTGCATCATCAGGTCGAAGTAGTGACGCGCCTGAATACCGAAACGCTGCCCCTCAAAGTCTTCAGCACCCTGGCTTTTGATCACTTCGGCGCCGCGCAGACTTTGAGAAAATTGGTCCATGATCTGGCCCATCTGCTCTTGTTGGCGTTCACCGCGCTGGCGTAGCTTCTGGCCGAAACGAATCAACGGATAAAACGCGATGGGCAGGGTGATGAAGCTGATCAGCGCTAATTTCCAGCTCATGTAAAACACGACCGCCATGAGCGCGATGATCTGGAAGGTGGAAAGGAAGAAACGCGCCAGCACCGAGAGGCCTTGCTGCAATAAAGTCAGGTCCAGACTCATTCGCGACAGGGTGCTACCGTGACTGCTGTCGATGAGGGTGCCGAGGGGCAGGCGTAGGGTATGGGCATAAAGACGCTCGCGCAGACCGCGCAAAACGTCTTCTTCCACCCGGACCAGGGTGATAGCCTGTACGTAATCGGCGCCGCCTTTAACGGCGTAGATCATTATGACGCCCAGGGGCAACCAGACGAGCATGCTGGCGTTGCGGTCGATGAAGATTCGGTCGAGGACCGGCTTGATCATATACGCTACGCCACCGGTCGCCGCCCCGGAAATCACCATGAAGAGTGTGGCGAAAAGGATGCGGCCGCGATACGCGTGGACCAGACCGAGCAGGCGGCGAAAGCTGGGAGATCGCCATGTGGCGGGCACGCCAGCGTTGTTCACTCTTCGAGAAGACCCCGTTTATCCTTTACTTCCAGCCAGGCATCCGCATCCTCGGGCGCCATTTTCTTTTGAACGATGGCAGGCCAGATCTTGGCGAGGCGGGCATTGATTTCCTCAAATTCCTCCTGACCTTCGGGCAGGTCATCATCGCGGAAAATGGCGCCCGCAGGGCATTCGGGCTCGCAGAGGGTGCAGTCGATGCACTCATCGGGGTCGATGACCAAAAAATTGGGTCCTTCGCGGAAACAGTCCACCGGGCAGACATCTACACAGTCGGTATATTTGCACTTGATACAAGATTCAGTCACCACATAAGTCATGGGGGCCAAGCTCCTCACATTTTAGTCTAATGGATTATGACCGGGATCGCCCGGTGGGCTGGGAACCTATTCTAGCCTAAGGAAAGCGTACTGCCCACTCTGGGAATTTTGCCCATGTCGTCCACCATAATCTAAGACGTAGCGAAATATAGAAAAGTTCGCTATAGTAAAAATCTGGACTTCATCCTGCCGTTTCAACAGAGGAGAATAACGATGGCTGTATTGGTAGGCAAAGCTGCTCCCGATTTCGTGGCCCCCGCGGTCATGGCTGACAACACTATTAATGAGGCTTTTCATTTTTCTCAGTTTATCAAGGGAAAATATGCCGTATTGTTTTTCTATCCGCTGGATTTCACCTTCGTCTGCCCCTCGGAAATCCTCGCGTTCAACCACCGTCTCTCGGAGTTCAAGGCGCGCAATACGGAAGTCATCGCCTGTAGTGTGGACTCCCATTTTACTCATCTGGCCTGGAAAAACACGCCGGAAGAGAAGGGCGGCATTGGACATATCCAGCTCCCCATGGTGGCTGACCTCTCCAAGAGCATCGCGCGCAATTATGACGTTTTGCTCAATGACGAGGTGGCGCTGCGTGGCTCCTTCCTGATCGACCGCGGCGGTGTGGTACGTCATGAAGTAATCAACGACCTGCCCCTGGGCCGTAACATTGACGAGATGATCCGTATGGTGGATGCGCTGCAATTCTCTGAAGAGCATGGCGAAGTCTGCCCGGCACAGTGGGAGAAGGGCAAAGCGGGCATGAAGCCGACCAGTGAGGGTGTTGCTGACTTCCTGGCGCATCACGGCAAAGAGCTCTGATTGCCGGTTATCCTGTTTGCGCCCATCGTAGGAACCTGTGGGGGTGGACAGGTTACATGGCCCGGATGTCAAACCGGGCCGTGTAATTGCGATTTAGTGCAGACCACGTCCGGCACTTTCTGCCGCTTCTTCCATGACGACCTTCACCTCGTCCGGAAAATCACCTCGGGTCACTTGCTGGCGTCCTTCCTGAAAGAATAATGGCGCATCGCTAGGTAAATGGTGCACCAGCGCTGCAAAAGCACGCCGCATTTCCGCTGGATCCTGCGCACGCGTCGCGGTGATGCCCCAATTCAATAACAGGATACGCCAGGGCCGGTGTGGATCAACACCGTCCAGATCGGTGCCATAGTCTGCGGATGCGGCGTCTTTTACCCTGCCCATCAATTGGGCCAGGGAACGCAGTTCGTCGGGTTCGCCGCAACTATTGGCCAGAACGGCCAGGCCGTTGACGATCGGCTCCAGCGTGTGGAGGGCGCCGTGTTGATTACATACCCACGCTGCGAGACTGACGGTGATCATTTCCAGGGCGACCTTCGCCTGACGCTCACCCAGGCGCTCGGCCCAGGTGGCAAGATCCATCAGCAGGCCGATGGTCAGGTCGCCGATGCGTTCCGGTTCGTCGGCGGGTAGGGAGGGATCCCAGGAGGCAACGTTCGTTGCCAGCAGTGTGAAAAGCTGGCGCAGTGCGTCCACGATCATCGGCGGGGTGATCTGTTCCCCGGTGGCGATACCGCTCTTGGCAAAGGCACCAAGAAGGGGTTTGGCGTATTGTTCAAAGCGCTTCTGTGCGCCAGAGATGTCCAGAATGGGAGCCACTGCTTGCCTCCGATATGCCCGATGAAGTAGAGCGTGTTATGCTAACATGGAATGGCGTCGGATTCCGCAGTGAGCGGCGTCCTCTTTATTCAGGAATCTTCTCATGTCGCACCCAAGCCCCGTTTCTCCTGTTGATTTGCATATGCACTCTCTGGCTTCCGATGGCACCATGACGCCCACCGACCTGGTGAAGCGGGTGCATGCGGCCGGGGTGCGCGTCATGGCACTGACTGACCACGACAATACTGCGGGGCTTGCGGAGGCCGGTGCGCAGGCGGCGACAATGGGCATTCAACTTATCCCCGGCGTTGAAGTTTCTAGCGAATGGAGTACCCAGGGCATCCATATTGTTGGCCTTTTTATTGACCCCGCGAATGGCGTCATGCAGGAAGGTTTGAGCCGGATTATGGCCTTCCGCGACTGGCGTGCCTTAGAAATTGGGCGCTTATTAGAAGGCGCCGGTATTCGTGACGCAGAAGCCGGAGCGCGAGCGATGGCGGGCAGCCGTATGGTCGGGCGTAGTCACTTTGCGCGCTGGCTGGTACGTGAAGGATATTGTGCAGACGCGAGCGAGGCCTTTGGCAAATATCTTGGGCGCGGTTGTAGGGCCTACGTGTCCAGCGACTGGATTCCCATGCCTGAAGCGGTTGGCTGGATCAACGCGGCAGGTGGATCCGCCGTTCTGGCCCATCCTGGCCGCTATAAACTCAGCGGTACCCGGCTGCGTGCGTTGCTCACCGAGTTCCGGGATGCGGGGGGCATTGGCCTTGAGGTCTGCTCCGGCAGTCAGGCGGCCGGGGATCGCGAGCATCTGGGGCGGCTCGCCCGACAACTGGGCATGGTCGGATCGGTCGGCTCCGACTTCCATGGCCCGGATGTTGGCCACGCGGCCATCGGTCATCTGCTCACCTTGCCTGACGGTGTCGTGCCGGTCTGGGAGCGCGCCGGTATTCACCCGCACTGACCGGCCAATCTTGTCGGTTTTTCTGGCGCTTATGCACATTTCCATTGGCACGGCACTATGGTAGCTTTGCACTCCATGGTGGATCCATATCAGGGGAACGGAGTGCAAAAAAGCCAAGAACCATCACGCTACGCCAATTGGGGCATGTTGGTGTTGCTGCTGATTTACGCTGGCGCCGCGTATACCCTCAGCCCATTCGCTGGCCCCTTGCTGATGGGGGCTGTGCTGACCACAGTGGGTTGGCCCTGGCAGTTGCGCCTGGAGCAGGGGTTTCATCTACCGCGCTGGCTGGGTTCGCTTATACATGCCCTGGCGTGGGTGGCGATCATCATTATTCCCGCGGTCCTTATCGTTGATTCAGTCTTGCCTCAGGTAGCTCTGCTTATCTCCCGTTGGCAGTCAGGTGGTCCGCTCGTCGATGTGCCGCCGGAAGTGATGCAGGTTCCTTACGTGGGGCACTGGTTGCTCAGCCATCTGCATGGGCTGAACGGTGCCTATCTCTCCGCGCTGCTCAGTGCCCATTCCGGCTTCATCACCGATTCTCTGGGTCAGCTCTGGATATTTACGTTACATACGTTTTTTGCGGCACTGACCGTTTTTGCGTTGGCCCTGCACGGTGAGCGTCTCACGGAGGCGCTGCGTCTGGGGGCTACCCAACTCTGGGGCCGTGATCGCGGCGATCGGTTTTTGGCTGCCTGCCGGGATGCCGCGCGTTCGGTGCTGATCGGCCTCATTGGTGTGGGTGTGGTAGAGGGCATGTTTATTGGTATCGCTTACGCGGTTGCGGGCCTGAGCATGTGGCCTCTTTGGTTGGTCGCGACCGCACTGATATCGCCGATACCCTTTGGCGCCACGGCCATAGTTGGCGCGGCTACCCTCTGGCTCACCTTTACGGGGCATTGGGTAGCTGGTCTGCTTGTTCTCGCCTGGGGGCTTATCGTGATTACCGTGGCGGATTTGGTGGTACGCCCACTGCTCACCGGATCGCAGACGCAGGCCCCTTTCTTTCTGGTGTTTTTCAGCATTCTTGGTGGCGCGGAAGCCTTCGGCTTGATCGGCCTGATCATCGGACCTATTCTGGTGCTGTTGGCGCGCGGGGTATGGCGTGCCTGGGAGCGGCGCATTCGCCTGCAGGAGTAGTGGCGCGAATTATTGCAGTTATGGAACCGCACAGGCTTTCTGCCTATCTAATCGGTGGATATTTTCCTTACGAAATCAGGAGCACATCATGGACTACTCAATGTTGGACCAACAATACAATCAGTTGCAGCAGCAGACCCAGAATAACCTGCAGGCCTTGCAGCAGGTCGCCGGACGGGTGAGCGCCATGGCACCGGATAATATGACCGGACGCGAGATTAATATGGAGTTGCGTAGCTTAGCCATGAACCTGCAACAACAGCAGCAGAACGTGGGAATGATGCTGCAGCAGATGGCGCAGCGTATCCAGCAGTTGGAAATGCAGATGCAGGGGATGGGGCAGCCGGCTGGTATGAACCCTAATATGGGGCAGCAGCGGTCCTGGAATGCGCCCATGCAGGGACAGCCGGGTATGGGTGGCGGCTTTCTGGGTAATGTCATGACCGGGTTGGGTCTCGGCGCTGGTTTCGCAGTGGCGGACAATATCGTTGACGACATTTTCGACAGCTTCTAAGTCGGTATGATAATCGCGTATTTTGACGTTCTATCGCAGATTGTGCCCTGCTCATGACGCTACCGTTGTCGGCGTATCTGGAACTGGAGTCACAAGTTCTTTCCTGGGCGGCCGGGCAGGGGTGGCAGTTGCAGCGTACCGGCCCTTTGCGGCGGGGTGAGTGGCCGCTGCCGCGCCTGGAGTTTCTCCGCGAGGGCGTGTTGACGCCGGACGAGTGGGAGGCCGCACTTGCTGCCTGCCCTCTTTTTGCGAGGTCTGTCTCCGGTAAGGGGGAGGCATGGAGTCAGGAAGGTATCGGGGTAAAATTTTATCAGGCCCCGACCGATCTCCTGGGTTTTGCGCAGATCGCCCACACGGGGCCAGCCGCGTTTGTTGCGGTATGCCACCGCTTGCCGGGCTGGGATGAGGCCCCGGCACCCGACGAAGCGGTGGCCTTTGCGCGCGTCGGTCTGCCTTGTATCCCGCCCGACCAGCGTAATCCTGAGGTGTTCACGATGTTGGCAGGAGTGTCGGGTGGCTAAAGAATTCCTCTACGGTATCCACGCGGTCAGCGCTGCACTGGATTCAGAAGAATTGCTGGAGCTCTGGGTGGCGATTGAGCGGAGGGCCGACGACCGTGTCGCGCCGTTGCTGCAAAAAGCCACAGAACAGCACCTACCAGTGCATGAATGGCGGAGCACGGCATTGGGTCGGAGGCTGAATACCGACAAACACCAAGGGGTGGGCGGCTTGCTGCGTGCCTTTCCTGAGCCGGACTTCGAGACGATCCTGGCGCAATTGGACGGCAGTGGTTTCCTGCTGGTGCTGGATGGTGTGCTCGACCCGCATAACCTCGGTGCCTGTCTGCGCAGTGCCGAAGCGGCTGGGGTCGACGCGGTGATTCTGCCTAGGGATAATGCCTGTCCGGTCAATGCTACCGTGCGCAAGGCGTCTGCCGGATCGGCGTCACGCGTTCCGGTCTGTACGGTGACCAACCTGTCGCGGGCCTTGTCTGCTTTGCAAGAGGCGGGTTTCTGGCTGGTCGGGTTGGCGGGGGAGGGTGCTCAGAGTCTTTATGATCTTGACTTGAATATGCCGCTGGCGATGATAATGGGCGGGGAGGAGAAAGGTTTGCGCCGCCTTACTCGCGAGCACTGCGATTATCTGGCCCATATTCCCATGAAGGGAGCCATCGAAAGTCTGAACGTGTCCGTCGCTACCGGGGTTTGCCTCTTTGAGGCGGCTCGGCAAAGACGGAATTTGTCTCCCGCCCAGCATGTCGGGCAGGAAAAATCCGCCTGAATTGCCAGAAGGTCATAAACGCATGTTGGTAGACTCCCACTGTCATCTGGATTTTGATGATTTTGATGCCGATCGGGCCAGCATTCTGGCGCGTGCCCAGGCGGCCGGAGTGCAAGAAATACTGATTGCAGCGGTCGTCGAGGCGCACTGGCCGCGGGTGCAGGCCCTGGCTACCGAGTACCCCGGCGTGTGGGCGGCGGCGGGCGTGCATCCCAATGAACCCGCAGCAGAGACCCCGGAATGGGAGTATTTGCTGACCGCCCTGGCTGCAGACAAAGTGGTGGCGGTCGGCGAGACCGGCTTGGATTATTTCCGCAATGAAGGGGATATGTCTTGGCAGCGGGAACGATTTGCCCAGCATATAGCCGCTTCCAAGGCTACGGGAAAGCCCCTGATCATCCACACCCGCTCGGCGGCGGCGGACACCATCGCCATGATGCGCAGTGAAGATGCGGCAGCCGCTGGCGGCGTCATCCATTGCTTCACCGAAAACTGGGATTTTGCGAAAGCGGCTATGGATATGGGCTTTTATATCTCCTTTTCCGGCATTGTCACTTTCAAGAAGTCTGTTGAATTGCAGGCGGTGGCCAGGAAGGTACCGGCGGATCGCCTGCTGGTGGAGACGGACGCACCCTACCTGGCGCCGGTGCCGCAACGCGGCAAGCGCAACGAGCCAGCTTTTGTCGCTCATGTCGCGGCCTTTCTCGGGGCGTTGCGGGGTGCGACGCTGGAGGATATCGCCGCGCAGACCACGGCTAACTTCCACGCACTGTTTAGGCACGCGGTGGCGGTGTGAAGATTGTGTTCCTTGGTACAGGGTCCAGTGCCGGGACACCAGCGATTGCTTGCCATTGTCCGGTTTGTTGCAGCGCTGATCCGCGCAACCGCCGCCTGCGGGCCAGTATTCTGGTGCGGGATGAGGATACGCATCTGCTGGTGGATACCGGTCCTGACCTGCGTCAGCAGATGCTACGCGCCGATGTGCGAACACTGAGCGCCGTGTTTTATACCCATTTTCACGCCGATCATATCAACGGTATCGATGACCTGCGTGCCTTCAATTTTGCGCAGAAGATCGTGATTCCTTGCCATGCGGATGAACGCACGGCAACGGAGCTGGTGGGCCGTTTTCGCTATTGTTTTCTGCCGCCGGATATCACTTGGGCGAAACCTTCGCTATCCATGCACCGGATAGCATCGCCGCAGACCTTTGGTGCGATTGCGGTGACGCCGATACCCGTGATGCACGGTCCTCTGCCTATTCTCGGATACCGGTTTAATGACGCAGCATATCTTACTGATCTAAAAATTATTCCAGATAGCAGTCTGATGCTGTTGCGGGGGCTGAAAGTCCTGATTCTTGACTGTCTGCATTACGAAGCGCATCCCACCCATCTTAATGTGGAAGAGGCCTTGTATTGGGCGCAGCGCATTGGCGCAGAGCGGATTATTCTTACCCATATGACCCATGATATTGACTATGCGACGTTGGCTGCGGAGTTGCCTGACGGGATTATTCCAGCCTATGACGGTATGGTTGTGGACCTTTGAGCACATGCTGCTGATGGACGGGTGTATGCAAAAAATATTTGACATCACCCCCACGAATCCATATATTACGGCGCATCGGGGCCATAGCTCAGCTGGGAGAGCGCTTGAATGGCATTCAAGAGGTCAGCGGTTCGATCCCGCTTGGCTCCACCAAATAAAAAGGCTGCTCAGCCTTTTTTCCCCCCGATAATCCATACCGATACATGGTATCGCCTGTTCTCAACAGGTACCGTCCGGATATGTCAATCTTCGGTATTTTTGTTCGTCACGCCTTTTTTACAAGAAAAACTAACGAGGTGCCCCTTTGCATAATGAACGGCTCTTCCCCTACGGCCATGCCCGTAACGCGGATTGGCGTACGGCTTTGTCCACCGCGTTGGAGATGGCGGGTCCGCGGGTGCGGGGCGGTACGCTGGGTTTCCTCTACGTCAGTGACCGTTTTGAGTCTGATTTGCCGGAAATCCTGAATGCTGTGCGAGAACAAACCGGTGTGTCGCACTGGACGGGCTGCGTGGGGATCGGCATCTGTGCGACTGCGCAGGAATACCTGGACGAACCGGCACTGGCCTTTATGGTGGCCGACTTCCCGGAGACGGAATTTCACTTGTTTTCTGGGATGGAGCCTTACCAGCGTGGCACAGATTTAACAATTTCCCCCGATCGTCCGCCTTACTTCGCCATCGTTCATGGTGACTCCCAAACGCCGGATCTGCCTGATCTGGTCCGTGATTTTGCCGGAAAGATGAAGAGTGGTTTCCTCACTGGCGGAATCGGCAACAGTCGTGCCAACGGTGCGCAGCTTGCCGATAAGGTGGTGCACGGTGGGCTGAGCGGCGTGATGTTCAGCGAAGAGATCGCCATTGCTACCCGCCTGACCCAGGGCTGTAGCCCTATCGGTCCTATCCATCAAATTGGCGAAGCCAAGAGTAACGTGGTCGCCCGCCTGGATGACCGCCCGGCGCTGGATGTGTTTTACGAAGAAGTCGGTGATATCCTCTCCCGAGATTTGCAGCGGGCGGCGGGTTTTATTTTTGTGGCGCTGCCGGTAGAAAACGATGATCGCGGCGACTATATGGTACGCAACCTGATCGGTATCGATGTCGACCGAAAGCTGCTAGCAATCGGGGAATATGTGGAGGTCGGCCAGACCCTGATGTTCTGCAAGCGAGACGGCAGCACCGCGCGCGAAGATTTGGAGCGTATGCTCATAGAAATTGCCCGTCTGGCGGATGGGCGGAGGATTCGCGGCGGCCTCTATTTCTCCTGTTTGGGGCGCGGCGAGAGCCTGTTTGGACCAGATTCTGCGGAATTGCGGGTTATCCAGGAGGGGCTGGGCGACTTCCCGCTGGTGGGTTTTTTTGCCAACGGAGAGATATCGCACGATAAAATATATGGTTATACGGGGGTGCTTACCTTATTTCTGGATGCACGCATCTGCTGATCATCAGGCATGGTGGGCACGCACCTGCCTTATGCTAGAGTACGCTGGTTATATTAGAGGTTGGTGATGGCACAAGCACAGCGGATGGATCAGCGGTTGATGCAGGAGGGACGGCGCACCAGGGGTACGCTCTATTTCGGCATCGGACTGGGCCTGGCTGCCGGCCTGCTGATTATCCTCCAGGCCTTCCTGCTGGCGCAGATCGTCGATGATGTTTCTTTTCATGGCGGGGATCTGGCGGCGGTGATGCCGCTGCTCTGGGTCATGCTCGGTCTTTTTGTCATCCGGGCCGGGCTTTCCTGGGCGAGCGAGTTGGTGGCTTTTCGGGCCAGTGCGCGTATCAAGACCTACCTGCGCGAGCGCCTGCTTTCCCACCTTTTGAGTTTGGGGCCGGTGGCGGTGGCAGGGGAGCGTAGCGCCGACATCGCCAGTACCATGATTGAAGGTGTCGAAGCGCTGGAGCCTTACTTTTCCCGCTACCTGCCGCAAATGGCATTGGTCAGCCTTATACCGCTGGCTATCCTCGTGTTTGTCTTCCCTACAGACTGGATCAGCGGTTTGATTCTTCTCATCGCCGGGCCGTTGGTACCCTTCTTTATGGTGCTGGTGGGTTACCAGGCGGAGGCTATCAATCAGCGCCAGTGGCGCAAAATGCTGCTGATGAGTGCCCATTTTCTGGACGTGGTACAGGGTCTGACCACGCTAAAAATTTTCGGTCGTGCCAAGGACGAGATAGAGATCGTCGCGCGCATTTCTGACGACTATCGGCGCACGACCATGGCTGGGTTACGGGTGGCCTTCCTCACTTCGGCGGTGCTCGAATTTTTTGCGAGCCTGTCTATCGCATTGGTGGCCGTATCGCTGGGTGCGCGCCTGTTGGAAGTCCATTCCTCGGTCACTTTTTACACCGCGTTCTTCGTCCTTTTACTGGCGCCGGAGTATTTTAACCCGCTGCGTGGTCTTGCCACCTATTATCATGCGCGGATGAGCGCCATTGCCGCCGCCAAACGCATTTTTGAAATTCTCGACATGCCGCTGCCGGAGCAGAAGCCGCAGCCAGTGGCTTACGCCGGTACACAGGCTATCAGCCTCACGGTGCGCGACCTGCATTTCTCCTATGAGGAAGGCAGGATAGCGCTGGCCGGCGTGAACGCCGATTTTCCGGCGGGCCAGGTTACCGCGCTGGTCGGTGCCAGCGGTGCGGGTAAGAGCACTTTGGCCAATGCCTTACTCGGCTTTGTGCAACCGGATTCCGGAGAAATCCTGGTCAATGGCCAGATTCCTTTGCGCGCCCTGGAGCGGGAGAGTTGGTGGCGGCAACTGGCCTGGGTACCGCAAAACCCTCGTCTGTTCTACGGCACCATCGCTGAAAATATTCGCATCGGCCGTCCTGATGCGGATATGGCCACTCTGCGGGAGGCGGCGAAGAACGCCCATGTGCTGGAATTCATTGACGCCTTGCCGCAAGGTTTTGATACCCCCGTGGGCGATTTGGGCCAAGGCCTTTCCGGCGGTCAGATTCAGCGGGTGGCCCTGGCTCGCGCCTTTATCAAGAATCCGCCGCTTTTCATTTTGGATGAGGCCACGGCCAATCTGGACATGGAGAATGAATCGCTGGTATTGGATGCCATGCAACGACTCATCCAGGGACGAACGGCCATCGTTATTGCCCACCGTCTGGCGACGGCAGAGCGCGCTGATCACATCCTGGTCATGGATGCCGGGAAAGTGGTCGAAGCTGGTACCCACAGCGAACTTTTGGCCGCCGGTGGCGCCTACGCAAGGCTGGTAGCAGCCTATCGGGGGGACTGTGCGTGATCTTTACCGCCTGTTGAAACTGTTCGGACCGTTCAAGCTCTGGATGCTGGGGGGTGCCTTCCTGGCCTTGCTGACCATTCTTTCTAACTTCGGCCTGCTGGCCCTCTCCGGCTGGTTTCTGGCGAGTGCGGCGCTGGCCGGTCTGGGCGGTTATGCCACTCTGAATTTGTATAACTTTTTCCTGCCAGCCGCCGGAGTGCGTGCTTTTGCGACGACCAGGGTCATCTCGCGCTGGTTGGAACGTATTGTCACCCATGAAGCGACGTTTCGTCTGCTGGCACAACTACGCACCTGGTTCTATACCCGACTGGAGCCGCTCGCACCGGCCGGCTTGCAAGGCTTTCGTTCCGGCGACATCCTTTCGCACATCGTCGCCGATATTGACACCCTGAACAATTTTTACCTGCGTGTCTTCGCCCCTTTCCTGGTGGCCGGGTTGGCGACGCTCGTGATGGCGGGCGTCTTCGCTTTTTTCTCCTGGCAACTGGCCATTGCGCTCTTTCTTTTCCTCGCCGTGACCGGTCTGCTTCTACCGCTGCTCACCGAGCGGCTGGGCGCGCGCAGTGGCGCGGAGATGACCACCATTCAGTCAGATTACCGGGTACAAGTGGTGGATGGTATGCAGGGTATGGGTGAGCTGCTGACCTATAACGCCGGACCGGAGATACTGCGGCGTACGGGCACGCTCAACGCTGCGCTACTCCAGCGGCAGGCGCGCATGGCGCAGATTTCCGGATTCGGCAGCGCCGGTATGGGATTCATGGGCAATCTGGCGGTCTGGGTCGTGGTGGTGCTGGCGATTCCGTTGGTCCATCGCGGAGCGTTGGGTGTTTCAGATCTACCGCTCTTTGCCTTGGGCGTGATGGGCTCTTTCGAGGCCATTGCGGCCCTGCCACTGGCCTTTCAGTTTTTGGGGCAGACCCGTGCGGCCGCCCGCCGTATTTTTGCGGTGGCGGATACGCCCCTGCCTTTCCCCGATGCATCGGGACCCGCACCGCGGGTGGATCGGCCGGATCTGGAGCTGAAGGAGCTACACCTGCGCTATCCCGGCGCCCAATGCGATGCCCTGGCCGGCGTAGACCTCAGCATCCGGGTGGGCGCACGGGTTGCGGTACTGGGGGTGACGGGGGCTGGCAAGAGCAGCCTCGCCAATCTGCTGCTGCGTTTCTATGACTATCAGTCGGGCAGCGCGCGTTTGGGTGGCCATGAATTGCGGGATTTCCCGGCAGATAATCTGCGCGAATATTTCGCGGTAGTATCCCAGCGTTCTTATCTCTTCCACAGTACGATTCGCGACAACCTGCTGGTGGCCAAGGGCGAGGCGGGAGAGGATGCGCTTTGGGCCGCGCTGGCCACGGCGCAGCTTGCGGAGTTCGTGCGCAGCCAGCCTCAGGGCCTGGATACCATTGTCGGCGAAGGCGGGGTGAAGCTCTCCGGCGGTCAGAGTCGGCGGGTGGCCATCGCCCGGGCGATTCTCAAGGATGCCCCCTGGCTGATTCTGGATGAGCCGACCGAAGGGCTCGATCCGGTGACGGAGATGGAATTCCTCAAAGACCTGCGCCAGATCATGGAAGGACGCACCGTGCTGTATATTACCCATCGTCTGGTGGGTCTGGAGCACATGGACTGCGTTCACGTGCTCGACGAGGGGCGGATCGTGGAGTCGGGGACCTATGGAGAGCTTTTACAGCGGGGCGGACCGCTCAGCCATTTCGCCACATTCCGCCAAGCCATTTCGATATCTCACTGATTTTTATGGTTACCGGTGAGGCCGGACAGGAGCTTTTTCTCCAAAGCGTCGGCTTGCTCCGCCGTGGACTGGCAAACGGCGCTGACGGGGTCTTGCGCGCACTGCAACTCGTCAGCCAACATCGCGGTGCCCTTTTTTTGCAGCTGAGCCTGACTGCTGCGACTCTGCGGGGTACTGGTCATCCACGAAACCCCGTAAGCAAGCGCCGAAGAGAGTAGGGTAGCCACCAAAAACACCAGTACCATGCGGGTAAAACCGCGTTCCAGTCCCTGCTCATCCAGGTAACGCTTGCTATACCAGGCAAATACCGGATAACTGACAATGCCTGCCACCAGACCCCACATGGATTATCCTTCCCTGGCGACGTCCAGGGGCAGGGGGTAGGGAAGTTTCCCTAAGCTCAAAGGCGTACCGTCCGGCGCCCCGGCCATCAGGGCCTCCCCGGCGTTGGCGGCGCGTACAACGGCCAGCGCTGCAAAGCCATCCTGAGGATCCGGTGCCGCATTGATGACGATGCCAATGCTCTGTTCACCCATGCTGGTGCAGAAGACTTCTTCACCCGCCCGCAGTGGCGCTGGCGCCGCGATCCGATAAGTCTGGTTCTTGAGCTTGCCGAGATAGTGGGAGCGGGCGACGATCTCTTGCCCTGGGTAGCAGCCCTTCTTGAAATTGATGCCGCCCAGTACCTCCAGATTCAGCTCCTGGGGAATGATTTTTTCTGTGGTGGCGCTACTGATCATGCCGACGCCGGCATGAATGGCCTGCAATCGCCAATCCTCCGCAGATCCGGCCCGCGCGCCAGCCGCCGCCCACTCTGTGCTGAGCGCTTCGACACGGGATGCGGGCAAAACGATCAAAAAGGCTTCCTTATCCATCCAGGGCAGGCGGGTAATGATCCTGTCGTCGTCGACCACCCCGCTGTTGCCGGCTTCCGGCAATGCTATGTTGAAGGTGTGGTCGAGCAGGCCACTCGCACCGCTGCCGTAGACGGCTAGCAATGCGGATTCCGGTTCCCCCCGCTCAATCTCCAGCTTGGCCATCATCCGGAACTTGCGTAGGCGCTCAATGACGATGTCGGCCATATCGGCGGCCGGACTCAGCCAAAAGCCATCGCCGTCGCGCTGTACGTAAAAATTGGCGATCATGCGCCCTTTGGCCGTACTGTAGCTACTCCACTGGCCGTGACCACTGGCCAGGGCATGCAGATCGTTGGAGAATTGCCCTTGCAAAAATTTTTCGGCATCCACACCGTAGGCGTGAATCAGGCCCAGTTCCATATGCAGGGGGGTAAAGGTAATGACGGCTGAAGACATGCGATTCGACTCCCGGTTGCTGAAACAGCATGGCCCTGATCATACCCTCATGGATGACGACGACAAAGCCTTGCCCATGCTTTCCTTCGGCAGTGCCTGGCGGCAGCGCTGGCTACAGCGTGTTCCCTGTGTACTGGCTGTGCTCTGCGCGGGATTTACGATGGGCCACGACTGGCACTGGGGGTTGGCATTGCTTGTCGTGTTGCTGGTTTGGATCATCTGGCGCCGTTCCCGGCGTCAGCGCGTTGGCCAGGCCATGCCGGAAGCGATCCTGCTCGGCAGAGAGAGCGACCTGCAGGTGCAAATGGACGATGGGAGCGTGGTATCGGTTCGGCCTGGCACTCGCCCGTTTCTGCACCCGCGCCTGGGGGTGATTCCCCTACAGGGTAGCGATGGTCGCCGCCATGTGCTGATCGGCCTCTTCACGACCGGCGACGATCTGTGGCGGCGCTGGCGGCTCAGATTGCGCCAGGAATGGAACGCAGCACCGGACCCTGCTGATCCCGCTGGCTGATACTATCCGCTGCCACATCCCGGTTTTGCGGGTGGTCACTATTGAAATGACAGCCACGGGATTCTTCGCGTAACAGCGCGGAACGGGTAAGAATTTCGGCGCACTGGCGCAGATTGCGCAGCTCCTGATAGGACCGAGGCCCGCATGGGGCATCGCCGATGCGCGTAGCCAGTTCATTCCAACGCATGCTGGCCGCCTGCAGGTCCTGATCATTGCGGATGATGCCTGCCGCTTGCCACATGTCCGCTTGCAGCATCGGCCGCAGGGTGGTGACGTCTGTCGCGCGCACATCGGTTCTCACCCGCCCTGGCGACGGCACGGGCAACTGACGCGACCTGTCTGGCAGGCGCGACAGTCCTTCCATATCCGCGACAATCGCTGCCGCACCCACCACACATTCCAACAGCGAATTGCTGGCGAGACGATTGGCACCGTGCAGCCCGGTAGAGCTGACTTCGCCCGCTGCATAGAGTCCCGGGATGGTGCTGCGTCCCGCAGCGTCTACGACTACGCCGCCGCAGGTATAGTGGGCGGCGGGGACCACCGGAATCGGCTCCCGCGTCAGGTCGTAGCCTTGCGCCCGGCAGTGCGCGAAAATCGCCGGAAAATGCTGCTGCACCAGGAGGCCGGGTTGCGCGCTGATGTCCAGAGTGACGTAGGCGAGGTGATGTCGTCTCATCTCCGTATCGATCGCGCGCGCGACAATATCCCGCGGCGCCAGTTCGGCGCGGGGGTCGTAATGCTCCAGAAAAGCACTGCCGTCTGGCAGACGCAAGAGCGCTCCCTCACCACGTAAGGCCTCAGAAAGCAAAAAAGGTGCACTACCCGGCCGGTAGAGCGTAGTGGGATGAAACTGGATAAACTCCAGATTGGCAATTTCCGCACCCGCCCGATAGGCGAGTGCGATGCCGTCCCCAGTGGCCACCAGCGGATTGCTGGTGTGCAGATACAACTGACCAGCCCCGCCACTGGCGAGAATCACCGCCCGTGCCGTCCATAACTCCGGACGGTTGCCTCCCGGAGCGAGTACCCAGGCGCCTGCGCAACGGCTTTCGCTGATCCAAAGATCGCTGGCGCAGTGTTCCTCAGCTATCTGTATGGCAGGTTCGGTCAAAGCTCTTCGCAGCAGGGCACTCTCGATGGCATGGCCCGTGGTGTCTGCGCTGTGCAGTACCCGACGCGCCTGGTGTCCGCCCTCACGGGTGAGGTGCCAGTTTCCGTCCGGCTGGCGATCGAAGGGCACCCCCCAGTCGATTAATTGACGCGCCGCCTCCGGGCCGCGGCCAATGATTTGTCGGACTGCCTCCGGGTGACATAGTCCGGCACCGGCTCCCAGCGTATCCTCGACGTGCAGGGCAATGCTGTCGCGGTCCATATCCATGACGGCCGCGATGCCACCCTGCGCCCAGTCGCTGGCGGAAACACCCGCTTGTTCTTTGCTCACAATACCTACCTGGCCGAGGCGGCTGAGCCCCAGGGCGGTGCTGAGTCCCGCAGCACCAGAGCCGATAATGAGAAAGTCGAAAAAAGGCATTTGCTGTCCTGGGAGAGGTGTTGGGCGCAAGCGTTGCGAGAATTGGGAGGGGTCATGATACGATGACAGGCTGATAAGGTGAAGAACGGCACCTAAAGAACAAAGGGAAGGGAAAGGCCGAATGGGTAAGATTACGGGACGCAGCACGGCAGGTGGTCAGGAACATGGCGCACCGAGTGACCTGCTCCTCGTCCAGCGTGTGCAAAAGGGAGAAAAGGGAGCATTTGATCTCCTGGTGCGCAAATACCAGCACAAGGTGATTTCCTTGGTCGGGCGTTTTGTGCGCACGCCCGAGGAGGCCGAAGATGTGGCCCAGGAGGCGTTTGTCAAAGCTTATCGTGCGCTCACCAGTTTTCGCGGCGACAGCGCTTTTTATACCTGGTTGTATCGCATCGCCGTCAATACCGCAAAAAACCACCTCGTAGCCCAAGGCCGCCAGGTTTCTATTGTGGATGCAGAAACAGAAGATGCGGAACAATTTGCCAGTGCCGACGGACTAAGAGAGTATGACACCCCGGAAGGGTTATTGCTCAGTAGGGAACTGGCAGAGCATATTGATAAGGCGTTGACGTCGTTGCCGGAGGATTTGCGCACGGCGGTGACTTTACGCGAGTTTGAAGGCTTGAGTTACGACGAAATTGCTGTGGTCATGGAGTGTCCGGTGGGGACGGTAAGGTCCCGGATTTTTCGGGCGCGTGAAGCGATAGCCAAGGTGTTGGCCCCTTTGTTAGAGCAGGAAAAGTCATGAACGATGAAACGCAAAAAGAACTGATGGCGTTCATGGAAGGCGAGCTGACCGGGCTGCGCGCCAACCGTTTAGCTGCGCGTTTACAAAGTGAGCGCGGATTGAGAGATGCCTGGGAGTCCCAGTATCGCATCTCTTTTCTTCTGCAAAATGCGCGGAAAGGGGTCCAGTTAGGGTCGGCCGATTTCGCAGACCGGGTTGCCTGGGCGATGGTGAGCGAACCCCGTATCTTGGCCCCGCAGGCCATACAGCGGCGGGGTATTTCCGGAGGTTTTTGGATTAAGGCAGGTTCCGTTGCCGCGGTGTTGGTGGTGTCAGTGACTCTGGTGGGCATCCTTCCACACGACAGTGTGTCGGATCACTCCGTTGCTGGCAGTGAGTCCGGTCATTACGCAAAGACGGCCACGCTGAGGGGCATTTCGTCCCACAGTGAGGAATTCCATCTGCGCCCCGTAGGCAGCTTTACGCCGCGGTCCTCCGGCACAGATATACTCATCCAGAGAGATATTCAGCGACTCTGGGTGCCCGGCAGTGGTAATTACTTCGTTTCTTCCCAAGTTTCTTCTTCCTATGGTTCGGGTCAGTCTGGTCTGGAAAGTGCGGCCTATACGCCTGCGGAGGGTATCAGCGCAGCTTCCATGGCTTTTCCTGCAGGTAATCCTTAGAATCAGTGTTAGTTAGAATGAACGTCGGTGTGCTAGTCGGGAAGGGCCGTGCCTGTTGCTAAGTACAGCGGATACCGAGATGATAGATACGGTCTTAGATTAAGTAGTAAATCGGATGGTTGGGAGGGGGTTTCTTGAAGAATCGCGTGCTGGGTAGACAGCGCCTTGCAGTGGCGCTTTGTGTAGGTCTGGGACTGAGCATAGGGACAATGGCGCCTATTTGGGCCGATGCCGGTACCAGCGGTCAGGCATTGGTGGGCTTGCCGGATTTTACGCCCATCGTCAAACAGTATGGGCCTGCTGTGGTGAACATCAGCACGACGGAGACCAAGGTGGCGCGCAACACAGGCTCGCCATTCCCGCCGAACTCTCCGCTGAATCAGTTTTTTGCTCCCTTCTTTGGCGCGCCGGGGCAGCCGGGTGGCCCTCAGGGAGCGCCTGGATCTGGTCAGAAATACCAGGTGCAGTCTCTGGGCTCCGGATTTATTGTTAGTCCCGATGGTTATGTGGTGACGGCGGCGCATGTGGTGAAGGGTGCCCAAAAGATCATTGTCAGTCTCACCAATCATCATCAATACACGGCCCATTTGGTGGGTTTATCGACGCGCATGGATGTTGCGTTGCTCAAAATTGATGCGAAAAATCTGCCAACGGTGCAAATTGGTGACTCCGGCAAACTGGAGGTGGGGCAATGGGTGCTGGCGGTAGGGTCGCCCTTTGGCTTTGAGAACAGTGTGACCCAGGGTGTGGTCAGTGCGACCTCGCGGCCGTTGCCGGATGACCCCTATATCCCGTTTATTCAAACGGATGTGCCGATAAACCCCGGTAACTCCGGTGGCCCGCTCTTCAATATGCATGGTCAGGTGATCGGTATCAACGACCAGATTTATACCAGTAGTGGCGGCTACATGGGGTTGTCTTTCTCCATCCCTATCAATGTCGCTATGGATGCTGTCAAGCAGTTAAAGTTACATCAGAAAGTGCATTTTGGCTGGCTCGGGGTCATGATTCAGGACGTCAGCATGGATCTCGCCAGATCTTTCCACATGAAGGAGCCGGTGGGTGCGCTGGTGTCGCAGGTCGTACCTGATGGTCCGGCCGCCAAGGCAGGGCTACGTCCAGGGGATGTCATTGTTTCCTTTGATGGCCAATCCATCTACAACTCCGGTCAGTTGCCGCCGCTGGTGGGGGCATTGCCCGCTGGCTTTAAGGCGAAGTTGGGTGTCATCCGGGATGGTAAACCCATGATCCTCAACATCGTGGTAGAGAGTCTGCCCGGTAATCTGGAGAATGCGGCGGAATCCATTGCACCCGGCAGTCCGGCGCAGAAGGGCGAAATCAAACGTTTGAACATGCAGGTGGGTCCGCTGACGGCGGAAGCGCGTAAACAACTGAATGTGAATACCGGCGTTCTCGTCCTCGGCGTTGGTGTGGGTCCGGCAGCGGAAGCAGGCATTCGTCCCGGCGATGTGATTCTGCAGGTAGCACAACAGCAGATTACCAGTGCTGGCGATTTGCAGAAGTTGGTGGCGGTGTTGCCGGCAAGCCAGCCGATACCGGTGCTGGTGCGGCGCGGTGAAGGGAGTTTTTATCTGGTACTTTCGCTGCCGCGCTGAAGCAGGTGGTAGCCGCGAAGGGCTGGGTGTTTATACCAGCCCTTTTTGTTATGGTGGCAGGCGCGGCGGTAATAGCCGTCCGACGCCCATGGATTGATAGGTCATATGACTGAACAGCAACATATTCGTAATTTTTCCATTATTGCCCATGTGGATCATGGCAAATCCACGCTGGCGGATCAGTTTATCCGTCTTTGTGGGGCGTTGACCGAGCGGGAAATGTCCAGTCAAGTGCTGGATACCATGGACATCGAACGGGAACGTGGAATCACCATCAAGGCACAAAGCGTGCGCTTGCAGTTTCGCGCCGCCGATGGGCAGGAGTACCAATTCAATCTCATTGATACGCCTGGCCACGTGGATTTTTCTTACGAGGTCAGCCGTTCTCTGGCTGCCTGTGAAGGGGCTCTGTTGGTCGTGGATGCCTCGCAGGGCGTGGAGGCGCAAAGTGTGGCCAACTGTTACACGGCACTCGAACACGATCTGGAGATTCTGCCCGTCCTGAACAAAATTGATTTGCCGGCTGCGGATCCAGAGCGGGTGCGCAGGGAGATTGAAGAAATTGTCGGGCTGCCTGCTGACGACGCTGTAGAGGCCAGTGCCAAAGAGGGCATCGGGATTCGGGAGATTCTGGAGCGGGTGGTGGAGCGTATCCCGCCGCCCCAAGGCGATCCGGACGGACCGTTACAAGCCCTCATCATTGATTCCTGGTTCGATAATTATCTGGGGACCGTGGTTTTGGTGCGGGTGATGAATGGTTCTGTTCGGCCGGGCCAGCGTATCCTGACGATGGTCGGGCAGAAATCTTATGTGGTCGAAAAGGTCGGTGTTTTCACCCCAAAATCCTTGACTGTCCCGGCACTGGAGACCGGTGCGGTGGGCTTTGTCATTGCGGGCGTGCGGACCATTGAAGGCGCCCGGGTGGGGGACACCTTGACGGAGCAGGACCACCCTGCAAGTGCGCCGCTGCCGGGTTTTCGCGAGGTGCAGCCGCAGGTTTTCACCGGGCTTTATCCTGTGGACTCGGCAGACTACGAAAATTTCCGCGAGGCGCTGCAGAAGTTGCGGCTGAATGATGCGGCGTTGCAGTTTGAACCAGAGACTTCCCAAGCCCTGGGCTTTGGTTTTCGTTGCGGGTTTTTGGGGCTGTTGCACATGGAAATCGTGCAGGAGCGCCTGGAGCGCGAGTATCAATTAGAATTGATCAGTACCGCACCTACCGTGATCTATGAGGTGGTTACTACGGATGGGCAGGTGCTGAAAATTTCCAATCCTGCCGAGTTGCCGCCGGCACAAAAAATTGCGGATATTCGCGAGCCGGTGATTACGGCGAATATTCTGGTGCCGGAATCCTATCTTGGGCCGGTAATCGCGCTCTGCGAAGAGCGTCGCGGGCGGCAAAAGAATATGCAGTTCACGGGCGGGCAGGTGATGCTGCGCTATGAGTTGCCGCACAACGAAGTCGTCCTGGATTTCTTTGACCGTCTCAAATCGGTGAGTCGGGGCTACGCCTCCATGGATTATGAATTTGCGCGTTTCGAGAGCGGGCCGCTGGTGAAAATGGATATCCTCATCAATGGTGAAAAGCTGGATGCGCTGTCCTGGATTGTGCACCGCGATGTGTCCGAACGGCGCGGACGGGAACTGGTGGCCCGTTTACGTGATCTGATTCCCCGGCAGATGTTCGAGGTGGCTATTCAGGCCGCCATAGGGGCCAAAGTCATCGCCCGGGAGTCGGTCAAAGCCCTGCGCAAGAATGTGCTGGCCAAGTGTTATGGCGGTGACATTTCGCGCAAACGTAAATTGCTGGAGAAGCAGAAAGAGGGGAAAAAACGCATGAAGCAGGTCGGACATGTGGAGATTCCCCAGGAAGCCTTTCTGGCAGTGCTGAAAAGTGACAAGAGATAAAACGTGCGCCGCGGAAATTATGCGGAGGCTAATTTGGGTAATGTACAAAGTGAAGGATAGGCACTGATGGATTTTACCTTGGGGTTGTTTTTGGCGGTTGTGCTTTCCGGCCTGATCTGGCTGATGGACCTCCTGTTTTTGCGGAAGAAGCGGTCGGCGGAAACCAAAGAGTCCGTTGTTGTTGAGTATGCCCGGAGTTTTTTCCCGGTATTGCTGATCGTTTTCCTGATCCGCGCCTTTCTGTTTGAGCCCTTTCAGATACCCTCCGGGTCCATGATCCCAACCTTGCGGGTGGGTGACTTTGTGTTGGTCAACAAATTCCAGTGGGGATTGCGGCTTCCCGTGATTCACACACCCATTACCCAGGGCAGCCCGGTAGAAGCTGGTGATGTCATGGTGTTCCGTTATCCCAAAAATCCGCGTGTCGACTACATCAAGCGTGTCATCGGCCTGCCCGGTGACACGATTGAGGTGAAGGGAGATGCACTCTACATCAACAACAAACTGGTGCCACAAAAATTTATCGGCACCTTCAATTATAAGCCCGAGGGGCAGGGCGCCGAAGGCATGGTGATTCCCACCAAAGAATATGAGCAGGAGCTCGGGGGTCACAAGTTCCATATTATCGAATTTGATACGCCGGAAGCCCAGATGAATTTCGGGCCGTACAAGGTTCCGCCCCATTCCTATTTCATGATGGGCGATGACCGGGATAATAGTAATGACAGTCGCTTCTGGGGGGTGGTACCAGAGCGCAATATCGTCGGGAAGGCGATGTTTGTGTGGTTCTCCTGGAATGCCGAGGACTGGTCTATCCGCTGGAAGCAGATTGGTCGCGCATTAGATGGGGCTTCCTGAACTCGCGCGTTGTACTTGCAAAATCATTGTTCAGGACTAAATAAGAGATATAGATGAACTCAGGCTCCGGGAGGGCTCTGGATGCGCAAATCGATTTTAGATGACCAGTTCATGAAAAAGGCCTTTGGCCAGCATGCTCAGGGTGTGCGATCCATAACGCCACCAGATTTCGGGGAGGCGGGCGTCTCGCTCATCGGCGTGATTTTCTGGCTGTTGATCCTGGTGTTCGCTATCGCCTTCGTGGTGAAGGTGATGCCGTCCTACTACGATTACTGGTCTTTGAAGAATATCGTCAGCCAGCAAGCGCAGCAGTCTGGGCCGGAGGAGTCTGCATCACAAATTCGCCATAACCTGAACAGTCGTCTGGGGGTAGCCATGATCAATATCCCGCAGAAAGACATCCAGATCGAGAAGGGTGGTACCGGGCCGGCGCTGATCACCGTCAGTTATGACAAGGTCGTGCCTTTGATAGCTAATATCAGTCTGCTGCTGCATTTTGAAGCCGTAGGACATTAAAAAGGCTTTTCCGTGTATGATATAATTCTTCCTTTTTCACTTTTGGATTACTGAGTCTGCGTTTATGGGTGTCTTAGAGGGGCTGCAACAGTCGATCGGCTATCATTTTTGTGAGAAGTCCCTGTTATTGCAGGCGCTAACGCATCGCAGTGCGGGCGCCCAGCATAATGAACGGCTGGAGTTTCTGGGTGACGCGGCGCTGAATTTCGTGGTAGCGGCGAAACTCTTTGCTCGCTTTCCCAAGGTGAGTGAAGGTGATCTGTCGCGGATGCGGGCGCGGCTGGTTCGTGAGGAAACCCTGGCGGCGATTGCCGGAAAGATTGCCCTGGCCGATTTCTTGATCCTCGGTCCCGGAGAAATACGCAGCGGCGGCGCGCGGCGCGACTCCATCCGTGCCGATGCGCTGGAGGCGGTGATTGGCGCGGCCTTTCTGGATGGTGGCTATGCGGCGGCAGAAGGTATTGTAGCGCAACTGGTTGAACCCCTGATGACCGATCAGCTGGGCGGTGAAGAGTTGCGTGATCCAAAAACGCAGTTGCAGGAATTCCTGCAGGGGCAGGGCCGTCCGCTTCCCATCTATACGATGGTGGAAGAAAAAGGACAGGCCCATGAGCGACGTTTCGTGGCGCGCTGTGGCGTGCCGGGCGCCGAAGCTACAGAAGCGGAGGACGGCAGTCGGCGGAAAGCAGAACAGCAGGCCGCGGCACTGATGCTGGCACAACTGCAGAGGGTCGCGCATGAATGATGTTATGGACCCCCTTCCTGATGAAGGGTATCGCAGCGGGTATGTAGCGCTGCTCGGGCGCCCTAACGTCGGTAAATCTACCTTGCTGAACCATCTGGTTGGACAGAAAATCAGTATCACCGCGCCGCGGCCACAGACAACGCGTGATCAGATTCTCGGGATTCTCAGCCGACCCGATGGACAATTGCTGTTTCTCGATACGCCGGGCGTGCATAGTGGTTATCGCAGTCTGAACCGGCATCTGCTGCGGGCTACCCGAGGCGCGCTGGAGTCCGCGGATTTGGGCGTGCTGGTGGTAGAGGCGCTGCTCTGGACCCATGATGACGCGGAGGCCTTGCGCTGGTTACAGCGGACCGGTATTCCGTTGGTGGCCGTGGTAAACAAAGTGGATCGGGTGACGGCCAAGGCACGTCTGTTTCCTTATTTGCAGACATTGGCGGAACGTGGAGAATTCGCGGCGGTCATACCGTTGTCGGCGCGCAGGGCGGCTGATGTGGAGCGTCTGGCTGACGTGCTGGTGCCCTTGTTACCGCCAGCATCGGCGTCTTTCCCAGAGGATCAGGTTACTGATCGCAACCTGCGGTTTATGGCGGCTGAAATCATCCGCGAGCAAATATTCCGGCAACTGGGCGCCGAGCTACCCTACGATACCGCGGTTGCCATTGAAAGCTACCAGGTGGAAGGCGGCCAGCAGCGTATCGAGGCGACTATTTATTGTCGACGGCCTGGGCAGAAGGCCATTATTTTAGGTGACGGCGGCAGCCGGTTGCGGGTGATTGGCAGCCGGGCGCGGGAGGCGCTGCAGCAGTTGACCGAAGAGCGGGTCTGGCTGGGCTTGTGGGTCAAGCAAAAGGAACAGTGGTCGGAGGACCGGAATATCCTGCGCGAGCTGGGGTATGACGACTGAGGCCGGTGATCGCGCCTGGGTCTTGCATCGCTATCCTTATGGGGATACCAGTCTGGTAGTCGAACTGTTTACGCAGACACAGGGTCGGCTGGGGGTGTTGGCCAAAGGCGCCCGGCGCACGCGCTCTCCGTTGGCGCGGGTTGAGGCGGGGCGCCCTTTATGGGTGCGTTGGTTGGGGCGAGGTGAGTTACCGGTGCTGGCGCAGGCCGAAGAGCTTGGGCCGGCGCTGCCACTGGATGCGCTGCAAAACCTCAGCCTATTTTATATCAACGAACTGCTGCTAAGACTCACGCAGCGCGGCGATCCCTTTCCTGCGCTCTTTGCGGTGTATGAAGAAACGGTCAGCGTATTGCGCGATGAACCAGGTGAGGGTTGGTATTTGCGGCGCTTCGAGCGGCGCCTGCTGGAAAACCTGGGTTGGGCAGCCGACCTGGAACGCTGCGCAGAGTGTGGTCGATCTCTTGATCCTACACTTTCAGAACAGTGGTCATGCCAGGCAGCACGCGGGGTACTCTGTCCGGCACATGCACCAGATGCCGCAATGGTGACCCTGGAAGCGGCTGCTTTGGGTTGGTTGCGGGGGGCGATGCAGACACGCAATGCGCGAGCCTGGGGTAGCTCTTTGCGGCGCTGCTTGGAGCAAGAGCTACAATTCCATCTGGGCGGACGCCCACTGGAGAGCCGCCGCCTCCTTGCGGCATACTTGCGCAGAATACGGCCCACGTCGACGATATGGAGAGGGGAGCACAGCAAATGATTGCTTTGGGGGTGAATATTGATCACGTTGCCACGTTGCGGCAGGCGCGCGGCACCCGCTATCCAGACCCTGTGGAGGCGGCCTTTGTCGCGGAGCGCGCTGGCGCCGATGCCATTACCACGCATCTGCGTGAGGATCGTCGGCATATCCTGGAACGGGATGTGGAAATTCTCAGCCAGACCCTATGTACCCGCCTCAATCTGGAAATGGCGGTAGAAGAAGGGGTCCTGCGCGTGGCAGAACGTCTGGCCCCCAGTGATTGTTGTTTGGTGCCGGAACGTCGGGCGGAGCTGACCACCGAAGGCGGACTTGACGTTGCCGGACAGTTGCCGCGTATCAAAGAGGCCTGTCAGCGTCTGGCCGCTGCCAATATCCGGGTGTCGTTGTTCATTGATCCCGATCCGTTCCAGTTGGAGGCGGCGATGGAAACCGGCGCGCCCGTGGTCGAGTTGCATACGGGCCGTTACGCCAATGCTGCTGATGCGGCGGCGCGTGCTGAAGAACTGGGCCTGATTACCAGCGCAGTAAGCTTTGCCGATAGCCTCGGCCTGCAGGTGAATGCCGGGCATGGTCTCGATTACCGCAATGTGCAGGCAGTGGCGGCTATTCCCAATATCCGGGAGTTGAATATCGGCCATGCCCTCGTCGCCCACGCACTGTTTGTTGGTATGGCGACGGCGGTGGCAGATATGAAACGGCTCATGCGTGAGGCGCGTGGATGATTATAGGTATGGGGACCGATATTGTCGCTGTAGAGCGGATGGCCCGTCTCCATGCCCGCTTCGGGGAACGTTTGGCCGAGCGTCTGCTGGGGCCTTTGGAGGCTGCGGAAATACCGAGAGAGGCCGCCGCCAGCGCGGCTTTCCTCGCGCGGCGTTTCGCGGCAAAGGAAGCGACGTTCAAAGCCCTGGGTAGTGGTATGAGTGATGGAATGCGCTGGATGGATGTGCAGGTGGGCCACGACCCCGCCGGGCGTCCGCAACTGGTGCTGGGCGGTCGCGCGCAGCAGCTCTTACATGGGCTCGGCGACGGCGTGCGCAGTTGGCTGTCCATCAGCGATGAACGCCGCTATGCCGTGGCAGTCGTGGTGCTGGAACAAAGGGAGCGGTAGGCGATGAAAGTGACAGTGGTGGGGACCGGGTATGTGGGGCTGGTCACAGGTGCTTGCCTGGCGCAGGTGGGTAACCAGGTGCTGTGTGTGGATGTGGACGCCGATAAGGTCGTGCGACTGCGGGCCGGTGAGGTGCCTATCCACGAGCCTGATTTAGCTAGCATCGTGCAGGAAGGCATTGCTGGTGGGCGCTTGCGCTTCACCACAGATATTGCTGAGGGCGTAGCCCATGGGGATTTCCTCTTCATTGCCGTGGGGACGCCGCCCGATGAAGATGGCTCCGCCGATTTACGCCATGTGCTGGCAGTGGCGGGCGACATCGGCAAACATGTGCAACGTCCGGTCACTGTGATCAATAAATCCACGGTGCCGGTAGGTACGGCGCAAAAAGTGCGCACTCGAATTACCCTGGCTCTGCAGGAGCGGGCAGCGGATATCGCTTTTGATGTGGTCGCCAATCCCGAGTTCCTGAAAGAAGGCGCGGCGGTCGCCGACTTTATGAAGCCGGACCGGATTATCATCGGCACGGATGACGGGGCGGCAGCGGAGCGGATGCGGGCCCTTTATGCGCCCTTCAACCGCAATCATGATCGCCTGATTGTCATGGACCCGCCTTCCGCGGAGCTGACCAAATATGCCGCCAATATCATGCTCGCCACCAAAATTTCGCTGATGAACGAACTGGCGGGTCTGGCGGAGCGGATGGGGGCGGATATCGAGCAGGTGCGACGCGGCATCGGTGCCGATCCCCGCATCGGCCACGCCTTCATATATCCGGGTTGCGGCTATGGCGGGTCCTGTTTTCCGAAGGACGTGCGGGCGCTGGAGTACAGTGCCCGGCATTATGATTTTGATGCCCCCCTATTGGCGGCGGTGGAGAAGGTGAACAATCGCCAGAAAGGTCTTCTGGAGCAGAAAGTGGTGCGGGCTTTGGGCGAGGACCTTACGGGCAAAACCATTGCCGTGTGGGGCCTGGCCTTCAAACCCAATACCGATGACATGCGCGAGGCCCCCAGCCGGGTGCTCATGGAAGCCTTGTGGCGGCGCGGTGCCCGGGTGCAGGCCTTTGATCCGGTGGCCATGGATGAGGCACGGCGACTTTATGGTGAGCAGGGCGCTTTACAACTTTGTCCGGACGCTTATGCGGCCTGTGAAGGGGCCGACGCGCTGGTGATCTGTACCGAGTGGCAACAATTCCGCAGCCCCGATTTTGCGCGGATGCGCAGCCTCCTCCGCCAGTCCCTGCTGATCGATGGGCGCAATATTTATGACCCGACGACGGTGCGTACCGAAGGTTTTACTTACCATGCCATCGGTCGCCCCTGATATGGCCGGGGATTTGCACAGCCTGGCGCAGGCGCAGGTGACTATTGTCGGCGATGTGATGCTTGATCGTTACTGGTTTGGCAAAGTCGAACGTATCTCCCCGGAAGCGCCGGTGCCAGTGGTGCAGGTGCGGCGGGAAGAGGAGCGTCCCGGTGGTGCCGCCAACGTCGCCCTGAATGTGTTAGCCTTGGGGGCGCATGCGCTTTTGCTGGCCCCGGTCGGAGATGACGGCGCGGGTGAGCGTTTGGGTATGCTGCTGACGGAAGCCGGTGTCAAGACGGTGCTGATTCCTGATAAAGCCTGTCCAACGACGGTGAAGTTGCGCGTCATCGGTCACCAGCAGCAGCTTTTGCGCATGGATTTTGAGGCGCAGCCCAGCCAGGCTCACAGCGATGCCTTGCGCCAGCAGGCGCCGGCCATGTTGACCCATGCCAAGGCACTGCTGTTGTCCGATTACGGCAAGGGCGCCTTGCGGGAAGTGGAACATCTGGTGGCATTGGGACGCAGTCTGGGTATTCCAGTGCTGATCGATCCCAAAGGCAGGGACTATCGCCCTTACCAGGGTGCGACCATTATTACTCCCAATCTCAGCGAGTTTCAGGCAGTGGCGGGCACTTGGGCGAATGAGGCGCAGTTTCGCGCACTCGGCGAGCAATGGCGAGAATCTCTGCAGCTGGAGGCGCTGCTGGTAACGCGCGGCGAAGAAGGGATGACCCTTTTTATGCAGGATGCCATCTATCACCACCCGGCTCAGGCCAGGGAAGTCTTTGATGTGACCGGTGCCGGAGACACGGTCATCGCCACCCTGGCGACGGCCCTCGCGGCGGGCTGGGCGATGGATCGTGCAGTGGAGCTGGCCAACCGCGCAGCAGGTATCGTCGTGGGCAAGCTGGGGGCGGCAGTCGTGACGGTAGAAGAGTTGGCCGCGGCGGAATCCATGCGTGAAGGCTGAGATGGTGACGACACGGCCCCGGTTACCGGTGCCGAAGCTTTTACAACGCCGGATCGGCCGAGCGATTGCCGATTTCCGCATGATTCAGCCGGGGGATCGCATCCTGCTGGGGCTGTCCGGCGGGAAAGACTCGCTCACCCTGTTACACCTGCTGCGGGCCCTGCAACGGCAATCCCCGGTGCCCTTTGAGTTGGGCGTGGCCACCGTCGATCCCATGAGCCCGGATTATGACCCACAGCCGCTGGTGCCTTATTTGCGGGAGCTGGGTATTCCGTATTTTCTGGAGCGACAGAATATTTACGAGCGGGCACAAAAGCACCTGCTACGGCCCTCTTATTGCAGTTTTTGTGCGCGGATGCGGCGGGGTGTGTTGTATCGCTGCGCGCGGCGCGAAGGCTATCAGGTCCTGGCGTTGGGGCAACATCTCGACGATTTCGCCGAAAGCTTTTTCATGTCGATGTTTTACAACGGTGAGTTGCGCACCATGAAGGCGCATTATCGGGTGCAGGAAGGTGATTTACGGGTGATTCGCCCCCTGGTGTACTGCCGGGAAAGACAATCGCGGCAGTTTGCCACGGAGCAGGCCCTGCCGGTGATTCACGAAAATTGTCCGGCCTGTTTCGGCAAACCAACGGAGCGCCAGCACATGAAAGAACTCCTTGCCACGCAGGAAGCATACGATCCCCGGCTGTTCAAACAACTCCAGCGTGCTCTGCTGCCGCTGATGGGGCAGGGTTTGGAAGATTTGGAATTTGAGGAAACGCATGACTGATTTTTCGCAGGGTTTTTATTGGGAGACGCTGCCCTTGCGGGGTGCGCGCTGTCGCCTGGATGGCATCTACGCCCGGGTGCTGCAGGATTTTTCTGGACCGGAGGACGTGGCTAAACTTCTGGGCGAGTTGCTGGTGGGCTTGGCGCTATTGGCGACCACCCAGAAAAACTATGAGCGCTTGATCGTGCAGACGCAGAGTAAGGGGCCGTTGAAACTACTGGTAGCGGAGATGACGGCGGCGGGTGGCATGCGTGCTTACGGTCGCTGGGAGGAGGGTGCTATGGTGGATTTCTCGAGTCTTCCCGATGCGTTGCTCGCCATCACGGTGGACATGGGAATGGATCGGGATCGCTATCAGGGCTTGGTGGCACTACGGGAAACGCTGACGGCATCCCTGAATGCCTATTTTACCGAGTCGGTGCAGTCACCCGCCTATTTCCGGTTGGCGGTAGACGTGGCGGCGCAGCAGGCTGGGGGATATTTCCTGCAGCGTCTGCCAGGAGTGCTCAGTGCCGAGAATTGGCGGCTGGCTACCCAGTTTATTGCCATCGGATCGGACCAGTCTCTACTGGCGGCACAGCCTGAACAGTTTCTCCCGGAGATTTTTCCGGAGGAAGCCGTGCGTTTGCATACTAAGCAGCCTTTAACGTTTTTCTGTTCATGTACCCGTCAGCGGGTAGAGCGCATGCTGGTGTCACTGGGTCAAGCGGAAGCGGAAGAGGCATTGGCCACAGAGGGCGAGGTCACCGTTACCTGCGAATACTGCCATGAGGCCTATCGCTTTGCAGACACGGATATCGCACTGCTGTTTGCTGTGGGTGAGTCACTGCATTAGCAGTTTGTGGCATAGTCAGGCGGATGCTTCTCCTGTAATATCGGATAGCAGAAGAGCAGTTTGGCCTGTGCAACTTTTGGGCCGTATTCTCGTCTAATAAAGTGAATAGGGGGCGACCGGCTTCGACGCAGGTCGCGAAGCCTTCGGTGCATGCAGAGCTGCGGTTCGCTCTTAAAACTGGTCGCAGATTCATAATTGCCAACGACAGCAATTACGCCCTCGCTGCTTAAGCAGTGAGCCCTCTGCCCGGATTTGTCTGTGGATCCGGAGCCGAAAGGCGCGCGGAGGGTCATGAAACACGGAATCGCGCGCATTCTAGTCTGTGGGACGCGTGCTAAATTAAAGCAGAATCGCCATGTCGTCATCCTGTTTGTCGGAGGGCGGCGCGGTTAAAGCCAATAGACAAACTACGCATGTAGATCCGGTGGTCTAGGTACTGCGGACGCGGGTTCAATTCCCGCCGCCTCCACCAATAACCTGTTGATTTGCAAGGAAAGAGCCAGCGCATGCTGGCTTTTTTTGGGGGTGTTTTTGGGCTGTTTGGCGCCAGTTCGCCAACATTACGCCAGCATTCATGCCTCGGCCGGCAACTGGTTCCAGTCATCCGGAGGATGGCCGCTTTCCAGCATCTTTCGGAACACCCGGTAGGCGTCGTCATTGCTCTCATAGACGCGCTTGGTGTCCTCGTCATTGACCCAGGCGAGCACGATCACCTTGCTCGGCGCGTGGTAGCGGAAGAACAGCCGGTATTGCTGGAAAAACTTGGCGCGGAACCAGTGCTTGTGATCTTCACCGAGGGTGTTGCCTTGACGGTACTCTGGCCGTGTCGGGTCTTGCGGGATGGCGTCGAACGCCAGTTTGATGATCGCCGCCAGTCGCTTATTGGCGTTCTTTTTCACGTATCCGACTGGATCCTTTTTCTTGAGCGCCTCGACCTGCTGGACCAAAGTCGCAATATGCGCGAGGAATAGCGGGTGGGCAAAAACCGTCCAGCCATGAATGACCAGGGGCGCGAGCTTGCTCGCGCTCATTCATCGTCTGCTGACAAGGGGGCATCGAGATCGACTTCGATGCCGCCGGTCAGCGATTGGAGGCGCTGCACGAAGCTGACATCAATGGCCTGCAGGCGCTCTGGATGCGTGGCGATGTCGCGGGCCAGGAAGCCCAGGAACTGGCCGAGCACCGGATCGTCTTCCTCGGAGTCCTCGGCGCGCGTCAGCACGACCTCGCCACCGGGGCGGATGGTGTAGTGGATCTTGTCGCGTTTGCCCAGCCGGAGGGCCCGGCGGACGGTCTCCGGCACCGTGGTTTGGTAGCGGTCAGTCAGCGTGGATTCGACTTCGAGGGTGGCAGCCATGGCGCTCTCCGGTCAAAGGTGCAGATGTCTTGCATGGTAATGCAATCGCCTTGCCATGTCAATGCAACTGCATTGCCTGCGATTGTTGCCGTCCTGCCTGGTAACTGGGGTGGCAACCGGCTACCAGTTGCCCGCATCGAACCATCGATCCGGACGGTCCATTCCATCTAACGAATATCCACGCATTCCGCCAAATGACCCAAAATCGGAATGTTCCCTGTCCATCAGACCAAACGTAGCCACAGCCTTTTGGCCTGCATCTGGAATTGCGTCAGGGATCCATCTTCCGTAGACCTGAGCGATCATCGTCCAGTCTGCGTGTCCCATTTGTTGGGCTACCCACATTGGAGATTTGAACCGCCCCGTATTTCGTGGAGGGTATTTTGAGCATGCTCCTGTAAAAACGCCCATCACTCTCATGATAAGGGCGTTATTGAACTGTTGCCGATACCGTCGGTGGTTTACCAGCGGTAGTTGGCGAGTACATCGAAGGTATTGAGATGCACGTTTCCGGCGAACTGGCCGTTGTAGGCGACTTTAAGGGTCCAGGGATCGTGGCGGCCGGTGAGGGTGAGTCCGGCATCGGTGTTCAGCGCCGCGTCCGGGGCGACCAGGCCATTTTCTGAGCTGGCCAGCAGGCCGACGGTTTCCGCCTGGGTGACGTGCAGCGTCCCGGCATAGCCCGTGCCACCCACCGACACCCAGGGGATGATCGTGGCACCCGGAGTACGCAGGTCATAGCCCATGCGTAGGCCACCGGAGAAGGCGGCCACGCTGGTGGAGAGAGCGCCGTAACGGATGTTCATGTCGACGCCACCACCGACGGCCCCCTGTTCGGTAAAGCCCGCAAGCTGGGTATGCAGATAGCTGATCCGCCCGTAGGGCATCAGAAAAGCCTGATTCAGCGGGACCAGGTACTGCGCCTGGACTCCGGCCCCCGTATACCAGCCATCGGTAGCCCCCGTGCCCACGACGTTGCTGGGATAGAGATAGCGGGTGCTGCTCTGATGCAGGTATCCTGCCCCCAGGGTTGCGGACAGGCGCCAGTGGCCCTGGGTATCGATGGCATAGCCGAAGGCGCCGAAGGACTGGCCGTCCACGGTCTGCTGGGCGGTGGATGTTCCCGCACCGATACCGGTGAACGCGGCTCCCAGCACCAGATGGCGGTTGACGGCAGTGCCATATCCGGCGATGCCACCATAGTCTTCCATGTCTGCGCCAGCGGCGCGGCCAAAACCACCGAAACCTTTACCCCAGGTGCCTTGACGGCTGTCGGTGAACTGCACCGTATTTCCGTTTACCTGCTCAGCGCCGTCCATCAGGCTGTTGATGGCGGTGAAGGTGCTGGTGGTGTTGATAGAGGCGCTACTGACCACTCCTTGCCCGCTTTTGAAAAGACGGTCATTGCTGTTGGGAGTGGGCGCCGGAGCAGGAGCAGGAGCAGGAGCAGGAGCAGGTGCAGGTGCGGGTGCCGGAGCAGGTGCCGGAGCAGGCGCAGGAGCCGGAGCCGGAGCCGGAGCAGGAGCAGGAGCAGGTGTTGCCGTCAGCATCAGATAGGCGTTGTTGGAGTCGTAAGTGATTTTCGGGGTAATGTAACTCGCAAATAGCGGGTTATAATTGGTCTTGCTGAAAGTGCCGGAAAGCCCTTGGGCGGCATGCACGATGTCGTACTGCGCGCCAGCCGTATAGGTTCCCGAAGCGCCGGATTCCTGTGTGATGCCCAAGGTGCCGGCCAGGGTCGCCGTGCCGGTCACCGCGAGCTGATCGTAATCCACGCCCGGTGTCAGATCACTGGGGGTGATCGTAATGTCCAGGGTGCCGTTCGCCGCCTGGGTATAGTTGCCGTTGACGGTGAGCATGCCGATGCTGCCGCCGGGGTAGACGGTGCCCTGGTTGGTGACATTGCCATCTATGGTGCCGTGGCCGCGCAGGAAAGCCCCGCCGTCCACGGTCACCGGACCGCTGAGGGAGGCACTGCTGTGGCTGGCGTCACCCACTTCCAGAAGACCTCCGGTAACGGTGGTCCCGCCGCTGGTTCCACCGGACCCATTGTCGATAACCGTACCACCGGTCTGAAGGATGCCGCTTCCGGAGATCTGACCGGTCAGAGTGAGGGCGTTACTGGTGGTGGGGTCCAGACTGGTCTGGCTGGTCCCCATCAATACGCCACCGTTGCTGCCCATAGTCAGAGCATTAGTCAGAGCGATGGATGAGGCACCGGCGCTGCTGGCTAACGTGCCGCCGTTGAGAGCGATGGTGCCGCTGCCGACATTATCGCCCGCGTTGATGTTCAGCGTATCTCCACCATCGACCGTCGTGCCGCCACTGTAGGTGTTTGCGCCGGAGAGGGTTTCGGTGCCCTTGGCCAGAATCAGACCACCACTGCCGGTGATGGTCCCGCTGTCGGTGCCACTGGCATTGTTCAGAGTCAGATTATTGCTGCCGAGCGTGGTCGTACCACTGCCCGAGAGGGTGGTGATGCTGGCTCCACCCGTGGTCACGCCGCTGATGTCGAAGCTGCCGTTATTGGTGACACCGCTGGAGTCAGCGATGCTGCCGGTGCCGGTCAGGGCCAGGGTGCCGCCGTCAATGGTGGTGCCGCCGCTATAGGTATTTGCGCCGGAGAGGGTTTCGGTGCCCTTGGCCAGAATCAGACCACCGGTGCCGGTGATCGTCCCGCTGTCGGTACCGCTGGCATTGCTCAGAGTCAGATTGTTGCTGCCGAGCGTGGTCGTACCACTGCCTGAGAGGGTGGTGATGCTGGCTCCACCCGTGGTCACGCCGCTGATGTCGAAGCTGCCGTTATTGGTGACGCCGCTGGAGTCAGCGATGCTGCCGGTGCCGGTCAGGGCCAGGGTGCCGCCGTCAATGCTGGTGCCGCCGCTATAGGTATTTGCGCCGGAGAGGGTTTCGGTGCCCCTGGCCAGAATCAGACCACCACTGCCGGTGATGGTCCCGCTGTCGGTGCCACTGGCATTGTTCAGAGTCAGATTATTGCTGCCGAGCGTGGTCGTACCACTGCCTGAGAGGGTGGTGATGCTGGCTCCACCCGTGGTCACGCCGCTGATGTCGAAGCTGCCGTTATTGGTGACACCCGAGGAATCGGCAATGCTGCCGGTGCCGGTCAGGGCCAGGGTGCCGCCGTCAATGTTGGTGGCGCCGGTGCCGGTATTGTTACCGCTGAGGATGAGCAACGAGAGACTATCAACGGTGGTGCCCCCACTGTAGCTGTTGGCGCCGGAGAGAATTGTCGAGCCCGGTCCAAAGAAGGTCATGCCGCCGCTACCGGAAAATGCACCAGAGAAGGTGTCTGAGTTACCGTGGTTGTTGATGGTGCCGCCGCCGACATTTACGCTAAAGGTCCGGCTGTCGGTGATGCCTGCCGTGGTCACCAAGGTGCCACCATTGAAGGTGACATCACCCACAGTTGCGCCTAAGTTATTATCTTTGCTGATGGTGAGTGTGCCCCTATCAATCGTGGTGCCACCGCTGTAGCTGTTCGCGCCGGTAAAAGCGACATCACCACTGATAGCCACATCACCACTGCCGGAAATTATCCCGGAATAAGTACCGCTGCCAATTTGATTGAAACGCAAAGCTCCACTGACAACGACGTCGCCTTGAATGCTGGTTGTATCACCAGTCAGTGAGCCGGAATCAATTATCCAGTTTTGGGCCGTATCGCCTGTCCCGGTGAGTGTCCAATTCGCATCGTTTTGAACAAGATAATCGCCGAACCCCTGTAGTTGATTGGCGGCAATGCTACCGTTCCCGCTGCCACCGAGAATCAATTGGTCGCCACCGTTTGCGCTTCCACTCGTACTGACCACATTGCCGGTAATGTTGGCGCCCGCGTTGAGAAAAACTTCGTTTCCGCCGCCAGAGAGCGAAACGGCATTGGCGCGGGTGCTGCCGTCGCCGCTCAGTCCGCCGATGATTTTGCCACCCTGAGAAACCGTGAGGATGTCCCCACCGGTCAAGATCACGCCGACGCCACCCGCACCGTTGACCTGTCCATGCCCACCGGCGCCTCCGGCAATGGTGCCATTGGTCCAAAGGGTGGCATGACTTTGCATGGCTGCGCCTGCACCACCGCTACCGCCATAAAAGCCATTGCCGCCATTGCCACCGGTGGCACTCGCTACACCAGGAAGCGCTGTTCCCGCACTCACATAAACGGACGAAGAAGAACCGACCAACACCCCTGCGCCACCGCCACCACCGCCACCGTCATAACCAAAATTACTACTATATTGCGCGTCACCGCCATTGCCACCCGTCACGCCGCCGGCGAAGGCGGCCACTGTACCGCCGGTAACCAGCCCTCCCGCGCCGCCGCCGCCGCCACCGCCGTAGAAACCCTGACCATTGAATAACGGGGCACCTTCGCCAGCACCCCCATTTCCGCCGTTGCCACCTGTAACAGCAACACCATAACTATTATTACCGGCCGCATTCAGATTGACGGCAACGCCGCCGCCACCGCCACCGCCACCACCGGAATAACTGCTGCCCGGAGCACCACCGCCACCACCACCGCCTATGCCACTCGTCTCAAAGCTGCCGCCACCACCCCCGGCACCGGCGCTGCTCGTCGATGCTCCGCCGGCACCCCCGCCCGTGTTACCTGCCCCTCCGGCGTGGCCGAATACGCCGCCAAAAGTGCCACCGCTGTTGGCCGCGCCGCTTCCTGCGGTACCAAATGATTTTGGATTGGCCGAACCCCCAAGACCGCCATCATTGGCAGGGGTATTGCTACCGACACCACCGGCACCGGCCAGGCTGGGGTTTTGAGAGGTGCCGCCGTTACCGCCATTGGTACCAGCAAGCGCCCACGCCTCACCCGGCAGGCCAATGGCTGCCAGGGCCATGATGACCGCAACCCGCAATGCGGCACGATTTCCGGAAGGCACCCCGTTCCTGAGACTTTCCGCAGATGTCTGATCGGGCAATTTTCCGCTGCCACGGCCATGCCCTCTGGCATGCTCGGAAGCGACCTGCACAAGCCCGTGAGCGACATTGAATACAAGGCGGTAGATGCGGTTCATGAAGGTTCTCTCTGGCGGCAATCATCGGAGTTATTAAAACGGGTGAGGGTGTTTATCAGGCATTTATGGTAACAATTTATAGTGACGCAGTTTTAACCGCTATTGCGCTTGGTAAGGGCACGCTGCCGTCTGGTGATCCTCCCATGTACCGTCAGTGCTCCGGCATCTGACGGCATGTTTGGGGGCGCAATTGAAACGGGTAGGCATATCCTGATGGGTCACGGGGCCACATAGTCCCGCTGCCGTATCCACTGGGTTGCTACCCATTTTTCGCCTTGGGTGACCGGGTTGCCGGCGTGCAGAGAGAGCGGTTCCCGCAGGCCCTCCGCGTTGAGGTTGCTGAACAGGATGCCGCTGCCCGGCAGTGGATAGACGGTAATCCCCAACTCAGGAAAGGTGGTCTCGCCGCCACCCTGCACCGTGTTGAGGTAGAGAATGAGGGTCAGTAGCCGGTTGCCGCAATGGCCACTTTGAGTCCCCTGAGTCTGGCGCGGACAGCGGCATGATAACCACCGGGACCACTACCGATGATCGTCAGGTCGATGGGCTTGTTGATATTCAATGTGACACCTCTGACGGCGGCGATGGGCGTTTAGATCAATCCGACATGCGCAGTCAGCGCCCAGGCATCTGCCGGAATGGTCCAAGGGGCGTGGTGGAAACGCTCGAAGGCGGGCACCAGGGCGAGTTGGTGGGAGGTGGCAGGCAGCCACTGTATTACCAAGGTGGCTATGGTCTGGGCGATACGCTCGATGTAGGGGCCGTGCTGGTCCAGTGCGGCATAGCGTCCGCCGGTCAAGGTGATGGGCGCGCAGGTGGGGGAACGTAGCGTGATGGCCTGGTGCTCCGGCAGCAGGAAGGCGCAGTCATAACGAATATGGCCGGGTGGGGTAAGATCAGGATCGTCGTGGAGAATACCCATGAAGGTGAGACCGGATGGGTCTATATCCGCCATGCGCAGGCGCCAGGAAAAATCCAGCCAATGCGCGGGGACATCGGCATAGTTGCCCAGATAGCGCCGGCCCAGAAGATGTTGGGTGGGCAGGGTCAGGACCTGCACCGCGCGCACGAGGTCGGGAATCGGGGGCGCGTGGTAGATATCTTCGCGGAATTTGGCGCGAAACTTGGCAGGCGACAGGCCGTATTCGCGGGAGAAGGCACGGGTGAAGGCCTGCTGGCTTTGGTAGCCGGACGTGAGTGCAATATCCAGAATGGTTTTGTGGGTGCGACAAAGCAAGATGGCCGCGCCATTGAGGCGTTTGGCACGGGCATAGGCCAGTGGTGCCAGGCCGGTATTTTTCCGAAAAACACGATTCAATCCAAACAGACTCAGGCCAGCCATTTCGGCCAATTGCTTGAGGTCAGGCCAGTCGTCACCGTGGTGCTCAATGCTCCACCAGAGCCGCTCCAATGCCGACAAGGGCGTTATCGGGCTGCACATGCCGCACGAATCGCCATCACCAGAGGGGCTTCGGCGCTCTCATTGTTATCGTGAAGTAAAGGCGTAAGCCATATCTTCAAGTTTTCCAGAGGCGACAGGAGTTTTCTGGGCATCTTCCGTGATCTGCAACTTGTGCGGCTTTTAATGGACCGATAGGCCATTGATGGCGTTTCCCGCTTCTTAAACCGATACAAGTATGGTGGAGGGGTGTGCGGATGACAACCCGAGTTATTGACGGCCTGGCGTATGCGGTAGATATGTTTTTTTGGATATTCGTAATTTGTTGTGCACGCCGGAGGGAACCGCTATGCCTACTGGTGGGTGGACGGCGTCTATACCAATCTGCGTGCGGAGGGGGATCCGCGCATCTGCCTGCTGGTGATTATTGGCGTGGCAGAAGTCCATGAAGGCGCTGTGCCGCGCGCCAGCCAAGCGATATGTTGTGCCGATCTAGTCGCCGCAGATTTTGCGGAGATTGACGCCGTTATTCTCCGCCAAGAAAAGGCGGTGGCGCAGTTCGGGTATGCACTCGGTGAACTGCGCCACATTGGGTGCAGGTGGGTGCACTTTATGCACCGTCTAGTGGCAAGGGGGCGATCCCCGTTGGATGCTCATCCAACACATAGCTTGTGCTGCGCCCACCCGCATCCATTTTCCGCAGCACGCCCCGCGCCAGCAGATCATTGATGTCACGCAGCGCCGTATCCGGCGAGCACTTGGCGATGGCCGCCCACTTGCTGCTGGTGAGCTTGCCTTCAAAACCATCAAGCAGTTTGTTGAGCAACTTCACCTGCCGCTCGTTCAACGGCATGGTCGCCCAGCGTTGCCAAAACCGTGTCTTGGTCAGCACAGCGTCGAGCGTGTGCTGGGCCTGGTCGACTGCGAGATGGAGCGTGTCGAGGAACCAAGCAAGCCACTCGGTGACATCCATTGACCGCTTTTGCGTGCGCTCCAGGATGTCGTAGTAGGCCCTGCGCTCACGCTGTATCTGCGCTGACAAACTGTAGAACCGTTGAGGACTGCCATCGGCACGCGCCAGCAGCAGATCGCCAATGGCTCGGGCGATACGACCATTGCCGTCGTCGAACGGATGCAAGGTAACAAACCAAAGGTGACCAAGGCCTGCCTTAAGTAGTGCTGGTTCGCTTGATGGAGCATTCAGCCAATCGAGGAAGCGGCTGGTTTCGGTTTCAAGGCGATCTGCTGGCGGTGCCTCGAAATGCACCCGCTGCCGATCAATGGGGCCAGACACCACTTGCATCGGCCCACTGGCATCGTCGCGCCAGCCGCCGACCTTGATTTTGACTAGACCGGAGTAGCCGGTGGGAAACAGTGCGGCATGCCAGCCGAACAGGCGCTCCCGCGAAACTGGTGAATCGCTGTTGGCAGTGGCATCGAGCACCATCTCCACCACGCCTTCGACGTGGCGATCCACCGGGGCGAGCGCGCCGATGTCGACTCCCAACCGTCGAGCGATAGACGAACGCACGGACTCGACGTTGAGCTGCTCGCCCTCGATTTCGCTAGTCTTGACCACGTCCTCGGTCAACGCGGCCAGGCTTGCCTGATCGCGCAGCGCCATGCCCACGTCGGCCAGACGTCCCATCAGCACACCTTGGGCACGACTCACCTCCGCCATGGCCCCAGCGAGCGTCGCTAGATCGAAGCACCAGTTCGGCCAGTCACCAGCCTGCCAGATGTATTTGTAATCTCCGCTATTCATGCGGAGATTATGGGGCGAATTCTCCGCACGTGCAAGTTATTCACCGCATATTGTGCGGCGATATAGAGCTCGCCATTCGCCGCACGATGGGCCGAACCGCCTAGAAATGGGTGTCAATGGATATTTATGGGAGTTATTTTTGCCGCATAGGCCTGGTCTTGCTTTTGGTCTTATGGTTAAACAGCGTGCAAATTGACCGCCTGATATCTGCCTGGTTTAGCCCGACGGGCGCCGGATGGACTCTACGACTTTTGTGGTTTGGGGTAATGGCGCACATAAGTCAGTGCCTTCTTAGCCGATTCTTCCGCCTGGAATCGGTAATCCTCCATCTCTGCAGCATTCATCATGGATAGGGTTTCTGGTCGGCAGTAATAATGGGGCGGTATACCATTTAGTGCCATGGCCATGGCATCACAAAGCTCCTCTTCATCATCGGTGAGCCGTCGTAGCACATCCTCGACCAGAGACTCGAAAAGATTTATCGGCCTGCCCATGACAAAACCCCTCCTGCCAAATGTGAATGATTTCGTCATTATAGTTGCCCCAGCAGGATAATGTTTTTGGTGCCACCATACCGCCCGCACCGTTACCATCACGCACGGTGTTTCCAGCTGAACGGCTAGGTGACGCGTGACTGGAAGAGGTGAAAATGACACGGCTGTAATGCCGTCTTTTGCCTTGCGGGCTGGGATGGTTGTCAGGACCACAAGTGAGCCAAAAGCGACTATATTTGTAGAGAAGGAACTGCACGCCAGGACTGTGAAGCACCGTGGTGGTGGCTCTCTGTGAGAGCTATGGTCATGCCATAAGCGTTCATTCAATTTTTTAAATTGCTTGCAAAGGGCTCGTCATGTCACATCGCCACGGATTAGTAGTCATTGACCTTCAATTTGGGTTTTCCCCTGATGCTGATCTTGTTGAAGGTATTCGGGATGCTGCACGAGATTATGCCGTTGTTGTGGCCACGCGGTTTTGCAGCCTGCCTGACAGCCTCTTTCGGCACCGGTTGGAGGACGGCCATGACGGCGGGGCGGTCATTGATATCGGACATTCCCTGATCATAGACAAGCCAGGGTACGGGCTGGACCAATCCGCGATCACCGCGCTTCGGGAATTTGAGGTCGATGAATGGGGACTGGTCGGCAGCAGGACGGGGGCCTGTATTATAGCCTGTGCGTTCTCCCTCTGGGACGCAGGAATCCCGTTCCATGTGCTCCATGAGTTGTGTGCCGCAGAAGACCGTTCGCTGCGTGATGCGACCGAGACGATCTTGCAGCGGCAGTTCGCGGCCTGTAGAGGTGGTTTGGACGTTAGAGTCTCATGAATCTTGGGTTGAGGTCGCCATTGTGTAGTCCGCATAGCCTTGCCGCAAAAATGGGCCGGATTGCGTTACTGGGTTTTCTCCCGGTTGCCCTGCTGTTGGGCTGGGATATTTATGCCCATTACCAGCAGGCTTACACGGACGCGACCCAAAAGCAGTTGCACAATGGCGAAATGGCGGGTGAACGCCTGCAGGACAGTTTCCGCGCTGCACAGGCTTTGCTCGGAGGCATCGCGCTGGAGCCCAAAGTGCGCGATGGCAGTCCCGCCGTCTGTAGCGACTACCTCGCACAGGTGACTACACCCCGTGCCTTTCGTTATACCCTGTTCGCGCGCAGCGACCGGCGTGGCATCGTGGATTGCGCTTCTACCGGCCCACAGCCGACGACGGTCGGGGTCACGCCCAACATTCGCGACGCCCTGCAAGGACACTTTGGGATTGGTTCCGTGCGCAAGGGTCCGCTAAGCAGTCAATGGATCATCCCGCTCTCCTATCCGCTGCGCGACGCCGCAGGACACATTACGGGCGCCATCAATACGGGGTTGCGCGTCAGTTGGCTCATGGCCCAGATCAAGTCTGTACAATCTCGGCAGAAGGAACGTTTCTGGCTGTTACGCGGCCAGCAGATCATTCTGGCGGATCCCGCATTGGCGCCGTTACCGTCCTGCAGAGGTGGTTTGCCCCCCTCTGGCACCATGAAGATCTGCCGCGACCCACAAGGGGAGCGACACCTGCTCACGGTCGCAGATGTCTTCACAGGACCGGGGGCAAAGCTTGAAATTGTGATAGCCGAGCCTCTGCATCAAGTACTGGCTGGCGCCAACACTCGCGCCTGGATGGGCGCCATTGCCGGTGCTGCCATCTTGTTTTTTTCCTGGCTCCTCAGCATGGGGTTCGCTCGGCGCAGTCTCTACCGTCCCTTGCAAAGGATTCAGGATTTCGTGGAACGTCTGAGCACGGGACACTATGCGGACCGGCTCCCGGCGGATTTTCTCGCGCAAGCCGAACGCAACGACATCATTCGCCTGGGCGCACGGATCAATACCCTTGCGCTCAATCTGGACGATTCCCGGCAACAATTGCAGGAGGATCACGACCTGATGGCACAAATGGCCATGCAGGACGCGCTCACCGGCCTGCCCAATCGTCGCGCCCTGGATATCGAGATCGAAAAGGCCATGGCCCGCGCCATTCGTCGCCACACCCTGCTAGCGGTCTGCATGCTTGATCTGGACGCCTTCAAACCGGTGAATGACACCTACGGCCATGATGCCGGAGATCAGGCATTGTGCAACATCGCGCAGCGCTTGGAAGAGGCCCTGCGCAAAACCGATTTTTTGGCGAGAGTCGGCGGGGATGAGTTTGTCCTCGTCCTCGAAGACGCGCAATCCATCGACGATTTACTACCCATTTTCGACAAGATCGCCGAATGCATGACGCAACCCATTGCCCTGTCCGACGACACCAGCGTTTGCGTTGGTATCAGCATGGGTGTCGCCATTTATGCTCTGGAAGATGAGGATGGCCCGGATGCGCTCCTGCGCTATGCCGATCACGCGCTCTATGAAAGCAAGACGCACAAGGCTGTGCGCACCCGTTACTGGGCCTTGTATGGCGAAAACTTCCCCCAGTACCAGACCCATTATCGGCACCTGTTGCAGCAGGAAGCCGTCGAAGCGCATTATCAGCCTATCCTCGATAGTCGGCAGCACCGGATTGTCGGTGTCGAGGCTCTGGCGCATCTGCGAGAAGAGGATCATCTGCTGCAACCCGCAGAGTTTCTCCCCCATCTGGCCAGCGAAGATATCGATCACCTGTGTGCCCAGGTACTTCGTACGGTCCTCCGCGACTTACCGGAATTGGATGCAGACGGGCATACCTTATGGGCCTCTTTCAAGGTTGATTCGCACTCGTCCTTCGATGCGCGCTGTCGTGATGATCTGCGCGAGCAGATCGTGCATAGCGGCGTTGATCCTCGGCGCCTACACCTCGAGATTTTGGAGGGCGGGGATTTCTCGGAACGACGATCCACTGTAAGTTTCCTTCAGTCCATTCGTGACCTCGGTGTTGGTGTTTGTCTCGTCCTGAACGACATCGGCAGCGCCCACTCCTCGCTGCTGCAGCTGAAGGAGTTACCGGTGGACGAGATCAAGCTCGATCAAGGATTTGTTTACGGTCTGGAAGAACGACCGGAAGGTCTAGCCTTTGCAATGACCATCCAAGACCTGGCTGAAGAACTGGGCCTGGATCTGATTGTGAAAGGGGTTGAAACCGCCGCCGTTCAGGATGCCCTGACGGTGCTCGGTGCCAAGTTCCTGCAGGGCCACGCTATTGCCGGACCCTTGCCTATCACCACGTTACGCACCTTTCTGGCCGGTTTCTCTGGCGCTCCGCACCAGGGTCCGGAAACGATGCTCGGCTTGTACGCAGAAGACATGTTACACCACAAGTTCTGGCCCCAGATCCTCGCCCATGATCCGAACATGGTCGATGCGCAACATCTGAGTGACCCGCAGCGCTGCGGCTTCCAGCGGGCTTTGGAGCAACTGGGTTATAGCGAAGGTACTGAACTGGATATCCTGCACCGAGAGTACCATCGTATTCTCGGAATCACTGCCCGCGCAGCCATGCGCGATATCGATTTGCAAGGACTGATTGCCGCCGGCAATGCGTTGCGCAAGGCATTGAGTGAGAAATGGCGGGGGCTGCATTGCGAGGCGGGGTAGGTGTGCTAGAAATGGAACATCGCCTGAGTTAGGAAAGATCAACGCGTTAATCCGAGAAAGAATATCTGACCGTGTCGGCGATATTGCGCTATTGTGCCTTTTGTAACTGTGGTGTTACAGTCGCTAAATGCTAATGGATGGCGATATGTGAGTAAAACAGATGTTTAGAATAGATAATATATCTACCACATACCAAATTATAGGTGGCCATGTAGCCGTAGGTGATTCCTTATGAGCGAATCACACGTAACCCCACTGGAACCCTTTCCCGAATACGCAGACGCTGAAGTGACAAGCCATGCCGGGGCACTTCTACATCCTGACGGCCTCAATCTTCTGGACCGCACCGGCCTGGCTGTTGTCCAAACATCCGACTGGCGCTGGAACCGTTATCAGGAAGATCAGATAGGTACACAGGTGTCCTGTTCCGGAGACGTCAAAATGCGGGTCGAGGCTTGGTTCCAGCCCGTCGTTTCACTGCGGCGGGGGCGAGTGGTAGAGATCGAGGCACTGGCCCGCCTGCATGATGGCAAGGACCTGCTGACCCCGGACTATTTTCTGCCACGCCTGAATTTGGCCGAGAAGCGTGCGCTCAGTCAGCAAATGTTGCAGCAGGGGGTAGAGCAACTGGTAGCGCTGGATGCCACCCGCTATTTTCTGAACCTTGCCGTCAATGTTGAACCGGAGTTCATGGCTGATTTCGATTGCATGAACTGCCTCTTGTCAACAGTAACACCGGCGCAGATTTCCGCATCGCGGATCAGTCTGGAAATGCTCGAAAATGGAGATTTTTTGGGCACCGATGCAAGTCTTGTGCACCTGCGGCAGCTGCGCGAACAAGGGATCAGTCTGATGCTCGATGACATCGGCACCGCCTATTCTTCGCTCTTGCGCCTCAAAACCATCCCTTTCAGCGGCATCAAGGTGGATCAATCCTTTGTGCGCGGTCTCCCACAGCACCCAGAGCATCTCGTCTTTATCCAGAGCCTGCGGGCGTTGGCCCGCGGCCTCGGCGTCCATCTAGTGGTGGAAGGGGTGGAGAGTCTGCCTATTTTGCAGGCGATGCAGGTATTGAAAGTGCAGCGAGTACAGGGCTACGCCATCGCTCGCCCCATGCCTGGGGCGGCACTGGCGGAGTGGCTTGGCCGTTGGCAACTTCCTGAGCTACCCACCCAGGCGGAGGCCCTCTCGTTTTTGGCGGCTTATGCCTATTATGTGCGCGCGCTAAGCACGCTGGATGCCTTGATCCAGAACGACATGACCGGATGGTTCTGCGCCCACGGTTTCTCGCGCCCCTTGCGGGTGCTGGCTCTTCACCAGGGATTGGATGACCACCACCCGCTTCTGATACAGGAACATATTTTCATAGAAGCGTTACGCAGCGCATGCGTTCAGGCCGATGATGAACGCATGCCGCCGCTGGTGAAACAACTCAAAGCCTTGGGCCAAGAGGTCGCCGCGCTGAATGCAGGATATGGTAATTCTGGGCAGATTCCCAAGGAGACCCCGCATGTCGCTGACTAAGGAAATTGACAATCTGACCATGATTCTCCCAATTCGCGGAGAGTTCAGCCTACCGGATTATTTCGCTCTGCTGCAGGCGGACCAAAGTGTCGTCAAAGGCCCTTTTGACCTCGCCAATCGCCTTGAGCAAGGATACCCGGCGATTGTGTTTTCGGAAAACCCACAAGACCACGGGTGCCCCTTTTATTTTGGCGGATTCGAGTCTGGGCGGGTTTTGCTGACGCCGAAGTTTCCGGTCGTTGTGGCGGATTATGAGCGCACGCTGGTCTTCGCAGAAAAGGACGACGTTGTCTGTTTCTTTCTCGCGCGCCTGGAATATGTGGCGGAGGGCGTTTTCCATTACACCCCTGCTCCTGAACTCTTCCAGCGAAAAGTCCGTGCCCACAAGAGACTCTCCATGCCCGGGCATGTTGTTGTGCGGAAACAGGATGCCAGAACCTTCGTCTGCGATATCGTCGATTTCAGTCCGGCAGGGATCAGCTTCAAATCCCGTAATAACGATTTTGCCATTGGAGAAATGCTGCTACTGGAAATGGAAATCCCCGATTGCGGGGTCTGTGAAACTACTATCACTGTTAGCCGTCGGGAGGAAGGCGGACTGAGCAACGCCATCTACGGCGCCAAACTGTGGCTGACCCAGGAACAAACTAAAAAGGCCGAACATCTCTATCTCTGCAAGAAGGGAGAACAGATCCAAAACCTCTCCAAAAATAGCGCATCCCGTCTCCACGACTTACGCTGGCGAGATTAAAGCGGGAAAGAAAAATAATATCGGGTGGTGCCGCCTCGGCGATATAGCGATAAAGCTCGGCAAGTTGCTCTTGGGCCTCCGGGCTGAATACGACGCGATATAATGGGATTAAATCCCACTCTTTTGGGCAAGCAGTAGTCCAGCTTTCTGGAACTCACCGTTCTGCGCAAACTGAACCGACCCCGCGAGCAGAAGCGAGCGTGATCCTGGTTTGAAGTCGGCTTTGTTTTCACGCCTTACCCACAAACCCCTTATAAATGAACGCCGAGGCGGGGGATACGAAGTGCCTTGTGGATGTGGCAGCGTATTTTCTGTCATGCAAGCAGCCATCCGTGGCGATCCTCTGGTATGAAGAAGCCGCAGCGAAAGGCGATGCCTCTGCCATGAACAGCCTGTCAGAATGCCATCTGAAAGGACTCGGCACAGAGCGAAATATCGCGCTCGGATTAAAGTGTCTGGATGAGGCGAGCATTTACGGAAACGCCCTTGCGCAAGCCAAAATAGAAACCCTCTCTTTTGCTGTTGAGCGATAACGGCGTGGTCCTTTGACTGTGCGGCCCGTTATCGCTGCCACACGAACGGCAGTCAGTCCTACGGTGTCCGAAGCTGAAGGGTTATATCCTGTTTCGTGATGGTCATGCTGCTATGCGCTCATTCTTGCCAAAGCGTCGTGAAGTCGGTGCTCAGCGCTATCCGACAACGTAACCGCCTCAAAACAGTTCGCCGGATACAGGTAATCCTCACCGCTCTGGTCAATGATTCTGATCATGCCGTGCTGGTCAGGGTCGCCGATAGTTTCATAGACGTGCCCGATGGTCACATCTTCACCGGACAGGTCGCCGAACCCTTCCTTGTTGACGCAGACCACAAATTTCATAGCCATCGTTTCACCTTCATTTTGACCTTGCCGATGAGTATAGCGTTTCAACATCTGCAAAGTCTTGTGGCCGGTGACGGCTGAAACTTCCATGGGATTGAAGCCTTTCTGAAACAAGCGGCTGGTGGCTTCGTGGCGTAGATCGTGGAAGGTCAGGCCCATCGATACCGGCATGAGTCAGCGCGCGACGCCAGGATGCCCTCATACCCTCCTACGTGTACGTCCATACCTTGCCATCCAGACGGCGGGGCAGGGCGGCAAGCACCTGTTCTGCCGCCAAGGCCGGGTGCAGGCCGATCGTGTTGGCCGATTTTCCCTCAGCGTAACGATTGAGCGCTTCTTTGAGCGTGGTGCGCTCGGTGGCGGACGTATCCCGCCAGACACCCTTGTCCATCTCTGAAGATGTAAGTCTAGTGCAGTGCAAATTCAATCAGGCAAAGAAAAAGGGCCTAGACCGAAGCCTAAGCCCTTGTTCTATTTGGTGGGTTGTGAGGGGATCGAACCCACGACCCGCTGATTAAGAGTCAGCTGCTCTACCAACTGAGCTAACAACCCGAAGGACCGGTATTATAGGAATTTTTGCCGAGAAGGCAAGTGCTGATGCCGTGCTTTAGTGGATCGTGCGTTGCCGCAGTCGGATCACCACCTCGACTTTTTCCACCTCTGTATCCGGTGGAAGCTCGGGGAGCTCGCTAATTTGCAGGGCAGACCCAGGGATATCCTGGAGCTCTCCAGAATCTACATAGTAGAAATGATGATGAAGGGATACGTTGGGATCGTAGAATACCTTGCCGGGCTCTACGATCACTTCGCGCACCAAGGCGTGATCGGCAAACAGGCCAAGGGTGTTGTAGACGGTCGCCTTCGATACTACGGGATAATCCGCATTGACGCGCTGCATGATCTCTTCCGCGGAGAGGTGCGCGCACGAGGAGAAGAGCGCATAACCAATCTCTACCCGCTGACTTGTTGGGTTGACGCCCGCGTCGCGAAGCACTTCCAGTACACGTTGCTTGTTCCAGTCGTTATTTTCCAAGGGCGGCCTCGCTTTAATTTTAAACTGGTTATAATTGTAGCGCTATTGCACCATCAGGAAAAGACCTTGCTGAGTCGACCTCGGCGTTAGACAGGCATCCAGGGTCACCGCGCCATCCTAAAAATCAATTCGGTAAAATATATTGGCGCCATTCTGGGTACCGTTCTCCGTCTGTAGTTCGATGTGGCGGGAAAGCTGGTAGCGCAAGCGTGCCACGGTGCCACTGCCGAGCACGGATTGCCCGACGCTGAGATAAAGATCGGGGGTAAGATAATGGCCCAAGGTGACCATGGCACCCGCCAAGCCCGAATTAGCGTCGGAGCTTACGCCAACGTCAATGCCGCTGCTACTCAGGCTATCGCCGAAGACGGCGGCGCGGCTGGCAGAAAAGAGCGTGCCCGCAGCAGCGGAAAGCAGCGTATTCTGACTGGTGAGACCACTACTTGGTGTGCCCAGCACAAGATAGGAGAGGATATCTGTCTGCGACAGGGAGGGTTTGGAGTAGAGCGCTACCTGGGGCACTTGCAGTGTACCGGTGACTTGTACGCCAGCCTCTACGGGGGTGTTGTCCACGGCGAAGCTAGAGGAGCTTTTGATGGTGCGTACCGCCAGCACGTCCAGGTTGGCTTGGTTCGCGGCGCCGCGGAAAAGGATGGAACCACGCTGGAAGGTGAGGGTGTGCCCATAAATCGCATAATGGCCATCCACCATGCGCAGTGTGCCATCGACTTGCGGACTTTGGCCGTCGTGCATTTCGACTGCGAGGCTGCCTACCAGCCGGGCGCGCAGCCCACTGATGACGACTCGCGCATCGTCCCCGAGGGTTACATGCACCTTCACACCGAGGGCAGGTCCGCTGCTTTTGTGCTCATTTTTTACAAAAACGACATCGCCTGAGGGCTTGGGTCCGCTGAAATCCGTACCCAATATACGCAGACGATCGGTGTGTATATTTCCCTGCACGTCGATTTTCTTCAGATTTCCGGAGATGCTCAGGTCGGGGCTGATCGCAGCTTGTACCTGCGGCAGATTGAGCGCCGTGAAGTTCTTCCCGGTGACGTGGAGCGTAAAATCATTCGCCGGCTGAAATTGGACGATGCCCGTCCCGGATATTTGGCCAGCGCCGGAGCTGGCTTGCAGTTGATTGATTCGAAATTCTTTTCCGTCTCCCACGAGTTGGGCGCCCACGTCACGAACATCCAAACCAGCCTGCGGGACGAAAAAGCCCAGACCCTGGAGTTGTGCTGTACCCGTCCACTGCGGATGCGCCCAAGTACCCAGAACCTGGGCGTCTATAGTCCCTTGACCTTGCGGTCGAATCCGCAAATTCCCGACGGGGAGGGCGGCAAACAGTGGTGCGCCTACATGCGCCTTTATAACCCCTTGTAGTGGGGCATTGGCATCCCAATGCCAGGGGAGAGCGAGTGTTGCGGGGCTGTGCAGGGTCACCTGGGCATTACCCCAGTCATTGGCAAGACGAAGGTCAGCAGCAAGGGAGAGGTCTTTGGGCAACCAACGGAGTTGGCCGGTAAACTGTTGCAGAGAGAGTGTATGCGGCGTGCCCGCCTGCTGCCATTGCAATTGGGTTTTTTGAAAATCCCAATGTCCTGCCGCTTGGCAAACTCCCTGACACTGCGCTTGCAGATGCGCATTCAAAAAACCGTGGAGCGATGCATCCTCCGCCTGTGCAAAAAAGTCCAGAGGTAGAGATTGCAAATCGAGTCCCAAATCGGCCTGGTTGGTGGCGGGATTGTAGTGACCTTGCGCGGTAATCCGGGCAGCATGCGCATCGGCGAGAGCCATTTTGCTGAGCGATGCAGCACCGTTGGCCCATTGCAGGGTGGCTGGGTGGAGTAACTGCCAGTTTCCCAGAGGGATGCTGGTCAGTGTGGTCTTCTCCAATTGCAGTCCCCACGCATCGGTCTGATGAGACACCAGCCCGGTGACGGACAGACGGCTTTGTGGCCATTGCGCGTCCAGTCCCAGCGTAAAACGTGTTAATGGTCCTTGCGCATGAGCCTGCAGATCAATGCGATGGCCAGCGTATGCCAGTCCCTTTACATGGATCATCGCCTGCAAGGCGTTCGTGGCGCGAAGTTCGGCTTGTGTTTTCAGTGTATTGATCTTTACACCACGATAGGCAAGACCTTGTCCTGTGCCCTGGATTTCTCCCGTCCACTGCGCCTGAGGCCGCGCTACCCAACCCTGAATCAGACTCTTACCCCGGGCACCGGGAAGCAAGCCCTGCCACTGCGCCACGTTGAGGACGAAATGCAGACGTTGTTGTAAATTACCTTGGGCGCTCAGGCTGACACCCGGACCAAAAAACTGCGCCTTTTGCAGATCCCACGCACTCCCTGCAAAGCGCACCAACGCCTCGCCCTGCAAGGTTTGGCGGTAAAGCTGGCTAGGTAGCAATTGCAGCCGCACATCACCCGTGATCGCTTTGGAAATTTGGGTGGCGTTGACGGTCAGGTCCCCGGAAAAAGTGCCCGGTACCTGGACCATAATGCGCTGTGTTTGCAGGCCCCTGACCCGAACTTGTCCGGTGACGGTGAGTTGCGGCCGCCACCGGACGGCCAGCACCGAAGGCAGCAGATCCGCGCCCAGCAACTTACCTGCATAATGGTATTGCAGGTTTTGGCGATTTCCGTTCACATTGCCCTGAATGCCGCCGAATTTGGGATCACCGCGCAGCGCCAGTTGTCCCTGATAGCGCTGAATATTTCCCCGTAGATTCAAACTGATGGCCAACGCTCCCACCGGTAACGTGCTGGGCAGCGCTTTTGCCAGGATCTGCTCGAAGCCGCCACTGATCTGGTAACTCCCTGCGCTATTGCGGGGCAAATCGAGGCGCCAATGCCCCTGTGCGGGTTTCTGGAGCGCAGGATTGCTGATCTGTAGCGACTGGAGCGAAATCTGCTGTGACGAGATTTGCGTCATACCGCTCAAAGTCGTCAGTTGCTTGTTTTCTTGTACCTGAATATTCAGGGGGCCGCCGAATGTCTGGGCCGAAATGCCGTGCCAGTGTGTTTCCCAACTTATGGTCAACGGGTTGGTGGCGCTGCCTTGTCGCCATACACCCAGGCTTTGTAGCCCGCGCTCTCCTGTTTGCAGGTCTGCCGTAAGCTGGAGTCTGCCCTGGGGCATCTGTGCCGACAGGTTTTTGATGTGCAGATTGCCACGCTGCCAGGCCAGCTCGGAAAATGTCGCCAGGGAGAGGACGAAGGGCTTCTGCGTTCCTTGCCATATACGCAGGTTCGTACAAGTAACCGGGCTCAGTTTCAGGTCGATGAGACGGGTCCACAGGGGCAATGCGGGCCAGCGCAAATGAATTGGGCTGGGTTTATCGGAGGGCACCGGCAGGTACAGATCAGCCTGGTGAAGCTGAAGATCGGCAAAGTCGACTTCTCCCCAGAGCAAATGGGCAGGATGCCAGTGCCACTGCAAAGATTGCGCACGAAAGCGCATGTCCGCACTATGCCAGGAAATGCCGGAAAGCTGCATCTTGCCAGTAAGCGAGCCCTTTACCTGTTTGACCTGTAAGTTGGGGACCTGCGCTAACGCCCACTGTGCGCCGTGGCTGGTGGTGAGCAGCCAGACCAGGACGGTGGCCAGCGTGATCAGAATCAGCAGCACACCGGCAATCATACCGTGGCGGACGCGGATCACAGGCTGAAACCTACCGAGAAGGCGATACGGACAGCGGGCGTTTGCGGGGCGACCAGGGGGTGCGCCAAGTCAAAGCGTATCGGTCCGACGGGGGAATACCAGCGCATGCCTAGGCCAACATCCTGAAGCGCATGAAAACTGGACCAACTGTTGAACGCATTACCCACATCATAAAATGCGACAACCGCCCAGTCTTTTGTGACAAAGCGCTGAATATCGAGGCCACCAACGGCGAGAAGGCGCCCACCTTCCACCGCACCGTCCACAGCCAATGGTCCCTGCGATTGATACGCATAACCGGGCAGACTATTTTGACCACCCGCGAAAAATCGCAAATTGGGCGGTAGTGCGCTGATGGGTCCGGTTAACCACATTGCTCCCAGCTTGGCGCGGGTGCCAACGACCCAGTTCTGACTCAAGCGCTTGTGCCATTCTCCCTGGGCGCTGATGCGGATGAAATTCGCGTCGCTACCCCATACTTTGCTGGCACCTTCAACCCGGGCCGTTAGTGTATAGCCGGCTATGGGGCGCAAAATGTCGCGGAAATTCTGCATGCTGTACTGTATGGAAGGATAAATATAAAAGCTGTTATTAAATTGTCCAGCCACATTGTAGTTAGCTTGCTCAGAATTGACTAATGCCTCTATGGTTGCACTTTTACTAAGGCTGTTTTCGTTGCGCAATGACCACTGCCGACCAGCGCTGGCGAGGATTTCATTACTGTTATAGGCGGTCAGATTTTGGTTCTGATAACTGGCTTGAGCAATATATTCAGATCCCAGGCGCGCACCAACCGGCCAGCTGTAGGTGACGCTGGCATTGCGATTCAGTTGCGCCGCTAAAATGGAAACTCGGACATGCTGCGCCTGATCAAAAACGTTATAATTATCATATATAATAGCCGCGTTTGGCCCAATATTGGTGCTGTAGCCAGCGCCGATTTTCAGATGCTGTTCTGTTATGCTTTTCAAATCGACAGTAATGGGTATGGCGTCGTTTTTTGCTTTATCCAGATCGCTATTTACCGAGATGTCGGAGAATCGGTCGGCGTTGCGCAAATTACTCTGGGTGACGGCCAGAGAATTGGGCGAGTACCAGTCTCCAGTCTTGAAAGAGAGGTACCGTTGAATGAACCAACGCGGGTAGTGTTCCGCACCGGTGATTGTAATATCCCCAAAGCGGAAGCGGGGTCCGGTATTGAGCCACAAGTAAATATCAGCCCAGAATTGGTCACGATCCATACGGATTTCATGACGCGAATAATCGGCACGTGCGTAGCCGCGCGTGTGGAGAAATGAAAGGACTTTGCCTTTCCATTCCTCATAGGCAATCTGATCAAGAATATCTTTTTTATGTAGTGGGAATTGGGTAAATAGCCTTTGTAAAGCGGTTAGCTCGTGGCCTGCGCCCGCTGATTTCAGGTCGATTCGGCGAACCAGGATGGGCCGCCCGAGCGTTATGGAGAAGATGATGAGATATTTCCCCGGTGCGCTCTTTTCACTGTGCTCCGTCCATCGCGCGCTATAGTAGCCGTAGGCTTCGAGCGCATCCTTGAGGCGCAAACTCGCTGACATTTCCGTTTCTTCCAAACGGTCCGCCAGCGACCCGATAACCACGGAGGGGAGGGCATGGGCAAGCTTCCCCGCTAGAGGCCCAGAAACCCCATCCACCAAAAAATGTACGTCGTCGGCGTCAGCCGCTCCGCAGGACAGAAACGAAGCGCAAAACCCTGCAAGCAATAAGCCACGGCGCATCTTGCTCAGGCGATGTCGCCTCGCCTTATTATCCCGCCTGACTGTGCCCAGAAAGACCTCCTGCCCTTAGCTGCCATCCACTCACAGCGTGATGATTTGCTGAGTTTAGCACGATTCATGGAGGTGGCAGGCGCAGGTGAGGGATGCACAGCAGCACCTTAACTTCTTGACGGGTCAGGCAGTCATCGACGGATGTTATCAAAAGGCGGACGCGGATGATGAATTTCCCGGTAGTCGGTGACCACGATGTCCGTATGCATCCCTTTGCGCATTTTCCGCCGTTGCCACCAGAGGAAAAGCATCCCGCTAACCCCAAGTATGGCAACGGCGATGACCGCAAAAATAGCGAAAAAGAACAGACCGACCAGAAGGACCATGCTCACCATCACCGCGAGCAGGCGCACCCACCACGGACCCCGACTATTGAACGATTGGTAGTATGTCATGACGCCCCCCTGGAATGGTTACACAGTGTAACTATGATACGTTCAGACCTCGATCCAAGGTCTGAAGTTCATTTATGGCCGAACGTATAGCCCTCCCCAGTTGCAGTCACGATCACAATTTAACATAATAAGTATTATGCGAAGGACGGCGATATTTTTTGGTGTTGTGGGTTGAGCGCAACATTGGTTACTATACTTAGTATATTTCACTGTTGCGCAGACCGCATGAGCTACAAACAATTCTCTACCCAGTTACCAGTTCCCATCTCCTTGAAGGCTCCAGCGTTGACAGATGCTTGGGGGCTTCCCAGATATTGGGTGACTGTATGGGCATTGATCAATGCCAGAGATCTGGCCGAATCCACAGAAATGAAGCAGCTACGGTACATCGAAGCGCTGTACAGATTTTGTGATGGCCTGCATGGAGACGGCTACCTGGATGACACCTTGGGAGCCTGCCAGATTAAGGATTTAAGCAATCTCCTGGAGGCTTACTTTGTCTCCCTGAAAAATCGCCCAGCAATCACGCAAGCCGCCGAAACACAATGGAGAACCGGATTATCCTTCGTCAAGGATGTAATCTTTCGTGTAAGCAGAAATGGTAACTCAATGAATCAGTTGGCTGAGACGGAAAGCAGGCTGCTTCATCTGGATGCACTTTACGGCCAGCTGCATATCCGGAAAACCAAATACCCCACGATTCTGCGGTCATTACCTGCCGCTGTGGTGAGCCATCTGTATGACATGCTGGATCCAGAGTCATCAACCAATCCCTTTTCCAGAAAAAGAACCCGATGGACGGCATTTCTGGCCTTTATCCTGATGTTACACCAGGGGTTACGCCGTGGTGAGGCGCTGTTATTACCGGTTAATGCGGTCGAATCTGGCTATGATGAACGATCACAAAAAAAGCGCTTCTGGATCAACGTCCAGGAAAATAAAAAACTTGTCTCCCAGGATCCCAGGTCTAAACGACCCAGCATCAAGACTGCAGATTCCGTACGACAAATACCGGTCACTGAGTTGACTGCTAATTTGATTCAAACCTATGTGGAAAATTACCGGGGTAAACCGGATCATCCGTTCCTGCTGAATACCCAATGGAATACACCGCTTTCCCATGATTCCATATCGAGTTATTTTGCCAAGATCACCCGTAACCTACCGACCTCAGTAGTCAAGACGCTGGAGGACCGAACCGGTAAGACTTCCATTGAACCCCATGACCTCCGACATACTTGCGCTGTTGTCCGATTGAATCAGCTCCTCTCGAAAAATGTGCCCATGGACGAAGCGTTACAGCAACTTCGAACATTCTTCGGGTGGACGCGAACCTCCAATATGCCGCAACGTTATTCGCGCGCAGTCTTCGAAGACCGTCTTTCGGATGTCTGGGCCAAAGTGATGGATGAACGTATCGAAATACTCAAGTCGATTCCCCTGGGGCACGCATGAAAAATAACGCCTTAAATGTACCGCAACAATCTTCCGGGCTTCAGGCCATCCTGGAAGGTTTGCCAAAACTCCCCGGCGTGCTTCGATACCAGGACGATTTCGAGGACACCATGAGAAGCTTAAACCGGTATGATAAAGACGATGTCTTCTATATCACTTTTAACGGTCTCAGACATCGTGTTGATTTCAATACCTACGAGAGCGGTCATCAACTGATTGCAAAGCATCTGTTTTTTCACTGGATCGCAAGTGACCTGAGCATCTCGACAACATACAACTATTGGTCGGTATTGCGGGATATCGACGGAGAGATGCTGTCGGAACTGCTGGTAGCGGGACCAGAAAATATCAAAAAAGTCTGGTCCAAACTACTGGCGAAACATTCTGAAAAAGGCATGTTATTCCCAGCAGTACGCGCTATGCTGGTTTTTCTGGCTCGCTATCACCTGGTCGGATGGTCCCCACTCTACCTGGAATTCATCAGTTACACCCTCCCCGGTCCTTTCAAGGATAAATATGCTGCTGTCAGGAGTGGCGATGTTTTCCTGACCGTCCAGGAGGAGTCGTTGATCGTAAACCATCTGGATTCGCTCGCCACAATGGCAAAATCTCACCTTGAAAATCTGGCTATCGGTACCCTTGAACCTGCCTGCATGCTCCTGTGTTCCTATCTCTTTGGTATGCGCCCGATCCAGATTGCCTTGCTGACCATGCGCGACATTCGTGTTTGGCAGGAAAATGACATTACGCATCCCGCAGTACACCTGACCTTCAAGATGGTTAAGCAGCGCAGTCAGTCAAAGGCCTTTCCGTTGACACGGCGGGTCAAGCAGGAATGGACCCCGCTGATTCTGGAACTTTATCGCAGGGCCAAGGCGAAAAAACGTTCGGGGGGTGATCGACTATTTTTGGTTTCAAGCTCTCAAGAACTAGGGAAGGCTATCCAGAAATTAGCCAGTTCCATCGTGGGCAACAATGTCACCGCCACAGATCTCCGGCACACCGCCGCGCAACGCCTGGTCGATGCCGGTGCCAGTCAGGAGGAAGTCGCTGAATTCCTGGGACATGCCGACAATACTACCTGTCTGGTCTATTATGCTTCTTCACCTAATCAGGCTGAACGTGTCAACAGAGCATTGGGCATCTCGTCGGTTTATCAGCAGGTCATCAAAATTGCGCATGCCCGATTTATTAGTCCGGAGGAACTGGCAGAACTGAAAGGCGAACAGCAGATTGCCGGGGTTCCCCATGGTATCCCTATAACCGGGATCGGTGGTTGTACAACAGGGCAACCGGCCTGCCCTTACAACCCAATTACTTCCTGTTATGGTTGCCAGAAGTTTATGCCAGTGACCGATCTCTCACTGCATAATCAGGTGCTTGCCGACATGCGGAGCGTGGTGAAGCTTTTTTCTGACACCTCTCGCAATGATGAAAATTCGCCGGCATTCATGCAACTCCAGCGGACCGTGGCCAGCATTCAGGCCGTCATCAATGAATTGGAAGGCCCAGAAAATGCTTGAATCCTTTTCGACATTTATTGAACAGGGAAAAGCCTTGGCTGCTGAAAAGGGTCTTATCTGGGATATCCCCTTGGATGAACAAGGGAAAACACCCGAGGGCTGGAACATGACCGAAGCCGTTGGCGCCCTCCCCCCAACTCTGTATGTGCGTGACCTCGGACACGATGCGGGTATCCTCCATCTGCTTAACGCACAGCGCGTAGCAGCGGGCTCCCCTGCCCTGCCTAAGTCGGCATTAAGTCAAAGCTGGCAAGACCTCATCAAGGCGGCCGTTTGTGATCAACTGTTCTTCCATCGGAATACCCCACGGCATGTCTCCCAAAATATCATCCGTCCACTCAAGGTGCTGGCTACTTGTGCAGGTAACCTGCAACCCTGGCAGATGTCAGTCGATATCATTCAGGAAGCCGTAACTTTGGCAACCATGTTGCAGCCCTCCGGAAAGTTGGCAGACCTGGTGCTGGGCATCACGAAAACCCTCATTGATACAAACCATTTGGCTGTAGCATGCCCTTTATATTCGGTTGTGTCCAAAGGCAGATCTTCAGGATTCAACGACAGAAAATCCAGAGCAGTAAAATCCCAAAAGCAGCTCCTGGATGACTTGGAGCAGCGTAAAAAATCGGAGCGCCTACCGGAAAAAAGGGCATTCTGGGAGCTGGTTCGTATTATCTTTACTGAACCGCCCAGGTCTTATTCTGACGCTTTGCGTTTCGCTGCCCTGAAAGTCATGGTTCTCTGTGGGCTTCGCATAGGGGAAGCTACCATGCTGCCGATGGACTGGAAGCGATACCGGGATTATTACGATCCGAAAGGACGTCCTGCCGGAGAACTGGGCGGTTATTCCCGCTCCCTGTCACTACGGCATTTTGCAGAAAAGCAGCAAGTTGCACAATCAGACAGTACCGTACTGGTCGAGGCAGCACAGCCGATTCCAGAAATCTTTGCGGAAATCTTGAGTGAGACCTTGGATGAGGTCATTCGTATTACAACCCCTTTGCGAGAAACGTTACGGCTTCAAGTCCAGTCAGGTCGTTGGTTGCCCTGGTATAAGCCTGATGACCTGGTTCCGGTGACGGAGCTGTATGGAAGGCTGACCGGCAACCCCTTTTGGTTGAACCTTCCTGTAGAGATGTCCGATCAGTACGTGGCCCGTTATCGGGAGCATTTTAGCCCCGACGTCCTGGCAGAACTCTCCCAGTACCAACTGGAACGGTACCAGGATTCTTCCCATCCGTCCGCGCTGGATATGGCTATGTATGTATATTTTCATCGCTTGTGCTCCAAAACGGGTGCCCCCAAGCTTCGGCATGCCTCTGGGGCGGAATATCATGAAAAAAGAAAAAACTGGAGAGAAGTGTGCCTGAAGATTGGCGAATTGGAGGATTATCTGATCAAATCGGTGCCGACCAAGCTTTCTGATTTGAAGCCGATCCGGCTCCAACAAGGTGAATTGCAAACCTGGGAGTTGCTGTTCCTATCACCTAAGCGGACTCTGGCGGAAGAACGCGACGAAGGAATCACTGACCTTACCCGATATGCCTCAGTGGGCATGCCCGAAAGCAAAATGTTGAGTTTAGTGCTTGGTGAAGAAAAAAACAGGGAAAGTCTGTTCAGTCGTTATGGGGCATCAGATGAAGATCGTCAGCTTTTTCTGGTATCCCATTCTCTGCGTCACCTGCAAAATACAGAACTATTTCGTATGGGAGTGGCTGATACCATAATCACGAAACGATTCAATCGTCGTAGCGTCGCCCAGAGTTACCAGTATGACCACCGAAGTCTTGCGGAAGAACTGGAGAGTGTTGAATTGCCTGCAGAAGTCGAGGTGATGCTGGGTTCAAAAGCCGCTACGGTGGCTAGGTTGATCAAAACGGGCAAGGCAAGCGGGCCTATAGTAGACGCATTCAAGCAAATTCAGAAAACCAAGGGTGACGCAGATGCCTTTGATTATCTCAAGGGCGAATCTGATGGTTTTCATGTCACGCCTTATGGCTACTGCATCAATAGCTTTACCGTTGACCCCTGCCCTAAGAATCTGGAGTGTTTTTCTGGTTGTTCGCATCTGACGTCCACCGACATGCCTGAGCACCGCCAGCATCTGGAAATTTTGGAACAGCGCTTTGAGGCTGCGATTTCCGTGGCCGAATCCCGACGTTCAGGTTCTATAGGCCGGGAAAATCAGATTGTGCATGCAACAATCAGACTGGAGGCGATCCGCAAGATATTGTCTACATCAGCCGGTCGGCAGGTGTTTCCGGATGGTCCGGATTTGTCGGTAAGCCATCAGGTACGGAGTGTCCTTGATGACTGAAGAGACTAAACCACAATCCTATGATCCCGAAATGGAAAGTATCTTACAAGAGATGCTGGAAAGGGATGAAGATATGACTGCCAGAGCGGTGGCACGCGTTCATCCCCGGGTGAAAGCAGCCTCATCCATTACCCGGAATCCGGATCGTTCGGCATTGTTAGCCAGTTATCAGAAAAAACAGGAAGAGTACCGGGATTGGCGTAAGCGCCTGGCCAAACGCTCTCGGGATAGCACAGCGATGGATATGGCTGAAAAAGATATCCGGATTAAAGAGCTGGAGCAGCAGGTAGAAATTCTGACGGCTTCCCATGTGGCGATGCTCCGTGCTGTTGGGGAATTGGGAGGATTCGCTAAATGGGCTCAATTTTTTGAGTCCTACAAGGAAGTCCGTGACAACCTGGCTAAGCTGGGTGCCATGCCCGATGCCGAGGTCTTCCAGATAAGGTAGCGGCGCTATTCGGAGCTACGCTTCGAGAATTTTTGTCAAGCAAACAACCGGTAGCCCTGCAGTGCAGGCGCTACCGCAGAAGCTCACGCAGTGCTATCCTAGCCCTCAAATACCGCACCGCAAAATGATAGAAGAGCTGCCGAACATGCCAACACTCGCCTGGGTAGGGAAGGACAAGGTCGTCAACCACCACCACGAGGTGCCGTTCAGGGTCTTCAACAAGCAGTACACTTTTGAGGCCACGCCTGGCACCCTTACCAACAGCACGGATAACCGCTGACAATCCGATGATCTGCAAACCTCGTGACCAAGCCTGGCGACAATTAGCGGAACAAGAGTTAGAGCTGCTGCTCGGTTGTGCGCTAACTCCCAGACACAGGGACTTGGTGCGCAATGAACTCTACCGGTTTCGCTCCGGCAACAAGGGCGAGCGGGATACCGCCTACTACCTCGACGTCCGATTTCGGGACACTTCCAACTGGATCGTTCTCCACGACCTTCGTCTCACCAACGGCACCGACGTTGTCCAAATCGATCACCTGCTCATCAATCGCGTTATGGAGTTCTTCGTCCTTGAAACCAAACGCTTTCAAGGTAAAACTCTCCGAATTACGGAGGAGGGAGAGTTCTTGCTGGAAGAGAACGAGCAGGTTCGCTCACTTCCGTCCCCCCTCGCTCAGAATGACCGCCACATTACCATCCTCAAGCGAATCCTGCAGGCGCAACAGATTCTCCCCAAAAAACTTTTCTCACCGGTCTTTTACAACTACGTTCTGATCCATCCCGACACCCGGATTGAACGACCTGATTCTCAACGATTTAGCACCCAAAATCTCTGCAAATCCGATCTCTTTTACCAGGAAATCAATCGGCTCCTGCAACTGAATGCGTTCACGAACTTTTTCCACAACGTAGCCCGGCTGCACTCCGTCGTGGGCAAGGACACCCTCCAGAACCTTGGTCAAGCGATTCTTCGGCTTCATCAACCCGGGCGTCCCGATTACAAAAAGCAATTCGGGATTACCCCCGAGGAGATCTCCTCGGGGGCACCGACTTCAAAACCCTCCCCGGCCGCCCAGGAAATCGAGGGGTTCTTTTGTTTTCATTGCAAGGAGTCTATCTCTCCGGAAGAAGCCCGCTTCTGTTTTAAACGAAAAGAGCGCTTCCAGGGGCGTCCCTATTGCCGGAAACATCAGCAGGAGTTCTCCGTTCGTCATGAGTAAGTCAGCCAGAAGGGCTAGGTTCTGCGGCCAACTTTACCGGAAATAGGCAGCTTCAACCCCATGTTCATCTAGCCGATATCAGCCTGTCTCACACAGCCATTCCTGCATATAGGTGGTGGCGTTCTCGCCATCCCCCATCTTCTCGAAACCCATCAAGCGTATCGACTGCGGGCTGATGAGCACCAGCTTGGGGTCGTACAGCGGGGGCAGCGGGCGTGCATCGCGGGGCAAGGCCGGTTCCAGCGCGGCCACCAGGTGGCATTGTTGCTGGTAGGTGCGCAAATCCCCACGAACCGGCGTTTGCCGCGTTATCGCTTCCGCCTTGAGGCGTCGCCCGCGAACGCGCAGGGGGTATACACTGACTAGCATGAGCCGATTCCTTTGGTGCTGTATTTCTTTACAGTATACCCTTTTCCAAGAGGTGCGCCATGTGCGGACGCTACGCCGTTGACCCCCGTAAGCTCGAAAGGCTGGTCAGGCTGCTCTCCTTGCCAGAGCCAAAATTCACGGCCCACTTTGATATTCATCCCAGCCAAACCGTGCCTGTAATCCGGGATGCCGGGAATGGGCCGGAATGGGCGATGATGCGTTGGGGACTCGTGCCCCACTGGGCCAAGGAAGCGAAAACTGCATACAGCACCTTCAATGCCCGCGTCGAGACCGCGGCCCAAAAGCCCGCCTTTCGTGAACCCTGGAAACACCGTCGTTGCATCATTCCGGCCACGGGCTTCTATGAATGGCAGGCTCTTGAGTCCGGCAAGAAGCAGCCCTGGTACTTCGACAGCGGCGATGGGCAGGCGTTAGCCCTGGCAGGGCTTTGGGACCACTGGACGGACGGCATCGCCGCCCTGGACAGTTGCACCATTCTGGTAGGGTCGCCCGATCCTGCCGTCACCGGCATTCATGACCGAAGTCCGGTCATGCTGGGGGATACCGCCTTGCGGCTTTGGATCAGTCCGGCATTGAAGCCGGAAGATGTTTCCCGCGTGCTGGCCTTGCCGCATGACACGCTGAAGGTGCAACCCGTGTCCCGTGTGGCGGAAGATGGGCTGCACCCGCTGACAGCCTGACGCGCTTTGCTTCCCGTGCTATAACAACACAAAGAAACAGAAGGAAGCTCCATGCCGCGCGGACCAGCCAAGAAGAAGACCGAAGAACCCACCAGCCAAAGCCTCGAATCCAAACTCTGGGCCACCGCTGACAAGCTGCGCGGCCATCTGGACGCCGCTGACTATAAGCATGTGGTGCTGGGCCTCATCTTCCTGAAGTACATCTCGGATCGCTTTGCCCAGCGACATGCGGAAATATTGGCTGAAGGTCCCGGCGCCGACCCCGAAGACCGCGACGAATACACGGCGGAAGGCGTGTTTTGGGTGCCCGCGTCCGCCCGCTGGCATGTGGTCCAGGCCGCCGCCAAGCAGACCGACATCGGTACGCGCATTGATGACGCCATGACCGAGATCGAGCGGGAAAACCCCAAGCTGAGAGGCATCCTGCCCAAAGGCTACGCCCGCCCTACCCTCGACCAACGCCGCCTGGGTGAACTGGTAGACCTCATCGGCACTATTGGGCTGGGTACGGCAGAACACCAGGCCCGCGACACCCTGGGCCGCGTCTATGAATACTTTTTGGGCATGTTCGCCAGCGCGGAAGGTAAACGGGGTGGTGAGTTCTACACCCCGGCTTCCGTGGTACGTGTTCTGGTCACCATGCTGGCCCCGTACAAGGGTCGCATCTATGACCCCTGCTGCGGGTCCGGCGGCATGTTCGTCCAGTCGGAAAAGTTCATCGAGGCCCACGGCGGCAAGGTGGGCGACATCAGTGTGTACGGGGAAGAGTCCAACCCCAACACCTGGAAGCTGGCCCTCATGAATCTGGCCATTCGCGGCATCGAGGCCGATCTGGGACCGGAAGCGGCGGACACCTTCCATAAAGACCTGCATCCTGATCTGCGGGCGGACTACATCCTCGCCAATCCGCCCTTCAACATATCGGACTGGGGCGGCGACCTGCTGCGGGACGACAAACGCTGGCAGCATGGGATACCGCCCACGGGCAACGCCAACTTCGCCTGGATGCAGCACATGGTCCATCACCTGGCCCCCTACGGCATCGCCGGTTTCGTGCTGGCGAACGGGTCCATGTCATCCAACACCAGCGGCGAGGGTGAAATCCGCAAGAACCTCATCGAAGCGGACATGGTGGACTGCATGGTGGCCCTGCCCGGCCAGCTTTTCTACAGCACCCAGATTCCCGTCTGCCTTTGGTTCCTGGCGAAGAACCGGGATGATGGACGCGGCATGGCTGGCAAGGAACTGTTTGAACGCACCGGCGAGGTGCTGTTCATTGATGCCCGCAACATGGGCTTCATGGCGGACCGCACCCATCGGGAACTGAGCGACGAAGATATCCAGAAGATCGCCGACGCTTACCACAACTGGCGCGGCGATGGTGAAGGGGAATATGCGGATGTGCCCGGCTTCTGTAAGGCGGCGAGTCTGGACGAGATCCGCAAGAACGGCCATGTACTGACGCCGGGGCGATACGTTGGTGCGGCGGCCAAGGATGACGACGGTGAGCCGTTTGAGGAAAAAATGGCGCGGCTGACCAAAGACCTGTCGGAACAGTTGGCTGAGGGACGGCGGCTGGAAGACGAGATGTTGAAGAACTTTCGGGTGTTGGGGTATGAACTGTAACAGTTAATTATAGGGGATATTGCCATGACTGGATCACTACCGGACTGTTGTGCAGAAAACAAAATCACCAACAGGGCAGAGTTGATTGATTGCCTTGAGGCCCTAGAAGATACAAATAATTTGACAATAGAGGCTCTTGAAGAACGACTAAATCATTTGACCGTTATGCGTAATACGGATCATTTGGGGATGTTCAGGGAAGATGAGGGGTTATTGGACATTTACACCCGTGCCACAATTACTTTAGAGACCGCTATTGATGCCCTACGAAAAACGCATTCGCATAAATGAAAAACAGTCGGCTAACAATTTCACAGTGAGAAGCCATGATTCAGGAACTGGATACCGTCATTCTAGTGAAAGACTACCCCGACCAGGCATTGGTGAAAGGGGATATGGGTGCGGTGATCATGGTTCATGATGGCGGGAAAGCTTTTGAGGTGGAATTTGTCACGCTTGCCGGTGATGTGCTGGGCGTGCTGACGCTTACCGCCGATAAGATACGACCTATATCGGCGCGGGATGTGCCGCATGTGAGGGTGGCGTGAATATTTTATGATTGAGGATTGGCAGGAAACACGAGTTGAAGACATTGCCGAAAGGATAGCGATGGGTCCTTTTGGCTCTGACATAAAGGTAGATAACTTTGTCCCTCAAGGCGTACCCATAATCAGAGGCGGCAACCTATCATCAGGACGTTTTAATGATGACAACTTTGTCTATCTAACAGAGGAAAAGGCAGATAAGCTATCCGCCGCGAACGCTTTTCAGGACGATATTGTATTCACACATAGAGGAACCCTAGGGCAGGTAGGTATTATACCAAAAACTAAATTTGCTCGATATGTAGTATCTCAGAGTCAAATGAAGCTAACCTGCAAGACGAACTTGGCCGCCCCGCCTTTCATTTACTATTTCTTCAAGTCAAACATCGGGCAACAGGCGTTATTGATAAACACATCGCAGACGGGGGTTCCTGCGATAAGTCGGCCTGTAACTTCTCTTAAAAATATTACCATATTGCTTCCATCCCTATCCGAACAACGCCGCATCGCCCACATCCTGGGCACGCTGGACGACAAGATCGAGAACAACCGCAAGACGGCGAAGACCCTGGAAGCCATGGCGCAGGCCATCTTCAAGTCGTGGTTCGTGGACTTCGACCCGGTACGCGCCAAGATGGCCGGGGAATCCCCGGAAAGCATCTGCAAGCGGCTGAAGCTCACGCCCGAGATACTGGACCTGTTCCCGGATAGGCTGGTGGACTCGGAATTGGGGGAGATTCCTGAGGGGTGGCTTACTACTACGCTTGGGTCAATCACCAGCCGCATTAAACGGGGTCTTTCACCAGCCTATTCTGATGGTTATGGTATTTTAGTTCTTAACCAAAAGTGTATTCGTGAATTTATGGTAGATACTTCGAAAGCACGTAGACATGACCCAGCTGTGCGTAGTATCGAAGGGCTATTGCTAGAAGTCGGTGACGTTCTAGTGAATTCAACAGGGGTTGGAACCCTTGGGCGTGTTGCTCAAGTGCTACACATCCAGGAATCCAGCATAATCGATTCGCATGTGACGCTAGTTCGACCAGATAAGAAATATCCATGGTCATACCTTGGTCAACTAGTCATGACTTTGCAGCCTCAGATTGAAGAGATGGGAGAAGGTTCTACCGGCCAGACCGAATTATCTCGTGGCAAGCTTGCCAACCTACATATCACGCTTCCAACCACCTCTATCCTGGAAAAGTATCACAAGATAATTTTACCTGTAAAGGGTAGAATATCCGATTGCGAACGGCAAATTCAGATATTAAAAAACATAAGAGACACCCTTCTTCCCAAACTTATATCCGGCAAAATCCGCGTACCTGATAGCGAAGTAATAGTTGAGGAAGCACTGTAATGCAGCCCAGAGGGTACGAAAGTATATACCATAACAACCACAATGTTTTTATATTAGGGGCAGGTTTTTCAGTGGATGCTGGACTGCCCATTGTAAAAAACTTCATAAAACAAATGCGTTTAGCAGCATCAAGTGGTAATAACGCCACCAACCGTGAGATTATTGAGGGAATCAATGGCGTGCTACAGTGGCGGTTGTTTTCCGGCTCAGCGGCCCACAGATGCAAAATTGATCCCAACAACATTGAAGAACTTTTTAGCCTTATTGATGGTGACCAGGGGGGAAATGGTCGATCAATGGGGAAAAAAGAAACCATGCAAAAAGCCATTGTTAGTACTTTATCATTTTGTGCCGGGCACAATCCGAAGGAGGACATGAAAACGCGACTATTCTTGCAGTTAGGAAACAGAAGCAAGCTCAACAAAATATATTTAGAGGACAAAAAAGATAAAAGTGGTAAACAGAACTCATGGATATTACCGGTTTATGATGCCATAGCGTCCGTGTTGTCAGGCAATATTTGCCCAGTCGAAATTGATTCACAATCGCAAAGAAACACAATAATTACGTTTAACTATGATACCGTTGTAGAGGACGCCTTTGAACGAATTGGTGCAAAATTCAACCTTGGACTGCCTGATGTTCCAAATCTGTCAGTAGACTCAGACTACAGTTGCAACTCCTCAGAGCAAGACGACGATGTGACAAGCATATTCAAACTTCATGGTTCGATTAATTGGAAGCTTGAGCATTCAGAACCATTGAAGCTCATCATTAGAAAGTCTGTAGATAGTTTGTGGTCCCAGGTCAGCCAACTAAATAATTATATTCTCGAACCGCCCACTTGGAACAAAGGGCGAAGCGCAGAAATACTACAACGTCTTTGGGATGCTTCTCTTTCTTCAATAAGAAATGCTACTAGGATCTTCATCATTGGCTATTCATTGCCAGAGACAGACATGCACTTCAAATATCTCATGGCTAGTGGTCTCGCACAGAATATTTCACTCGAAAGTATTTGTTTTGTAAATCCAGCGGTCAAAGATTCAGCAGAATTTGACGCTCTCTCTGAAAGAGTTTTTCGTATCTTTCGAGAAGAACTTAAAACAGATGGAACAATCGAATTCGTACCAAACACTGCCACATCATTTATATTAGCAGAGAATACTAGCCGTTCCCTAAATAGTGGTTTGCTACCATTCAGACTGTATCCTGACCTAGAGCATTCTTTCTTTTCAAAAGTTGAATAATATTAGATGACTAATCTCAACGAATCCACCATCGAACACCACGCCATCACCCAGTTCAAGGAACTGGGCTACGCCTACGCCTTCGGCCCTGACATTGGCCCCGACAGCGATCACAAAGAACGCGCCGATTACGATGAAACCCTGCTGCCCGACCGCCTGCGCCAGGCCATCCACACGCTGAATCCCTCTACCCCCAAGGACATCAGGGACGAAGCCCTGCGCATGGTGCGGGATGCCGCCCTCGGCGGTTTGATGACTCAGAATAACCTCATCCAGCGCATGTTGGTGGAAGGCGTGCGGGTGGCCCATCAGGTGGACGGCGAGGAGCGCGGCATCATCGTTCGCCTCATCGACTTCGCGGACCCCGAGCGCAATGACTTCCTTGTTCTGAACCAATACACCGTCATCCACAACCGCATCAACCGCCGCGCCGATCTCGTGGTCTTCGTGAACGGCATACCGCTGGGCCTCTTTGAACTCAAGAACATGGCAGACGCCAATGCCACCATCCGCAAGGCATGGAACCAGTTGCAGACCTATCAGGCCGATATCCCGAACCTCATGGCCTACAACGCCGTGCTGGTGGTCAGCGATGGCCTCAAGGCCGCCATGGGCTGTCTGGGTGCCCCTTATGAACGCTTTCTGCCCTGGAAGACCATCGATGGGCAGGAACTCATGGATCGGGGGGATGATCCCCTGCGTTTTCTGATTCACGGTATTTTTGAGCCAAAACGCTTTCTCGATATGCTGCGGTACTTTATCGCCTTTGAAGACGATGGCCGCAAACTCAGCAAGAAGATCGCCGCCTATCATCAATTCCATGCCGCCCAGAAGGCCCTGCTGACCACTTTGGCGGCGGCAGGCATCGGCGGCGACCGCAGGGGTGGTGTGGTCTGGCATACCCAGGGGTCCGGCAAAAGCCTCACCATGCTCTTCTTCGCAGGCATGCTCATCCAGCACCCGGCCCTGGAAAACCCCACCATCGTCATGCTCACCGACCGCACGAACCTGGACACCCAGTTGTTCGATACCTTTGCGGCGGGCAGCCAGCTTTTACGGCAAGACCCGCAACAGGCCGAGAGCGTTGGTGACCTTCGGGAACTGCTGCAAAGGGCTTCCGGTGGCGTCATCTTCAGCACCATCCAGAAATTCCAGAAAGACCGCCACGAACCCCAGGGCAAGCACCCGGTATTGTCCGACCGGAAGAACATCATCGTCATGGTGGACGAGGCGCAGCGCAGTCAGTATGAGATTCTGGATGGTTACGCCGCCAACCTGCGGGCGGCCTTGCCCAACGCGACCTTCGTGGCCTTCACCGGCACCCCGCTGGAACTGGATGATCGGGACACGCGGGTGGTGTTCGGCGATTACATCGACATCTACGACATCCAGCGGGCCGTGGAAGATGGGGCCACCGTCCCGATTTATTACGAAAGCCGTCTGGTGCGTCTCAACCTGCCGGAAGATCAGCGGCCCCTCATCGACAGTACCTTTGAGGAAATCACCGAAGACGACGAGCAGGAAAGCAAGGAACGTCTGAAAACCCGCTGGGCGCAACTGGAAGCACTGGTGGGCGCCCCCAAGCGGGTGGAACAGATTGCCGTGGATATGCTGGACCACTGGGAAAAGCGTAAAAGCATCCTGTCCGGCAAGGCCATGATCGTCGCCATGAGCCGCCGAATCGCCGTGGAACTCTATGATGCTATCATCCGTATCCATCCCGATTGGCACAGCGATGACGACACCCAAGGCCGCATCAAGGTGGTCATGACCGGTTCGGCCAGCGATCCCATCGAATGGAAGCAGCACATTCGCAGCAAAAGAGGTTGTGAGGATATTGGCGACCGCCTCAAAGACCCTAATGACCCGCTAGAGATCGTCATCGTCCGGGATATGTGGCTGACGGGCTTTGACGCCCCTGCCCTGAATACACTCTATGTGGACAAGCCCATGCGTGGGCATAGCCTCATGCAGGCCATCGCCCGGGTCAATCGGGTCTTCACCAACAAGTCCGGTGGGCTGGTGGTGGACTACATCGGCATCGCCCAGGATCTGAAAAACGCCATTGCGACGTATACCCGATCCGGTGGCAAGGGCAATCCGGCGGAAACCGTGCAGGCCGCCATCAAGGTGCTGCTGGAAAAGCTGGATATCTGCCGTAGCATTTTCCACGACTGCGATTATCAGGATTACTTGAACGGGGATGGTTCCGAGAAGGTCGCCACCCTGCGTAAGGCCACAGAGTTCATTCTGTCCCAGGAAATCACGGAAGAAGGCATCAAAAGACGCTTCCGCAATGCCACGTCCGGCCTGAAAAAGGCAGCCACTTTGGCCGCCGGCGACGATATGGTGGAACGCTGCCGCACCGAGATCATTTTCTTCCTTAGCGTCCGCGCCACCCTGGACAAGACCAGCGACGCGGAATCCCTGGTGGAAGAGCAGGAATACGCCATTCGCCAGTTGATTGACCAGTCCATCGCCCCGGAAGGCGTGGTGGACCTGTATGCGGTGGCGGGGCTGCCCAAAAGCGAAATATCCCTGCTGTCCGATGAGTTCATCCACCAGATCGAGGCCATGCCCGAAAAGAATCTGGCCCTGGAAATGCTGCGAAGGCTGCTACAGGACAAGGTGCGCAAGGAAGGCAAAGGCAATCTCATCCAGAGCAAAGCCTTTTCGGAAAAGCTGGATGAAGCCCTGCGCAAGTATCACAACCGTTCGGTGGATACCGTCGAGGTGATGCAGGAACTCATCGAACTGGCGAAGGCGTTACAAAAACTGGATCAGCGCCATGCGGAACTGGGTCTGAGCAAGGACGAGGCGGCGTTTTATGATGCCCTGGCGACCAACGATTCCGCCGCACAGGCCATGGGCGACGATGCCCTGAAAATGATTGCCAAGGAAGTGGCCGACACCGTGCGTCAAAATACCCGCATCGACTGGTCCATCCGCGAACAGGCGCGGGCGCATCTGCGAAGGATGGTAAAGCGGGTTTTGCGGAAGCATGGGTATCCGCCCGACATGCAGGAAGGGGCGGTGAATATGGTTATTGAGCAGGCTGAGGGGTTGGTGGCATAATCGCCAAAAGGCGAACTGCCCCCCGATACCGCGCATCCCGCCATTTTAATGCTGGATTATCTACAGAAACACGGTAAAGTCAGCCTGGAATATTTGGCAATAGCAGACAGCCCCGTTTCAAGCGGCCAATCGTGTGCCCGTGCCTCTTCTGGCGTTGTCGGACAGGCATAAATGATGTAGTGTTTTTTACGATCGTGCGCATTCCGAAAGCACCAATGACGAGTGAAGATTGGAAGCGGTCATTCAGCAGCAGAATGACATCATTCGCCCCGCCGCCGCCGTTCGCCCTGCTGCTACGAACGACAGGAATGCAGCGGAAGCAGGCATTCCCGGGCCGCTTTGGGAGGAGTAATATCAGCCACAGCCAGTCAGTCATGCGTTCTGTGGGTCAGCCGTTTGAGTGGCTGTTTCCGGCGGCAAAGCAGATACCTCAAGGTGGACAGCGAGGCGTCCGCCTATTCAGGCATGCATATAGTGGCAGAGAGATGTTAAGGGTCAAACAATCAGTACGTTACCATATGTTTTGACGGGTTTCTTTATTTATTGTTAGCGGAATTAATCATGACCATCGATGAACGTCTCGCCTTTTTCGAAAAGAACTTTGATCTAATTGCTGTTGGAACCCATTCCCGAGGCGACAAACATTTCATCTCTGATGGCAAGTCGAGGTTGTGCCGCTTCTGTCAGAAGGATGAAAATGAAACGACATTTAGGAATGAGTCTCACGCGATTCCAGAATGTTTAGGGAACCATCAATTAATTCTTCTAGATGAATGTGACGAGTGCAACACGTTTTTCTCCAACAAACTAGAGGATCATCTTGATAAGTTCACGAAGCCGTATCGTATAGCAGGCCAAATTGCAGGAAAGAAAGGTATCCCCAAATACAGAACTGATAACAAAAAGAACAGGATCGAGTTCAATGAGTTGCCAACAGTAAAATCACAGACTGGCGAAGAGTTTTTTCTGATAGACGACAAAAAAAAAGAAATAACTATAAAACTTCACCAAGAGCCCCATATTCCTATCGCCGTCTATAAAGCTCTGCTGAAGATCGCCATTTCTGTTATCAAAGAGAAAAATGAGTTAGGCGCGTTTAGGCATACCATTGGCTGGCTTTTAAACCAAGATTTGACTATTTCGGTTATTAAACCGACGCTGCTAATGCAGGCGTTTGTGCCCGGCCCGAGGCCAACCAATGGAGTATTCGTATCTCTCTTTCGAAGAAAAGCGGCAGTCTCAAATGTTCCTTACGCAATTTTTGTAATCGCTTTTGGAAACGTTATATTTCAGCTGATCGTGCCATCACATATCGATGACGGTGTCAGCATGTCAGTTCAATTGCCTTTCTTGCCCTCACCGTTTGAGATTATAGACTGGCCGTACGGTGATCTGAAATTTGGATCGCATGATCTTTCAGGAACTGAAAAGGTCGGCAGAGAGCTTTCTATTGTGTACAGCTTTGAGCAAATGATTGAGGTTGATCCAAAAATCATAGAATGATTCTAACAAATCATTCCAGCGGACGGCTTTCAGCCGCCACTGAATTCAAAGGTTATGCCCCATACGCTCGGCCTTGCTCAGCTCCTAAATTTGCGATGGCATTGTTTTAACCGAGAACATTTTTCCCCAAAACGGACTAATCAAAATGCTCCAAGATGAAATAGAAAATGCGCAGCGACTAGTACGCACCGATGCGTACCAATTATCTGTTGGTGAAATCGCTAATATGTATAAGAACGGCGAGTTTATTATCAATCCAGATTTTCAACGTTTGTTTAGGTGGGAAATAGGGCAAAAGTCAAAACTGATCGAATCCCTTCTCTTGGGCATACCAGTCCCCTCTGTTTTTGTTTTCGAGAGGGAGGATTCAACATGGGAATTAGTTGATGGGCTGCAGAGAATTTCGACGCTTTTGGAGTTTATGGGCGAATTGATAGACCCAACAACTAGCGCTTTAAAGCCCCCTATTGCGCTGGTGGCGACCAAGTATTTGCCGTCGCTGGACAAAGTTGTATGGGAGAAATCTGACCAGGTCCTGGATGTATCAATCGAAGAACAAATAGAATTTTCAGGGCCACAGAAATTATCGATTAAGCGTAGTCGTCTCAGCGTAGAGATCTTGAAAAGACCTAGCGATAATAAAACGAAATACGATCTCTTCCAGAGATTAAATGCCGGTGGAACTGCTGCAAATGCACAGGAACTACGAAACTGCATAATCATCATGGTAAATGAGGATTATGCGACATTTATGCGGTCTTTGTCAGTCTCTTTGGACTTCTTGGCGGTGCTGTCGGCGAGTGAAGATCAGATTGAAAAACAAAGACACATGGAATATGTATCTCGCTTTCTTGTTCATACATATATTCAGTATGGCGGGAAACTAGATGTCGAAGAGTTTATTGATGAAAGCATTGTCGAACTAGCCACACAAAATGAAACGCAGCACGCCGGAGCAACATTCAACACCACTTTTAGCCTGTTAAACCAAGCTTTTGGTTCTGATGCATTGCGCCGTATTCAAGACGGCAATCCGACGGGTAGAGTGGGTCTGGCTGCTTTTGAGTGTATTGCTGTTGGGGTGGCAAAGAATATTACGCACATCCAATCACAACCTAATCCCGTGGAGCATGTAAAACAAAGGATACGGGAGTTTTGGGATAGCCAAAATGTTGACAATTTCTTTTCATCTGGGCTGCGGGGCACTGTAAGGATTCAACGCACAGTACCTTTTGGCGAGAACTGGTTCTCTGTATGACCAAGCCGTACACAGAACAGGATTTGTCAAATATATTTGATTCTGACCTTATTTGGCGAAGAAAGGAATTGTCAGATATGAAGTCAGCTATTTGCGCTGCCGACAGCGTATCAAGGCATGCGCTGTTGCGCGCCCTTGTAGCAATGAGCTATGCGCATTGGGAAGGCTATGTGCGCACCTGTGCCACACGATATTTTGAACACCTAACGTTACGAAAAAAAACTTTCTCAGATTACGAACGTCAAATCTATATCAATAGCGTGCTAGGCAGGTTAGATGCACTATATCAATCTCGCACTAGTATAAAAGAGCGCTGCACCTTGATTAACGATATATTGGATGGGGCAGGTCGTAGATTTGCCCACATTAATCAAGATTTAATCGACACAAGATCAAACCTCAATACCGATGTAACAAAAGATATTTGTCTAATATGCGGAATAGACTCGGAACATTTTGAGGATAAGCGGACTTTTATTGATTTGCTGCTTCTCAAGCGGCGGAATGCAATTGCACATGGCCAACAAGCGTTCATACCCGTAGAGGAAATCGATGATTTCGTCGCTAATGTGCTGTCCATTATGCGCGTGTTTCGAAATCTCTTAGAGAATAAAGTTTATACAAAGGCGTATGCAGCATAACAATCGCCTCCTAGTGACAGCAAAGCCGCTACGCGCTTTTACAGCACCTGAGGCGTAGCGTTACGAGCAGAAAAGGCGACTGCTTTGCGCCATACACCTGCCTTTAAAGTTGTGATGGCCTGACCGGCAGTTACCGACCGGATGATGTCATTTGCTTTCCGCTGCTGAATGTCTGCAATCTGTACCTGCCCTTCAACAAGCAGCCTCGACCGACAGCTCTTGGCCGATACTACTCGTTCCTGTTCCCAGTGGAAATTCTGTTTACGCTGGCAACACCCATGCAGTTATTTCTGGTCGACGTAGCCAGACTCTGTATCAGTGAGATAATTGAAAAATGTTCTATAGACATCGGGAAGTGACCGGTTACTGAGGTTCCACCACAACCGCCGTCCCATAAGCCGTGACCTCATTCATGGCCTGCCCTTGTCCAGCGTCAAACTCACCGGAATCAAATCGCATCCCCAGAACGGCATTGGCGCCGAGGGACCAGGCATGCTCGGCCAGTTGTTCCAGGGCATCATCGCGGGTCTGGGCAATCATTTTGAGGTAACCGGCCTGCTTTCCGCCGAAGATCGCGCGGACGCTACCCAGAAAATTGCCGACGATATTGCGGGATCGGACACCCGTGCCATAGACCGGCCCGATGACCCGGACAATACGCATGCCGGGGCAGTCGTTGATGGTAAGGATGAGGACAGGACTAGCTTCAGTTGACGTGGACACGCTGGTATCTTCCATTTATTCCAAGACTATCAATGCCGCACCTCATCATCCGACCGCAAATCCTCGCTGATGCCAGTCTCGTCATCCTCGGCGTCGTTCAGCAGGATAGCAACGATCCCCGCATCCCTCATTACGTCATAGACCATCACAAATGCCTCGGATCTGGACCAGCCTGCCTCGCCGTAATCAACCTGGATAGTCCAGTAGTCCTCTGGCGATTCACACAGATCAATCACCAGGCTTATCTCGTCCGGTTCATGAATAAAGGCATCCAGGTCCGATGTGCCTAATTCGGTGATGGCCTCCATCAAAGCTTCCGAAAACTCCTTTTCCAAATCTATCGCGTCGTTACTGTCTATCAGATCACCGGTGAACACCCGACTAACCATCACCCCTTGCAGCCCCCTGCTGGGGTGCGAGGTGCGAACCCCGCACCGCGTCCACCAATATTTTACCCGAAATATGCGTGTACCGCTTCATCAACTGTCTGGATTTATGCCCGGTGAGGCCTGTACGGTCATGACGGGGATAGCCTTCTCGCAGAACCTGCTCGTGGCCTCATGGCGCAAATCATGGAAGGTCAGCCCCACGATCCCGGCTTTCTTCACGGCCTTAGTGTAGCTGGCCCGCATGCCGTCGTTGGTGTACCGCCAGTGGGACTCCGGAAAACAGCCTCACCGGCTGAAACCAGCTGGATATAGCGCCTCTACGAATATCCTGGCCGGGGCCTCCCGTGCGTGGTGCTCTTGGCCTCGGGTCTCAATGTAACTAGTTATTGCACGGCAAATGCAATATTGCAAAGTCGATGTTATAGCCTGCAAGGTCCGGATCACCTGGGCTGTGCGCTGGTCCCAGTTACCCAGCCTTCGGTTCTGAAAGTTTCTCGGCCAACCGTCCGGGCTCCTGGCCGCGCTTAATTTATGCTTAATTATCCATCGTTGCGTAATTTATCGGTTTGGCGATAATTGTGCGTAAGTTGGTTCAGGATCATAGCGAAACCCAATGGCTCCCGCCGAATTGCGCCAGAGTTGGCCTACCTGGCACTGCTCGTGCCAGACGTTGAGGAGGTCAGGGTCACTCATGGGACCTCCTCTTGGGTCTTGCTGGTACGCTGAGCCGGCATCCCCCGCCCACGCGGTTGGATGATGACCTCCAGCCCTAACGTGTGCAGCGCCTTCAGGATTTTGCCGATCTCGGCGGTCTCCTTGCCGCGTTCAAACTCCGACAGGAAGCGCGTACTCAGGTTACCAAGCCCGGAGACCGCGACCGATCATGGAAGGTCAAGCCCTCGATGCTCGCCCGCTTCAAAACTTTATTGTAGCTGGCCCGCATGCCGCCATTGGTGTACTTCCAGACCCTGACGTTCTCACCGCTACCCCTGTGCCTGTTGCCGCTGTAAAGCCGCTTCCGCACACTCGGACAGTGGCGCGATACGCGCTGCGCCGTTTCTTTATGTCCGGCAGGTACACCGTGTGTTCGATCCAGTTCAAATGCCGCCATTTCCTAGACAAAAGCTCACCCTGCCGCCTACACCCGCGGTACTAATGCAACATGGGATCCGAAATTTGTGCTAACAACTGAACATGAAGCAAATCAGCTGTTGCGCTCAAGGCATGTGTTGAGACAACAAAGTGATGCTTTTCTACAAAACAATGATAATTTTTTACTATTGATAATTTTATATTAAGTATCATATAGATAGGTGCGCAACACATTCCGTATATACTAAGAATACGAAGCTTTATATATTGGCTTAACAGCATATTCGACTATCTACAAGGTGTCCTATGCTAAACGAGATCGCCGCGGTCACTAAATAGGGCTGCGGGCAATCGCAGGGCCAGCCATAAGCTCGGTATCGCCGCAGCAAAGGCCAGTAGAAAGAACTCCACAAACCCCACCCGCGCCGCAAGAAAGCCGCTAAACCCGCCGACGATGGTAGCTGCAACAGACATCAAGGCGGAGCCAATAGCGAAGTGCGTCGCTTGATAGCTACCCTGGCAGCGCTGCATGAGAAAAACCATCAAAACGGCGGTGCCGAGACCAGCCGCCGCCTGCTCAAAGGCCACCGTGATGCCGACCCACCAGACAGAAGGCATCGCCCAGGCTAGCCACGCATAGGCGGGTATCGCCAGAGACTGGATAAAAGTCAATGGAAACAGGACGCGGCGCAGCCCCCATCGGGATATGACGATCCCCCCCAGCAAGGCACCACCGATACCCGTCACGGTGCCGACGGTGCCGGTGAGAATGCCGCGTGCTACCAGGCCGTAGCCCAGATGGTTAAGAAATGGTGTCACCATCGCAAACATCATGGCGTCACCAGCACGGAAAAGGAGAATAAAGGCTATGGCCCAAACGATTCCTGGTTGCTGCATATAGGTCGAAAAGGCCTCGCGCACTGCGCGCCAGTGCTGTCCCTGATGGCTCGTAGCCACTGGTGGTGGAAGTACGCGCTGATGAAAAGCCGCCAATCCCCACATCATCGCTGCCGCCGTTAAAAAACAAACGGTCCAGGACACCCATCCGGCAAGGATGACGAGTGCACCATTTCCCACCAGCATGGCCACTCGATAGGCAGCGACCCGTAGTCCCGAAAAGGCTGCCTGATCGGATGGATTGAGCGTTTGGATGTAATAACCGTCTACGGACATGTCATGGGTAGCCGACATGAAGGCCATTAACATAAAAATTTTGGCGGCGAGGTCTAGATCCAGGTGTTGTGCTGGCCAGACCAGCAAGGCAGCCACGCCACCCAGAATGACTTCCATTACCACCAGCCAACGCTTTTTGTTCGCGAAAAGGTCGATCAATGGGCTCCAGAACAGTTTTAAATTCCAGGGCAGACCGAAAAAAGAAAGTAATCCTATGACCTGCAAACCTGCCCCGGCATAGGTAAAAAACTGTACGGATACCTGCTGCACCAGCGAATAAGGCAAGCCTTCCGCGTAATACGTGCTGGCAATCCATCCGAAAGTTTTGATTTTTTTTCGCAAGGCTCATCCGAATATAAAAACCCCCGCATTGCGGGGGTTAGACGGCTAAATAAGCCCGTTAAGCAGATTTCGGGGGTGCAAAGGGCTTTTGCGCCAGCACCCACGAGGCCAATTCTTTGGCTTCGGAAAGCCCCGCCTTGGCCATCTGATCGGTGTTCATCAACAAAGTGTCCACTCGCCTACCGAGCGTCGAAAACCGCCGGCGAGGCGGTCGCCCCGTACTGTCATCATCACCCTGGGTGGATCCAGAACCCTGGTTACTGCTCGTAGCCGCGCTATTACCCGACGCGGCATAGGTTCTGGACTACCCAGATAGCGAATTAGTTCGTGGAAGAACCGGAGCTGTCGCCGGAAACTGCGCCAGAAGAATCGCTGCTGGTGGTGGCACTGGTGTCAGGCGCAGCGGATTCCATCGGGGTAGTAGCACTGCTTTCCGTGGTGGCAGATTCGGTGGTGGTAGTGGTGGTGGTTGCACTGCTATCAGCGGGAGCGGTGGTTTCTTCCTTCTTGGCACAGGCCGAGGCAAGAGCGATGACACCGGCAACAAGGATGATACGGGCAACAGGCTTAATCTTGGCAATATCTAACATGTTTTCAATTCTCCTTACGTAGATTCCACGGGATGACAGCGTCAACCGCTAAATATATAGCGCAAATGACTCTAACATGGTAGCACTAATTTCTGCTGTGCCAAATATCGCCAGTCGCAACAGAAGCAAGCGCACACATACTAAGCCTAGCACAGCGCGGCGGCAAGGTGAGCGTTGCGAGTCCAAGATCATTGTTCATGGGGTGTCGGCCCTACGTTTGCTCCGCTCCGTATTATATGATACGATGCGCTGTTAATCTGTAATAAAGAAATGGGTTACACTAGGGAGCACGTTGCCATGCCACTTACCTCTTCTGATGCTGACTACGAGGCATTGCGCCCAGTCAAACTTCAAACCATTCGTGAGGCAATCCGACCTGAACGCTACCAGCGCTCAGCCCATATCGCCATTGCGTGGTATGCATTCGACGCACTCCTCTACCTGTCCGCCATCGCTGGTGCGTTGCTCGTCGAAGCTTGGTGGTCCAAGCTCCTGTTTGGGCTCCTTGCGGGGTCGGCGGTCGCTTTCATGTTCGTTTGGGCGCACGACGCGGCGCATGGGGCCCTTTTCCAGAACAAGCGCACTGCCGAAATCATGGGCACAATCTTCATGCTGCCCTCGCTGAACATGTATCGTCTTTGGGCCTTCGGGCATAACCGCGTTCATCATGGCTTTACCAGCCTGACTGCTATTGACTGGATATGGCGTCCCTGGACACCCCAAGAGTATCGAAGCAAGCCAGTTTGGCAGAAACTGATCTACCGCCTGGAACGCAGCCCTTATACTTGTGCCTTGCACTATCTGTTGCGGGTGTGGTGGCCGGGCATGGTGCGTTTCAAAGCGGACGCCAACAGCAAGGATCGGCGGGCGTTTTTCTATAGTAAAATGGTGACGCTGTCGTTTTTCATCAGCTTTTCCGCGCTGGCGGATTGGGCTGCAGGTCCGATGGGTGTCATTGCGGCGGTGATTCTGCCTTTTCTGTTGTTCAACTACTATATCGCTTTATTTGTCTTTCTCCATCACACGCATCCTAAAGTACCCTTCTTTTCGGAGAAAGAGGAGTGGAGCCAGAGCATCGGCCAACTTTATTGCAGTACTATTGTGCGTTGCTCCAAGATCAGTGAGTATCTGATCCACAGTATTCTGATTCACACACCACATCATGTGGACCCGCGAATTCCCTTCTACCATCTAAAGGGTGCCTACGAAGACTTACGCGCGGAATACGGCCAGTATATTCATGAAATGCGCTTCAGCTTTTTTGAGGTTCGACGCATTTTCAAGGAATGCAAGCTATATGATTATGAGGGAAAATGTTGGATGAGCTTCCGTTCCGGCCGTAGCTGGATTGAGGAAAAGGCCGCTGACATCGCTGCATCCGCCGCCTCTTCTGTGTACCCAGGCAAGACGGCGCACTGAGTATATGGTGTTAAAAAACATCCTATGCCCCCACCCGGCGTGATTCAATCTTCTGAGAAGTCCGGGTGCTGGTTTCCCTGTGCGGGAGTGGGTGTATTGAGTGCCTGAAGGTGTAAAATTTTCAGAAGTCGTTCAACCAGTGGGTACAAAAGTACTGCGGATACTGCCAGATAGACCACTCCAGAGTACAGGGCGTAGGCGCTGGCGAAAAGTTTAGCGGTGGTGCCATGCAGGTTAGAAACCGGACCCATGCCGCTCAGGATCATGCTTGCATTAAGTAGACTATCGATCCAGCTGATACGAGCTAGCAAATGATAGCCCAGTATACCCATGCCGAGAGAGAACAGCATGAATGCTAATCCAACCCCGGAGTAGCGTAGTTGCCGCCACAGAAATTCTGTTCGGCTATGCAGATGTAGGGGTTGATGCGTACGCATATTCATGGCGTTATCCCAGTTTAAAAAACGCCGGGTTGTCAGTCAGCCATAGTACTGACGATACCAGGCTACAAAATGTTGCAGCCCCTCGCGCAAGGGGGTGTCTGGAGCAAAGCCAACGCTCTGCTGTAATTCCGAAATGTCGGCATAGGTGGCAACTACGTCGCCATCCTGCATGGGGAGCCATTCAACCTGCGCGGATTTGCCGAGGCACCCCTCCAGCGTATGGATGAAGTCCGTGAGCGCAATGGGCGTATGGTTACCAATGTTGTGAACGCGGAATGGTGCCGCACTGCTTGCCGGATCTTCCGGCCAGATATTTTGCGCTTCGGGTGCATGCGGAATGAGTCGCGTCACCCCTTCGATGATGTCATCAATATAGGTGAAGTCACGCCGCATATGGCCGTGGTTGAATACGGGGATGGGCTGTCCGGCCAGAATTTTCTGTGTGAAACTGAAGTAGGCCATATCAGGGCGCCCCCAAGGCCCGTAGACCGTAAAAAATCGCAATCCCGTGCTGGGGATGCCATAAAGATGGGCGTAGCTATGCGCCATAAGTTCGCCTGCCCGTTTGGTAGCCGCATAGAAGCTGACCGGATGATCCACGGGATCATGGACACTGTAAGGCAGGCGATTATTGGCACCATATACCGAGCTAGAGGAAGCGAAGAGCAGATGGTTCACCCCTTGCGCACGGCAGCCTTCCAGCATGTTCAGAAAGCCGACAACATTGCTGTCCACATAGCTGTGTGGCGCTTTCAGGGAATGCCGCACTCCCGCCTGGGCAGCCAGATTGATGACGACATCAAAGTGGGGACCCGCAAAGAGCGTCTGCATACCCTCTCGATCGGCGAGGTCCAGAGGTTTAAATTGAAAAGCGGGATGTCCCTCGAGTTGCGCCAGACGATCCCTTTTCAGGCCAGGATCATAGTAATCATTGAGATTGTCTATGCCGCTGACGATCCAGCCGTCTGCCAGTAAGCGACGGGCCATATGAAAACCGATGAAACCCGCAACACCGGTAACCAGTGCCCGCCCGTCCATCAATCCGAGCGCTCCGCCAGCCATTGCACGTAGCGATCGACCCCCTGCTCCACCGTCAGGAAGGGTTTGGTATATCCCGCGCTACGCAACTTGTTCACTTTTGCCTGGGTAAAGCTTTGATATTTGCCATTTAAGGCCTCGGGCATGCTGACGTAGCGAATAGTCTGCGCTTTCTGCAGTGCAAGTAGGTTTTGTGGCGGTCGGTCTGCACGGCGTTCCAGGCTATTGATGACGGCGACAGCCACTTCGTTGAAACTCTGTGCCTGCCCGGTGCCCACATTGTAGATTCCGCTGTGCGGGCGATCCAAAAAGTGCATATTGACGGCGACCACATCGTCTATGTGAATGAAATCTCGCCGCTGCTCGCCATCGCCATAGCCGCCCGTACCCGCGAACAAGCGAACATGATTATCCATCTGGTATTGCTTGAAAAAGTGCAGCGCCACGGAAGCCATGCGATTTTTGTGGAACTCGCGTGGACCGTAGACATTGAAATAACGAAAGCCATGCACCGGGGCGCGCAAATCTGTCCACATCCGTCGGAGATATTGGTCGAATTGAAATTTGCTGAATCCGTAGATGTTGAGCGGAGATTCCGCGGCACGCTCCTCGACGAAAGCGCCAGTCATCCCATAGACAGACGCACTGGAGGCGTAGAGGAAGGGGACATTATGGTGCTGACACCAATGTAGTAGTGCTTTACTGAAGGCGAAGTTGTTTTCCATGACGTAACGGCCGTCTGTGGCCATGGTGTCGGAACAGGCGCCTTCGTGGAAAATGGCGTCAACACCCTTCAAGTGGCCATTCTCTATCAGGCGAAGAAAAGCCTCCGCCTCCATGTAGTCGGTAATTTCCAGATCGGTGAGATTGAGAAATTTGTCGGCGCGGGTCAGGTGGTCCACGACGAGAATATCCGTAATGCCTCGCTGATTGAGGGCTTGTACGAGATTGGCGCCAATAAAACCGGCACCGCCAGTGACGATGTACATGCGTGATCCTCCTTTTCGAGCTATGATAGCAGAAAGCAGGCGTCTTCCCATAAGGCGCTACCGCCCTGCTCTTTTCCCGGCTTTGACCTACTCTATTCCGGCTGCAAAAAATAAAATGGTGTCCCTATGAGGGTGCCGCCATGTCCGAGGAGGAACATGCAAGACCACGGTCTATTGACGATTATCCTGCTCCTGGCTACCGGAGTGCTGCTGGTTGGCTTTCTGCGTTACTTGGGTCTGCCGGCGGTGTTTGCTTATCTGCTGACTGGCATCATTCTCGGTCCACATGCCCTGGCAGTCGTGCCAGATCTCGCCAGTACCCGGCAACTCGCTGCTTTCGGCGTAGTTTTCCTGATGTTTAGCATCGGGCTGGAATTCAGTCTGGCGCAGTTTCTGAGTATGCGTCGTCTGGTGTTCGGGATGGGACTGGCCCAGGTGGTCTTGACCAGCCTGCTTTTCGTCGGTATCGCGTTACTCATCCCGCTTTCCTGGAAGACAGGGGTGATCCTTGGCGGGATTCTGGCCATGTCATCCACTGCCATGGTCGTGCGCGCACTGGCCGAAAAAATGGAAATGCAGACCCGGCATGGACGTATTGCAGTGAGTGTGTTGCTTTTTCAGGACCTGGCCGTAGTGCCGCTACTGATTCTGATCCCTGCCCTTGCCGGTTCGACCACTAATTTGCCTCATGATTTGGCTATGGCCGGACTCAAGGCGGTGCTGGTACTGTTGGTCTTGCTGGTGATCGGGCGGCCGGTGATGCGGCCCTGGTTTCAGTTCGTGGCCAACCGCAAGTCCACAGAGCTATTTATGCTCAACGTGTTACTGGTGACCTTGGGTCTGGCATGGATCACCGAACAGGCGGGATTGTCGCTGGCCTTGGGGGCCTTTGTGGCGGGGATGCTGATTTCTGAGACGGCTTACCGTTATCAGGTGGAAGCGGACATCGCGCCTTTCCGCGACATTTTGCTGGGACTCTTTTTCGTCACCATCGGTATGCTCGTGGATCTCCCGGCGTGGTGGGCGAATCTGGCCTGGGTTTTAATCGTGCTGGCCATGATTTTGCTGCTGAAGGGTGTGTTGGTCTGGGCACTGGCCCGTCTTTTCGGCTACGAACCGGGCGTGGCATTGCGCTCAGCCATTGTGCTGGCGCAGGCGGGAGAGTTTGGCTTTGTGCTGCTGGCTTTGGCCAATCAATACCAATTGTTGCCTGCCCATGTGCTGCAACCGGTCCTGGGTGGCATGCTCCTGTCCATGATGCTGGCGCCCATCCTGGTGGAGCGCAATGGCTGGCTGGCGCGCCAACTGGTGGGTAGCTATCGCAGCCATCGCGATCAGCAATTGGCCGATATCCGCTCGGCAAATTTGCAGGCCCATGTCGTGCTCTGTGGCTACGGCAGGGTGGGACAAAGTGTGGGGCGGGTCTTGGAAGAAGAAGGTATTCCCTTTATGGCCCTTGATCTGGACCCGGTACGCGTACGACAGGCGCAGTCCGCGGGTGAATCCATCTTTTATGGAGATGCCAGTCGCCGCGATGTATTGCAGGCGGCAGGGATTTTTTCGGCCCGGGCCGTAGTGATCACCTACGCGAACGTCGCGTCCAGCCAGAGGGTCCTCTCTATTATCAAAGAGTTGCGCCCGGACTTGCCGGTGGTCGTCCGCGCCCACGACGACAGTCAGTTAGAAAAGCTGGAGGCTGCGGGGGCGGATGAAGTCGTGCCGGAAGTGACCGAAGGTGCGCTGATGCTGGCTTCACAGGCCCTCTTGCTGATTGGCTTCCCGATCAGTACGGTGCTGCGTAGGGTACGCCGTTTCCGGCAGGAACGGTATCAGTTTTTTCGGGGAGCCTTTTGGGGAAGTTCGGAACAGGGCGAAGATCAGAGTTCGGCGCGTCTTGCGTCCATCGCTCTGGGTGAAACGGCCTTTGGCCTCCATCTCAGTCTGCGCGAACTGAACCTGACCAGTTTCGGAGTGGCTGTCGTGGCTGTGCGCCGCCATGGGATACGCGGGCGCGAACCCTCTCCCGATACGGTACTCATGCCTGGGGATGTGCTAGTGTTGTTCGGGACGCCCGCGGCGCTCACCAAAGCCGAGCTCTATGTTCTGGAAGGCAATACGATACAGGAGGCGGCAACGGCGTGAGCCGATGGACGACGTTGAGTGGTAACGGAGTTTGCGCAGTGCTATGTTTAACGGCTCCCCGTTCATCGATATGAACACCTTCACCGAGTCATTTTTATGCCGACATCCATTGATTCTACCCTAGCCGAAACGCGCCTTTTTTCCGTCCCCCCTGATTTTGCCAATCAGGCCAATATGGATGCGGAAACCTTTGTACGCATGAACCAGCAAGCGATAGAGGATCCTGATCGCTTTTGGGGGGATTTGGCGCGCCGATATCTGGACTGGGGCGTCCCGTTTCAACAGGTGCTGGAGTCCGTTCATGCCCCTTTTTATCGCTGGTTCAGCGATGGTCAGCTCAATGTGGCGCACAACTGCGTGGATCGCCATCTGCAAGGTGCGACCCGGCACAAAGCGGCCCTGATCTGGGAGGGCGAGGATGGCAGCGTCCAAACCCTGACCTACGCGCAGTTACACCGCGAAATGTGCCTTTTTGCCAATGCCCTCAAACATCAGGGGGTGCAAAAGGGGGATCGGGTCGCGATTTACATGCCCATGGTGCCAGAGGCGGTCATCGCCATGCTCGCCTGTGCGCGGATCGGGGCGATCCATACGGTGGTGTTTGGCGGATTCTCGGCGGAAGCCCTCAAGGATCGTCTGGAGGATACGGATGCCAAGGTACTGGTCACCGCCGACGGCGCCTGGCGCGCAGGCAAGGTCGTGCCACTCAAACGCCATGCGGATCAGGCTCTGCTGCGGGAGCATGAACACGCCGTGCGGCGGGTTATTGTCCTGCGTCGTACCGGCGCCGAAATCGATATGCAGGAAGGCCGTGACCTCTGGTGGGAGGATGTCATCGTCGGCATGAGCGCCGATTGCCCTGCCCTCCCCATGCAGGCTGAGGACCCCCTCTTCATCCTCTACACCTCGGGCAGCACCGGTAAACCCAAGGGTGTTTTTCATAGCAGTGCGGGCTATTTGCTCTGGACCATGCTCACCACGCGCTGGGTTTTCGACATCAAGCCTGAGGATGTCTACTGGTGTACCGCCGACATCGGCTGGATCACCGGCCATAGCTATGTGGTCTACGGTCCGCTGGCTAATGGGGCCACCGTCTTCCTCTATGAAGGGGCACCCATGTATCCGCAGCCGGACCGATTCTGGAGAATGATTGCGCGGCATGGCATCAGTATTCTCTACACCGCCCCGACGGCGGTGCGCGCCTTCATGAAAATGGGCGACGAATGGCCGCAGCGCCATGATCTCTCCAGCCTGCGGCTCTTGGGTTCGGTGGGTGAACCCATGAATCCGGAGGCCTGGATGTGGTATTACGAACAGATTGGCGGCGGGCACTGCCCGGTAGTCGATACCTGGTGGCAGACGGAAACCGGGGGGCACCTGATCGCCCCGTTGCCTGGCGTGACCGCCAACAAGCCGGGCTCTTGCGCCCTCCCCCTCCCCGGCATCAGCGCGCGCATTGTGAATGACCAGGGCGACCCCATCACGGCCCCCGATGCCGGTGGCTACCTGGTCATTGATCGGCCGTGGCCGGGCATGCTGCGGGGCGTCTGGGGTAATCCAGAGCGCTATGTGGAAAGCTATTGGGCCAAGTTTGATAATCGCTACTACATTGCCGGAGACAGCGCGCGCCGCGATGCGGATGGTTATTTCTGGGTAATGGGGCGTATTGATGACGTGCTCAATGTCTCCGGGCATCGCCTGGGTACGGCGGAGGTGGAATCGGCGTTGGTGGCACATCCTGCGATCGCGGAAGCGGCGGTGGTGGGGATTCCTCATGAAATCAAAGGCGAGGCCATTTGTGCTTTTGTCATACTGAAACATCAACATCTGGGCGATGATCGCGATGAACTGGGTGCGGCGCTGCGCGCGCAGGTAACCGAACTGATTGGTGCGATTGCCCGTCCCGACGACATCCGTTTCACCGATGCCCTGCCCAAAACCCGTTCCGGCAAGATCATGCGTCGCCTGCTGCGCTCCATTGCCCGTGGTGAGGAGGTTACCCAAGACACAAGCACGTTGGAAGATGAAGGGACCTTACAGAATCTGAATACCGTAAGGGGATAAGCACTCCCCGCACCATGCACACGGTAGCGTCATCAAAATGTCATCTTGCTCTGGCAGACTAAAAAGGTTCCCGACTTAAGGCCTGGAACGCTTTTTTGTCTTAGCGGAGTCCTGCCTTGCGCATACTGATGACCACGGATACCTATTTCCCCCGGATCAGCGGGGTGGCTAGTTCTATTGAAAGCTTTCGTGCCGGTTTGGTCCGTCAGGGGCACGAAGTGGATATTCTGCTTCCCGCTTATGACGGTCGCAAAAGATATGCGCCAGATGACGATGAACGGGCCTTATGGCGTATACCTTCCTGGCGGATTCCCCTGTATCCCGAAGAGCGCTTCATGAAGTTTCGTGCTTTGCGCTCCCGGCGTCGGGATATGAGTGATGCGGCTTACGATTTGGTCCATATTCAGACCCCTTTTATCGCTCATTATCATGGGGTGCGCCTGGCGCGCCGCTGGCGCATACCCGCCGTGCTCTCCTACCACACTTACTTTGAAGCCTATGTCGATCATTATTATCCAAAAATTCCCGGAGGTCTGCGCCGTGGCTCGGTACGACGTTTATCGCGGCGGCAATGCCACGGAGTGGATGGGGTTGTCGTACCTTCGCGGGCTATGGCGGAAATTCTCTGGGGCTACGGGGTCAATCAGCCCGTACGGGTCATTCCGACGGGGGTGAAGCTCGAGCATTTTGCGGGGGGTAAAGGCGCAGAGTTCCGCAAGCAATATGGCATTACCTGGCAACGCCGCATCCTGCTATATGCGGGTCGGATTGCACCAGAAAAAAATATTCCGCTGTTATTCAATGCGCTGCCGCATATCCTGGAGCAGATGCCGGATGTGTTGCTGATGCTGGCCGGCGACGGCCCAGCGCGACCTATGTTGGAGGCTCTTGTCGAAGAACAAGGTTTAGGTGATTCGGTACGCTTTCTCGGTTATCTGGAGCGAAAGGAGGCATTGAAAGACGCATATGCGGCCGCTGATCTATTCGTGTTTCCATCCCAGACGGAAACCCAGGGGATGGTCCTGATCGAGGCGCTGGCGGCGGGATTGCCAGTGGTTGGGGTGTCCGCGCTGGGCAGTGCAGACCTGCTCGGTCTGGGTAAAGGTACCCGTAGCGCTCGCAATGACCCTATGGACCTTGCCAGCCAGTGCGTTACCCTGCTCCGGGACGATGGCCTGCGGGCGCAACTGGCGACGGAGGCTCACCAACTGGCTGGCGAATGGTCGGAAGACCAGATGGCGCAGAACCTGTCACAGTTTTACGCTGAGATCGCCGGTCGTACTGCCGCTATTTCGCGGCGTACACTCAGTGCAGGCGCCGTCCGACAAAGGTAAAGCGGTCTCCTTCAAGAATGACTTCAATAACCTCTCCGGGTTCAAAGTCGCCCCGCAGGAGTTTCTGGGCGAGGGGGTTTTCAATCTCCCGCTGAATCACCCTTTTCAGAGGGCGGGCGCCATAGACGGGGTCATAGCCGACCTCTGCCAGACGATCCAGTGCGCCATCACTGAGCACTAGATCCATATCCCGCTCGTGCAGGCGTGCCCGCAGGAAACCCATCTGAATCTCGGTAATATCACGGAGCTGCACTGCGGTGAGCGGATGGAAGATGACCAACTCATCAATGCGGTTGAGAAATTCCGGGCGGAAGTGATCCTGCACCACGTCCAGTACCGCCACGCGCATACCGTCGTAGTCCCCTTTGCGGCTGAATTCCTGAATTCGGTCGGAGCCGAGGTTCGAAGTCATGACGATGACGGTATTGCGGAAATCTACCGTGCGCCCCTGGCCATCGGTGAGCCGACCATCATCCAATACCTGCAGAAGGATATTGAAGACTTCCGGGTGGGCCTTCTCCACCTCGTCCAGCAATACGACCGAATAGGGTTTGCGCCGCACCGCTTCAGTGAGATAGCCGCCTTCTTCATAACCTACATATCCCGGAGGCGCGCCAATGAGCCGCGCCACCGAATGCTTCTCCATGAATTCGCTCATGTCGATGCGCACCAGATGGTCTTCACTGTCGAAGAGGAACTCGGCTAGGGCCTTGGTCAACTCTGTTTTTCCGACACCCGTGGGGCCGAGGAAGAGAAAAGAACCGTTGGGGCGCTTGGGGTCAGACAACCCTGCCCGGGAGCGGCGAATGGCGTTGGATACCGCAGCGACTGCTTCGCTCTGGCCCACCACTCGCGCCTGCAGACGCTCCTCCATCTTGAGGAGTTTTTCTTTCTCGCCTTCCAGCATTTTGGAGACAGGAATGCCAGTCCAACGGGCGACCACTTCGGCGATTTCTTCTTCGCCCACCTCGGTGCGCAGCAAGGTCGGTTTAGTGCCAGAACCGGCTGATTGCGCGTGGATTTCCGCAGCATGGAGCTGTGCTTCCAACGCCGGAATAGAGCTGTATTGCAGTTCCGCCATACGCTCCAAGTCGTTGGCACGACGCGCTGTGTCCAGTTCAACGCGCTTTCGGTCCAGTTCTTTCTGAATCTGTGAGGTGCCTTCGATGGCCAGCTTTTCGCCTTTCCAAACCTCTTCCAGCTCCTGATATTTGCGATCTGACTCATTGATTTGGGCCTGCAAGATATCCAGGCGCTTACGGCTGGCTTCATCTTTCTCCTTTTCCAGCGCCACGCGCTCAATGTTCAATTGAATGATGCGGCGCTCGAGTTCATCCAGTTCCTGAGGTTTGGAATCGATTTCCATCTTGATGCGGGAGGCAGCTTCGTCCATCAGATCTATGGCTTTGTCAGGCAGATTACGGTCGGTGATATAGCGATGTGAAAGCTGTGCTGCGGCAACCAAAGCGGGATCGGTAATGCGCACCCCATGATGGGCCTCATAGCGCTCTTTCAGGCCGCGCAAAATGGCGATGGTGTCTTCCACACTGGGTTCATCCACCAGCACCCGCTGGAAACGTCGTTCAAGCGCCGCATCCTTTTCAATATATTTACGATATTCATCCAGTGTGGTGGCACCAATGCAGTGTAATTCGCCGCGCGCCAACGCCGGCTTGAGCATGTTGCCTGCATCCATGGAGCCCTCGGCCTTGCCGGCACCGACCAGGGTATGAATTTCATCAATGAAAAGAATGATTTTACCTTCGCTCTTCTCAAGATCATTGAGCAAGGACTTCAGGCGTTCCTCGAACTCACCGCGAAATTTGGCACCCGCAATCAAGGCTCCCAAATCCAGACCGAGCAAGCGTTTGTCCCTCAATGATTCCGGTACTTCGCCGTTAATCAAGCGCAACGCCAGTCCTTCGACGATAGCCGTCTTGCCCACCCCCGGCTCGCCGATCAAGACCGGATTATTCTTGCTGCGCCGCAGTAATACCTGAATGGTCCGGCGGATTTCGTCGTCACGGCCAATCACCGGGTCCAGCTTGCCCTGACTGGCCCGCTCGGTGTAGTCGATGGTATATTTCTCCAGCGCCTGACGTTGCTCTTCGGCGTTGGCATCATTGATTTTTTCCCCGCCATGCAGATCGTGAACGGCCTGTTCCAGATCCTTGGTGGTGGCACCCGCCTCTTTCAGGAGCCGCCCAGTCTCGCCCTTGTCGTCCATCAAGGCCAGCAGGAAGTGTTCGGTGGAGATATACGTGTCGCCGCGCTTCTGGTCTATTTTGTCGGCCAGATTGAGCATGTTGGTGAGATCGCGGCCCACCTGCACCTCACCCGGATGCCCTTGTACCTTCGGCATGGACTCCAGCGCGCGGTTCAACTGATTGCGCAGGGCATCGACCCGTACGCCGGCTTTTGCCAGGAGTGGCCGGGCGATACCACCTTCCTGATCGAGAAAAGCCACAAGCAGATGGACGGGCTCCATCTGCTGATGATCCTGGGCCAGAGCGAGACTCTGGGCATCTTGGAAAGCCTGCTGAAATTTGGTGGTCAGTTTGTCGGTGCGCATGGAGTGACTCCCATAGATTGGCGTTGCTCAAGAAATGGGATTATCCGGCTTCTTTTTCAAGAGGTGGTGGTGGTTGTAATGCCCAGATCAGGAAAACCGCACCCAAAAGCGCCAGCAGTGCCGCTGCGGCGAAGGTGCCCTGCCCGCCCCACTGGGCCCAGGCCCAGCCGGCTCCGAGCGCCCCCAGACCTCCCCCCAAACCATAAACGATACTGGCATACAGAGCCATGCCGCGCCCGCGCAGCGCACTGGGAAAGCGTTCCGCTAACCAATATACGGCCGCTAAATGAAAGGCCCCATAGCTCGCCGCATGCAGGGTCTGCACCAGAATGATCCATATCAGTCCAGGCCACCAGGAGATAACACCCCAGCGCAAGGCGGTCAGAATAAATGCGCTGGTGAATACCAGTGGCACACCCCAACGCCGAATAAGACGATCACCCCACCAGAAAAACGCCACTTCGCAGAGCACTGCAAATCCCCACAGCATCCCGACTGCGGCGCTCCCCAGGCCGTGCTGTTCTGCATAGATAGAATAGAACGCGTAATAGGCGCCATGGCTGGCCTGCTCCAGCAAACCCGCCAGCAAAAAAAACCAAAGGCTCACATGGCGGAGTGTGCCGCTGAGACGAGGCCGTGGTGTATCGACGGCGGGCAGCGCGCCATAGGGCAAATCACGACTGGCCCACCATGCACCCAGCAAAAAAATGGCGATAACAGGTAAAAACGCGGTCATCCCCCAGCGGGCGATCAGCCCCCCCATAACCAGTGACAGGGCGATAAACCCGAGGGAGCCCCAGAGTCGAATACGCCCATAAGCGGTGCCACGGCGTTGTGCCCAGTCCATGGTGGTAGCGTCCACCAGAGGCAGTGTCGCCGCCCAGAAGAAGGAAAAAGTCAGCGTGATGAGCAATATGGCCAAAAAGTGACCGTGGGCCAGCCACAAGGAGAGAAAACCCGCTGCCGCAATCAGCGCCGCCCAGGGGACGATCCGCCGACTTCCCCAGAAGTGCGCCAGCCAGCCCCAGAGATTGGGCGCCAGCACCTTGCTGAACTGTACCGCCGCGGTGAGGATGCCGATAGCCAGAGGGCCCTGGCCCTGGGCATGCAGCCACGGGCCCCAGTAGGGCATGAACGCACCCAGTGCACAAAAATACAGGAAATAGAAGGCGGCGAGCCTGCCCCCTTCCCGATCTGCCTGCATCTTTTAGGCGGGGATGGGAGGCAGTGGTGCCTGCACGTCGGCGTTCTGGGCGCGGTGACGCATCCAGTGGTCCATGATCACCAGAGCCAGCATGGCCTCAATGATAGGGACCGCGCGAATACCGACGCAGGGATCATGGCGGCCCGTAGTGACCACTTCTGCGGGCGCACCATGCACATTTATGCTTTGCCGCGGGATACGTATGCTGGAGGTCGGTTTGATGGCCACGGACAGCGTGAGATCCTGCCCGGAAGAAATGCCGCCGAGGACGCCGCCGGCATGATTGCTCTGAAAACCCATGGGGGTCATCGCGTCCCCGTGATGGCTGCCGCGCTGCTCTACTACCGCAAAACCATCGCCTATGGCGACCGCTTTGACTGCATTGATGCTCATCATCGCCTTGGCAATATCTGCCTCCAGGCGATCAAAGACCGGCTCACCGAGCCCCACCGGCATGCCGACGATCCGCGCATCCACCCGCGCGCCAATAGAATCCCCTTCTTTGCGCAAGGCATCGAGAAAGTCGGCCATACGGATCGCAGCCTGGGCATCAGGACAGAAGAAGTCATTGCGGGAGATTTCCGCCGCATCAAAACCTTCGGCATGGATGGAACCCATCTGCGCCATCCAAGCCTGTATGTTGACGCCAAGACGCTCGCGCAAAAACTTACGGGCGATGGCCCCGGCAGCGACCCGTGTCGCCGTTTCCCTCGCCGAGGAGCGGCCGCCCCCTCTATAGTCACGCCGGCCGTACTTTTGCACGTAAGTATAATCGGCGTGACCAGGACGAAACAGGTCCTTGATTTTGCTGTAATCCTGTGAGCGCTGGTCCGTGTTGCGAATCAGCAGTCCGATGGGCGTACCGGTGGTCAAACCCTCAAAGACACCGGAGAGAATTTCGACCTGATCCGCTTCCTGACGCTGAGTGGTATGGCGCGACTGACCGGGGCGGCGGCGATCCAGCTCAATCTGGATATCGGCTTCGTTGAGCGGCATGCCCGGCGGACAGCCATCGACAATGCAACCGATGGCTGGGCCATGACTCTCCCCAAAGGTACTGACCCGGAAACACTCGCCGATACTACTTCCCGCCATGCGTTATTTTTCCACTTCAATCATGGCATAAGCCGAATGATTGTGAATCGACTCGAAGTTTTCGGAAGACACCGAAAACCACTGCATGCGCGGGTCTTCCTGCAGTCGCAGCGCGACGTCACGTACCATATCTTCTACAAACTTGGGATGGTCATAAGCGTATTCCGTGACATATTTTTCATCGGGACGCTTCAGCAGACCGTAAAGCTGACAGGACGCCTCTGCTTCGATCAGATCAATGATGTCCTTAATCCAGACTGTTTCGCGGGCGCGCACATGAACCCAGACATGGGCACGCTGGTTGTGGGCGCCATATTCCGAAATGCTTTTGGAGCAGGGGCAGAGGCTGGTTACGGGCACCATCACCCCGACGGTCAGTTGATAGCCCATCGGGGTAACCTCTCCCGTCAGTTCCACCTCATAATCCAGCATGCTCTTGACACCGGATACGGGGGCGGCTTTCTGAACAAAGAATGGAAAGCGCATCTCCAGCCGCGCTGAATCCGCTTCCAGGCGCTGCCGCATTTGTTCTACCACTGCGCCGAATCCTTCCACACTGAAGGGGTTCTCATGCGTGTTCAGGATATCGATGAAGCGTGACATGTGCGTGCCTTTTAGGTGCGCAGGCAGACTCACGTACATATTGCATTGGGCGACGGTGGACTGCACCGCCCCATCACGATCCTGAACCTGCATGGGATGGCGCACGGCGCGGATACCCACCTGCTGGATAGCAATGGCCCGCGGATCAGCGCGACCTTGTACGTCTTCCAGGACTTCAACCGCGCAATCTCTCACCGCAGGCCTCTCTTGGGAATAGTAGACTGAATCGCTCAAATACTACGCCCCGGCCGGTGACTGGGCAAGCAATGCGAGCAATTCCTTACCGGATTTCTCGATCCCTGCGGCATCCAGGCCAAAGTCTGCAAGCCATTGGCCACCATCGCCCTGTTCGATAAAGATGTCGGGTAAACCGAGCAGGCGCATGGGCCGCACGACGCCTTCATTGAGCAGGAACTCCGCGACGGCGCTACCGGCGCCCCCCATGCGTGAGCCTTCCTCCACAGTCAAGAACGCCCGATGGCTTTGCGCGAGACTGTTCAGTAATTCCGTGTCCAATGGCTTGACGAAACGCATATTGACGACGGTAGCGTCGAGGGCCTCACCGGCCGCCATGGCTGCCGCAGCGCGAGTACCAAAGGCGAGAATCGCGAGATCCTTGCCTTCCCGCAGAACCTCTGCCTTACCGATGGGGATCCGCCGTGACAAATTCTGGTCCAGCGCCAAGCCCAGGCCGTTACCGCGCGGATAACGCACCAGTGCCGGCCCCTGATAGGCGAAGCCCGTGTTGAGCATATCGTGCATCTCCTGCTCATCTTTGGGAGCCATAATGACCAGGTTAGGAATGCAGCGCGCATAGGCGATGTCAAAAGCGCCCTGATGAGTAGCCCCGTCAGCACCGACCAATCCCGCGCGGTCAATAGCAAAAAGCACCGGCAAATTCTGGATGGCGACATCATGCAAGAGCTGGTCATAGGCCCGCTGCAAGAAAGTGGAGTAAATGGCGACCACCGGGTGAATGCCGTCACAGGACAGACCTGCGGCAAAAGTCACTGCATGCTGTTCAGCGATACCCACATCAAAATAACGCTCGGGAAAGAGTTGCTGAAAACGCACCAGCCCGGAGCCCTCGCGCATGGCCGGCGTGATAGCGACCAGATGCTTTTCTGCCGCCCCCTTGTCGCAAATCCAGTCGCCGAACACTTGCGTGTAGCTCGGTGCCCCGGCGGGTTTCTTGACCATTTTGCCATCCGTCCGGTTAAACGGGGTCACTCCGTGATAGCCGCAAGGATCCAGCTCGGCGGGACCGTAGCCCTTCCCTTTTTTGGTGATGACATGGAGTAGGCGTGGCCCATTGATTTTTTTTAGGTTTTCAAGAGTCGGGATCAACGCATCCAGATCGTGCCCATCAATAGGGCCGAAATAATGAAATCCCATCTCCTCAAACAGTGTCCCCGGCGTCACCAGCCCCTTAACCCCCTCTTCCGCCTTCCTCGCTAGTTCACGCAAGGGCGGTACGAAACTCAAGGCCTGCCCTGCCCCTTCGCGCATGGTGTTATAGAGGCGACCCGAAAGAATTCGCGTCAGGTACTGGGACACCGCACCCACGTTGGGTGAGATGGACATCTCATTATCATTGAGGATGACCAGCAAGTCGGCATCCAAAACGCCACCGTTATTCAGTGCCTCATAGGCGAGGCCCGCCGTCATGGCACCATCGCCAATGATCGCGACGACCTCCCGCGATTTATGCCCCAGTTTGGCTGCCACCGCCATGCCCAATCCGGCACTGATAGAAGTGCTGGAGTGACCGGCGCCAAAGCTGTCGTAAGGGCTTTCATCGCGCTTGAGGAAACCGGAAAGACCGTCTTTGATCCGTAACTGGGGAAAAAACGGGCCACGTCCGGTAAGAATTTTGTGGGGATAGGCTTGATGGCCGACATCCCAGATCAGTCGATCGTCCGGGGTATTGAATACGGCGTGCAGCGCCACGGTCAGTTCCACCGCCCCCAGACAGGAAGAAAGGTGCCCACCTGTCCGGCTGACCGTTTCCAGAAGGAACTGCCGCACCGCTTTGGCCACGCCTTTCTGCTCGCTGCGTGACATCTGCCGCAGCTCGGCGGGCATAGGAATACCCTTCAACAAATCGCTCATTTATTCCGCTCTACAATGAGGCGCGCCAGGGCGCGGAGGTGATCAGCTTCTGTTTGCCAGGGCTGCAAGGCCTCCAAAGCCTCGTCGAGCAGGCGTCGGGCATAGCCTTGCGCCTCAACAAGACCGAGCAAGGTAACAAAACTGGGCTTGTTTCGGCTGCGATCCGCGCCTTGCCGCGCCTTTCCGGTCTGTTGCAAATCGCCAATCTCGTCAAGGATATCGTCTTGTACCTGAAAAGCCAGGCCGACACGGTCGGCATAACGCAGCAGCGCCGCAGCGGTGGATTCTTTCTCACCAATGCCTGCGGCGCAAAGCGCCAACTGTATGGCGCAGCGAATGAGCATGCCCGTCTTATGCAGGTGCATTTGCTCCAGTGCGGGCAAAGCCAACTCATGCCCCACGGCGGCCAGATCAATAGCCTGCCCACCTACCATACCCCGTGAGCCAGAAGCCTGTGCGAGAATCGCCAGCATCTGCACCTGCCATTCGGCAGCCACTCCCCAACCCGGCTCAGCCAGCACCAGGAAGGCCTGTGCCTGCAAAGCATCGCCCACGAGAATGGCGGTGGCTTCGTCATAAGCACGATGGCAGGTAGGCTGCCCCCGGCGCAAGTCATCATTATCCATGGCCGGGAGATCGTCATGCACGAGTGAATAGGCGTGAATCATCTCCAGCGCCGCCGCGGGACGGTCCAGATGCTCCAGTGGCACACCCAGGCAGGCACCCGTCGCGTACACCAGCAAGGGACGGATGCGCTTGCCGCCGCCCAGGGTACTGTAACGCATGGCGTCATGCAGACGCGCGGGCAGTATATGTGCCGCGGGCAGCAGTGTCCCCAGAATACTTTCGGTGCGCTGTACCGAGCGCGTCCGGAACCGCGCAAAACTCTCATTGTTCACAGCGGCGTCCAAGCTCATACGTCTTCTTCCTGAGTAAGCGGAGTGGAAACCGCGTCCTCTCCGAGTAATATTTCCACGGTCTGCCGGGCATTTTGCAACTGCGCCTCGGCACGTTTGGACAGTTCCATGCCGCGCTGAAAAAGGGCGACAGAGTCTTCCAGACCCAGCTGCCCCTCTTCCAGGCGGCGAACGGTTTCTTCCAAGGCGTCCAAGGTGCTTGCGAAGTCTGCGGGGGCTTCCACGGGGGACGATTTATCGTTCATGCGTTTTTCCATGTTCGCCAATTAAACACTAGGCCCAGTCCTCGGGGCAAGGGATAACGAAGATTCAGACTGGACGGTACGTTCGCCAGCCCCTAAAATCCGTGCCGTCCATATCTTAAAGGCTTCAGCCATGTTTCTGCAAAAGGTCGGGAGTGCTCCGAGCGCAGCCGACGATGTCACCCGCTTCGAGGTGCTCGGCGCTATCAGCGTGTCGCATTTTCTCAATGACAGCATTCAGTCGTTGATGCTCGCGGTGTATCCGCTGTTCAAAAGTAATTTTGATTTGAGCTTTGCGCAGATCGGGTTGATTACCCTGGCCTATCAGTTGACCGCATCCATCATTCAGCCATTGGTAGGGCGTTTTACCGATCGCCATCCTATGCCGTACTCATTGCCTTTCGGCATGCTATTTACCTTTGGCGGGCTATTGTTGCTCTCCGTGGCTCCGAATTATGCAACGCTTTTATTGGCAGCGGCGTTGGTGGGCCTGGGTTCATCGGTGTTCCATCCCGAGTCCTCGCGGGTGGCGCGGATGGCCTCTGGCGGGCGCCACGGGCTGGCGCAGTCCATTTTTCAGGTGGGTGGTAATGTGGGCTCGGCGGTGGGTCCATTGCTGGCCGCCTTTTTCGTCATGCCTAACGGCCAACGCAGCCTGTCGTGGTTTTCACTGACGGCGTTACTGGCCATCGTGATTCTTTCTTTTGTGGGGCGCTGGTATCAGCATCAGCACCGTCAGCCCAAAAGGCCAGCGGCAAAGATCGTGGCGCCCTTGCTGCCTCCCACACTGGTGCGACGCAGTATTATCATTTTGGTCGTGCTGATGTTCTCCAAGTTTCTGTATCTGACCAGCATCAGCAGCTACCTGATTTTCTACCTGATGCAGCGCTTTCATATCGTAACCCAGGAAGCGCAGATGCACCTTTTCATTTTCCTCGCGGCGGTGGCAGCAGGGACATTGATGGGTGGGCCGATTGGGGACCGGATTGGCCGCAAGAAGGTGATTTGGGTTTCTTTGCTGGGGATTGCGCCCTTTACCCTCGCCTTGCCCTATGTGGGTCTGACGCTAAGCGCTATTTTGACGGTGATCATTGGCTTCCTCCTGGCTTCGGCCTTCCCCGCCATTGTGGTGTACGCGCAAGAATTGGTGCCCGGCAAGGTCGGGACCATCTCTGGTTTGTTTTTCGGGCTGGCTTTTGGTCTGGGGGGCATAGGTGCCGCATTGCTCGGGGAACTGGCAGACGTCTGGAGTATCCAGGTGGTGTATCAGATCTGCGCTTTCCTGCCTTTGCTCGGTGTGCTGGCCGGATTTCTGCCCCACATCCCCCGTGCGCGGGAGCCGGCGGCCTGAGTACAGCGCGCCGTCTTTACTCAGGGCTGTCGATGATTCAAGCTTAAGCCCAGTGCCCGCAGAGCGGGGGTGGGTTGAATTGCGTGGGGCGGCGTAGCCGCGAGGTTAGGACGATTGGCTATCGCTGAACACAAGTTTTATTTTCTGGTTCCGGAAGAAAAGCCCCACTGGAGTGAGAGCCTGCTACCCTGGTTGCTGCTCTCCGCACTGCTTATGGTGGCGGGTATTTTTTTCTATGTACACATCCAGAAGCCGAAAATGCAGTCGTTACCGAATCAAACAACGGTCCACAAGACCTTCCGCATCATGCCGAGACCCAGTCGACCCCAAGCGCCCAGTCCCGCCATGCCCCGGATCGTGCCGCCCAGCAGACCTGTGGTAGTGCCATACCAGGTTGTGCCCGCCGCACACCCGCAGCCGAGACGGCGATCGGTGCCGCAACCCCGTCGGGCCCCGGCGCGAACGCATCCTCTGACGCAGCGCGTAACTCCAGAGTTGACACCGGCATCTCCCAGTGCGCAGCCCCAGCTGTTGCCCCATATCAGTATCGGCAGGCTGGAGCAACAAATGGATCAGGTGGCCCGCGCCGTAACGGCCAGCCCGCCGTTACCGAAGTTTGAGAACCCAAAGGGACCGGTGGCAGATTTCTATATCGCCGGATGGATACAGAAACTGGAGCGGATCGGCGATCTCAATTACCCGGGAGACATGGTCGGGCAGCTTAAGGTTAAGGTCGTACTGAATCCGCAGGGAGACCTCAAGCGCATCATCATGGAGCAGTCATCGGGAAACAAAGCCCTGGATGCGGCAGCGGAACGGATTATCCGGCTCTCCTTCCCGTATATGCCGTTCTCAAAGCAGCTCGCGGAACAAACCCGTAAAATAGAAATTCCGCTGAACATGCATTTTCTGGGGGTGCGGCATGTGTCGGCTTGGCGTTAATCTCATCGCTCATGATCATAACGCATTGGCACCTGAGCCGACACCGATGTGGCGGTCAGTGCATCGTATCCGGCTGCGCGGCAATTTCTTCGCGGACTTTGTCCATATCGAGCGCCAGCGCCTGCTGAATCACTTCTTCCAGCGCACTGGCGGGCAGTGAACCGGCCTGCGAGAAGATACCGATCTGCTGACGGAAAATAGTCAACGTCGGAATGGAACGAATCTGGAAAGAGCCGGCCAGTTCCTGTTCTACATCGGTATCGACCTTGCCGAAGACGATATCCGGATATTTTTCCGCAGCAGCCGCAAAAGTAGGGGCAAAAGCCTTGCAGGGCGCGCACCAGGAGGCCCAGAAATCAATGATTACCATATCGTTGTCGGTGACAACGGCTTCAAAATTGTCTTGCGTGAGTTCTATTACGGCCATGATGACTCCTTTTAAAGTGGGTGTTCGCGCGGGAATGCGCAAAGCATGCCGGACCATCCCGAATGACTACAAAGTATATCGTGCTGACCTTAGAACGCCGAGGGCGACAGGGTCAAGAGCTCCTGATCGCCGTCTCGTCAATCATGAGGGCACGCTATGACTATCAGTAATTCGCAAATACCGATACTTACGGTCAGTGCCCTGAACAGCGCTGCCCGCGAGATTATTGAAGGGAATTTTCCGCTGTTAAGGGTGGAGGGTGAACTGTCCAATTTCAGTAGCCCCGGATCGGGGCATTGGTATTTTTCGCTGAAGGACACGCGGGCGCAGGTGCGCTGCGCCATGTTCCGCCAGCGCAATACCTATACCCGGATTCAGCCCCGCAACGGCATGCAGGTGCAGATACTGGCGCAGCCGACCCTGTATGAAGGACGCGGCGAGTTTCAGTTGATTGTCGAGCAATTGCTGGATGCCGGTGAGGGTGATTTACAGGCGCGTTTTGCCGCTCTCAAGGACAAGCTCGCGGCCGAAGGGCTTTTTGCGCCGGAATTGAAACGCCCCCTCCCCCGCTGGCCGCAGCGGGTCGCCGTGGTCACTTCGGCGAGCGGCGCGGCGCTGCACGACATCCGGGTGACGCTGGCGCGGCGCTGGCCGATGCTCGCGGTCATGGTCTATCCGGTGCTGGTGCAAGGCGATCAGGCGGCGGCACAGATTTGCGCCGCGCTGGCCCGCATTGCCAGTCGGCAGCAGGAGGATGTGGTGATCCTGGCGCGTGGTGGCGGCAGCGCGGAGGATCTGTGGTGTTTTAATGAAGAAAGCGTGGCGCGCGCGATTCGTGCTTGCCCGGTGCCGGTGGTGACGGGCATCGGTCATGAAATTGATTTCACCATTGCCGATTTCGCGGGTGATCTGCGCGCGGCGACCCCCACGGCGGCGGCGGAGGCGGTGAGCCCCGACCGTGCCGAGTGGTTGCCGCAGGTGCAGGCACATCGGCGACAACTGGAACAGTCCATGCAGCGCACGCTGCGGGACGCGACCCAGCGTCTCGACTACTTGCGGCTGCGCCTGCGTCATCCCGGCGAGCGGGTGCGGGATGCTGAGCGCCGTTTGCGTCTGGCGCGTGGGACTTTACGGCAGGCCATGCAGCGCCAGCAGGCCCAATGGAGTGGACGCCTGCAGGTTCTCCAGGCGCGGCGTTTGCGGCAGGACCCGCGTCAGCGCCTGCAGAATCTGACGGAGCGCTTGGAAGTCCGGCGCGCCGCGCTGATTCTGGCGATGGACAAGCGCTTGGCCAGCGTCGAGGCGCAACAGCAGCAGCAGGCGGCAGCCTTACGTCTGCTGGATCCCTTGGCTGTGCTACAACGCGGTTTTGCCGTCCTTCGCGATGCGTCCGGCAAGGTGGTGTTTGGCAGCGCCTCTGTCGCGGTGCATGCGCAGGTTACCGCGACCCTGGCGCAGGGCACCCTGCTCTGCGAGGTCCTCGAAAAAAGTGATTAGCGCGACATGCCGGGTATCGACAAGGCCCGCTCTGTCGCTTTACTCTTGGCCTTCGTCGCCGCTGGCCTGAGTGGCGAATTTTTTCTAGCAGGGCGCTGGTGCCCTGAATTCTGAGGAGTGTTCATGGCAAATCCGCAAGTAGTGCTGCACAGCAACAAGGGTGATATCGTCATTGAGCTGGACGCCGACAAGGCGCCCAACACCGTCGAGAATTTTCTGAAGTATGTCGACGAGGGTTTTTTTGACGGCACTATCTTTCATCGCGTGATACCCGGCTTTATGATTCAGGGCGGTGGTTTTACGGCTGCGATGCAGCAGAAAGAGGTCCATGCGCCTATCGCCAATGAGGCGGAGAATGGGCTGAAAAATGCGCGGGGTACGCTCGCCATGGCACGGACCAACGATCCCCACTCCGCCACCGCGCAGTTTTTCATCAATCTGACAGACAATGATTTCCTCAACTTCAAGATGGCCTCCGGATCGGGCTGGGGTTATGCCGTTTTTGGTAAGGTCGTCAGCGGGATGGATGTGGTGGACGACATCGCCAAGACTCCTACCGGTAACCAGGGCATGCACCAGGACGTTCCCAAAGAAACCATCTCCATCGACAAGGGCGAGCGTCTGCCTGCGGCCTGAGTCTATGATGGTGCAGGGTGCAGACCTTGGTAATGGCCCCGTGCTGTTTATCTCTGACCTGCATCTGTGCCCCGGACAGCCCGCACTGACCGCCCTCTTCCGCCATTTTTGTTTGCACGAGGGTCGGGCCGCGCGGGCCGTTTTTATTCTGGGCGATTTGTTTGACTACTGGGTGCATCGGGATCAGGCGGCGGAAGCGCCTTATGCAGAAATCCTGGCCCTGCTCCATGGGTTGCATCAGCAGGGGACTGCGGTGTATCTCATGGTCGGTAACCGGGACTTTGCCCTGGATGCCGCGTTTCTGGCGCAGTCCGGTATCCGCGCCCTGTCCGACCCGGCGCTGCTGCAACTGGGCGATCAGCGTATCCTGCTGACCCACGGTGACTTGTTATGTAGCGACGATCATCGTTACCAGCGCTTTCGCCGGGTGATTCGCCATCCGTTGACTCGACTCACGCTGGGCCGCCTGCCTTATGCCTGGCTCCAGTGTATCGCCCGCGGATTGCGTCGCGGCAGTAGCCGCGCAGTGCAGGCCAAGGCACCAGTCATAACCGATGCCAATCCGCAGACCATCGTCACCGCCCTCCACGGGGAGGGCGTTTTCGCGCTGGATGGTGCCACTTATGACATATTGATTCACGGCCATACCCATCGCCCCGTTTGGGAGCAGCGTCCGGAGGGGCGGCGCATGGTGCTGGGTGCCTGGGACGTCGATAGCGCACAAATCGGGCGCTGGGAAAACGGCCAATGGTCCTTGCAGCTACTGAGTCCACCGTAATTTCGGCGTTTGCGCGACGGGAGGGAGCATCATGGGCGCCACGGAGCATGATCCAATGGCATGCGGTCTGAGCAGCGCCGCGGCCTCGGCGTTACAGCAACAATACGGGCCTAATCATCTGCCCACGGCGCATGCACCGCGCTGGTGGCAACAACTGCTGGCGCAGTTTCGCAACACCCTCATCGCGATTTTGCTGGCCGCTGCACTCTTATCCCTGGTACTCGGACATCTGGTAGACGGCGCGGTCATCGGCACGGTGATCCTGATCAACACCTTGCTCGGCTTTGTTCAGGAGAACCGCGCGGAGAAAGCCGTGCAGGCACTGCAATCTTTTCTCGCCCCGCAGGTGTTGGTCTGTCGCGATGGCGACTGGCAACATCTGCCCGCTGAAGCACTGGTGCCCGGCGACTGGGTGCGAATAGAAAATGGGGCACGTATCAGCGCGGACATGCGCTTGCTGGAGGCGCATGCTCTGCGGGTGGACGAATCCCTGCTGACGGGGGAATCCGTCCCGGTGGATAAAACCACTTCTGGCGACGCTGGCGAGTTACTGCTGCGGGCCGGAACGCTGGTGACCGGGGGAGATGGTGTTGGCCAGGTGACCGCCACCGGCAGTGCCACCGAAATAGGCCGTATCCATCAGCTCATGGGAACCACCCTGACCATGCGCTCGCCTCTGCTGGAGCGCATCAGCCGCTTGTCCCGGACGCTCGCCTTTACCGTCGTTCTTCTGGCAGCCGTCGCGGTGGGTATTGCCTGGTGGCGGGGCGAGACGCTGGAATTCGCCCTGCTCGCCGCCATCAGTCTCGCGGTAGCCATTATTCCCGAAGGGTTACCAGCAGTCATTAGTGTGACCCTGGCACTGGGCGTGCAGCGTATGGCGCAACGCGGCGCCATTGTCCGCCAGTTACCGGCAGTGGAAACCCTGGGCACGGTTACCGTCATTTGCACCGACAAAACGGGCACCCTGACAGAAAATCGCATGACCGTGCAGGACCTGGCCCTCGCCGATGACTCCCCTGCCCTGCTGCAACGTGCCCTGCGGGTCATGATTTTGTGTAATGACGCCCAACTACGCAACGATCAGAGCGGTATTGGTGACCCTCTGGAACAGGCCCTGCTCCGCTATGCGGGCACGCATGGTGCGGACGTCGACGTGTCGCGGATGGGGTCTCCGCGGGCGGATGCCCGGCCTTTCAGCCACGAGCAGCCTTTCATGGCGACGCGCCACAGCGACGGCATCGCCATTAAAGGGGCCCCGGAATGGGTCCTGCAGCGCTGTCGGTGGATGGCGACCGCAAGCGGGGTGGCGGAAGTCGATCCGCGCTATTGGCACAAAGTCATTGCGGATATGGCGACTGCCGGCATGCGTACCATTGCCCTGGCCAGTGCGATGGATGGACGGTGGGAAGCTCTGGACGATGGTGGCTGGACCTGGTTGGGTGTTGTCGCACTGCTGGATCCCCCGCGTGCCGCCGTACCGGCCGCCATTGCTGCCTGCCGCAGCGCGGGTATCCGGGTGATTATGGTTACCGGCGATCATCCGCAGACGGCGGCCACTATCGCCCGTCAGGTCGGCATTCTGGAAGATGGTCCAGCGGCGGTGGTCGATCATGCCCAGTGGGTCAGCGCGGATGCAGAGGGACGGCAGGCCCTGGCCCGCGATGCAGTGGTTTTCGCCAGGGTGCAGCCCGCCGATAAGCTGGAACTGGTGCAGACCCTGCAGGCCAGCGGCGAGGTGGTCGCGATGACCGGTGATGGTGTCAACGATGCACCCGCCTTGCGCCGGGCGCAGATTGGTGTGGCCATGGGGCAATCGGGGAGCGACGTGGCCCGTGAGGCTGCGGCCATGGTGTTGAGTGACGACAACTTTGCCCATATCGCCACTGCCGTAGCGGAGGGGCGCCACATCTATGACAATATCCGGCGCACGACTTTCTTTATGCTGCCGACTAATTTTGCGGAAGGGCTGGTGATTTTTTTCGCGGTGCTGTCGGGAATGACCCTGCCTATTACTCCACTGCAGATACTTTGGGTGAACACGATTACCGCCAGTACGCTGACTCTGGCTTTTGCATTCATGGGGGCGGACAAAGGCGTGATGGAGCGCAAACCGCGTCCGGCCTGGGAGGCACTCATTCCAGGAAGCTTGTGGTGGCGCATCTTCGGATTGAGTACCTTTCTGGTCATAATCGTCTTTGTGGTGTTTTTTGGCGATGCGACGCTGCACAGCGACAGCCATGCGCACACCCTGGCGGTGAACGCCCTGGTGGGCGCGGAGGCCGGAATACTGCTGGCCATATATGGGCGCTGGCGTCGTGACCGGGGGGATGTCGTCCTTGTGGTGGCGATGGCAGCTGCCCTGATTGCACAGGGGCTTTTCTCCTATCTGCCATTTTTTCAGCGGGTATTCGCGACAACGGCCATGGGGGGCGCGGATATGGGGATCGTTGCCGTCTGCGCGGCGTTGGCGTGGCTGGCCGGCAAGCTTGCGGCGCCTCCGCCGACGGTTTGAGGCGCACCGCCACGCTCGTGTTCATGCTAGAATGTAAGCGTGTCACCGTCGACTAAGAGGGGAATCAGGTTATGAAAAAGGAGACCTTACGTATCGTGCCCAAGCGCCTGAAACCGCGCTTCGGCGTGCAGCCCACAAAGGTGGAAAGGGACCAGACGGTCTACAGCCGCAAGATCAAGCATCGCGGCCAGGCAGATCGGGAGGGAGATTCCCATGCCGTGACGACAGGATATCGTCGTCAGGGCATGGGAATCTCCGCCGCTGCTTTCAGTGAATAACGCCGGTGGCCACTTCTCTGAAACCACAGCCCGTCGAAGCGGGATGGATGACGCGCTGGTGGCGCGACTCCCTGCTTTTGCTGCGTGGTGCGCCCAGCGCCTTCGCCATGCTGTATCTGGTATTGCTGCTGTTGAACGTGGCCTGGCAGCCGTTGATTCTGAGCATTCCTATTGCCTGCGGGGTCATGGCAATTATTTTTGCGGTAGCCATGGCGGTACACCAGGGCAACACGCAACTCATTGATGTGGGGCGAGGTATCCGCGACGTGCCGTGGTGGCCTCTGTCCCGTCTGGTTTTAGAGATTGCGCTACTGGTAATGGTGCTGCTGATGCTGATGCTGCTCTTTCGGCATTATCTGGCGGGTATTTTTACTCACGATCATATTTCCTCTGCCGCCACCCTCCACCATCTGCGCTCGCCCGAGTGGCAACATCTGCCCGAGTGGCTACGTGCTCTGATCACCAACGGTTTGGGCACGGCACAGACCATGTTGGGGAACGTCTTTTTGCTCCTTTCCGTGGGCATCATCGTGGCCGGCCTTACCCGTCGGGGTTATCTCGCCTTGCTCGCCAGCTTTCAGGCGGTGCTGGTCAATGTGCGGGTCTGGCTGGTTTTTTTGCTGGCAAGCCTGTTATTACAGGGCGGTATTACCGTTTTGTCAGCACGTTTGCATACTTTCGGGGCCGCCTTGCTGGTGTCGATACTGGGCGTCGCCTTGCTTCTGCTGGTGGGACTTTACGGCTGGTGTTTTGTGCGCGAGGCCTTCGGGTTGCCCGGCGCGCAGGTGGCCAAGCGCACGACGCTTGCCGTGCGGCGGACTGCTTTCGATCATCTTTACCGCTTTGTGTTGTGTTTTGCAACGGACCGACCAATCGCACTGAGCACCGCCTGTAAAGCGGCCTCAGTGGTATCCTCGCCAAAAGCCACTGCCGATGCCGCATGGCCATGATCCACACTGACCCGGACGCAGGCCATGGCGCGGGCGGCGGTGCCGGTGCCGATGGCATGCTGGTCGAACTGCTCCACCTCGGCACGAACGCCCCAACTCTGGATCAGCGCATCGACCAAGGCCCCTACGGCGCCGCTCCCCTTGCCCTGTAAAATATGCGGCTGCGCCTCCGGGCCCACCACCACGGTCGCTGCGACCTGCTCCCCCTCCCGGCTGAGACGATAGCGGCGCAGATGCCATTCTTCCGCGAGCTGACAGTAATGACCCTGGAACAGGGTATAAATCTGCGCTGAACGGACCTCACCCGTTTCCCGCTCGGAAGCCGCCTGCACTACGGCGCTGAAGTCCTGCGCCAACCAGCGCGGCAAGGAAATGCCGTGGTCGCGCTCCAGCACGTGGGCGACACCGCCTTTCCCGGACTGGCTGTTGATGCGCACCACCTCCTCGTACTTGCGCCCCAAATCCGCAGGATCGATGGGCAGATAGGGCACCTCCCAGACAGCCTCTTCCCGTTCCCGCCGATGGTGCATGCCCTTGCGAATGGCGTCCTGGTGACTGCCGGAAAACGCCGTGTAGACCAGTTCGCCAAACCAGGGATGGCGCGGCGGCACGACCATACCCGTACACGCGGTATAGATCTCCGCGATTTCCGTGCCCATGGACATATCCAGTTGCGGATCAATGCCCTGAGAGTAAAGATTCATGGCCATGGTGAGAATATCCATGTTGCCGGTCCGCTCGCCGTTGCCGAAGAGGGTGCCCTCCACCCGGTCAGCACCGGCCAACACCGCCAGTTCCGCCGCCGCTACCGCGCAGCCGCGGTCATTGTGGTTGTGCACACTGATTTTCACGTGCTCCCGCCCGCGCAAGTGGTCGCAGAACCATTCAATCTGGTCCGCGAAGACGTTGGGCATGGACGACTCGACGGTGGCGGGCAGGTTGAGGATCACCGCCTGCCCCTGATCAGGCCGCCAGACCCCATTGACCGCCTCGCAGACATCCACCGCATAATCCGGCTCGGTGGCACTGAAGCTCTCCGGCGAATACTGAAAGACCCATTCCGTCTCTGGATAGCGTGCGGCTCCGGCCTTCACCCACTCCGCGCCACGCACGGCAATGGCCTGGACGCCCTCCCGATCCAGGCCAAACACCTGCTCGCGCTGCGCAGGGTTGGTGGAGTTGTAGACATGGACAATCGCCCGCCGCACCCCTTTCAAGGCCTCGTATGTGCGGTCAATCAGGGCTTCCCGCGCCTGAGTGAGCACCTGGATGGTCACCTGCTCGGGGATACGGTCTTCTTCAATGATGCGCCGCACAAAGTCAAAATCGGGTTGGGAGGCGGCGGGAAAACCCACCTCAATCTCCCGAAAGCCCATGCGCGCGAGCAAATCGAACATCCGGAGCTTTTGCTCGACACTCATGGGGGAAACCAGCGCCTGATTGCCGTCGCGCAGATCGACGCTGGTCCAGACCGGCGCGTGGTGCATACGCTGGTTGGGCCAGCGCCGATCCGGTTTGTGAACGGGCGCGAAGGCGCGGTAACGGCGGTGGTTGAAAGTCCCCATGGTCCAATCTCCTGCGGCAAGTGACGATGGACGCAGTATAGGGAAGAAGTCGCGGCAGGTGCTTGCGAATTTTTGCCAACAAAGCGACTATGTCGCATGTTTATTGCGCACTAACACCAATTAACGGAGTAATATTGTGCTATGAGGTCGAAAGCCCCTGCCAGCGAATTAGATCGCTATGACCGCCGCATTCTGGAGGAACTACAGCGCGACGGCGGACTCAGCAATCAGCGCCTCGCCGAGCGTATCGCTTTGTCCCCCTCCCCCTGCCTGCGCCGGGTGCAGGCGCTGGAAGAAGCCGGGATCATCCGCAAGCGTGTGGCTCTGCTGGACCCGCAGCGTCTGGGCTTGGCGCTGATGGTGCTGATGCACATCAGTATGGACCGCCATACCCCCGAGCGTTTTGAGCATTTTGAGGCGGAAATCAGCCGTTCTCCGGAGGTGCTGGAGTGCTACCTCATCACTGGCCATGACGCGGATTACCAGATCAAGGTCGCCGTGCGCGATATGGCGCATTTTCAGGAATTTTTACTCCATCGCCTGACGCGCATTGAGGGGGTGACCGGTGTGCATTCCAGCTTTGTGCTGCGTAAGGTCGTGGATACGACGGAGTTGCCGGTGTATTGATCACCGCTGCAGGCGCCAGGCCCGCCAGTCGCGCCAGATCATGGGATTCTGTTGGTACTGCGATATGTTCTGCAAATTTTCCATGGCGGCAACCAGAGCCGGCCTGACTATGCCGCGTGAGGCCGGATCGGGTAGGGGCGCACCAGTACTTCAGCAGGCAGATCAAACTGTTCCGCCAGGCGACGGATCATTTCCAGGGTCAGCGGGCGGCGCCGGTTGAGCACTTCGGAAACCCGGGCCCGTGATCCGATGCAGGGTTCCAGATCCTTGCGGGTGAGGCCGCGCGCCTCCATGACATGCTCCAGTAAAGCAATGGGATCGGGATCCTCTATGGCGTGGTGCTGACGCTCATAATCGGCGATCAGTATGGTCAGCACTTCCATGCGGTCGCTCCCTGGGCTGCCTTTGGGCGCATCCCAGGTCCGGTCTAACTCAGCCAGCGCGGCACGATAACCGGCTTCATCATGAATGGCTTTGATCTCCATGCTCTGCCTCCTTAGATAATACATGCATCGATGCGGTCATACTGCGCATGAGTGCCTACAAAACGGATATACATCAGGCCACGGTCGTAATGAATGGCCACAATCAGCCGGTAATCGTTTCCCTTGATGTTAAATACCACCCGGTTTCCGGGTAAGAAACTCGCATTGCGATAAGCGGCCTTGATGTCTGCAGGGCTATTCCAGCCGGCACGGCTGGCGATGGCATACCAACTGCGCAGCGGTTCCCCGGCAGGTGGGTACTCTTCCCAGAAGGCCCGCAAGGTACTTACGGCAATAACCCGCATCATTCACCTCAAGCGCTCCCGTAACGGGAACAAGGATACTCGCAGAGGGCTGGGCAACTCAAGACCTCTCTGGTTATCGGCACCGCCGTACCGGACACCAGCGCCGCACTGGAGCTATTGCGCCAGGATATCAGTGGCATCAACTCCAGCATCGGAAGCCAGCCACCAGCCCATCTCCCTGAATTCCGCTATCGTGGAGCTGACGTTCAAATCATTCACAGAAAGTTTCAGATTGACGTGGCGACGCGAACCAGCCATTTTCGAAGTGCCGATTCCTCTTCTCGGGAAAGCCCATCGGTCAGCTTTTGCTCCATACCGTGCACCCGCGCACGGCAGGTCGCCAATAACGACTTGCCTGTCTCACTGAGATCAATCTGCTGGATACGGCCATGGTAACGATGCGGCTCGCGCACGATGGCCCCGGCGCGTTCCAGGTTGGCGACAATGGTGCTGACCGTTTGCGGGGTGAGGAGGGCCAGCCGCGCCAGATCGGCATTGGAAATGCCGGGATAGGCGGCCAGCATGGTGAGTACGGAAAATTGTGGAGGCGTTACCCGCAGGTCGGCGAGCGCTCGTTCCACTCGGTGCCGGTACGCCCCCGCAGCCTGCCGCAGCAGGTAACCCAGATACCCATTTTCCCCGCGTTTGCCCTCTCCCGCTGGAGGGATGAGGGGTTTTGGCGCTGCGTCGTCCATATTGTAAGCACTCTGATATATTGTTAGAGTCCTGATACTATCCGAGTCACCTCATAAGGAACAAGCCATGTCCACAGAGCATGCCCGTATTGGCTACCTCTCCTTCACCAAGACCGCGCCCGAGGTCTACGCCGCACTCCAGTTGATGGGAAAAGCGGTCGATGATTCCGGCCTCGAAAAACCCCTGACGGAACTGATCAAGGTGCGGGTATCGCAAATCAACGGCTGTGCGTTCTGTATTCAGTACCACCTGAACGTCGCCCGTCAAATCGGTGTGGACCCGGTCAAGCTAGATCTGGTCGCGGGTTGGAGGGATGCCGGTATATTTTCTGCACGGGAGCAGGCCGCTTTGGCGTGGGCGGAATGTCTGACGGCGCTCGCGGCCCAAGGGGCACCCGACGCCGTCTATGAGGCACTGCAGTCTCAGTTCACGGAAACAGAAGTGACGTTCCTGACGGTAGCCATCGGCGCCATCAATCACTGGAATCGACTGGGTGTTGGTCTGCGATTTTCGCCGCCGCCCCCGCGCACGGGGGGGCAGATATGATTCCAGTAGAAAACGGCCCGGAGAACAGCGGGAATGTCCCTGCAGCGGTCGAACTACATTATGTCGATCAGGAAGACGATGTCCTGACCTGCTATCCCCTGATGCGGCAACTGCGACCGCACCTGGATTCTGAACAGGAGTTTCTGCGACGTTGGCAGCGCCAGACAAGCCAAGGCTACCGCTTGCTGGCCCTGTGGCACGGCACACAACCCGTGGGTCTTGCCGGATTCCGCGTGCAAGACAATTTGGTGCATGGCCGCTTCGTCTACGTGGATGATCTCGTCATTGATGCGTCCTGCCGCAGTCGGGGGTACGGGAAGATTCTGATCGAGCGACTAAAAGCCGAGGCCATGCTTCTGGGTTGTGCCAAACTGCTGTTGGACGCAGCCATGGGTAATACACTCGGGCATCGTTTTTATTATCGTCAAGGGCTGTTGGCTACCGCTTTACGCTTCAGTGTGACGCTGCCAGATCAAGCACAGTGCCTGCCTTAGAACGAAATCCAGATCAGTTGGGTGATGAAGCGCGCAGCAAATTATCGCTATCCGAACAGCCCTAATGCGCGCAATGCCTCTTTGGCGTGTTGCGGGGATATTTTATACGCCACCTATCCTGTTGACGGCCGCCCATAATAGTTCTATACAGGACTATTTGCCTGCGAACAGTTTGGGGGATAGATGCGTGAAAAAATACTTCGGGAGACGACAAAACAGTCCTCTATGGATCTGCAGGAGAGCGCAGTAAAGGAACCGTTTCTCGCCGTCCTGCGAGAGCTTGCCCAGGCCTATCATGCCTTTTCCGCCTACTCCGCCGCTCACGTCCGGCAACTGGGCCTCACACCAGCGCAGTTTGACGTCATCGCTACCCTGGGCAACACCCAGGGAATGCCCCTCAGCCAGCTTGCCCAAAAAACCTTGATCACCAAGGGAACCCTGACCGGCATCATCGACCGCCTCGAAGAAAAGGGCTTGGTTCGCAGGGAGGTACCAGCCGGCGATCGACGGAGTTTCCGCGCCGTTCTGACCCCCGAAGGCGAGGCCCTTTTTTCCCGAGTATTTCCCACCCATACCGCCTATCTCAGACAGACCTTTGCGGACGTAGATGCGGATGATTTGGAGCAGGTACGCCGCACCCTGCGCGCGTTGCGAGGTCGGTTCCAGGTCGAAACCAAAATATAGTATGCATAAGAACATTTCCTGTGCTATCTATATAGTACGCATTATAACTATACAGATGCGTACCAGATGAGATGCTTGATTATGAAGGCTTTGATTTATAGAGGAGCATTGCCATGTTACAGAACAAGGTTTCCATTGCACTGAGGACCACCATCCTTTCCGTCGCATTGTCCGCGTCACTGGTGTCACTTGCTGACGCCGCGACATACCATCGACTGGATGCCAGCCCGGCGGGCTCGTACCGGGTTGATCCGGACCACTCTCTGGCGTGGTTCACCATCGGCCATGCCGGGGTGGCGGTGGTGGTGGGCCGTTTCGACAAACTGTTCGGCAGCTATACCTTCAATCCCGCGCGTCCTGCGGAGGACAAAGTGGACATCCGCATTCCCGCAGCCAGCATCAATACCAACTTCGCCCTAAGGGATCACGACTTGCGTGGGCCGGACTTTTTCAATGTCCGGGAGTTTCCGAACATCACATTCGTCAGTACGCGCTATCAACCCACGGGTAAAGAGAGCGGACAACTGTATGGGAAACTGACCATTCATGGCGTGACGCGGCCGGTGACCTTCCAGGTGCGGGAAATCGGTGCCGGGCCGGTGCCGGCGTTGCCCAAGCCCTGGGGTGGGTATCTCTCCGGCTATGAGGCCACCACCACCATCCAGCGCAGCGACTTCGGCATGGATGCCTATGCGGGCATGATCGCCAACACAGTGCACCTGCATGTGAACATCGAGGGTGTTCGCACGACCGGCTGAGCGGCCTTTTGGGGTGCCGACCAGCAAGGCCGGCGCCACACAGCAATCCGGCATCTCGCTGACTAAATTCTTAATTAAATTTTGTGGATGCATTGCAAACCGTTGCGCACGGCATTGGTCACCAAGCGATGATCGAAGGTTGCCAGTTGGCCCTCATGGGCGCAGGCCAGCGCCAAGAGGTAGCTATCGGTAATCTGACCAGAAGTGAGCAGGCGCGATGCGTCGATATGGTCGACATCCAACAGGCTGATGTCGTCTGGCCAAAAAACATGGCCAGGTGACGCGCGCAATCCCTGGATCAGCGGTGCCACTGCCGCTGGCGTGCCTGGTGAATTTGGATAGCGCGGATGGCCCACGATGCGCAGTACACCATTCTCTGTTAAGGGACAGGTAGCCCATGCGGGTTGCCCATGGGCTGCAAACCATTCATGGGCCATATCATGCTGAACATGCATGGGGTCGATGAGCGCAATCAGCACGTTTACATCGAGCAAGAAGGTCATTATGGCAATTCGTCGCGCAACTGATTCACTATTTCCAGAGTCGCCGGGAGTGCATCCGGGCGCACCGGCAGCAAGGGAATCCCATTACGTGAATGGCCACCAGAGGTGTTTTGTGGTTGCAGAGCCTGCCGCAAAAGTGCTGAAACAACGGCACCTACAGGCTTATGCTGTCGATCCGCTAGCCCTTTCGCCGCCGCCAGTACGTCATCATCAATCGCCAGTGTGGTGCGCATAGGTCGTTCACCTCATAAGTCATCAGACATCTAGCATCATACATCAAAATTATTGGTCTGGCCATCAAGGAGCGTGGTGACTGTTCAGCCCGAGACCGGCTGAGAGCGATTTCCTTTGCGCTGTTACTGGGTGCTTTTATTTCCTGGCAATTTATTGAGCTTCATACGACATAGCGACTGAGGGGCCGACTTTATCGTCCAAAAGTGGCGAGCATTTGTCCGTGTCCGGGTATAGCATCATTTCAGAGTCCATATTGGGGAGATTTTCATGCTGAACGAAGCGCTTCGATGGCAGTTGGATCGTGTCACTACACCGTTGGGTGTCATGCTGCTGGTCACCGACGCACAAAACATCTTGCGTGCACTGGACTGGGCGGACAGCGAGGCCCGCATGCTGGATCGACTCCGCCTGCTCTACGGCTCCGATGGGGTAACGCTGACATCGGGGACTGCTCCGCAGATGGTTCGCAACGGTCTGGAAGCCTACTGGGCGGGTGATCTCAACGCCGTCTCCGCCATTCCCGTAGAAACCGCAGGCACCGCGTTTCAGCAGGTGGCCTGGGCCTGGTTGCGCAGCATTCCCGCCGGAGAAACCCGCAGCTACCAGGAACAGGCGAGAGGCATGAACCGGGCATCGGCGGTGCGTGCCGTGGGGCGTGCCAACGGCGCGAATCCCATTGGTATTGTCATTCCCTGCCATCGCGTCATCGGCGCCAATGGCACCTTGACCGGGTACGCGGGCGGAATAGAGCGCAAACGCTGGCTGTTACGCCATGAGGGTGGTGATTTTTAGGGTTGCGCCCACAAACGCATGGCCGCATAGGCCCGCCAGGGCCGCCATGCTTCGGCGAGCATCAGCATTTCTGCGGGGTTGGGGCGCCCACTCTCCGTTTCCAGTGCGCGCAGTAGTCCCAGGTCTGAATGGGGGAAGGCGTCCGGATCACGATAGCCGCGCATGGCGATGTAGTGCGCCGTCCACGGGCCGATACCCGGCAGTTCGCAGAGGTTTTTGATGATGCTGTCGAGGGTATGAGCCGAAAAAGCCAGGCGACCCTCTTGCATGGCCACAGCCAGAGCCTGCAGCGCTTTTTCTCTGGCCCGGGTTAGGCCGATAGAGCTCAGGTCGGCGGTCATGACGGCGACGGGTGCCGGGAATATCCTGGAGATTCCCGTGCCATCTGAAAGTCGCGCCATATCCTCTGTGAGCAATTCCCCAAGGGCGGCAACAAGCCGACCCGATAGCGTGGTCGCCGCGGCCACACTAATTTGCTGACCTAATATCGCGCGCACGGTGAGTTCGAACAAATCCCATGCGCCTGGGACACGCAATCCCGGCCTCGCCCTGACGCGTGAAGCCATAAGCGGGTCTATGGAAAGATGCTGGTCGATCCTAATGATTTCCGTATCCAGATCAAACAGGCGGCGCAATCGCGCCACGATGATGCCTATTGGGGGAATTTTCGTTGCGTGTATGGTTGCCAGAAGCTGATCGGCCACCGGATCAGGATGGACTTCGACAAGGCCCTGTACCCCCTCTAGCTGAAAGGCGCGCCAATATTGCCCGGACTGCACGGCCTCCACCCCAGGGATGGCACGGCCTGCCAGAAATTCCAGCAGTGTCGTCCAGTCATAAGGCGGGGTATAGGGCAGCTTCAAGGTGATACCCGCAGCCATATCGCTCTTCGAAGCAGAAGTATGGCGCAGTGTGCCGGGTGCACACCCACAATGGCGCTGCATGACCGCATTGAAACGGCGGACGCTGCCAAACCCTGCAGCAAGTGCGACATCGGTCATGGAAAGTCCGGTTTCTGCAATCAGTTTTTTGGCCAGCAGAATGCGCTGCATCTGCGCAAGAGCCGTCGGCGGGCTGCCGAGCACGCGCCCAAACAGTCGCCGCAAATGTCGTCCGCTAACACCTAATTGCACAGCCACGTCCTCCAAACTAGTGCCATTCCAGGCGCCGTCATCACTCATCTGCTGCAAAGCTCGAGAAACCATCAGGGCGCTGGCCTCTGCGAAAGGTTCGGCCCCTACCAACTCGGGGCGACAACGCAAACAGGCTCGGAAGCCCAACTGCCTGGCTACCGCAGCGCTGGGTACAAAGAGGCAATTTCTCAGCTTGGGGGGGCGTGCGGGGCATACCGGACGGCAATAGATGCCCGTGGATAACACGGCCGTGTAGAACTTGCCGTCAAACCGCGCGTCCTTTGCCAGGACGGCGCGGTAGCACACTTCGCGATTAAGGTCCGATGTATTCATGGTCTCTTTATAAGCTAGGCGGCCGCGGGTGTCTCGTCATTTTCGGACGGCGATATTGAGGAGAGATGCCACGCAAATCAAAACCACACCATCTGTGACCTGATACCGTTTTTCGGGGATGCGCACCCGTTAGGTCTGGCCCATTTACGCAAATTGCCGCTATAATGGTGGCATGTGGCCAAGACCGGAGGAAGCCGTTATGGCGATAGCACTGATCGAACCAGGAACGCCCGCATCGCAAGGGATTCTGCGGCTGCTTGGGCTTCTCCCGGAAGAGGACACTGCCCTGCTTGAACTGACGGAAACGGGGGTTCCTCTTGCGCAGTTGGCGCTGCTAACGGAGCTCGGGTTGATGAAGACCGAAATCCAGGCACTGGTCATCCCGGCGCGGACCATGTCGCATCGCAAAGCGGGTACCGGTCGCCTGAATCGGGAGGAGTCCGACCGGTTCCTGCGCGTCTTGCGCTGTCTGCTGCAGGCGCGACAGACCTTCGGCGACCCGGAAAAGGCCCTGCGCTGGTTGCGCAAACCGAAAACCGGACTGGGTGGCCGCACGCCACTCACGGCGCTGGAAACCGAAATGGGTGCCCGTCTGGTGGAAGAATGGTTGGTCCGTATCGATCAGGGGATGGCCGCCTGACGGTGGTTCTCTGGCGGATCAGTAATCATGCGACGCTGGATGGTCTGGGTGGCATGCGTGCTTCCGGACGTTGGTCCAGTCGCGGCCGTCCGGTAGTCTATTGCGCGCCGGACCCGTCCACGGCACTTCTGGAAACGCTGGTCCATCTCGAAGTCGATGCGGAAGACCTCCCGGACGCGTTCCAATGGTTGCGTGTTTCCGTGCCGGAAGATATCGCGTTAGACCGTGCGGACATCACGCATCTTCCGCAGGATTGGAGTCAACATCCGCATCTCACGCAGGTCTATGGGGACCGCTGGCTCGCCGACGGGGCAGCACCCCTGCTGCGCGTGCCGAGTGTACTGGTGCCCGAGACCTGGAACGTGCTTCTGAACCCTCGGCATCCGGCGGCGACGCGCTGCGCCATTTCTGCCACCTATCGTTATCCTTTGGACACGCGTTTGGCGCAGAGGCCCGGCTGTCCCTCATGACTCGCCCAACGGCACCGCATGGGCCAGAGGCCGCCACTGCAAGTGCTGAAACATCTGCAAATAGCGGCGGGCGGCGTGGTGATCGGTTTTGAGCATGAAGCGCCAGAAGCCGAAAATCCGCGCCAGAGTCATCATCTGCGTGGCGTAATTGCCCCAGGTATAGTGCGCGCTGACCCGCGCCAATGCGCCGTCGGAAATGGTCTCCCAGACACGGATATCGGCGGCAGCCGCTTCCAGGAAGTCCGCCAGCTTTTCTGCCGTTTCCTGCTGGTTATTGGGGTCGATATGAAAGCCGGAAACACCGTCTTCGATGATTTCCAGCGGGCCGCCGAAGCGGGTGGCAAAAACCGGCAGACCCGAGCTCATGGCTTCGATCACCGTCAGCCCGAAGGCTTCAAAGAGCGCGGGCTGGACGAAGCATCCACGGGTATCGCCAATAATCCGGTAGAGTTCCCCCGCCACATTTTTGTCGAGTAAAGTGCCTATCCAGCGCATCTGCCCGTCGAGTTGATGCGCATCCATCATATCGTGCGTCCGCTGGATTTGCGCCCGCTCTTCCTCGTCCTGAGAATTCTGCGGGTCGACATGGCCGCCGACGATAACCAGGTTGGCCAGTTTGCGCAGGCGCTCCGATGCGCCAAAAAGCTCAGCCAGTCCGCTGAGATTTTTGATGTGATCCATGCGCGCCATACTGAAAATGATGGGTTTATCCCGATCTTTTAGTACGCCGCGCCGGTCTGCGGCGGGCGCCTCGCCAAAAAGCAACGCATCAATATCCTCGTGTAGAAAACGCAAACGTGCTGCGCTGGCGGAATAAGGGAAATAATAGTGGGCGTCAGCCCCCGGAGAAACGATATTGAATTTGGTATCGAAGACGTCAATCCCGTTTTCCACCCGATACAGTCCGGGGAGGCTGTAATTCTGATGCCCTTCGTACTGGCCCACTTCGCGGTCATTTCCCGCGATTTCCTGATAGGTGCTGGTGACGATAATATCGGCGGAGTTCATGGCGATGAGGTCCGCAGTGAACTGGCAGGCGAAATGATGGCTGGCATCGTGATCGCGCCAGTAGAGGTCACTATAGAGGTACTTGCTCTTCTCCAACGCGTGAGCAATGTTGCATTGGGTGACATTCAGCCGCGCACTGAGCATGGCGGCCACCAGATTACCATCGGAATAATTGCCGATAATCAGGTCAGGACGACGGCCAAATTCCGCCAGGGTTTCCCGTTCGAGGTCATCGGCATAGCGTTCCAGCCAGGGCCAGACATTGAAGCGCGAGATCCACTGCGGCAGTATTTCGCCATTGGAATAGCGGAAGGGCACGCGGAGGATTTGCACATTGTCGGCGCCCTGGACGGACTCCAGGCGCTGGTCGCAGGTGGTGCCATCGGCATTGGGAATCAGGCGGGTGGCGATCAGAATACGGGGTACAATATCCACCCCCTGACGGGCCAGGCGCTGGCGCATTTCCAGTTCCAGTGCCCGCGCCTGATCGAGAATGTAGACGACCTGCCCGCCGGTATCTGGACGTCCGAGCACCTTGTCCTGCGCGAACCAGCCATGAATGGACACGATCAGTATTTTGGAGATCATGGGGATGCGGTCGATGAATGCCTGCAGACTCTCTGCCGAGGGGGCGTCCAGCAGGTCCATTAGCAAACGCATGGTCTCGCGCACCCGCCCGGCGGTGTCTCCCCAGCCGGGGGCGAAGCCGCGCTGGGTCATCTCCACGGCAAACTCCGTCCACGGCTGGTTCTTGGGGAGCGTCGCCAGATACTGCACGGTCCGGCGTAGTGCTTCAAAATCCGGAGGCTGATCGTGCACCATCAGCGACTGCCCGTTGAGTTTATGCACCGCCAAAAAGTCGAGAATGCTCTGGCGTCCCGCCTTGATGTCGCCGAATAGTTGCCCGGCCAGGCGGCGGTTCATATACATGAGCCCCTGCCCGATGGTGGCCTCATCGTGCAGGCGATGGGAGACTGCGCGGAAATCTTCAAAATCCACGGTAAGTACTGGCTCCTGATCATTTGCGGGGAGCACCTGTCTTTCTTTAAAGGCCAGATAATCACCCGGCGTGAGTGTCTCCAGATTGAGCTGTTCCCGATGTAGGCGCAGATAAGTCCAGCGCCCTGGGCCGGGACGCCAGGCCAGATAAATCCAAGGCTCTGCGAGCACCGCCTCTTGTAGTCTGGAGAAAAATTCCTGCAACACCACCAGCTCTGCATCACTGCCGTAATCTGCGGCAAATTCGCTGATGGCCTTTTGCAAATCGGTATAGAGCAAAAAGGGACGTTGCAAATTGAACAGATGCCGCAACAGCCCGGCAACACAATGGGCATTCTGGCTGATACAGCGACGCAGGTCGTCAGACATGAGCTTGTCCTGGGAAGCGGTAGTGCTGGATGCCTTCGAGAATGCCCCAGGCATGGTAAGCACTGGCGAAATAGATGTGATGTTTATCTCTTAGCCCGTGTAGTTCCGGGCTGTGGTTGCCGACCACAACGCCGCAAATTTCGCCACCCATCATATCGGCGTCATTGCCGGAGTCTCCCGCAGTAAGCACCGCATGCAAGGGCAACCCCCAACGAAAGGCCAGGAAACGGATGGCGTGACCCTTGGAAGCACGAATGGGCAATACATCCAGATAGCGGGTATGGGAAAGCACCACATGGGCGGCGATCTGCTGCTCGTGCAGGCGCTGCTGCAGATCTTTCACCGTCGGCGGGCGTTTTGGGTCCACATAATAGCTTACTTTGAATGCGCTCTGGGTGAGTTTTTCCTGCAGGCGCAGGCCGGGCACCCTGGCCAGTGCCTGCAATACCCCTTCAGGCCACCAGCGATAGTGCAGATGAGCGGCCCAGTCCTGATCCTCGCGCAGCTTACTGCCATAGACGATACGCGTACCCACATCGGTGATGCAGATGTCCGGACGGGGGATCTGGTGTGCCGCCAGTATCTCCATGGTCTGTTTGAGATTCCGGCCGGTGGCCACACCAAAGGCTACCCGGGGATGCTCTCTCAGCCACTCCATCAGCGTGGCGAGCCCCGCCGGGTCGCCAATTAAGGTGTTATCGATGTCGGATATGAGCAGATGATCCGCTGTCGGTAAGGCGCGGCGTACCCCCTGGCGGGCGGCGGATTCGCGCCGCAACTGTTTGCGCTGACGCCGGAGAATACGTTCCACTTCTGCCAGATAACGGCGCGCATGGGCCTCCCAACTATAGACCCGACGCACCCCCAGCAAGCCTGCCCGACTGGCACGCTGCCAGCGTTGGCGATCAAACAATATTTGGCGAAGTGCCGCCTGTAGTTCTGCGATATCCAGGGGCTCTATCAGGATGCCGTTGCGACAGTAGCGAATAATGTCCTGCGGGCCACCATGCCGGGTGGCGACGACCGGCAAACCCGAGGCCGCGGCTTCCAGCAGGGTCAGGCCAAAGGGTTCGGTGAGTGCCGGGTTGACGAAAACACCCTTATAGATGGCCGCATAACGGTAATAGTCGGGAATATCTTCCGGTTCGTGGTGTTTGGGGAGGGCGACGCGCCCGTACAGGTCGTAATCGTCAATGGTATGCAGTACGCTCTGGATCACCCCTTTCGCCCCGTGCGGGAGTTGCCCAAGGCGGTCACGCTGGCCCATGACCAAAACCAGGTTGGCCTGCTCCCGCAAAACCGGGTCGGTGGCATAGGCCTCAAGCAGACGCTGAAAATTTTTACGCTCATCGGGGCGAGCAATGGCCAGAATGGGAGGCTTGCGCGGCGCCTCTAAAAAGCGGCGTAGGCCGGACAGTAGCGGCGAAGAACGCTGCCGCCCAGGCCGGGAAAACCGTTGCAAGTCCACACCCGGCGGCAGGATCCTGAAATGCGTCCGCGCGGCATTCTCGTACAGGCCATACTGCTCGTCCACTTCCTGCCGGGTGCTGGCCAGGACCACGGACGCTTCACTGAGTACGGATTCTTCGGCGGCAATGCGTCGCGGAAAATGAAATTGCCGGTCGATACTTTCCGCTTTACGGCCAGCAGCGATCAGTCTTTCCCGCTTATCCCGCCCCAGGGAATGGCCGGTGTGCATGAGCGGAATACCCAGCAGGCGGGAGAGGCGTACCCCTACATAACCCGCATCGGCATAGTGGCTGTGGATGACATCGGGAATACAGTCTTCACTACGGATAAAATGCAGCGCACCGTCCACAAAGGTATCCAGGTAGTCCCAGAGCCGCTCTTTTTGCAGGTACTTATGTTCTGGCCCCGCAGGCAGACGGATAATCTGCGCACCAGATTCCAATAATTCGCGCGGTTCTCCATAAATGGGATTCGTGCCAGGATCGCTAAAGCGGCGCGTGAGAAGGTCGATCCGGGTGACACGCGGGTCCCGTGCCAACGCCTGCATTTCGTCAAGTACGTAGCCAATTTGGCCGCCGGTATCTGCATCGACCCCGAGCTCCGGAGTACCGCAAATGCGGCCGTGGATACTCAGCATCAGAATATAAAGACCCTGGTGGTCTGACAAATCAGTCCTCCTTGGACCAGCGCGCCATTATGGTCTGATAAAACTCGGGTTGATCCGGGATGGCCCCAGATAACGCACAGATGGCCGCTGCCAATTCCCCTGCCCTCTGCAATCGTCGTGCAATGGCATCGCCGCGAAACAGGCTCCAGAGCCAGCCTGCGGCAAAGGCATCTCCAGCCCCGACGGTGTCCTGGACAACCGTGGAGACCGCTTCCGCCTCGTGAAAACTGGTCCCATCCCCATAAGCGGCACCTGCAGCACCGCAGGTCAGCAAGACGGCTTGCACATCAAAATGCTGAGCCACCATCTGCATCGCTTCCCGCAGGGTCGAGGCTGGAGAGAGTTCGTAAGTACGCATGATCTGCTCCAGTTCCTCCACATTACACTTCAGTATAGACGAACCCTGTATGACTTCGGCCAGCAATTCCGGATTCCACCAGGGATCGCGCAGATTGATATCTACAAAGCGCCACCGGGCACGGGCGCGCAACTGGCGCCAAGTCGCCCGCGATAGCCCGTCTTCCCGCAAGGCAAGGCTACCGTGATAGAGCCAGGGAATGGGGGCGATCACGCTGGAGGGCATTCCAATGGCGTCGTAGGCCTGATGGGGTAGAATCTCGAAGCGGTGCCCCTGGTCGGCGTCTGCCGTCACCCGCACCCGACCGGTGGGAAGCAGTGCGTCCTCTGTCACTGCGTCCGTGGACATCCCCCAGTCTTGCATGTGCTGCAAGATGCGTTGTCCCGAGGCATCCCGCCCTACCCTGCTGACAAAGACGGACGCCACCCCCAGCGCATGGAGGTGTTGCGCAACATTGAAGGGCGCGCCACCGAGTCGTTGCACCGCTCCAAAATCATCGACCAGACATTCGCCGAAAATAATGCCGAGGGGCACGTCTGCATTCATGGTGCAGCCTTCTCATCCGGGCTGGCTTTTTCAACATCGGGCAAGCGACGAATAATGCGCTGGAAAAAGAGATTGTTGGGAATAACCACAATTTTTCCGTCATCCTGGCGCAACTCGGTAAACATGAGATTTTCTTCAATGACCTCACCGGTCAGTGATTCCGGGAATATCTCGATACGTTGCCCCAACTGTAATGGCTGCCAGAACCAGATAAAAAAGCGTGCCGTGATGTTGCTGACCATGGCCCATACGGCCAGCATACCGACACCGATCACCGCCAATAGGCTGACAAAAGTGGTCCAGATGGCAGTGACATCGACACCCCAGACCCGCAGCACGACAACCCAGACAATGAGCCAGAGAAACCAGGTGGTGATTCTCTGGAACATCACGCCATAGCCGCGTGAGAAGGCCCGTCGCCTGCCGAGAAAGTCCATGAGGCGCACAATTACATTGCCATACCAGCGTAATATCAGATAGCTACCCGCCACGATCAGCAGGGAATACGTCAACCGGTGTAATAACCATTCCGGATCCACTGCCAGTCCATGGAAAATCATGCTCATACGCCACTCCCTCCGCTGTTGATTTTTACCATAACGTAGCAAACCCAGAGGGGCAAATCTGTTCCTATACTCTAGGGGTTCCCCCGCACGGATGGAAAGGAAAGCACATCATGGCAGCAGTGAGCAAAGCCCCCGCCCCAACCTGGCGCTATCCGGTCTGGTCCACCGCAAAAAAGGATCTCGTCGGCTCCGCCCTCGGTCCGGCCCGGCTCTGGTTCACCGTCGGCAAGGGCATTGTCACGGAGGTTTTTTATCCGCGTATCGACATTCCCCAAATCCGGGACATGGGCTTGATCATCGCCGATGACAAGGGTTTCTGGCAGGAACTCAAGACCTTGCCCAACCCGACACTGCAGATCGATGACCCGGCCGTCCCTCTGCCCATTGTCACCCATCGTCATGAACGCTTCACCTGCACCCTCCGGATCTGCGCCGATCCGCTCCGGGACGTACTGCTGATGGATTTTCACCTGGAGGGGGACGCCGACCTACGCCCGTATCTGCTCTGTGCTGCGCGCCTGGGCGAAGACGCAGAGCATAATCAGGCATGGGTTGACGAATGGGAGGGGCGGCCCGTGCTCTGGGCCGAGCAGGGGCCCTTCGGCCTGGCCATCTCCTGCCGGAATCCGGAGGGTTTGTCCGGGCTGGAAAATCTTTCCGTGGGCGAGGTGGGCGCCAGCGACCTCTGGCAGGATTTTCACCGCAATGGCCGCATGCTTTGGCAATATCAGGAGGCCGGTCCGGGCGAGGTTTCTCTGTCCGCTCGCCTGCCCCGGCAAGGCACCCTGGCCCTGGGCCTGGGCACCAGCAAGGAGGCGGCCGCCACCCTGGCCTGGTCTTCCCTGGCCGAAAGTTTTGCTTCCGCCGAAGCGGAGTATCGGGGGGCATGGAAGGCCTGGCATGCCCAACAGCCGACCTCTTCCGAACTGAAGCGCAGGCTTCCCGCCTCCGTCCACACCCTCTATACCCGTTCAGCCACCGTGCTCAAGGTCCACGAAGACCGTACCTTTCCCGGCGCCATGGTGGCCAGCCTTTCGATCCCCTGGGGCGAAGCCAGCAACAGCCGGGGTGGATACCATCTGGTCTGGTCACGGGATTTGGTGGAAAGCGCCGGTGCCCTCCTCGCCATAGGCGCTGTTGCGGAAGCGCGCCGGGTGCTGACCTATCTCATCAGCACCCAGCAGGCGGATGGCCACTGGCTGCAAAACCAGTGGCTGGGCGGCAAACCATTCTGGCAAGGGGTGCAACTGGACGAAACCGGCTTCCCCGTCCTTCTTGCGGCCGCCCTCCAGGCGGAGCAGGCACTGGATGGGATTGTCATTAACGACATGCTGCGCCGCGCCCTGGGCTTCATCTTCCGCGAAGGGCCGGCCACCGGCCAGGATCGCTGGGAAGAGGATGGCGGCATCAATCCCTTCACCCTGGCGGTCGCCATTGCCGCGCTGGTCGAAGGTGGCGAACTGCTCGGCGGCAAGGCCCGGGATTGCGCACTGCTACTGGCCGATTACTGGAATGCGCATTTGGAGGACTGGACCTTCGCATCCGGTACGGATCTCGCGCGGAAATACGGCGTCTCCGGCTATTACCTGCGCATCGCCCCCCAGGACGTGCTCTGCCATGCGGGCGCCATGAATGAATGGGTGATGATCAAAAATCGCGCCAACGACCCGCATCTGCCCGCCGAAGAGCAGGTCGCCACCGACTTTCTGCAACTCTGCCGTTATGGCTTGCGCCGCGCTGACGATCCGCACATCCGCGATTCCATCCAGGTGATGGATGCCCTGCTCAAAACCGACACCCCCAGTGGCCCAGCCTGGCACCGTTACAACGGCGACGGTTACGGAGAGCATCCCGACGGTAGTCCCTTCGATGGCAGTGGGCGTGGCCGTGCCTGGCCGCTTTTGGTGGGAGAGCGGGGCCATTTTGCCCTTCTGACCGGCGAGGACGCACTGCCCTACATCGAGACCATGGCTAAAATGACCGGCCTTGGCGGGCTCTTGCCCGAACAGGTCTGGGATAGCGCCGCCATTCCCGACCGCGACCTCTTCCCCGGGCGACCCAGCGGTTCCGCCATGCCCTTGGTCTGGACCCATGGCGAGTTCGTCAAACTTTGTCACAGTTGGCAGCGGGGTTATCCCGTCGATCGCCCCCAGACCACGTGGAAACGCTATCAGGGCAAGGCACCGAAGATCGTATATACGCTCTGGCGTTTTCGCCAACGTCCCCGGCAAATGCCTGTCGGCAACGATCTGCGCTTCCTGCTCTCGGCACCCTTTACGGTGCATTGGGGGTTCAATGGCTGGCAAAACCCCACCGACACTGTGTCGGAAGATTGGGACCTCGGCCATGTAGCCATTTTGCCCACGCAGAAAATGGCGCCTGGTACCACGCTTCAATTCACCTTCTACTGGCGGGATACCGGCCAGTGGCAGGACGAGGACTTCAGCATCACCCTGCAAGGAGAAAACACATGATTGCCATCGATCTCACCGGGCGCCGCGCCCTGGTCACCGGTGCCAGCGGCGGTTTGGGCCAAGCCATCGCCGAAATCCTGGCGGCCGCCGGCGCCCAGGTTGCCGTTCATTACCGCAAGGCGCAGACCGAGGCCGAACAAGTCGTCGCCGCCATTCAGGGCAAAGGCGGCAAAGCGCGGGCATTCCAGGCTGACATTGCCGATCCTGCCGCCGTCGAAAAACTGCTGCAGGAAATCGACAGCGCTTTTGGCGGCCTCGATATTCTCGTAAACAATGCCGGCATGGATGGTCCCCGCGCCGTCGTCGGTGACGACGATCCGCAGGTTTGGGAAAAAATCCTCGCCGTCGATCTCCTGGGTCCCTACTACTGCGCCCGCGCCGCTATTCCGCGCATGGAAAAATGTGCGTGCGGCGTCATCGTCAACATTACCTCGGTACACGAGTTCATCCCCTGGGAGGGCTACAGCGCCTACACCAGCGCCAAGGCGGGGCTCTCCATGTTCACCAAGACCCTCGCCCAGGAAACCGCCGACAAGGGCATACGCGTGGTCGCCATCGCCCCCGGCGCCATCAAGACGCCCATCAACGAAGCCGTCTGGGGCAACCCTGATACGCTCAAAGACCTCGATGACAAAATCGCAATGGAACGCCTTGGCGCGCCGGAAGAAATCGGCCATGTCGTGGCGTTCCTCGCCAGCGATCTCGCCAGCTACATCACCGGCACTACCATCGCCGTCGATGGCGGCATGCTCATCTATCCGGATTTCCGCCATGGCGGCTAGCCTCGATGCCGATGTAATCATCATCGGCAGCGGCGCCGGTGGCGGCACCCTGGCCCGCGCCCTCGCTTCCTCGGGATTGTCCCTCCTCATCCTCGAACGCGGCGACTACCTCCCCCGCGAATGGGGCAACTGGGATCCCCGCACCGTCTTTGCCGAACACCGCTACCACACCCACGAACAGTGGCGCGACGGCGCGGGCCAGCCATTTACCCCCATAACCGGCTACCATGTGGGGGGCAACACCAAGTTCTACGGGGCCGCCGTTTTGCGCCGACGCGTAAAAGACTTCCTGCCTCGCCGCCATCGCGACGGCCTCACCCCCGCTTGGCCTATCGCTTACGCCGATCTCGCGCCCCACTATGACCAGGCCGAGGCCTGGTACTTCACCCACGGTCAGGCCGGTGCCGACCCCCTGGAACCGCCCCGCGGCCCCTTTGCCTTTCCGCCCTTCCGCCATGAACCCATCCTCGCGGCCCTGGAGCAAAAATTGCGGAATATGGGGCTGCACCCCTTTCCCCTCCCCCTCGCCCTCCAGCGCCACGAGGAAGACCCCGCCCATAGCCCCTGCGTGCGTTGCCCCACCTGTGACGGCTTCCCTTGCCTGCTGCACGCCAAAGGCGATGCCGAAGTCTGCGGCGTCACCCCCGCCCTGGCGCACGCCAACGTTCGCCTGCTCACTCGCCATCGTGTCCTGCGCCTGCTGCGCGATACCAACGGCAAGGGCGTGGAAAGTGTGGACACCGATCAGGGCACCTTGCGCGCCCGAGTCATCGTCCTCGCCGCCGGCGCCGTAAACTCTGCCGCCATCCTCCTCGCTTCCGCCGATGCCATCGCACCCCAAGGCCTCGCCAACAGCAGCGACCAGGTCGGGCGCAACTACATGTGCCATCTCAACAGCGCCTGCATGGCGCTCAAAGCCACCCAGGAAAACACCACCGTCTTCCAGAAGACCCTCGCCATCAACGACTTTTACGACGATTCGGGCGACCCCGATTATCCCTATCCCCTCGGCCACATCCAGAATCTCGGCAAGGTCACGCCGGCGCTGCTCCGTGCCCAACAACCCCGGCTCCCCCTCGCCGTCAGTGCCTGGACTGCCAGCCACTCCGTGGATTGGTGGCTCACTACCGAAGACCTGCCCGATGCCGGCAACCGGGTCACCCTCGATAGCGACGGCCATATTCGCCTCGCCTGGCAGCCCAAAAACCGCGAAAGCCACCGGCGCCTCTGTGCCCAATGGCGCAGTATCCTCCACCGGGCCGGCTTCCCCGTGGTCTTCTTTCAGGCCATGGATATCACCGCCACCGCCCATCAGGTGGGAACCTGCCGTTTTGGCGAGGATCCCGCAAACAGCGTCCTGGACCCCTGGTGCAAGGCCCATGACCTCGACAACCTCTACGTCGTCGACGCTTCCTTCATGCCTTCCATCAGCGCGGTCAACCCTTCCCTCACCATCATGGCCAATGCCATCCGCGTCGCCGAACATCTGACCGAGCGCTTTAAAACAGGGAACAGAAGGTGAAACGCGGCACCATCGCCGTCTACACCGCGGGGTTCCTGCAAGGCGCAGCCTTTGTCATGGTTCCTGCCTTGGGCCACATCCTGCATCAGGCGCCTTACGCTTTCAGCAACAGCGCCTATGGATTTTTGTATTTCCCCGAGATCTTCGGCGCCATCCTCAGCGCCCTGGCTGCCGGTGGCATCCACAGCCGTTTCGGTGGCGTCGGCGTTTTTCGCCTAGGGGTGTTGAGCAACGCCGCCGCCATGTTCCTGCTGGTCGCCGCCGCCTTTACGGGTGGCAATCCGGCGTATGGGCTGATCCTCGCCGAGACGCTCTGCCTCGGCATCGGCTTTGGCCTCACCAACGCCGTCATCAACCGCTCTGCCTCTCTCCTCTTTGCCGGGGCCGCCGCGGCGGCGGTGACCATCCTCAATGCCGTCATCGGTGGCGCCACTGCCCTCTCACCCCTGATCCTCGAAGGCTTCCGCAGCCGCATCGGCTGGGCCGGTTGGCCCGGCCTCCTCGCCATGGCCTGGCTGGCCCTCATCCTGCTGCCCACTGCCGCCGATGGGCCGACAGAGTTGGGCGGATTGCGCGCCTGGCGCCGTTCCATGCTGCCTTTTTCTGGCGCTGTCCTGATCTACGCCATCTGCGAAGGCAGCTTCGGGAGCTGGGCCAATGTCCTGGTCAGTGTCAACCGCGGCCTGCCAGCCGCCAGCGGTGCCCTCGCCCTGGCCCTTTTCTGGGGCGGCATGACCGCCGCGCGTTTTGCCTTGGGCTTTATTCCCAACCATTTGCTGCACCGGCGGATCATTTATCTGCTTGCGCCTCTGGGGATCGCCGTATGCTTCCTGCTCATCCCCCATCTCGTCAACACCAGCGCCTTGCTCATGGCCTTCACCGCCGCCGGGGTCGCCTGCGGCATCTACTATCCTTACAGCATGGCCTACGGCATTGCCGCCCACCCCAAGGAAGGCACCCAGATGGCCGGACTCCTGGTCGGGGCACTCATGGTGGGCGAAGGCATCGGCTCCTTCGGGCTCGGCCCCCTGCAGAGTCAGCTCAGCCTCGGTGACATTTATACGCTGTCGGCCCTCTGGGCCATCCCCCTCTTCTATCTCGCCTGGCGCAACAGCCGGCCAGCCCATGCGCAAGGGGGCATGCCCCATGACTGAGCGTGTCCTCATTCTCGGCGGCGGTTTTGCCGGTAACGCCGCCGCCCACGCCCTCCGGGGTCAAGGGCTGGAGGTGACCCTCATCGACCAGTGCAATTATCATCTCTTCCAACCTCTCCTCTACCAGGTGGCTGCCGGAGATCTCCAGGCGGAGGCTATCGCCACCCCGCAAAGGCGCCTCCTGCGCGGCGGCGACCTGCATTTTCGCCTGGGGCGAGTCGTTCGATTGGACCTTCCCCAACGGGCGATCCTTCTCGATGACGGCGATACCGTTCCCTATGATTACCTCTTCATCGCCCTCGGCACGGTCACCAACTTTTTCGGTAATGCCGCCATCGCCAGCCATGCGCTGCAGATCAAGGGCGTGGAGGCGGCCGAGATGCTCCGTTCACGTATCCTCACCGCCCTGGAAGCGGCCAGCCACTGTAGCGATCCCGCCGAACGGCGGCGCTGGCTCAGCTTCGTCATTGCCGGAGGTGGCCCCACCGGGGTCGAATTCTGCGGCGCCTTGCTGGAGCTTCTGCGCGTCTTGCTCCCCCGCGACTACCCGGAATTGCAGCCGGAAGAGGCGCAAGTCACCCTGGTACAGGGCAGTGCAGGCTTGCTTCCCGGCTTTGCCGCGCCTCTGCAAGCCCAAGCCGCCCGCAAGCTGCAAAAACTCGGGGCTCAACTGCGCTTTCACACCCATGTCCGGGATTTTGACGGGAGGACGGTGCAGTGCCAGCCTGACGCGGCGATCCCCACCCGGACCCTCGTCTGGACCGCTGGCGTAACGGCCAACCCCTTGGCGGCCACCGTGCCCGGCGCCAAGGGACCCGGTGGGCGCATCATCGTCGATCCCCACCTACGCCTGCCGGAACACCCCGAGGTCTTCATCCTCGGCGATTTGGCCTGCAGCAGTAATGGTGAATTTTGGCCGCAGGTAGCGCCCTTCGCCCTGCAGAGCGCCCGCCACGCCGCCCTGTTGCTGCAATCCCAACGGCAAGGGCGGGTCCTCCCTCCCCCCTTCGCTTATCAAGACCAGGGCAGTATGGCCGTCCTCGGGCGTTTCGATGGCGTCTGCCAGATCGAGCGCTGGCATCTGCACTGGCATGGCTGGAGCGCATGGCTACTCTGGCTGGGTCTGCACCTCTACCGCATCATCGGCACCCGCAATCGCCTTCTCACCCTCCTCGACTGGGGAACGGATTATCTACGCCACAGCGCCGCCGTAGAAATCATTCGCTCTCCGCCCAACGCTTCCGACCCATGAGCCCATACCCGGCCAGCCTGGCAGTTGGTTAAGTTCTGTCTGATGAATTATCCAGTTCCACCAGCCGACCCATTCCTTCGGACAATAAGGCGGTATTTTACGGGTTTAATTCTAGCGATTCCGCATAAAATCAGCCGTGCGCTGAAAGGCACCCTGCAGGTGGGCATAGAGTTCAGGCTCCATCTCTACCTCGTGCATGGCACGACGCATACAGACCATCCACTGATCCCGCGCCTGATCGTCCACCGGGAAAGAAGCATGCCGTGCCCGTAAGCGGGGATGCCCGAAACGCTGCACGTACAGATCAGGCCCGCCCAGCCAGCCCGACAGAAACAAAAAGAGCTTCTCCCTGGACTCGGAAAGATCTTTCGGGTGGATATCCCGCAGCGGAGTTTGCCACTGCGCTTCGCTATCCATCAGGTCATAAAATCGGTTGACCAGATTGCGAACAGCTTCCTCACCACCAAGACGGGCGTAAGGCGTACTTTCAGGGTCAAGCATCAATGGTCTTGCTCCAAATAGGTGTATAGAGGCCACTATGTTTATGATGCATGCGACGCGGGCATGGCCTTTTTGCGCTCTATTCATGTCTGCGCTACAGTCAATCCGATACAACCTGCCCCGCAAGAGTACCTTCTTTGGACGTTATCCGGCAATGTCCCGCTACCGTCCACCGCATACAGGAAAACTTCATGCCCCTTGCACCGACAGCCGCATTCATCGACGGGTGCTGGACAGACCTCAGGACGCGATTTGTGGTACGGAGCCCGGTCAATCAACAGATACTCGCCGAGGTGTCCGATTGCGGAACTCGGGAGGCGGAAACAGCGGTGCAGGCGGCAACGGTCGCTTTTGCAACCTGGCGCCAGACTACCGTCTACCAGCGCGCGGCCATCCTCAGCCGTTGGGCGGATCACATCCAGGTTCACGCAGAAGACCTCGCACGTCTCATCACCTGGGAGATGGGCAAACCCATACGGCAGAGTCGTGCGGAAATCAAAACCGCGGTCGCCCTGGCGCGCTGGTACGCCGAAGAATGCAAACGCATCACCGGCGAAAGTATCCCTTCCCAGTTTCCAGACAAGCGCTTACAGATCTGGAAAGTGCCGGTTGGTCCGGTATACGCCATTACGCCGTGGAACAGTCCGGTCTCCATGGTCGTTCGCAAGATAGCGCCGGCTCTGGCAGCTGGCTGTACAGTCATCCTCAAGCCCGATGAGCAAACGCCGCTCTCCGCATTAAAACTTGCCGAGCTCTGGGCGGAGGCGGAGGGGCCCGCTGGCACCCTGCAGGTGCTCCCCAGCTCTGATCCTGCACCTCTGGCGGAGCGACTGATGGCGGACCCGCGCATAGCCAAGTTGAGTTTTACCGGCTCTACGGCGGTCGGGCAGAAGCTTTATGCGCAGGGATCGCCGACCATCAAACGGCTTGCTCTGGAATTGGGCGGGCATGCTCCTGTGCTGATTTTTGCCGATGCGGATATCGATGCGGCGGTGGCCATGACCATTATTCCACGAAGAAAGCTTCAGTCCCCTGCTGCCCATACAGGGGTTTCGCGGCGAAGCGGAAGCTATCGCCCGCGCCAATGACACTCCCTATGGCCTGGCCGCTTATCTCTGGACCCGCGATCTCGGACGCGCATACCGCGTCGCGGAGGCGCTGCAATGCGGTATCGTCGGCGTCAATGATGGCTCTCCCGCCACCCCGCAGGCGCCCTTCGGCGGCAGCAAGCTTTCCGGACTGGGCGCCGAGGGCGGCAAATGGGGCTTGGAAGAATTTTTACAGTTGCGCCATGTTTCCATCCAGTTGTCATGACCATCGTCTATATCCTGGCCGTCCTCCCGCCTTGCGCAGCAGCCGTAAATCATAGCGGCCATCGCGCACCGCTTCCGCCATATGGGCTATGGTTTGCTCGTCCAGCACCTTATTTTTTATGGGCGACCAGACGTGATGCGCAGGGCACTAAAGCCTGAAGTGCGTAGTCACAGGTTTTGCTCCACAACGTGGCCTGTCCCCTGCTTATCCCGCCTTGGCTACGGCGGCCTCGCCTAACAAGACGCCAGAGGGCATCTGGAGCACCTGAATCCCCTGCTCGCGAACAAAACGCGTTTCGTTCCGGGTCAGCGGTGCCTCTATCAGTGCCCAATGACGATCCGATGAACGCTTCATGATCTGGCGGGCGAAATTGCGCTGCAACTGGTCATTGAAACGGCATCCGACAAAAAGAAAATGGCGCCCCGTGCGGATTTGTTGGACTATCTCCGGGATAGGCGTCTGAATGTCGATTTCCGTCAGCACTTCGACAAAATCCGTATCAGAAACGAGGTAATTATTGGCCGGACTTTGTGAGCCCCAAGGCTCATACAGTATCGTGTCCCATTGGGCAGCCACTGCGGCTTCGACCGACTGGCCCTCGGCATCCATATATCCCGTCCAGTGGCCAAAATGCTCGGTCTGACTGAGCCCCTGGATACGTCCCCAGCGTGTACCCTGTTCGGCCAAGGCCTTGGCCATACCATTGTCGTACCAGAGGTGGACGATCAACGGGAGTTTTCGGGCAGCCAGTTCGCGCTGCAAAGGATGGATTGGCGGATCCTCGGCAAAGGTCTTGTCCATCATGCCCACGAGGGTCATGCGGTGCTTGAAGTTCTCGATATACTGCGCGGCCCCGGTGAGGTTGCGCCGGACCTTGTGAGGCACCGTCACCTGGCCGCTGAGCACTTCCGCCAATGCCGACAACCCGCTGGGCAGGGTGGCTCCGGCCTCCGGCAACAGGCCGGGACCGAGATACGGAATGATGCGCCCTTCCGCAAGGCCGCTGAAGATTTCCGAAAGATCCTTGTCCATAGTCATGCTTCCTTATGTAGCGAGGGAAAGAATCGCAGCCTTGATCTGTTCGATGGCCGCTGGTTCGAGGCGAAAAATGCCCCTTCCCCCGGAGAGAGATTCATAACCATTGGCAGAGTGTCTGCTCAGCGCATTGAACCAGTCCTGAGGACTGGTCCCGCTGGGACACTCGCCAATTTCCCGCACACTGCCATCGTTGGCAAAACGTGCATGAATGATGACGAGCGACTGTTCCATCACATCCTCCTTATAGGCCAGAAGAAAATCCCAAAAGCTCGATGACGACGTCTTCTTCATCGATCATGGCCTGACAGGCCAGACGGGATTTGCTGCCGACGCCAACGATGGTATCCAGGCGTTCATTTTCCAGACGCTGGATTTTCGACACGCTTTTCCGCCCTTCCTGGACGAAAATATGGCAGCTATCGCATTCGCCTTTGCCTTCGCACTTCAGGACCATGGGTTCACCGGCAGCGATCACCGCGGCGGCGAGACTGGCCCCCACGGGCATCTCAACGGTTTTACCACTGGGTTTGATGGTGATAATGGGCATTCAATCTTCTCCTCTATTAAAATGAACGTAAAAACAACACACTAATAAATGGCGGCACCAGCACCCACATTGACGGATGCATCCTTCAATGTTTCGATGATAAAGGCGATTTCCTCTTCTCCCAGGCGCGGGTGAAAAGGCAGGATCAGGGTGCGGTCGGACACCCGCACGGCGGTCGGGCAGTGACCGCCGCCGCGCTCGCGATAATAGGATTGCGTATGCATGGGCAGGCAGTAAGAGGCCGCCTCGATACCCTGGGCGCGGAGATCGGTGACGATGGCATCCCGACTGCTGCGGCTGAACCGGGTACCGAGGTGTACTTCGTACGCAAACCAATGTACCGCGGTGGCATCCGGCCCATGGTAGGGATCCTTGATACCTTCAAAGGACTTCATGTACTCAAAGTAAAGCGTTTCCACCTGCTGTCGGCGTTGCAAAATGCCGTCCAGACGGGCGAGCTGGACCAGCCCTATGGCGGCCTGAATATCGCTCATTTCTGCCTGCAGGGGTGGACGGGTAGGCGCCACCACCGAGCCCCGCTCACTGATGCCCCGCGCGCGGTATTGGCGCAGACGGCTGACGGTTTCGGTATCGTCCGTGACGATCATGGCACCTTCACCGCAGACCAGGGCAGAGGGCTGGGCAAAGGCAAAAATAGCGCTGTCCCCGAAGCTGCCGACCAGCTTGTCCTGATAGCGGGAGCCGATGGCCTCCGTCGAATCTTCCAGCAGAATCAGACCGTTTTCGTTGGCCATCGTGCGCAGCTCCTGCCAGAAGGCAGGATGCCCCTTGGTATTGCCGGCGAGAATCGCCCGGGTTTTCTCCGTGATCAGGGTCTCAGCCCCTTTGGGGGAGATCGTGCCGGAGTAGTAATCGATATCCGCGAACACCGGCTGAACCCCGTACCACGCCAGGGCATGCCCGATCTGCCACCAGCTATAGGGCGAGAGGATGACTTCGTCGCCCGCCCTGAGTTCGTAGGCGCGCAGGCAGAGCATCAGGGCCAGAGTCGGACTGGCGACGGCGACGGCGTAGCGCCGCCCGTGATAGGCAGCAAAGGCCGCTTCGAAGGCCTCCACTTGTTCCCCGGCGCTGATGCGAGTGGAACGCAACACCGCCTCTACGGCCTCCAGTTCGCCGGGGCTGATGTCCGGGTCCGAGAGCGGAATTTCGACCGCAGTCATGTCGTACCCCGGTGCATGGCGAGCAGCAGGCCCGTCGCCGCCTGGGAATCGGATGTGACCTTCCAGCAGTGGTCGCGGGTATCGAGCAGATGCAGGTCAAAATATTCACCGGCACGGAAAGGCTCGTCGCTGACATCACCGGCAGGACATTGGGTAATGGGCAGTCCGGGGAAGCGGGTACGCAAAACAGGCAGGATGCCTTCACCAGACCGGCAGGCATTCCGGCCCAGATCAACAAGCACCGCGAGATCTTCGTCAGTGAATTCCATCCTCTCAGCCCTCCAGGCGACGCGCTTCTACGGTAATAGGCAGGCGGGTATCACTGGGCATCTCCGGCAATTCCAGGCGCCAGCCGTTAGCCAGCGTCACCATTCCGCCCCACAGTTCCGGCTTCTGACACTCGGTAATGGGTTCTTCAAGGTCCTTCTTGGGCACATACGCCGTCAGCTCACCGGCCGCATTTTTACGAATCATCACCTTCATGGGGTTATTCCTTGTTTAGTGTGCACAAGAAATCGGGGCACCGGCCGTCATCGGCGGCATGTCCATTATGCCCAGCAGGATGCCTGGTAATACGCGGAGCAGCCGCTCCACATCCTCCGATCGGTTCAGGCGTCCAAAGGAGAAACGCAGTGAGGACAGCACCGCCGTTTTAGAAAAGCCCATAGCCGTGAGCACATGGGAAGGTTCCTGCCCGCCAGCAGCACAGGCCGCACCGGCTGCAGCCGTAATGCCTTCCTGTTCCAGGCGATAGAGTAATTCTTCACCGTCAAGAGCGATAAACCCGACATTACTGGTATTGGGTAAACGCTCGGCTTCCTGTCCGTGGATACGCGCACAGGGCATGAAAGCCAACAGACCTTGTTCAAAATGATCACGCAGTCCCCGCAAGTAACGCGCCTCGTGTTCAATATTGGTGAGCAGGCGGGCAGCGGCCGCAAAACCGGCGATGGCGGGAACATTCTCAGTACCGCCCCGCCGTCCCCGTTCCTGATGACCATGAAACAAGGGTGGTAAGGCAATGCCTTTGCGAACGAACAATGCCCCCACGCCCTTAGGGCCATGAATCTTATGTGCCGAGCAGGACAAAAAATCCACACCGGAAGCGGCTGCATTCACCGACAGCTTGCCAAGCGCCTGGGTCGCATCCGTATGAAAAAATGCCCCCGCGTCATGCGCAATGGCAGCCGCTTCAACAACAGGAAAGAGCACACCCGTTTCATTGTTCGCCCACATGAGGGAAACCAAGGCGGTATCCGGACGCAAGGCAGCGCGCAAGTCGTGCAGGTCCAGCCGTCCCTCTTCATCCACCGGCAGGTAACTCACCTCTATCCCGAGGCGTTCCAGATGCTGGCACATGAGCAATACCGAAGGATGTTCCACCTGGCTGGTGATGAGGTGGCGTTTGCCTTTCGTCAGGGAGAGCGCGCCCAGGATCGCCGTATGATTGCTCTCCGTCGCGCCACTGGTAAAAATCAGCTCCGCGGGTGAGGAGCCCAACAATTTGGCTACCGCAACCCGCGCCTCACCCAACGCTTTCTTGACGCTTACGCCCGCTTCGGAGGCGCTGGACGGATTGGCATACTCCGTGGACAAATAGGGCAACATGGCGTCCAGTGCCGCCGGTGCCAAGGCCGTTGTCGCATTATTATCGAGATAAATGCTGCGCGTTATGCTCATGGCTTCGGCTCTCCGAGGGGTAATATTTCCTCTTCCAGGCAACCCACCACCATGCCGTTGGCAAACTCCACGAGGTAGAGGGGCGTGTTGCTCTCCTCATGATGTCCTACCCGCACGATTTCTCCCGGACTGTCCTTGGCCACCAGCAAGGCCCCTTCGGCCTTCCCCGGATAAGTCCCGTCATTAAAAATATCATCGCCAGCCAATACCTTGAGGCCCCAATCAAATCGGGGAGGACGCAGATCCATCATGAGATTTTCTCCTCCTGACTCGGATTGTATTCGATCAGTTCCAGTTCACGGCCCTTCATACCTACCAGATGACCACGTTCATAAAAATCCACGCCATAAATATAAAATTGTTGCAAATAGGTCCCGATACTGATGATAAAACCGACATCGCCTTTTGTTACAATCACCTCGCCGATTTCGGCGCCGGTGAATGTCCCGTCATTTTTCACATGCTTGCGGGAACGGACTTTATCTCCATAATTGAACTCGGGTTCCGCGCCCAACTCCACCGTTGCGCTGTCTCTGCTCATTCCGGCCATATTCCACCCTCCCCTGGCAATCGTTGTTTGGAAAGTGTATCGCCTTTCCCCAAGCGTTCCGCGGCGCAACGACGCACCTCATAATCCTCATCCGCCAACAGGCTGATTACCGCTTCCTGGCTCCCGCGCGCCGCTACCTCGTAGCGGATACGCCAATCCGCATCGTCAACCAGCGTGGAAAGGATCGACACCGGTACACGTTCAATGGCGTCCAGACGGACCCCGGGATCATCGTCCTGCAGCATTTTGACCAGAGCATCCACGCCGATGCGTTTGGCCACAACCCGCCGGACCTCCACATCGGAATCATGCATCATGAGCGGCAACAGGCCTTTGGGCAGACGACGTACTACCTCCAGGCGTACGTAATAATCCGCATCGTGCATCATGGCCGACAGGTTACGGTCATCCAGCCGCGCGGCAACCCGGATACGCACTTCCCGATGCGGATCGTGGATCATCCGCAGCAGATAGCGTTGCGGGAGCCTTTGTGCTACCGCCCAGCGCACGGTTTCGTCGGGATCGTTCATCAGTGCGGGCAGATGAAAAATATCTGCATAACGTGCGGCGCAAGCCCGCACCTCAAAGTAGCCGTGTTGCAGATAATCCTTGGCGATCTGCGGATTCCAGCGGAAAAAGCGATCCACCCTTTTGGCGTAACGATCATGCATACAGGCATGTAACGGTTCGCACTTCAGCTCTGGAATCCCGCGCTCAGGGCAGGCTTCACAGGAGACGGCACCGCCCTGCCAGTCAATGGCCTCGTCCGGATCACTCATCGTCGTCTTCCTCTTTTTTTTGCAGGACTTCCAGCAGCGCCCGGGCCTGTATTTTATCCGTCGGGTCCAGTTCGATGAGTTTGTCCATGATTTTGCTGCCCATAGCCAGGTGACCCAGACGCAAATGCAGGTAACCATAGGCTTTCAGCACGAACATATAAAAGCGTGCCCGCGGAGCATCAAAACTGCCAAAATCCGCCTGCCGCTCCCTTACCTCGCGCCAGTCCGGATCAATACCCAATTCTGCGGCGCTGCGCTGCAGACAGATGCGGGCCGTAGCCAGCGCCTCGCTCAGTCGGCCTTTATAGAAATAAAATTTGTATAAACCCAGGTAAACGACCATGTGTTCGGGCGCGATGGCGATGGCATCCATCAGATGATCCTCAGCGCGCACATCGTCCGCATAAGAGCGCGCCGCGAGATGCAGATGGCGTTCCGCTGCCTCCGGTAGGAGGCCTTCATAATAACGGCGGTTCAACCATTCATCGTCCCAGATATTACTCATGCGGCACCCCTATGCTTCACGGGGTTGAGCAGAGCCGCTTCGCACTCCTCACAGCAGACATAACTGCTGTAAGCACGTGCGAGATGACGCTGCTCCCTGGCTGGTATGCGGGTAAATATCTCCGCACCGCGGAAATCGATATCGTCGAGATGCCGGGGGAGTGCTGCCGTATTCGCTGCACAACGATGGATAGTCGTATTCGTATGATGAACGATCCAGGTTTCCATGTTTTCCTCCCTCCAATCTCACCATTTCCGGGACCCGGCTTTATTCCTTGGGTGTAAATGACGTTCCGCAACCACAACTGGCCGCCGCATTGGGATTGGTAAAGACCAGCCCAGTATTCATCAGGCTGTCCTCGCAATCGACGACGACGCCGTTGAGAAAAGGGACACTCTTCTGTTCCAGCAGCACCGGAATGCCATTACTGGTGATGGCCACATCGCCGGGCTCCGCCGCGTCGACAATGCGAAAATCGTAAGAGAGGCCGGAGCACCCGCCTGGCTTTACCGCAAGGCGGAAAGCACTGGAAGCATTTCCACCGCCAAAGGTGATCATCCGCTGGATAAAGCGTTCCGCTTTAGGCGTAAAGGTGAGTTCCATGACAGACTCCTAAGCGACGTAACGGGGATAGTTGTTGTCAATGATGCAGGTGTCATCCACCGGACATACCGCCACACACTGAGGTTCATCGAAATAGTTTATGCATTCCGTACACTTGGCCGGATCGATCACAAAGGTGCCATTCTTTTCGGAAATGGCCATATTCGGGCATTCCGGTTCACAGGCCGAACAACTGGTGCATTGGGAACCGACGATTTTAAAAGCCATGATGTTTCTCCTTTTCACAAAAATGGGGGAGGAGATCTCCCCCGATAACCTTACGCAGCTATGTACGCCCCTTGCCGGATCTCCGCATCCCCGCGCTGGCTATGGACAATGGCCCCGCTACGGATGTTATCGAGATAATCCCGATAGTAGGCAATGACCGACTGCTCGATATATTCAAAAGCGTAACGATCCACCGCATCGATTCCGGCCGCCTGCAGAGAGGCTTTCGGACAGCCACCGATCTTGGCCACAAAAACTGCCGTACAATCGTTGATCGCGCGGATGATGGTGGTTTCCAGGGCTTCCTCTTCGCCATAACCGCCCTGGCAATAGAGGTCCACGCGACGGTGGCCGACAAACTTCGCCCCGGACGCACTCGCCTCATAAATCTGAAACTCGGTGGCATGACCGAAGTGCTCATTGACCCGCCCGCTGCCTTTCGTCGCTACCGCGATGAGAATTTTGACATCGGATTGCTCGCCGGCCAGGGTTTCCAGTTCCGCCCGCTTGGCGTCCGCCGTCGCCTGACGTTCCTGCTCCACCAGCGATTGATAGGCCTTGCGCGATTCGAGATCATATTCCACATCCATCGCCATTACGGCTTCGGTCGTGAATTCTGCTGAACGATCTTCGCCCAGCAGACCCACCGCGTCCGCCCGGCATTGCCGACAGTGGCGCATCATGTTCATTTCACCTTCGCAACTGTCCTGCAGGGCTTTGAGTTCCTGCGCGGTCGGGCCACGCTGGCCGTTCAAACCGAAAACCGTGCCATGTTCAGGCGCAGAAATCAGGGGCATGATGTTGTGAAGGAAGGCTCCGCGACTCTTGACTGCCCGGTTGACTTCCACCAGATGGTGATCATTGATGCCCGGGATCATGACCGAATTCACCTTACAGAGAATGCCGCGCTCGGTCAGCATTTCCAGTCCCTGCATTTGCCGGTCGGTGAGTATCTGCGCCGCTTCACGCCCCTTGTACCGCTTGTTTTGGTAATAAATCCAGGGATAGATCTGTGCGCCTACATCCGCATCCACCATATTGATGGTGATGGTAACGTGATCCACATTAAAACCGGCAATGGTATCCACATGGTCAGGGAGTGCCAGGCCATTGGTTGACAGGCAGAGCTTGATATCCGGCGCTGTTTTCGAGATCAGTTCAAAGGTCTTGAAAGTTTTCTCGGGGTTGGCCAGGGGATCACCCGGACCGGCGATACCCAACACGGTCATTTGCGGAATGGTGGAAGCCACGGCCAGCACCTTTTTTGCCGCTTGCTCCGGCGTCAGTTTTTCACTGACGACACCCGGCCGACTTTCGTTGGCGCAGTCATATTTGCGGTTACAGTAATTGCATTGGATATTGCAGGCGGGCGCCACCGCAACGTGCATACGGGCGTAATGATGATGCGCTTCTTCGCTATAGCAGGGGTGATTCTTGACCTTTTCCCATATCTCCGGTGCCAGATCTCCCTGCCCCGCTCCGGTGCCACAACTGGCCTTGCCGGAACCGCCGCTCGTACCACAACCTTGGTGTTCTGCCTTTTGCTGCATAATCTCATCCAGATCCACCCCGTTATTGGGTGTGGCAATACTGGAAAGGGAAATTATTTGGGATGCCATGGGCGTAATCCTCCATACGGATCTTCAGTGAACGATGGAAAACCGCGCGCCTCATGGATGTATCGGCTTGCTCCTAAGAAGCTGACGCTTGCATTACCTTTAGCAAAAGTGATGCCAGCATATGCTGCCTTTGTTTTTCAAAATGTTAGACTAAACCATCCGGTGCTTTGTCGGTAACATTACGCGCGTTTCCCGCACTGCGGCAAAAATTGTCGAAAACCGGACAAATGGGGAGGGGTGAAAATAGCAGGCGAGCACGAAAGGCGGTGGGCACAGTGAGGGTGAGTGGGGCGTTCGCCGCCCCCGGTTGAGCGTTTCTGGTTTAGAGTTTTTTAACTTCTACGCCATGTTTATTGAGAGCATAACCGAGTTTGCGGGTAGTCGTCCCCAACAAACGAGCGGCTTTGGCCTGTACCCAGCCACAGCGGTCCATGGCCTGGATCAGGCGATCCCTTTCCGACAAAGGTGCAGCACTCGCCTCACTGTTTGCGACCAAGGCATCCACCACTTGCTCCGCAGATTCGGGCATTACCGGGAGCGGTATACTACTTCTGCCTGACACCTTCATGGTGACGATGGGATGGCTTCCTTCCAGCGGTCGCAGCGCCATGGAGAGACACTGATTGCGCTGGCAGGGCACGTCGAGATTGCGAATGATATCGCCGCGCATCATGGTGGCGGTGCGTTCGACGCAGTTTTCCAGTTCCCGCACGTTACCCGGCCAATAGCAGGACACCATGGTTTGCAAAGCTTCCGGGGTGAGGGTCAGTTTGCGCTGATTCTCGGCGTTGTAACGGGCGAGGAAATGTTCGATCAAGGCGGGGATATCCTCACGACGTTCCCGCAGTGGAGGCAGGAAGATACTGACGACATTGATCCGGTAGTAGAGATCGGCGCGGAACTCGCCCTTGCTCACCGCCTCTTCGAGATTGCGATTGGTGGCAGTGATAATGCGCACATTGACTCGCCGGGTCTGGCTGCCGCCCACCCGCTCGAATTCACGCTCCTGTAACACCCGTAAGAGCTTGGCCTGAAAAGCCGGAGAGATATCGCCGATCTCATCGAGAAACAGCGTGCCGCCATCTGCCACTTCAAAGCGCCCTTTGCGCTCTTGGGTGGCGCCGGTAAACGCACCGCGCTCATGTCCAAAGAGCTCTGATTCGAGAATACTTTCGGGGAGCGCCGCGCAATTGAGCGAAACAAAGGCTTTGTCGCGACGGGGGCTGAGATAGTGAATGGCACGGGCGATAACTTCCTTGCCGGTGCCCGACTCACCGCGCAGCAACACGGTCGCCTTGCCCGGCGCCGCCTGGTGCACGTCAGAAAACACCGCCTGCATGGCGCGGCTGTTGCCAATGACATTTTTAATGCTGTAGCGTTTCTGTAACTCCTTCTGCAGACGATGTTTTTCCTGCAAAAGACGGTTTCGTTCCGCCGAAATACCCTGATGCAGATTAACGGTCTGTCCTACCAGATTGGCGATCATCTGCAACAAGCGGACATCGGAACGGAAACTCACGCCCTTGTGTCGCTCACTGCGATAGATGGCGAGCACGCCGATACACTCATACCCCACCTTAATCGGCACCCCTACAAAGGCATGCAAGCGCTGACTGATCTCCGGTTCAAAGGCGCGATGCAGAAAAGCCGGTTCCTGCGAGACATCAGGAATCACTATCGGCATGCCGGCACGCATGATCTTGCCTATCATCCCCTCCCCTAACCGATAACGCCCCCGTTCTATTTCCGCAACAGACAACCCTGTGGCAGCGATTACCCCCACCACTTCCTCGTTCATACGCAACACAATCATGGACGGTGAGATATGCAGATGACTTTCCAGCGTCTTCAGCACATCATTTAGGGTGTGTTCAAGATCCATGGAGGAGCTGAGCACCTTACTCACCTCATAGATGGTCGTCAGCTCCTGAAAATGATTTGGTGTTACACGATCTTTCATGAGAGTGTCCTCTTCTCTACAGCGCTCAGGAGGCGTTGGCGTGGGATGAGGCGGCTGGAGTTTTGCTGAGACTGCTGGCCCGTCTGACGCTTGGGCAAGGCACCGAGCGTCGACAATTGTCTGGAATGGCGCCAACATCCCCAGTGTACACATCAAGAGATATGGACGTCCACAGGCGTAATTGATCCTCAGAAAAACCAGCGATTTTGGCGCCTCCCGCTTCCATGAGCGGGCGACGGATAAGGAGGGGGTCCAACAGCATTGCGGCGAGTGCCCCGGCTTCCGTAAACACCTCCGGAACGATCTCTCCCGACTTTACCCGCGGCGAAGCCGGGTTGAACCACTCTGCCACGGGTCGATCTGCAAAATAGGGGCGCAGGGTTTCCGCCGTCCAGGCGGTTTTCAATAAGTCATGCACCTCCAGCACACAGCCGGCGGACGTCAACAGCGCTTTCTGCCGCGCATTATTGGCACAGCCTGATTTTTCGTAAAATAAGACACGCAGCGGCATGCTGGCCGGCAACTGCTCATGATCTGTTCGCTCACCCCGGGTCAGAAGCTGATCCACCTGCCCCGCGATTTCTTTCTGAACTGCGGGATCCAGACGCTGCAACCAGGCACCGGGAAGCCCGTAAGTCCCGTACAGGCCTCCTGCCAGCATTCCTGCGATAGCGCCCGTGGTGTCCGCATCCCCGCCCTGATTTACCACCGTAATCAGGCAGTCTTTAAAATTATCGGTATGAAGCAGCGCATATAGGACGGCACGTACCGTATCCACAATATAGGGCGTAGGCGCCTGGGGAATTTCTTTGAAATCGAATTCCGAGTACCGTGTAACCAGTGCATCCGCCAGGCGCCGCACGGATGAAACACCGTCACCGCGCAACGCGCAGCGTAACATCTCCCCCAGCGTCAGGGTGGCGATATCCGACAGCGGGTGATGGTGGGTCAGATGCGCCTGTTCTACACTGATCTGCCGGAAGGCCGCGGGGGCGTTCAGGGTGGCCAGCACCACGGGGAGATTGCGCACGCACGCACCATTGCCGGCATCCCATTCCGCCGGTTCGGCGGCGGTACTGCCGTTGAGCATAAAGCGCCGGATTCCCCGGCGGCAGGTATTGCCCACATCCACGGGATGGCCGCGCAACCACTGCACCATCCCCTCGCCAAAGCGGGTAATGGACCATTGTTCATCGGCAAGGATGCTCCGCCCCAACACCAGACACATCTGGGTATCGTCGGTCACCTGTCCGGGGCGTAAATGCAGCCAGCCGCCACCGGTCATATCGCGGTGGACGCCATATGCCTCCCGGATTTCCGGGGGACTCATGAACTCCACCGTCGCGCCCAGGGCATCCCCGACCGCCAATCCCAGGTAGGCGCCTAATGCCCTCTCCCGCAAGTCATAGCCCATTTCTCGTCCTCAGTAATAGTGCATGTGTGCCGCGTATTCACCGCCGATCACCAGATACTCACTCTCCGCCTGGAGTGCGCGACATGGCAGCAAGCCCTTGAAGAAGAGCAGTTTTACCAAAGGTACTTCCACCTCCAGTATGCAATCGCCGAATGCGCTGGCCACGTCCCGGTCGCTGCTGAAGGATACTAGGTTGTTCAGCCGGATCACCCCCTGCCGCGCTCCGGCTTTCCAGAGAATAGGATGTTCCGCAAAATCATTGGTTCCCCGGAACAAGCGCAAGTGCCGTTGTCCAGATGCCAGAAAACGCCGCGCCGACCATTGTGCGAATTCAAACAACAGGTCAAGCTGCAACCAGATCGCATTATTATCAAATCGCCCTGACATTTTGTCGGTCATATACTGAATCCAGGCGGCATCACCCACACGACCGATCAGCTGTCGGTGAAAATTCGGGGCGATCCCGAACCGGCTCTCCACCCAGCCCTTCATAACCGCACCTTCCGGCGAATTGCTGTCATATCCCCAACCCTTGAGCAGGCGTAAATAGCTGGCCCTGAAGCGTCGGCCCTTCGTCCGGTCATGCCCGCCAGCAAAAATCTCTTCCATGTACGCCTGGAAGATCTGTCCCGCCTCGCACTGTTCCCGTACCAGAGACAATCTCTGGAAAAGCGCAGGGTGCCCATCGCGCACCCCGGCGATATGTAGCGGCACCGGGAACGCATGAAATTCAGCACTGATCAACAGCCCGGACGGAATTCCGGTCAGATTGCTACCGAGATTGACAGACGGCGCACGGGCCGGACGCTGCTCCTCCGGTGGGTTCGCTGTTGACAAAAAGCGTTCTTGCGGCGACTAATTCTGCAACACGGCAGCCACCTTGGCGCGGACATCTTCGAGCCGCAGGGGCTTATGGAGGAACACGAATCCTTTACTGAGGACGGGCTGGCTCAGAGCGGAACGCGCCTCCCCCACCACGAGCATCAGTCGTGCCTTGGGAAATTGTTCGCTCACCATCTCCACGGTCAACCCGCCTTCGTCCAGCAGCGCCTCGCCGAGAATGATCAGGTCCGGCGGCCAATTCTGAGCCTTGGCGACAGCCGCCTGGAGACTGGCGATTTCGTGGGTTTCATATTCATCATGAAGCATGAATTGCACTGCCATGCGCCCGATTTCATCCGTATCCAGCACAAAAATGCGCCGATTACCCACCGCGAGATTACAATCCACACCGATCTGCATACCGTCCTCCCAAAGCTGAGCAAGCCTTCCTGCTTGAATGGGTAATTAAAGCAGGTTTTATGCCATACATTTCCAGCCCCGCGTTTAGATCCCGAATAGCTCCCAGCCGGAAAGCGAAAAAATCTTTCCGTCGACCAGACAAAGTACTAAGCCATTCAAACAAAACTGAGTTTGTTGGGCCTTAACTAGGTCACTTCCACGACCCAATAGCAGCGCGGTGAATTGCATAAGTTGGTCAACGCTGTGGGGTTCCTGACATAGAAAGTGCATTTTGTAGGTTTTCAAACAGCCCGCAAGAGTCTGCCAGAAAGGTACGATTTTATATATAAAACAGCTTATTATGTGGATACCTACAGATCTGGCACGGCCCTTGCAACAGCGAGGACGGAACGCGACTCTTCCCCGTTTTTGGGGGCTTCCACCTGGCAAGTTAGTCATTTTTGAAACAGGAGACATGGCAATGAGTGACAAACTAAGGCAAATCGCCTTTTATGGTAAGGGAGGCATTGGCAAGTCCACCACCTCCCAAAATACCCTGGCAGCCCTTACGGAAATGGGCCAAAAGATTCTCATCGTTGGCTGCGATCCCAAAGCTGACTCCACCCGTTTGATTCTCCACTCCAAAGCGCAGGACACCGTACTGAGTCTCGCGGCTGAGGCGGGCAGCGTGGAGGATCTGGAAATCGAAGACGTTATGAAGGTCGGGTATCGTGATATCCGCTGCGTGGAATCCGGTGGACCGGAGCCGGGCGTGGGTTGTGCCGGGCGTGGCGTTATCACCTCCATCAACTTCCTGGAGGAAAATGGTGCCTATGACGGCGTCGATTACGTCTCCTACGACGTGTTGGGCGACGTGGTGTGTGGCGGATTCGCGATGCCTATTCGTGAAAACAAGGCGCAGGAAATCTACATCGTCATGTCTGGCGAAATGATGGCCATGTATGCCGCCAACAACATTTCCAAGGGTATTCTCAAGTACGCCAATTCGGGCGGCGTGCGTCTGGGCGGGCTGGTGTGTAACGAACGCCAGACCGACAAGGAACTGGAATTGGCGGAAGCCCTGGCTGGCAAGCTGGGTACCAAGCTCATTCACTTCGTGCCCCGCGACAACATCGTGCAGCATGCGGAACTGCGGCGGATGACGGTGCTGGAATACGCACCGGAATCCAAGCAGGCCGAGGAGTACCGTCAGTTGGCACAGAAAATCCATGCCAACGGCGGTAACGGTACGATTCCGACCCCGATCACCATGGACGAGCTGGAAGATATGCTCATGGAGTTCGGCATCATGAGTGCAGTAGACGAGAGCGTGATCGGCAAAACAGCCGCCGAACTGGCTGCTGCGGTCTGATGGATAGAGGGCATCTGCCGTCAGGCGGCTGCCCTCTCTTTTTCTCGCTAAAGGAGAGATGTGATGAGCATTACCGCTGAAGAAACCCGAGCGCAGATTGTCGCCGAGACCAAGACGCGCAATCGTGCCCTGATTGATGAAGTTCTCAAGGTCTATCCGGAAAAAACTGCCAAAAGACGCGCCAAACACCTGAACGTCTATGAGGAAGGTAAATCGGATTGCGGCGTCAAATCCAATATCAAGTCGGTGCCCGGCGTGATGACCATTCGTGGTTGTGCCTATGCGGGTTCCAAGGGCGTCGTCTGGGGCCCGATCAAGGACATGATTCATATTTCCCATGGACCTGTCGGTTGCGGTCAGTATTCCTGGGCCTCACGCCGTAACTATTATATCGGCACCACCGGTGTGGATACCTTTGTCACGATGCAGTTCACCTCCGATTTTCAGGAAAAAGATATCGTTTTCGGTGGCGACAAGAAACTCGAAAAGATCATGGATGAAATCGAGGATCTCTTCCCGCTGAACCACGGTATTACCGTGCAATCGGAATGCCCCATCGGCCTGATCGGAGACGACATCGAAGCGGTATCCAAGAAGAAGTCGAAGGAATACGGTGGTAAAGCCATTGTTCCGGTGCGTTGTGAGGGCTTCCGGGGGGTATCCCAATCGCTCGGCCACCATATAGCCAACGACAGTATCCGCGACTATGTCTTTGAAAAACAGGGTGCAGAACCCAAGGCTTTTGAAAAGACCCCTTATGATGTTGCCATTATTGGTGACTATAACATCGGCGGCGATGCCTGGAGTTCACGTATCCTGCTGGAAGAAATGGGTCTGCGGGTGATCGCCCAGTGGTCAGGTGATGGTTCTCTGGCTGAACTGGAGAACACCCCCATGGCCAAATTGAATGTCCTGCACTGCTATCGTTCCATGAACTATATCTCCCGCTATATGGAAGAAAAGCATGGCGTACCGTGGGTCGAGTACAACTTCTTCGGACCTTCCAAAATTGCCGAGTCCCTGCGGACGATCGCCGGTTATTTTGACGATCACATCAAGGAAGGCGCGGAACGGGTTATCGAGAAGTACAAGCGCCTCACCGAGGAGGTGATCGCCAAATACCGGCCGCGCCTGGAAGGCAGAACGGTCATGCTTTTTGTCGGCGGCTTGCGTCCCCGCCATGTCATCGGCGCCTATGAAGATCTCGGAATGAATGTGGTGGGAACCGGCTATGAATTCGGCCACAACGACGACTATCAGCGTACTACCCATTATGTGAAAGACGGCACGCTGATTTACGACGACGTGACTGGTTACGAGTTTGAAAAGATGGTGGAAACCATCCAGCCTGATCTCGTGGGTTCCGGCATCAAGGAAAAGTATGTTTTCCAGAAGATGGGCGTACCTTTCCGGCAGATGCACTCCTGGGACTATTCCGGCCCTTATCACGGCTATGACGGCTTCGCCATCTTCGCCCGGGATATGGATATGGCCATCAACAACCCCGTGTGGAGTTTGACCAAAACGCCCTGGGAGTAAGCAGCATGGGGGCGGCACCTGCCGCCCGCTTATCGGCGGATGACGGACCGCCCCAATGATCGAATGAGGAATAACGCCATGAGTCAGAACGCTGAAAAGGTGCTTGATCACTTCAACCTGTTCCGTGAACCGGAATACCAGGAGATGCTCAAGAATAAGAAGGAACAATTTGAAAACACGGTACCACAGGGCAAGCTCGTCCAGGTCCGTGAATGGACAAAGACGTGGGATTATCGGGAAAAGAATTTTGCCCGTGAGGCCTTGACGGTAAATCCCGCCAAGGCCTGCCAGCCGCTGGGTGCCGTATTCGCGGCAGTGGGCTTTGAAAGCACCATGCCTTTTGTGCATGGATCACAGGGTTGCGTCGCGTATTATCGCAGCCATCTGAGCCGGCATTTCAAGGAGCCCACTTCCTGTGTGTCCTCTTCCATGACCGAAGATGCTGCCGTATTCGGCGGCCTCAACAACATGATTGACGGGCTCGCCAATACCTACGCCATGTACAAACCCAAGATGATTGCTGTTTCCACCACCTGTATGGCAGAAGTGATCGGTGACGACCTGAACGCCTTCATCAAAACCTCCAAGGAAAAGGGCAGCGTACCAGAAGAATATGATGTGCCTTTCGCCCATACTCCGGCGTTTGTCGGCAGCCATATCACCGGCTATGACAACGCTCTGAAGGGTGTACTGGCGCATTTTTGGGATGGTAAGGCGGGTACCGTACCAGCACTCGTGCGCGCACCCAACGAGAAGATCAACTTCATTGGCGGCTTTGACGGCTATACCGTCGGTAACACCCGGGAAGTGAAGCGCATCCTGGATCTCATGAACCTGGAATATACGATCCTGGCCGACACCAGCGATGTCTTTGATACGCCGAGCGACGGGAAATTCCGCATGTATGACGGCGGCACCACCCTGGAAGATACCGCAGCGTCCCTGAATGCCAAGGCCACCTTCTCCATGCAGGAATATTGCACCGAAAAGACGTTGCCTTTCATTGCGGAGCACGGTCAGGAAGTCGTTGCCCTGAACTGCCCCATTGGCGTATCGGGTACTGACCAATTCATTATGGAATTGTCCCGTGTCAGCGGCAAAGCGATTCCCGATGAACTGAAAAAGGAACGCGGGCGTCTGGTGGATGCCATTGCCGATTCCACGGCGCACATCCATGGCAAAAAGTTCGCCATCTACGGTGATCCGGATCAGTGCCTCGGTCTGGCGGCCTTCCTGATGGAGCTGGGCGGCGAACCCACCCATGTACTGGCTACCAATGGGTCCAAGCATTGGGCGGAGAAAGTGCAGGCGTTGTTCGACAGCTCACCCTTCGGCAAGGATTGTCATGTCTATGCCGGCAAGGATCTCTGGCATATGCGCAGCCTGTTGTTCACCGAGCCGGTGGATTTCCTCTTTGGCAATACCTACGGAAAATATCTGGAACGCGATACGGGCACGCCCCTTATCCGTTACGGCTTCCCGATCTTCGATCGCCATCATCATCACCGTTACCCCATCTGGGGCTATCAGGGCGGCCTGAATATGCTGGTGCGTATATTGGACAAGATTTTTGATGAGATCGACAACAACAGTAATGTGCCGAGTCAGAGCGATTACAGTTTCGACATTATTCGTTAATCGCTAAGGCAATATCGGCTATCCGGCGGCGCGTTAGCGCCGCCTCTCAAGGAGCAGCAGCATGGCAGATGTCACTTTCACCTCCCCCAAATGGCTAAGGACCTGACGGTTTATGCCACGGTCGGGGATTGCCTACCTTATTGGTAGCTGAAGACGCTGAATTGAAAGATTTGCCGCCGCCCTGGCGTCTGGCGTGCCAGTACATCGTGCGCGATGAAGATATTCTGGTAAGGCTCTAAATTTTATTTCGCGAGGATAGAGCGATGGGACTGGTGCAATTTATTTCACCGCGTATCGGGGGTGACTGGTCTATGTCCTGTCGCAACCATCAGCCCATATCTCTCCTGAAAATGGCCCGCATATGGAATGTGCCCCTGCCCGTCCATTGTCAGAAAGGTCTTTGCGGGACCTGTGCGGTGCGGGTGACACCACAGGGGAAGCAGCAGCAGTTGTGTCTGAATGCTTTTGAAAAGCAAACGTTGCAGGGCCTCGGCAAGCTCCCCGCGATGCTGGCCAGTGAAGGCCAGAAACCGTGGAAAGGACCCTATTGGCGGCTGGCCTGCCAGTGCATAGTGGGAATCGGTGATCAATTCTTTGTCGCATTCTGACTGACCAGGAGGTGCTTTATGTTGCAGAACAAAATCCATGACGTTTTTAATGAGCCGGGATGCAGCAAGAACCAGAGCAAGTCCGACAAAGAGCGTAAGAAGGGCTGCACCAAGGCGCTGCAGCCAGGCGGTGCGGCCGGTGGTTGTGCTTTCGATGGTGCAAAAATTGCCCTGCAACCCATTACCGACGTCGCCCACCTGGTCCACGGTCCCATCGCCTGTGAGGGCAACTCCTGGGATAACCGCGGTTCAAAATCGTCTGGTTCGCAACTGTATCGCACCGGCTTTACCACCGACATCAATGAACTGGATGTGGTCTACGGCGGCGAAAAACACCTCTTCAAATCCATCAAAGAAGTAATCGATAAATACGATCCGCCGGCGGTGTTTGTCTATCAGACCTGCGTGCCGGCGATGATCGGGGACGATATCGAAGCCGTCTGTAAAGCGGCGAGCCAAAAATTTGCAAAGCCCGTCATTCCCGTCAATTCCCCCGGTTTTGTCGGCGCCAAGAATCTCGGCAACAAACTGGCGGGAGAGGCCCTGCTAGATTATGTGATCGGCACGGAAGAGCCCGAATATAGTACGCCCTATGACATCAATATCATTGGCGAATACAATCTTTCCGGTGAACTCTGGCAGGTCAAACCGCTCCTCGATCATTTGGGGATCCGGGTAACCTGCTGTATCAGTGGTGACGCCAAATATCATGACGTGGCGCAATCCCATCGCGCCAGGGCCAATATGATGGTCTGCTCTAAATCCATGATCAATATCGCACGCAAAATGGAAGAGCGTTATCAGATTCCGTTCTTTGAAGGGTCATTTTATGGCATCTCCGATACCACGGAATCTCTCCGGGAGATCACCCGCCTGCTGATCCAGCAGGGTGCCCCGGCAGAACTCCACGACCGCACCGAAGCACTGATCGTCCGGGAAGAGGCAAGAGCCTGGCAGCGTATCGCCGAATATACCCATCGCCTGCGCGGCAAACGGGTGCTGCTCTTTACGGGGGGCGTTAAATCCTGGTCGGTGGTGTCTGCATTGCAGGAAGGGGGGATGGAAGTGGTGGGGACCAGTGTCAAGAAATCCACTAAGGAAGACAAAGAAAAAATAAAGGAAATCATGGGTCAGGACGCGCATATGATTGATGACCTGACGCCCCGGGAAATGTACAAAATGTTTCAGGAGGCGCGTGCGGATGTGTTGCTGTCGGGCGGACGCTCTCAATTTGCCGCCCTCAAAAACAAAATGCCCTGGGTGGACATCAACCAGGAACGCCATCACGCCTATAACGGTTACGAAGGGATGGTCAATCTGGTGAAACAGATCGATTTGGCCCTCTACAATCCCATGTGGACCTTATTGCGCAAACCCGCGCCCTGGGATATGCGGGAGGCACGGACATGAGCGCCGTCATTCAGAGCCGCAAAGCGTGCACGGTCAACCCCCTCAAAATGGGCCAGCCCATCGGTGGCGCCCTGGCCTTCATGGGCATTGCCGACTGCATGCCCATGCTGCATGGTTCCCAGGGCTGTACCGCCTTTGGTCTGGTGCTCTTTCAGCGGCATTTCAATGAGGGCATTCCCATGCAGACCACCGCCATGAGTGAGGTGGCGACGGTCATGGGCGGGCTGGAGAATATCGGTATCGCTATTCTCAGTATTCAGCAGCGCACAAAACCAGCCATCATCGGCATCTGTTCCACCGGCGTCACCGAGACCAAAGGCGATGATGTGGATGGTTATCTCAAAAACTTCCGCGCCACCCATCCCGAACTGGACCAGTTAGCCCTGGTTTACGTCTCTACCCCGGACTTTAAGGATGCTTTTCAGGACGGCTGGGCAAAGGCCGTGGAGAGCATGGTGAAAGGGTTGGCTGAACCCAGCAGCGCGCGCCGGGAGGGTTCCGTCAATTTCCTCGTGGGGTCCCACCTCACTGCTGCGGACATCGAAGAACTCCGGGAAATCAGTGAATCCTTCGGGCTGGAAGCGACCATCCTGCCCGATATTTCCGGATCTATGGACGGCCACATTCCGGACGACTTCACGCCCAACACTCTGGGCGGCACCCCAGTGGAGGCCATCCGGCGCATGGGTGAGGCAGAACTGACTATTGCCTTGGGCGAACAAATGCGTCCTGCGGCTGAAGCCCTGATGACCAAGACCGGCCAGCCTTATGTGCTCTTCGATCGCATTACCGGCATCGAAGCGACGGATCAGTTATTGGACTGCCTGAGTCAGTTGAGCGGACAACCGGTACCTGGCAAATATCGTCGCCAACGCAGTCAGTTGATCGACGCCATGCTCGACAGTCATTTTTTCTTCGGCGGCAAAAAAATCGCCATCGGCGCCGAGCCTGACCTGCTCTGGAATATCGGATCGTGGTTCAGCGAAATGGGGGCGATCATCATTGCTGCAGTGACTACCACCCATTCGCCGCTACTCGAACAGATGCCTTGTGAAGAAGTGCTCATCGGTGACCTGGAAGACCTGGAAGCGCGGAGTGCTGGATGTGACCTGCTCATCACCCACTCCCATGGACGGCAGGCGGCGGCGCGGCTGGATATCGCTTTCCTGCGCATGGGACTACCTATTTTTGACCAGCTCGGTGCCGCCCATCGTCTGTCCCTCGGCTATCGCGGTGCCCGCGATCTGACCTTCGAGATCGGTAACCTGTTAATGGCACAGGAAGAGGAAAATCGTCCGGATAGTTGGCCATTGCCCATGGAGGATCACGATGCACATGCGCCGTTTGCGTTTGGTTCGGGATGCGGAACGCAGTAGTCATTTTTTATCTGGTCAAAGCCCAGGAGGCACCATGAAAGTCGCATTTTCAACTCAAGATATGCAAAGAGTCGATGCCCATTTTGGTTGGGCAAAAAATATCGCTATTTATGAACTCAGTGCAGAGGGTCACCATTTTCTGGAGGCCGTGCAATTTGACGGTGAACTTGCCGAAGACGGCAACGAAGACAAACTGGCCCCCAAGCTGGAAGCCATCAAAGATTGCGCCATTCTGTATGTGGCCGCTATTGGCGGCTCTGGTGCGGCGCGGGTGGTGGCCATGAAAATTCATCCCATCAAGGTGAATGAACCGGAACCTATCAATGAAATACTCGACAAGCTGCAGGTCGTATTACAGGGCACTCCACCCCCCTGGCTGCGTAAGGTCATGAATAAGGGTGCAGAAAAAGCGTTTAATTTTGATGACGAAGAGGAGTTAAGTCATGCCTGAGAATACTGCAGTGGCGGCGGTTTTGCCGGAAGAGTCCCTGTTTTTCCGCGAATTGGTCAAGCAGTGGCGGGCACAGGATAGCTACGGTGCCTGGGAAAAAAAGTCCGATACCGAACTGCTGGCACCCTATGTGCTGGATAAGGAACAGCGCCGGGCGATACCCATCATTGGCGATCCTGATCCCGAAATACTATGGCGGGTGGAACTTTTTTATAACGCCGTGGGGCTGGCTACGGAGCGTGCTTCCGGAGTCATGGTGTCGCCCATGATGAAAATGAGTCATGAAGGCTTTGGCCGCATGGTGCTGATTGCCGGACGTTTGATCGTGGTCAACAAACAGTTGCGCGATGTGCATCGTTTTGGCTTCCCCAGCATGGAAAAACTGGCCGAAGAAGGTGACAAACTGGTGGCAGGTGCCCTGGAAATGATCGAAAAATTTCCGGAGGTGGCCCGCTTTTGATCCTTGAACCAGCGTAGCTCACGCTTATGGTTCATCAGCGCATAGGAGTATGACGCCATGTCTGTATTAATGGAGATGTTACCGGTAGTAGAAGAACAGACCAATCACTGGGAGTTGATTGTGGACGAAAAGGACGCATTGAAAACAGAAATCAAACGGCTCAATGCCCAGGCCACCCAGGCCAAAATGGATCTTCACGATCTGGCTGAAGATTTGCCCGTCGGCTGGGAGAATATTCTGGAACTGGCGAATCGTACCTACGCCGCCTACCGCGATCTGACGGCGGCCAGGGCGCGGCTCGCGTCCTTCCCCGGGGGATGACGGCATGCACGACATAACCGGCATCACCAAGGGCGGGCTCGGCTGGACACCCCAGTTTGTCGAACATATCAACGAAGAAAAGTGCATCGGCTGCGGGCGCTGTTTCCGCGCCTGCGGTCGGGATGTGCTGAACCTTATTGGTATCACTGAAGACGGGGAGCTGGTGGCGGCGGACGATGACGAGGCGGAACGCAAATTCATGACCATTGCCCATCCGGAAAAATGCATTGGCTGCGAGGCCTGCTCCCGGGTTTGCCCCAAGGACTGCTATACCCACGCTTCCATGTCCTTAGCGGTCAGCGTCTCGGCGTAGCGCTTCAGGGGGAATGCATCAATGAAGACTGCCATATATGACATTCTGATGTCCGGTCGCAACCCGGATGAGGCATTCTCTGATGCACGTTTTTTTGCGCTGTGTATCAGCCATCGTGCCATGGCACGCAAGGGCAACATCAGCATGGCGCTTGGCCTGGAGATCAGGCAACTGAGCCATCTGTTTTCTCGTTATTTCCCGCGGATAGAGGCATCGCGCTCGACCGCACAATGCACGAAGGTCTATCTCCATAGCGCTGCAGGCGGTACTTTTCTGTGTCAATGTCTGGGGAAAGAAAACAAAGCATCCATGCGAAATGAGGAAACCGGCGATCTGGTTAAGCTCTTGCTGGATCACCGTGCCAGCGTTAATCAGGCCACAGAGTGGGTAGCGGCCATTCTCGCGGCGGGCTGCCTGGGCGATGATCACTTGTGGCAGGACCTGGGTCTGACGAATCGTGAGGACCTCAGTGACATTATTAAACATCATTTTCCGCGACTGTATTTCAAAAACACCGGCAATATGAAATGGAAGAAGTTCTTTTATAAGCAATTGTGTGACCAGGCTGAAGTTCGCCTCTGCCAGGCACCCAGTTGCAATGTTTGTAATGATTACGCCCAGTGCTTCGGCCCGGAAGATGCCAGTGGTTGGAACCTGCTGGCTGCCCAGGGCTAAAAACCTATAAGCATCCGCAACCCGATCAGGATGCAATATTTTACCTCTACCCATATGGAGTCATTTATGTCCATCAGCATCGAACAAAGCGCATTTGCAGGGCTCGACACTCAGAAAAGGTTGCTGAACCAGGTATTCAAGGGAGAACTGAATGCGCAGGGACGCTTCGGTTTTCGCGGCGAACTGGCTATCAAATTTGCCACCGCCGTGGCCGATGAAGCACGTCCACCGGAACTCCTCGCGCAACAAGTCATCAGTTCAGCAGAGCCGGGCGCCCAAAAGATTTCTTTTTTATCCTGCTATCTTCTGTCTTTTGGTTATCTGGACGCACTGGTAACGGCACTGGCCGAGTACCTGGAGCCCTCTGGTAAGTATTTTATTTACTGCAACAATATCGACTTCAGCAAGCGTTACCATCTGGAATACAAAAGCATTCCATTTTATATCCTGCCGCTGGATGAAGCGACGGTCTACAATGAACTGCTGGACTTGTTCGGACTGGAACGCAACGACCTCAAAAAACTCGACACGGCGGGCAAGATCAACCGCATCGCCGAGAGCGCCTTGCAATACAGTGCCGTATTCCCCGAGATCAGCTATGGAGAATGCCTGGCGGGCATGGGTGCGGTACGTGATCCCGGCGAAAACCGGCCCGTATAAGCGCTTTTGCCACTGTGCTAGCGAAAACCCGGATACCCAGCGGTCTCCGGGTTTTTGACATCTCGGCCCTGCCCTGTGATGTTCGTTTTCTTGCAAAACCATCCTGAGAGATGTAGAGAAACCAACAAAACGCACTAATGACACCTCAACATCCGTTGTTAATCATCATAATAACAATAAGTTGATAACAAATCCCAAAACTGGCCCAAGTCTTGCAAAGAAGCATACAGGAACCCCTGTCGCGTAAGGAGTATGTCATGCTGATATTGACGGAAAAAGCCATTGATGTCGTAAAGAATCTGCTTGCAGAGAATCCTGAAGCGAGCGGATTACGGGTTGCGGTGACCGGAGGCGGTTGTTCCGGTTATCAATATGGAATGGGATTGGAGGCCGAAGCAGGCGCCGAGGACACCGTGGTGGCGATAGAGGGTGTGCCGGTTTACGTGGACAACGCCAGCGCCACGCTGCTTAGCGGGGTCGTCATCGACTATGTCGATGAACTCAGCGGCAGCGGCTTCCGTTTCGAAAACCCCAATGCTACGGGAACCTGCGGTTGCGGGTCGTCATTCACCACGGGAGACGAAGCCTCCGCTTCCTCAGCCTCCTCCTGCGGACATCGGAGCTGACGCCATGTGGGATTATACCGATAAAGTCAAAGATTTATTTTTCAACCCCAAGAATACCGGGGTCCTCGAAGAGGCCAATGCGGTCGGCGAGGTCGGCTCCATCAGTTGCGGGGATGCCCTGCGCCTGATGCTCAAAGTAGACCCAGATACGGATGTCATTCTGGATGCCCGCTTCCAGACTTTTGGCTGTGGCTCCGCCATCGCCTCGTCATCGGCGTTGACTGAACTGATCAAGGGCAAGACGCTGGATGAAGCGCTCAAAATCACCAATCAGGACATCGCTGAGTTTTTGGGCGGGCTTCCTCCGGAGAAAATGCATTGTTCCGTTATGGGTGCCGAGGCCCTGCACGCCGCCATCGCCAATTACCGCGGCGAAGAATGGGCAGATGATCACGAAGAAGGCGCGCTGGTATGTAAATGCTTCGCCATTGACTCGGCGCTCATTGAGAAGGTGGCCAGAGAAAACCATTTGTCGACGGTCGAAGAGATCACTTTCTATACCAAGGCGGGCGGCGGCTGCCAGAGCTGCCATGAGCAGATCGAAGATATCCTCGCGGCAGTAAACGGCAGCGCGCCGCTACCGGTGGTGGCAGCGAAACCCGCCGCCAAGGCCGCCCCGGCCCCCATGACCATGGTGCAGAAAATCCAGAAAATATCCGCCGTGATTGATGAAATGCGCCCACAATTCCAGATGGATGGCGGCAATATCGAACTGGTCGATGTGGATGGTGATACGGTCATGGTGGCCATGAGTGGCTCGTGCATGAACTGCCAGTCTTCCGGGATTACCATTTCCGGCATCCAGGAACGCCTGATGCTGACTCTGGGCCGTCCGGTACGGGTAGTTCCAGCCAGTATGCCGCAAGCCGTGGGGGTGTAGCCATGAGCAGCGCCTATATGGACAACAATGCCACTACCCGGGTAGATCCCCGGGTGCTGGAGACCATTCTTCCCTACTTCAGCGAGTATTACGGCAACCCCTCCTCCATGCACAGCTTCGGCGGCGATGTGGGCAAACGTTTGGAAGAAGCGCGCGCCTCCGTACAGGCGCTGCTGGGGGTAGAACACGACTCGGAAATCATTTTTACCTCCTGCGGTACGGAGTCCGATAACACCGCCATCCTCTCGGCCCTGGCCATACAACCCAGCCGCCGGGAAATCATCACCAGCGTGGTGGAACACCCAGCCATTCTGTCTCTCTGTGATCATCTCGAACGTCATGAAGGCTACAAAGTCCACTACATTCCCGTGGACAGACTTGGGCGCATCTCCATGGAGGCGTATGCCGCAGCGCTCAGCGAGCAGGTGGCCGTCGTCTCCATGATGTATGCCAACAATGAGACGGGAACGATCTTCCCCGTCGAAACCATGGCACGGATGGCCAAGGAAAAAGGCGCACTCTTTCATACGGACGCCGTGCAGGCGGTGGGCAAAATTGCCCTGAACATGCAGGAATCGGCCATCGACATGCTCTCCCTCTCCGGGCATAAGCTGCATGCCCCGAAAGGCGTCGGTGCGCTCTATGTGCGCCGGGGCACCCGCTACCGACCCATGCTGCGCGGTGGTCACCAGGAACGCGGACGCCGGGCCGGAACAGAAAACACTACGGGCATTATCGCCCTGGGGCTGGCGGCAGACATGGCCCTGGAGCATATGGAGTATGAAAACACCGTGGTGCGCGCTTTAAGGGATCGTCTGGAGACCGGGATACTGGCGCAGGTGCCCTACGCTTTCGCCAATGGCGATCCGGAACACCGCCTGCCCAATACGTCCAGCATCTCTTTTGAATACATCGAGGGCGAGGCCATTCTTATGCTCCTGAGCCGGGTCGGTATCGCCGCCTCCTCGGGTTCCGCCTGTACCTCCGGGTCGCTGGAGCCGTCCCATGTGCTGCGCGCCATGGATATTCCCTATACCGCGGCACACGGCACCATCCGTTTCTCCCTATCCAGGGAGACCACGGAAGCCGAGGTGGACTGGGTGATTACGCAGACACCACCCATCATCGAGCAATTGCGGCGTTTGTCCCCCTACTGGGGTGCCAATGGCCCCATTCTCACCGACAACGCTTTTGCACCCGTGTATGCATGAAATCAGCCCGACCTCCAAAAGCTTCTCGGTAATCCACGACACCACCCTGCGCGACGGCGAGCAGACCGCAGGGGTGGCTTTCCGCCCCGAGGAAAAACTGGCTATCGCCAAGAGTCTGGCCAATGCCGGGATTCCGGAGCTGGAGATCGGCATCCCTGCCATGGGGAGTGAAGAGGAAGAAACCATCCGGGGCATTGCCCAGATGGGCCTTCCCGCCCGCCTCGTGGTCTGGTGCCGGATGCACGATACGGACCTCGCTGCGGCAAAGCGTTGTGCTGTGGATATGGTCAACGCCTCAGTGCCGGTTTCGGATATCCAGATTCGCAGCAAGCTGGGCAAAGACCGTCAGTGGGTCTTGCAGCAGGTGGATCGCCGGGTGAAGCAGGTACTGGATAGCGGCATGGACGTGGCGGTAGGTGGCGAAGATTCCTCCCGGACGCCGCTGGACTTTATCCTGCGGGTCATGGAGGTCGCACAACGCGCGGGGGCGCGCCGCTTTCGCTATGCCGATACCCTGGGCATTCTGGAACCCTTTAATACCGCCCATATCATGCGGCGCTTAAGGGCGGCCACGGATATGGAAATTGAAATCCATGCTCACAACGATCTGGGTCTGGCCACTGCCAACTCCATCGCGGCCCTGCGTTTTGGTGCCACCCATGTGAACACGACGGTGAACGGTCTGGGCGAGCGCGCCGGTAACGCCGCGCTGGAGGAAGTAGTGATGTGTCTGCATCATTTGCACGGTTTCGAGACCGGCATTGAAGTGCGCCAGTTCAAGGCGATTTCGCAATTGGTGGCATTGGCTTCCGCGCGACCGGTGCCCGCCGGAAAAAGCATCGTCGGCGATGCCATTTTCAGCCACGAGTCGGGTATTCACGTCGATGGACTGATCAAAAACCCCCGCAACTACCAGAGCTTCGACCCGGAGGAACTGGGGCGCCAGCATAACATGGTGCTGGGCAAGCATTCCGGCACCAAGGCCATCATGCGCGCCTACGCTGAACTGGGCAGTGCCATCACCGAATTACAAGCACAAAGCATCCTCAAGCAGATTCGCGTCTATGTGCTTCAGCACAAGGCACCACCGCCCGTAGAGGACCTGCATCGCTTTCTTCTGGAGAGCGTGGAGTCCCTGCACGCTCATTCCTGAATGGAGGACTGGCCCGTGGCTGCTACCCTGCTCGACAAAGAACAACCCCACAAGTCCGGTCTGTGGCGCAACCTGCGCGACGATATTCACTGTGTTTTCGAGCGCGATCCGGCTGCCCGCAGTACGTTGGAAATCCTTACTACCTACCCTGGGGTACACGCGTTGCTGGCACATCGACTCGCCCATCGCTGGTGGCTGGGCGGTTGGCGGTATCCGGCGCGCGTGCTCAGCGCGATGGCGCGCTTCTCGACCGGCATCGATATCCATCCGGGGGCACAGATCGGGCGCCGATTCTTCATTGATCACGGCATGGGCGTGGTGATTGGCGAAACGGCTGAGATTGGTGATGATTGCACCCTGTACCATGGGGTGACGCTGGGGGGCACGAGCTGGAATCCGGGCAAGCGTCACCCGACATTACAGGATCGGGTCATGGTGGGTGCAGGTGCGAAGATCCTCGGGCCCGTCACTATCGGTCATGACAGTCAGGTGGGTGCCAATGCGGTGGTCATTAACGATGTGGCGCCGTGTATGACGGTCGTGGGCATCCCCGGCCGCGTCGTGCTGCCTGCGGAACGCCGCCGCATCAACGCCCACGGCATTGATCTGGATCACCATCTCATGCCGGACCCGGTGGGCAAGGCCATTCAGTGCCTGATGGAACGGATTTCCCAACTGCAATTGCAGGTCCAGTCCAGCGGGCGTGCTGTGCAACTGACGGAAAAGGACTGCAATAACTGTCCGGATTCCGATCCCAACCTGTGTGGGCCAAACAGCAGCCCAGCAGCTTTAGCTCCCCTCCCCTCTGACGAATTCCAAGGATGACACCATGAGTGATCTACGTAAAACACTGGCGAGTTTGTCCTCCGCTGAGGATTTCCTGAAGTTTCTGAACATCGACTATGATGAGACGGTGGTCCATATTAATCGTCTCCATATCCTCAAACGTTTTCATGACTACCTGAAAAGAGAGGGGAATACGGACGCCCTGGATGATCAGGCGCTGCAAGCGCTTTATGTGAAATTACTCAGCCAGTCGTATCAGGATTTTGTGGTATCTGACGCAGTCTCCGAAAAGGTGTTCAAAGTCTTTCACCAGGCCATGGGTGTCAGTCACGTCTCTCTGGAAAAGGTGGCGGTCAGCGCGCCGAAAGCGCGTTGACAGGCGGTTGCCGCACCGGAATAAAATGCCACGACCAAGGCTGACTAACGGAACGGCGCACATCATGGCGACAAGCAATAACAGCGAAGCGGTGCAAGTGGTGATGGCCTACCATGAACGGTCCAAGCATCACCTGAATCGCTATGCCGCCGGGCCGGAAGCGCTGGACTGGGATACACAACCCAACCCCTTCCGCGCGTTCACCGGGAGCCCGCAGCGCATCTTACCGTTGCTGACGGACGAGACTGCCGTCACTTTCGCCGGGTTGCCCGCCGCCACGCCCCAACCCTTCACTCTCCAGGCGGTCGCGCAGCTTTTGGAGCTTTCCCTCGGGCTGGCGGCCTGGAAGGAATACGGCCCTGATCGCTGGGCGTTGCGCTGCAACCCGTCCAGCGGCAACCTGCATCCCACCGAGGCCTATCTTCTCGCCTTCGGGGTGCAGGGCATCAGTGATGGACTCTACCACTATTTGAGTCGGGATCATTTGTTAGAACAACGCTGGTATCCCGATGCCGGACAGCACGGCTCACGGGTGTATATCGCGCTGACTTCCATAGCGTGGCGCGAAGCATGGAAATATGGCGAACGGGCACTGCGTTATTGCCAACTGGATATTGGCCATGCGCTGGGTGCCCTGCGCTACGCTGCCGGTACCCTGGGTTGGCACCTTCGCCTGCGCGGGGATGTGGACGATACCCGACTGCGCAGTCTCCTCGGTCTGGATCGTTCCAGCGATTTCGCGCATGCCGAAGGCGAGGATGCGGAGCTGCTGCTGGAAATCCTCCCAGCCGATACAATGTCTTCCGTCATCGGTAGTCCTGCTGCGCTGCCGGGGCAATGGCGGGGTCAGGCCAACTGCCTGGATCCCCACCCCCTATACCAGTGGTCGGTCATCGCCGAAACGACCAGCGCCAGCAGGATGCCGGTACTCACTCCCGACCCGCTTCCGCCTGATCCATGGCCAGCACGCAAAAAATCGGGGCAGACCGCCGCCAGCGCCCTGATCCGCCGTCGGCGCAGCGCCCAGCGCTTCGACCCGAAGACGGTCATGGTGGCTGACGATTTCTTTACGCTCCTGGATGCGTTGCTGCCCCGTTCCGCCCTGCCCTGGGATGTCTGGCCCTTCACCCCACGCATCCATCCGATACTTTTTGTGCATCGCGTTAGTGGCCTGAGTAGCGGCCTCTATGCCCTGCCTCGCACAGCAGAGGGCGGCCCAGTGCTACGCATGGCCCTCAATCCCGACTTCTCCTGGGAAGCAGTGGCTACTGCGCCCACCCATCTGCCCCTGCGGCGACTCTATAGTGGGGACGTGCGCAGTATCGCCCGGACCCTGTCCTGTCATCAGGCCATTGCTGCCGATAGCTGCTTTGCCGTGGCCTTTCTGGCGGAGTATGCCGACCCCCTGAAGAGCGGTGCCTGGCATTATCGTTTGCTCTACCAGGAAGTCGGGCTGCTGGGCCAGATATTGTATCTGGAAGCCGAATCCCTGGGTCTGAACGGCACCGGCATCGGCTGTTTTTTTGATGATGCCGTGCATGAAATATTGGGGATCAAGGATAACAGCCTGCAATCCCTTTACCACTTCACCGTGGGTCATGCCCTGACGGATACGCGGATTAGCACCCTCCCGCCCTATGCCCACAGAGAACTGAACACTCACACCGGAGAAAACTCATGAATACCCGCTCCTTTCAGCGTATTGATGTGCATACGGCCCGCGAACTCCTGCAAAGGCAGGACACCGTGTTACTGGATTGCCGCCATCCCAGCGACTTCCGGGCCGGACATATTGCCGGAGCTTCTCCCCTGGGCGATTACAACGCCGATGACTATGTGCTGAACATGGCCAAACATCGTCCCGTGCTGATCTATTGCTACCATGGCAACGCCAGCCAGATGCGTGCCCAACTCTTTGCCGATTTTGGTTTTGCGGAGGTATATAGTCTGGATGGCGGTTACGAAGCCTGGTGCAAGGTGCATACGCCCGCAAATCCGCAGCTCAGCGAGCCGCTGCAATGCTGGCTGACGGCGCAGGAGTTTCCCGCCGCAGACATCCACGCGCGCACCCGCGACGGGGTGACGCCCTTGATGCGCGCCGCCGGTGAAGGCCATCCTGAACGAGTGGCTGAACTGCTCGCCGCCGGTGCCGACCCGCACCAGCGCAACAACGATGGCAATCAGGCCCTCTGGTTCGCTTGTGTCAGTGAGAATCTGGACACACTGGACCTGCTGGTGGCGGTTGGTGCCAACATTAACCACCAGAATGACAACGGCGCCACTTGCCTGATGTATGCTGCATCCGCTGGCAAGACGGCGGTAGTGGAGCGTTTGCTGGCATTCGGTGCAGACCGGAGGCTCCTTTCGTTCGATGATTTCACTGCACTGGATATGGTCGCCAATCTGGAATGTCTGAATTTGCTGCGCGAAACACCACGTCGTGCGGCCAAAATGGTTCATCCGTGCTGACCAGTTGCCCTCGCATACGATTCGATAGACAGAGTTGGCAACAGTGAGGACATGGTCACAAAGACACTTTTGGACGGGCAGTCGTGATAAACTGACTATGCCACTTGGCAGCATGACCTAAAGCCGGGCTGCACTTCGGCGTCATTACACACCGCGTTCCCTTTGTAACGCATCCACGTTTCTCCGGGAACGCCGCGCGCACGGTTATGTGCGGCGGGTTGAATGCTAAAAACGCGCACATCGCCCTGCCCGATTTTCGCGGGTGCGAAAATCTACCGAGTGTTTTCACAACGCCTTGGCGCCATTTGCCTGAATATGGCAGAATTGGTCAGACTTTGGAACACTCCACCACGCGATACCAACCGAGCTGCCTGATATGACCGAAGCAGATGGCGAAATTCTCACGCTGGACGAAGTGGCCGCCTACCTGAAGGCAGGCAGGAAAACCGTTTACCGGCTGGCTCAGCAGGGCCAGATACCGAGCTTCAAGCTGGGCGGCACCTGGCGGTTTCGCCGCACCAAGCTCGATCGCTGGATTGCAGCGCAGATTGCCGAGAAGACACAGGACAAAACATGAGCGATCCGCAAAACGATACCAACTTGGCCGCATCACCCAACCCTGCCGACGAGCGCCGCGCGCAACTGGCCGCGCTCATCCCCGAGGCATTTTCCGAAGGCAAGCTCGACTTGGGCGCCCTCAAACGGGCGCTGGGCGAGAGCGTTGTCATTGAAGGCGGCGAGCGCTATGCGCTGACCTGGGCAGGCAAGAGCGACGCCTACAAGGTGCTGCAAACGCCGTCCACCGCCACGCTCCAGCCCGAGCGCGACAAATCGGTGAACTTCGACCAGGCGCAACACGTGTTCATCGAAGGCGAGAATCTGGAAGTGCTCAAGGTCTTGCAGAAGGCGTACTTCGGCGAGGTCAAGCTCATTTACATCGATCCGCCCTACAACACCGGCTCTGACAGCTTCATCTACCCCGACCGCTTTCAGGAAAGCAAGGAGGACTACCTCAAGCGCATAAACGATCTCGCCGACGATGGCACGTTGATGCGTGAAGGCTTCTTCCGCAAGAACAGCAAGGAAAGCGGCCACTACCACAGCAATTGGCTTTCAATGATGTTGCCACGTCTATATATCGCGCGGAATCTGCTTCGAGAAGATGGGGTGATCTTCGTGTCTTGCGATGACAACGAGGTGCATAACCTGCGGTTGCTTATGAATGAAGTTTTTGGGGAGGAGCACTTCGTTGCTCAACTTGTTGTAATCAACAACCTCAAAGGCAGAAATGACAAAAAGAATGTTGCGACCTGCCATGAATACCTGCTTGTTTTTTCTCGTAACGGATTCGAGTCGCATGGCTTGCCCCTGACCGAGGAGCAGTTGAAAAACTACAAGTACACAGACTCACGGGGAAAGAAGTATGCGCTACGGGATCTTCGCAAGCGAGGTTCGCAAGATCAGCGGAAGGACAGGCCGAAGATGTTCTTCCCAATCTTCTACAACGAAGGCACGAAAAAACTGGCCTTGACTCGACAGTCAGCCGACGACGTTGAAATTTTGCCGAAGCGTGGAGACGGCAGTGATGGTCGCTGGCGTTGGGGCAAGGAATCAGTGGCAAAGAGTCTTTCGATCCTTGAGGCGAGATATTCGGGGTCCAAAGAGCGCTGGGATGTGGACTACCGTGTCTACCTTGAACCTGATGCCGCCCAAACAGATGTGGACGAAGAGGAAGATGATGACGATGAGCTTTTTGAACGCACTTCAAAGTCCAAGTCTTTCTGGAGAGGTGGAGAGATTTCCACTGACGTAGGGAAGCGCGAGTTCAAGGAGTTGTTTGACGCTGGTTTCTTCGACTATCCGAAGTCGCCATTCCTTATGCGGCGGGTCATTCAAATGGCAACCCGAGGTGGTGATCTGATCCTCGACTTCTTTGCCGGGACGGGAACCATGGGACAGGCAGTATTGGATATCAACCAGGCAGAGGGCACCTCTCGGCGCTTCGTGTGCGTTCAGTTACCAGAAGCTATAGAACCAGACAGTGATGCAGGAAAGGCCGGTTTCGCATCTCTTGCAGAGGTTTGCCGTGAAAGGATCGGGCGAAGTATCGAACGCGCTAAGGCTGGGGCCGATCTAGCAACCCCAGTGCCGACCAACCTAGGCTTCAAATCCTTCCTTCTTACCCCATCCAACTTCAAGCAATGGCGCGGCGACGGCATCGACACTCCCGAGCAACTGGCCGAGCAGATGCAGATGTTCGCCAGATCTGAGAAGGAAGGCGCAGCCGTCGAAGACATGCTCTACGAACTGCTGCTGAAATTTGGGCAGGAACTGACCACCCCCATTGAGTCGCTGGGAGTGGCGGGCGGCAAGGTGTTCGCCATCCACGACCGCAAAATGCTCTTCGTGCTGGAGTCCTTCACTGAGGCCATGATCGTGCCGCTCGTGGAAATGAAGCCGCGCGAGATCATCGCCATCGATGGCGTATTCAACGATTCGGACATGCTCAAGACCAATCTGGACTTACAGTGCCGCGATGCGGGCATCCGCTTCACCTGCCTGTGAGACAACGCGAATGAAACTGCAATTCGACGCCCACCAGGATTACCAGCTCGAAGCGATCCGCGCCGTGGTGGCGCTGTTCGAGGGGCAGCCGGACGCGTCACAAACCGCCGTGACGCGGGACGACACGCTTTCCAGTCTGGCCCTCACCGAAACGGGCATTGCCAACCGGCGCGTGATCGACGATGCGCAATGGCTTGCCAGTCTGCACGCAGTACAGGGGGCGCACGGCATTGAACCGTCGGATGCCTTGGCAACGATGACCCTGGATGACGGCACGCCCGTTGGCGGTTTTCCCAACTTCACGGTGGAAATGGAGACGGGTACCGGCAAGACCTACGTCTACCTGCGCACGATTCACGAGTTGTCCAAGACCTACGGCTTCAAGAAGTTCGTGATCGTGGTGCCGTCGGTGGCAATCCGCGAGGGTGTGCTGTCCAGCCTGAAAATCACCCGCGAGCACTTCCAGACGCTCTATGACTATGAGCGTATGGAATTCATGGTGTATGACTCGGCCAAGGTCAGTCAACTGCGAAATTTTGCGCTCTCCGACGCTATCCAGATTCTGGTCATTAACATCGACGCCTTTGCCAAGGATTCGACTGAGGCCAGCGATGACGCGGCGGGTGGCAAGGCAAAAAGAAAGGCCAAGGGCAACGTCATCAACCAGGTGCGCGAGACGGGGGTGAAGCCCATCGAGTTCATCCAGGCAGCGCACCCCGTCGTGATCCTGGACGAGCCGCAGAACCTGGAAACCGACATTCGCAAGCAGGCCATCGCCCGGCTCAACCCCCTATGTACGCTGCGTTACTCGGCCACCCACCGCAACGCTTACAACCTGATCTATTCGCTTGACCCGGTGCGCGCCTATGAACTGGGGCTGGTCAAACAGATCGGCGTGGATTCGGTCATCGAGCTGAAGGATGCGAACCAGGCGTTCATCAAGGTGGAAAGCTTCAAGACCGGTAAGCGCAGCGTGTCGGCCAAGCTCTCCATCTGGGTCAACGAAGCACAAGGACCGGCCAAGAAATCGGTGGCGGTGAAGAACGGCGACGATCTCTATGCGCTGTCCAACCAGCGGGAAACTTACCGCAACGGTTTCATCGTCAACGAGATCGACGCGGGCGAGGGCTTCGTCACCTTTGCCAACGATGTGCGCGTTGCCGTGGGCCGCCCGCATGGCGCGCTTACCGACGCGATCCTGCGCTTGCAGATCGAGGCCACGGTGCGGCGCCATTTCGAGAAGGCGAGGAAGCTACACCCAATGGGCATCAAGGTGCTGTCGGTCTTTTTCATCGACCGGGTGGCGAACTACCGGATGTATGGCGAGGATGGTACGACGGCCAAGGGCAAATTCGCGGAGTGGTTCGAGGAAATCTATGCACAGTACCAGGCCAGGGAGGAATTCGCGGGCCTGCTGACCGCCGACGCAACGGCGGTGCACAACGGTTATTTCTCGCAAGACAAGCGGGCCGTGTCGCCCTTCGAGACGCTGACCGGCAAGACCAACGCCGATGCCGAAGCAAGCGCCTTTGAACTCATCATGGGCGACAAGGAGCGCTTACTGGGACTGGATGAGCCGCTGGCCTTCATCTTCAGCCATTCCGCACTGCGCGAGGGCTGGGACAACCCCAACGTGTTCCAGATTTGTACCCTGGCCGAGTCGAGTTCCGAGATCAAGAAGCGACAGGAGATCGGGCGTGGCCTGCGCCTCGCAGTGAATCAGGATGGTGAGCGCGTGCGCGACCCGGCCATCAACCGGCTGACCATCATCGCCAACGAGAGTTATGAGGACTTCGCCAACCAGTTGCAGACCGAGATGGTCGAGGCGGGCGTGAAGTTTAAGCGCGAGATGATTCAGAACGAGCGCGACAAGGTGACGGTGCGCTTGAGGAAAGGTTTTGAGGCCGATCCGCAGTTCCTTGCGCTGTGGGAGCGGATTCGGGCACGCACCCGCTACAGCGTGGCATACAAGACCGGTGAGCTGATTACCAAGGCCGCAGGCCGTATCAAGGCAAAAATGCCAGCCATCGAGCGGCCCAAGGTGGCGCTGACCCGCGCGGAGATTGCCATCGGCACGGACGGCGTGGTCGGCAAGCAGACCGGGTATCGCACGCAGTCGGTGGAAGCCAAGTACGTGATGCCGGATTTTGTCGGCCAGGTGCAGGCCAAGACGGGGCTGGCAAAGTCCACCGTGGCGCGAATCCTGCTCAAATCGAGTCGCCTGAATGACGCAGTAAACAACCCCCAGGCGTTTATTGATCACGCTTCGGAACTCGTCAACGCGGTTAAGCACGAGTTTCTGGTTTACGGCGACGGCTCGGATGGCAGCGGCGTGAAATACGTGAAGCTGGACGATGCGGTCTACGAGATGCGTCGTTTCGAGCGCGACGACTTGATGGAGGTGTTCTCATCCAACGTCCAGGTCGTCGAGAAGCAGGAAAAGACGCTGTTCTCGCACGTCATCATCGACTCGAATTCAGGGCCGGAGCGTGTTTTTGCGCAGGCATGCGAGGACAACGCGGACGTGTTGTTCTACATCAAACTGCCGCGCTGGTTCCAGATCGAGACGCCGGTTGGGCCATACAACCCCGATTGGGCTGTGGCCTACCGTAACGACACGACGCTTTACTTTGTGGCCGAAACCAAGAAGACGGGCTCCGGCGACCATGTGCGGCTTGATCTACTGCGACCGATTGAAGACCTGCGCATCGAGTGCGGCAAACGGCACTTCAAGAACTTCGAGCAGGTGCAGTTCAGGGTGGTGAGCACGCTTGAGGAACTGGTGAACTGATGCAAACCACTTTGGCGCCCACTCATGGCAGCTTGGCGGGGAGAAAAAAATGAGCGATCAGTACACCTATGCCCGTTTCTGGCGGTGCGCCTTGCAGGTGAACCCGGTTGGTTACAACGGTGCCTACCGGGGCAGCGAGCACGGCATGAGCGAGGCCGACTACAACCAGGCGCTGCTGGCAAAGTGCCAGGAACTCGATATCAAAGTCGTCGGCCTGGCTGACCATGGCAGCGTGGACAGCATTGATACGCTGCGCAACATGTTGGCACCCCACGGCATCGTCGTATTTCCCGGTTTCGAGATTGCCTCGACCGAGAAAATTCACATGGTCTGCCTGTTTCCGGAAAGCACGACGAAGGATCAGTTGAATCGTTATTTAGGCAAACTTGACCTTACGGACCCCGAAGAAAAAGTTTGGCCTTCCAATATGGCTTGTCTTGAGCTGGCAAAAATCATTCAAGAACTTGGTGGTTTTTGGTATGCCGCACATACCACTGGCAAGAACGGCTTGCTTCGTCTTAACCAAGATGGTGGTGGATTTATTCACATTTGGAAAAACCATGCCCTGGTCCGTGCTGGGCAAATACCTGGTGCGGTAGGTGACCTACCTGCGAATTACAAGTCAATTGTCGAAAACAAGAATCCGGACTGGAAGCGCGAACGCCCCATTGCGGTCATCAACGCCAGGGATATAGCCAAGCCCTCTGAGCTGGATGATGCCAGCGCTACTTGCTGGATCAAGATGACGAAACCGACCTTCGATGCCTTCAAGGTCGCTTTCCTTGACCCGGAATCACGTATCCGCCTGAATTCGCAAAAACCCGAAGTGACTGCGGGCGAGATCGTGTCCATGACCATTTCGGGGGGCTATCTTGATGGCGTGGAGATAGCCTTCTCCCGGCACCTGAACACAGTCATTGGCGGACGCGGCACGGGAAAATCGACCTTGCTGGAATGCTTGCGTTACGTGCTGGACATTCCCCCAAAGGGGAAGCAAGCGCAAAAACTCCACCTTGAGATCATCAAGGAAAATTTGGGCAAAGCGTCAGGACGAATCGAGGTAGAGGTCGTTTCTTCTTCACAGCATGGCAAGCGCTATCGCGTGTCTAGGCGATATGGCGAAATGCCTATCGTGCGTGATGAAAGCGGCAACGTATCGACCCTGCAACCACGCGACCTGTTGCCGGGAGTCGACATCTACGGCCAGAACGAAATCTATGAGCTAGCGCAGGATGAACAGAGCCGGATTCAATTGCTGGACCGCTTCCTACCTAGCGATGGTGACTACGCACAGCACAACGCCACCCTCAAAAAGCGCTTACACGAGAATCAGCAAAAGTTGGTCAAGACCTTGGGCGAGGTCGATGACCTGAAAGCCCAGATTGCGCGCTTGCCCAAACTGGTTGAGCAACTGCAAAGTTTTCAGGTGTTAGGGATTCAGGAAAAACTTGCCAAGACACCGCTGTTTGCTCGCGAGAGGCAGATTGTCGAACGCACCCACGAAGAAATCCGGCACTTGCGGGATGGTGTGACGAGCCTTCGGGACAATTTGCCCGACCTGACTTTTATCAGCGCCAAAGCCTTGGAAGATTTACCCAACGCCGCGTTACTCAGCCCAGCGCGGACAATTTTGGACAAACTGCGCGAGGGTTTCGAACGTCACCTTGCCGAGCTGACAACCGAGCTGGCAAACGGCGAACAGCAACTGGCGGCACAACTTGCTTTGTGGAAGCAGTCAATTGCACAAGGTGAGGCAGAGCTTGAAAAAGCCCTGCGCAGCCTCCCGGCGACAGCCGGGAAAAGCGGCCAAGAGGTGGGAACGGCTTATCAGCGGCTGCTACAGGACATCGAGCGCATCAAACCACTCGAAACTCGGGTGGCCAATCACGACAAGCTGCTTGAATCCCAACAGCAGGAGCGTCGAAATCTGCTTGCGGAATTGTCCGATCTCCGCGACCAGCGCACCAAGAGCTTGCAGAGTGCAGCCAAGAAATTGAACCGTCGTCTTGAAGGGAAATTGAAAGTTGAAGTGGTGCCTGATGCAGATCGAACACCGCTGAAAGCCTTCCTGCTGGAAAGCAAGCTTGAGGGGGTAGGCGAAAAGCGGCTGTCGTGGATCGACGAGCGGGATGCCATCAGCCCATCAGCGCTTGCACAGGCAATCCGTAACGGTTCAGCAGAGCTTCAAGTCGATTGGGCGTTAACGCCCTTGGTCGCGGATGCATTGACGAAGCTGCCTGCGTCTCGCCTGATGGAACTTGAAGCGCTGGAACTCGACCATCGGATAGATATTTTCCTGAATGTGTCGCATGGCCAAGCGGAGGCTGTTTTTCGGCCATTGGACAAGCTATCTACAGGTCAGCAATGCACAGCGATCCTGCATATGCTGTTACTGGAAAACGTCGACCCGCTCATCATGGATCAGCCAGAGGACAATCTGGACAACGCTTTTATTGCCGAGCGCATCGTCCACGAGTTGCGTGCAGCGAAAACCAGTCGCCAATTTCTGTTTGCCACCCACAACGCCAACATCCCGGTATTTGGCGATGCTGAATGGATCGGTGTATTCACAGCGATCGAAAATCATGGGTCGCTGACTTTCGATGCTCAGGGTTCGATTGACGTCCCTGTTATTCGCGATCAGGTAGCCAATATCCTCGAAGGTGGGCGAGATGCATTCATTCAGCGGAAAGAAAAATATGAGTTCTAGAGGTGGCCCTTATGCTGAAATCTGAATTGCTCGAAATTATCGCCAATGGCGAGAACTCCGGCGTGGAGTTCAAGCGCGATGACCTGCGTCCGGAGCAACTGGCGAAGGAGACTGTGGCGCTGCTGAATTTCCAGGGCGGAAAGCTGCTATTGGGCGTGGAAGATGACGGAACCATCAGCGGCATCCAGCGCGCCGACTTGGAAACCTGGGTGATGGATACTGTATTTGGTCGATACGTGCATCCGCTGGCCCTACCGTTTTACGAAGAAGTGGTGTTCGACGATGGTAAGCGCGTGGCAGTTATTTCACTCACTCAGGGCACGGCCAAGCCCTATGTGGTGCGCAACAACAATCGCGAGGAAATTTTTGTCCGCGTCGGCAGCACATCTCGTCTGGCAACGAGGGAGCAGCAAGCCCGGCTCTTTGAAAGCGGTGGAATGCTGCACGCTGAGGTTTTGCCTGTATCCGGCAGCAACTTAGAAGATTTAGATCAGGCCCGCCTTACCGACTACCTGGTCAATGTCGCAGGCGACCAGATGGCGCCGCAGTCCACCGAAGACTGGGAACAGCGGCTGACCGGTTTGGGCTTCATGGTCGACCGCCCTGATGGCCCCGCTGCATGCACCATTGCTGGGTTGATACTTTTTGGGCGAAGCCCTCGCCGTTGCCTGCGCTACGCGGGAGTCCGCTGGATGTCCTTTGCTGGCGAAACAAAGGATTACCGGGCACAAGATGACACGGTGCTTGATGGCCCGTTGGTTGCCCTGTGGGAAGGCAGACCCGGTGCAGGGCGAAACATCGTGGAAGATGGACTTCTCGAACGCCTGATTGATCGAATGCGTCCGTTCATCTCCGAGGAGGGAGGCGAGATAAACGAGGGACTGCGCCGGGAGTCAAGCTACCGCTACCCCTTTGATGCAATCCGTGAAGCGCTTCTCAATGCGCTCGTTCACCGCGACTGGACGCGTTCGATTGAGGTTGAGGTAGTCAATTACTCCGACCGCCTAGAAGTGACCAGTCCTGGTGCATTACAGAACTCGATGACCATCGAAAAAATGCTGGCTGGGCAACGATCGCCACGTAACCCGATCATTGTGGAGATCATGCGCGACTATGGCTACGTGGATGCACGCGGTATGGGGGTTCGTCGCAAGATTGTTCCATTGACGCGCGACTTTGCCGGTAAAGATGCGGAATTTGAGTTGACTGATGACTACTTGCGTGTGGTGATCCCCTCCCGCTAATTTGACTAACATATCGAAAAACTGACATCTCCCTTCTGATCAAGCTGTGCTGCCGGAAGCGGCTGCAAAGCCTGGCCCAGACGTCATGCACTTTCATATCAAGTAGTCGGGCCACTGACTGCTGCAACGCCGCCACCTGAACAGGCATCATTATTGCTGTACCGGGTAACAGATGCCGTTTTGGCCATAACCTGACAAAGGAGCAAAGATGCCTATCTTCGATTACCATTGTTGCGATTGCGACGCCGACTTTGAATTACTGGTCATGAGCTCAACCATTCCAAACTGCCCGCAATGTGGCAGTCAACACCTGGAAAAGCAGCTTTCGCGGGTGGCCACTCCCGGCCGCAGTGCTGGACTGATGGCGCGTGGTCGTGTGCAAGCGGCGAAAGAGGGGCACTTGAGCAATTTTTCGCCCGCCGAGCGCAAATTGCGCTGACTCGGCAGGCATCGTTTTACTCACACCGACTTTTTGGAATAACACCAGCGAGGATTTATCATGAGTGGTTTTTTCATGGATTGGGATGGCAATTTACGCAGCGTTGAGGATCCGGGAGGCGGTTACGTTTGCGATGTCGACCTGCCAGCACGCTATGTCGCCGTAATGCAGGGCAGTATATTAGCCCATGAAGCGACCCTCTATAAAACCCTCACCGATGTTGAAAAAGCCGGAATCAAAGCGGAAGTGGTTCCCGGCTCTCATCCCTGGGGAAGCAAGAGAGACGGGTTTTAGTTCAGAATTTGACAATGGCTTTAGCGGGGTCCATTGGGTGCAAAATCACTGGTATCCATTAGTACTTCGTCATTTTCAATTTTCAGCGCAAACTCCTTTTTAATACAGAAAAAACCAATTATATTATTCTGATATGGAACCCATGCCATCTGATACAACATTTCGCACCATCATGTAAAGATCGATATCCCGACTCATCCAGCCAATAGTGGCTTTGTGCCAGGCGGCATAATTGGCTTCCTCCCAGATGACGCACAATAATGCTTCATCCCTGGTAATATCCGCATTACTATACTGCTTCTGGTTGGCCACTTCGCAAGCCATGGGGTCAGCTTCATGCTGTGCGAAGACCTCCTCAGCCGCCTGTATGGCGAGAGCCATATCGTTTTCGCTCACCAATCCCACATCCTGGCCTGCCAGGGTAATGATTGTACGCATATTCATTTCTCCTTGTCGCATTAAGCTCGCTAGATGCGGGAACTCCTGCGCCATCGCCTCGACATACGCCCGCCGTATCCGCAGTATCAAAAAGCCTCTCCTTGGATGTCAATAAGTACACATTTTTGTCAGAAAACGAACAAATAAGTGGGTAATAGGGCGGCGTGGACGATGCAGCAAAAAAGATGCCAAATTCATGGAATATTGGGGCATGACCAGCTAAAAAACCATTGACAGAAAAAAATATTTGCCGGTATATTCCATTGAATATTTCGCAAACCACAGGAGTGGAGCCCATGAAACACCGTCAGCATAAAAGTTCACTTGCATTGATCATCGCCGCGAGCCTGCTGGGTTTATCGCCCCAGGCCATGGCCAAAGACCTGCATGTCGCTTACGCAGGCTCCATGGGTGCGGTCATGGACCTGCATCTCGGACCGGCCTTCGCCAAAGCCCATAACGTGCAATATCAGGGGGAGGGCCAGGGCGCTTACGGCCTCGCCCAGCTCATCGCCGCCCACAAACTGCGCACCGACGTTTTTGTCTCCATCACCCCCGGCCCCATCGAGGTGCTGATCAAGGCCGGTCTGGTCAAGGAGGCCTACCCGGTCGCCGGTACTGCCATGTGCATCGCTTATAGTCCCGACAGCCCCTACGCCAAAGACTTTAAGGAAGCCGCAGAAGGCAAAGTACCCTGGTATGAAATCCTGCAGAAGCCGGGGGTAGTCTTCGGCCGCACAGATCCCAAAACCGATCCCCAAGGGCAAAATATCGTCTTTACCTTCATGCTGGCTGAAAAGTATTATCACCAACCGGATCTGGTGAACAAAGTCCTCGGACCGGTCGAGAACCCCCAGCAAATATTCACGGAGACATCCTTACTTTCCCGCCTCAAGAGTGGCCAGATCGCCGCCTCATCGGGTTATCTCAGCGCGGTAAAATCCCTGCATCTGCCTTATATCACCCTGCCCGATCAGATCAATCTCAGCAATCCGGCCATGGTCAAAGACTGGTACAGCAAAGTCCACTTCACCCTGAATGTGGACGGCAAACCCAAGACCGTGCATACCCAGCCCCTGGTCTTCTATGCTGCGGTACCCGTCGACGCGCCCGACCCCCAACTGGGCATGGCCTTTATCCACTTCATGACCAGCCCCCAGGGTCAGGCTATGTTCAAAGAGACCGGCTACAACCCGCCCAAGGGTGACATGTTGAAATAAAGCGGGTCTGCGCCAGAGCGTTCGGCGCCCGGCATAAACAGTTCGCCGGTCCGCTGGGGTGAGGCATCCCTCCGCGACCCGGCTGATTACGCCGCGTTATATTAAAAATACCGCAACGAAAACCACCATGCGCGATACGCAGGAGCTATTCCCATGCAGAAAAATATCCTTCACCTGATAACAGCAGCCAGTTTGATTGGCGCCTTCAACGCCAGCGCCCAAGCCGAAACCCTGTCCCAGTTTTTTGCCAAAAGCCACATTGACGGACAAATCCGTTCCTATTACTTCAGTCGCTTCTACGGCACGCCCAACACCGTCAATGCTTATGCCTACTCCCTGGCCGGACGCATCAATATCGTCACCGCACGCTTCCTCTCGGGCTTCCGGGTTGGCGTCAGTTTTTACACCGCCAATGCACTCGGCACGCAACCCAGCAATCCGGCACGGATCGACAAAACCCTCATGGGTACCGGCCCCTCCGTCAATGCGCTTGGTCAGGCCTATCTGGAATATCAGGACAAATGGGTCACCGTCAAGGCAGGCAATCAGTTGGTGGATACCCCCTGGCTGAACCGGGTCGGTGGACGGGTGATTCCCGCCACCTATCAGGGGGTAACCCTGGAGGCCCATCCCCTCAGCCGCCTGCAATTCAGCGCGCTGCGGATTTTCCGCTGGAAAGACCGCACCACCGGCCAGTTCTACCGGGATAACCTCTATTATCCCGGCCACTATGAGGGTGACTCCCTCTATGGCGGACCCAACGTGCTGCCTGCTGGTACTCCGCCTACCAACGGGGCGCTCGCCTTTGGCGTCCAATATCACGTGTTTCATACCGAAACTGCTGCCTGGTTTTACCAGTTCGACGAGTTCGCCAACATGTTCTACTGGAGCGGCCACTACGCCCTGCCCACCGCCTTCGTCCTCAAGCCCTTTGTGGATGCGCAGTTCACCAGGGGATGGGGTGCCGGCGAGGCCTTTGCGCGTACCGATACCACCCTCTTTGGTCAGCCAGGACAGGGGGTGAACAGCACCAACTGGGGTGTAAAAGCGGGTTTCCAGTTTCCCAACGGCAGTCTCTGGTGGGGTTATGATGCGACCCTACACCATGCACATGCCCTGGGTGGCGGTGCCATCATCTCGCCCTATACCGTCGGTTATACGGCCGATCCGCTCTATGTGGATTCCATGATTCAGGGCCTGGTGGGCGTCGGCCCCGGCCACGGCTGGCGGGTGCGTGCGGCTTACTGGGTCTGGCATAAACAGGTGCAACTGACGGCCGGCTTCTCCCAATTCACTACCTATTTCTTGGGAAACAGCAACTGGACCCACTTTAACGTGAGTTATTTTCCGCAGGGCATGTTCAAGGGGTTGTGCCTGCGTGATCAGGTGGAAGTCGGCAATGGCGGTGCGGCCGGGCTGTTTCCTGGATCAGGGCAGCATTCCTTTGTGTACAACCGGGTAATGATGATTTACCAATTTTAGCACCCATACCATTAGACTTTGTGCTCCAAAGGGCGCTCGAACCAGTGAGCAGTCTTATGGAACAACATGTGGCTCATGAGCAGAGTAATCCAGCGCCGTCAACACCAGTTCCAGCCAATGTTTAACGGGGACATCCGTGCCGCCCTGTAGATGCATCTGGCAGCCGATGTTGGCAGTGGCGATACAGTCCGGTTGCTCGGCCTGGAGCGCATCCAGCTTTTGTCCGCGGAGTTGTCGGGATAATTCCGGCTGGAGGATAGCGTAGGCGCCAGCAGACCCGCAGCAGATATGGGGGTCATGCACGGCGGTCAGGCGATAACCGGCACGCTGTAGTAATGGTTCTACCACGCCTCGCACGCGCTGCGCATGCTGCAATGTGCAGGGGGCATGAAAGGCTACGGTGCCGCGGTATTCGGGAATGAAAGGGATTTCATCCATGAAACCGACCAGCCATTCGCTGGGGTCACGGGCGAGGGCCGAAATACGAGCGGCCTTTTCGGCGTAGTCGGGATCATGTTGCAGCGCTTCGCCGTAATCCTTGACCATGCTGCCGCAGCCGCTGGCACTGACCAGAATGGCTTCGCTGCCTGCCTCGATCAGAGGCCACCAGGCATCGATGTTGCGGCGCATATATTTGTGGGCCTCACTATGGGCGTTGAGATGCAGACTGAGGGCTCCGCAGCAGCCAGCGCTGGCAGGCACATCGACGGCGACGCCGAGGGTGGCAAGAATCTGTTCCAGAGCGGCCTCGGTGGCCGGAGCCACCACGCTTTGCACACAGCCGCCGAGGGCGATGACCCGGCGGGTGGCGGGCAGTATGGGCTGGGCTGTAGTCGGCAGGGTCTGCGGCAAGGCCGGGACTTTTTCCGCCAGCGCTTTGGGCAGCAGAGGTTTGAATATGTTGCCCAACTGCACCAGCAGACGAACACGCTCGGGATAGGGGACGATGGCGCGCAGTGCCCGGCGCTTGAGGCGCTCCAGCGCCGGGCGACCGATTTCCGCTTCCATGTATTCGCGGCCTATTTCCGCCAGGCGCGCATAGCGCACGCCGGAAGGGCATGTGGTCTCGCAGGCACGGCAGGTGAGACAGCGATCCAGATGCTGCAAGCTGTGTTTGGTAGCGGGACCCCCGGCCAGGAACTCTTTTGTCAGGTAGATACGACCGCGCGGGCCATCCAGTTCGTCACCAACAATCTGGTAAGTGGGGCAGGTGGCGTTACAGAAGCCACAGTGCACACAGGTGCGAAGGATGGCGTTGGCTTCGGCAATCGCCGGGTCATCCTGAAAACGGGGAGAAATGCGCGTTTGCATGAGCAGACCTCAGAGCGTGGCGTACAAACGGCCGGGGTTAAGGATGGCGCGGGGGTCAAAGGCGGCCTTGAGACGCTGCTGCAGCGCCAGCATGGCCGGCGCCATGGGCTGAAACATTTCCGCCGCGCGTGCGCCGCCGCCGCCACGGAAAAGCGTGCCGTGACCGCCATACTGCGCGGCCAGTTGCCGCAGAAACACCGCATCGCGCTGGCTGCGCAGCCAGCGCTGGCTGCCGCCCCACTCGATCAGAGTCTGACCGGCAAGCGGCAGGGGCGGGGTCGCGGGGGGAAGCGCCAGCCGCCACAAGGGTGCGTCACTCTGAAAAAACACATGGCGTTGCTCACGTAGTGAAGTCCAAAAGGCATCCGCATCAACCTCCGCCAGAACCTCGCCGCCGATCCGGCTGCGCGCAGCCTGCAGGCTACCCTCAGTACCGCAAAGGCGGATATACAGACGCTCTCCGTAAAAAGCGGTGGCCGACAGGGGCAAAGGCTGACCGGCCCAGTGGTTCATGCGCTGAATGGCCGTAACCGGATCGCTTTCCTGCACCAAACTCAGGGTGCATGCCGGGCGCGGCAGCACCTTGAGACTAACGTCGAGCAGGACCCCGAGGGTGCCTAGGGCGCCTACCATGAGCCGCGACACATCATAACCGGCGACATTTTTCATCACCTGGCCGCCAAAGCGTAGAATTTCTCCCTGCCCATTGAGAATGCGCACGCCCAGTACATAGTCGCGGGCCGATCCGGCATAGGGACGGCGCGGCCCGGAGAGGCCGCAGGCGAGCGTGCCACCGATGGTGGCCGCCGAACCGAAATAAGGCGGTTCGAAAGCCAGCATCTGGTTAGCCTCCGCCAGTTGCACCTCCAACTCCTGCAGGGGGGTTCCCGAGCGCACGGTAATGAAAAGCTCGTTGGGTTCGTAGTCAATGATGCCGCGGTGGGTACTGAGATCGAGGAGCGGGTTTTCCGGCGTCGCACGGCCATAAAAGGCCTTGGTCCCGCCCCCCTGGATATTCAGGGGCCGGGACAGGCGGTGCGCTTCGGTTACGTGCGCCTGCAATGTCTGGCTCTGGTCGATGTTAAAAGCGCTCCAGTTCGGGGAAAGGCAGCTGACCATGATGGATGTGCATGGCGCCCAGTTCTGCGCAGCGATGCAGGCTGGGCACAGCCTTTCCGGGGTTGAGGCGACCTTCGGGGTCAAAGGCAGCTTTAATGCGATGTAGTTGCGCCAGTTCAGCCGCGTTGAACTGGGCGCACATGCTGTCCAGTTTCTCGACGCCGACACCGTGTTCACCAGTGACACTGCCGCCGACTGCGACACACAATTCGAGAATACGCCTTCCAAATTCGTCGGCGGCGTGCAACTGCCCTTCGACATTGGCGTCATAGAGAATCAGGGGATGCAGGTTACCATCGCCGGCATGAAACACATTGGCGACCCGCAGACCATATTCTTGGGACCATATCGCAATCTGCCCAAGCACGTCGGCCAGTCGTTGGCGCGGGATGGTGCCGTCCATGCAGTAATAGTCCGGGGCCAGGCGCCCCACGGCTGGAAAAGCGGCTTTACGCCCCTTCCAGAGGAGCAGACGGGTGGCCGTATCTTCTGCAATGCGGATACTGCTGGCACCATGGCGCTGGAGAATGGCTTCGACCTCCCGTACCCGCTCCTGCAACTCCGCAACGGGACCATCCAGTTCACAGAGCAGGATGGCGGCGGCGTCGCGCGGATACCCGGCATGGACGAAATCTTCAGCCGCCTCAATGGCGAGCTTGTCCATCATCTCTAGCCCCGCCGGAATGATACCGGCGGCAATGATAGCGCTGACGGCATCTGCTGCCGCCACCACGGTGGCGAATGCGGCCAGCAAGACCAGAGTATGCTCCGGCGTCGGTAACAGGCGCACCGTACATTCCGTCATCACCCCCAGCAGGCCTTCCGAACCCGCCATCAGCGCCAGCAGGTCATAACCGGGACTGTCGGGAGCCTGGCTGCCGATCTCCCAAATCTCTCCCGCTGCGCTGAGGACTTCGAGCGCCAGGATATTGTGGACGGTAAGACCATATTTCAGACAATGCACACCGCCAGAGTTTTCAGCTACATTGCCGCCGATGCTGCAGGCGATCTGCGAGGAGGGGTCCGGCGCGTAATAGAGGCCGGAAGGCCGCGCCGCCTCACTGATGGCGAGATTGCGCACGCCCGGCTGTACTCGGACCGTGCGGTTTTCCCGGTCGATGGCGCCGATCTGTTTCATTCGTGCCAATGACAAAAGCACTGCGCCGCAAATGGGCCGTGCGCCACCGGACAGACCGGTTCCGGCACCCCGTGGCACGACCGCCACGCCATAACGCAAGCAGATTTTCAGTACCGCCTGTACGCCTTTCCGGTCGTTGGGCAGAACCACACAGAGGGGCAGCTCGCGCAGCACCGAAAGACCATCGCATTCGTAGGGACGCAAATCCTCTGCACTGCTCAATACCGCCCCGGCCGGCAAGACGGCCTGCAAATCCGCGACCACGGCAGAAACATCAGGAGCGGCAGACATGTGCGCCCGAACTCATTGTCCGCGCAGACGGCGACGGGCAAGGGCGAGGCTGTCGGCGTCGCCCACGTTGCCGGGAAAAATCACCACCGGCATTCCAGGATAACGGGGGTGATCGGCGGGGCAGGCGACCACCGAGCAGCCCGGCAGAATCTGGCCCATCACCCTGGCCATACGCAGGGCGAGACCGCTGCTAAGGACATCATTGGAGGTGATGCCGCCCTTGCTGATGAGATAGCCGAGATCTTCCGGCAAACCACGGACGACCTCCATCAGGAAGGCCGATATCACCTCGCCAAAGGCCAGACGGGTGGCCTGATCGGCAAACCGCCGCTCGCTGCGGCTGGTGTAGATGACCACATCCAGTCCCTTTGCATGGGCTGCGGCTGCCTGCCGCAAAATCTTCGCCCGCTGCGCGCTGCCTTCGTCGCCACTACAGGCGTCGACATTCACTTCGACCGCCGCCAAACCGGGTTCCTGCAGCAGTCGCTCCAGTTGCTCCGTGGTTTTCCGCACATGAGAACCGACGACAATGGCCCCCGGCTTACCGCCTCGCACCAGACGCGCCATAGCGCCAGCGGCCACCGGCTGGGCCGGCAGATCGGCTAGCGCCGTGAGCAGGCTTGCCGCGCTGCGGAACAAAAAGCGCTTGCCTTGCGCCGTCGCCGCTCGCAAATCCTGGGCAAAAGCAACAAGATCGGCGGGCTCTACTGCATCTACCACCACACAAGCGTTGTCCTGCAGTGCTAACAGACGAGGCAGGCAGCCAGCACGCAGATCCGCCAGCACAAAGCGCTGCACCGCCGCCGCCGGTACTTTTCCATTGGTCTTTTCGTCAACATAATCGGGAAGATAGCTATTATTAAATGCGAAAGTGGAGTCCTGCGCAAATTCCGTCTCATGGGCGGGGACGTCCATTCCGTTTTGGCGAACATAGTGGATGCTGTCACGGGTGATGCGCCCACCTTCAAAAAAGGCGGGAACAAGAAAATGGGCATCGAAGGGCCCGAGTTCCTCCGAAATGACGTCCGTTTCCAGCGGATAATGACCGCGCAGGGTAGAGTCGGAGCGACTCACCAGCAGGGGCTGAATGGCGTGTCCCGTTGCTGCCGACCGCTCGAGAGCGATCCGCAGATTCCGGCAGATATCCTGGGTGACGGCTGCCGCCTGGGGGGCAGCCATCCCCCGGGTATTGCTGAGGATGAAGAACAGCGGCACCGGATCGTGCAGGGCTTCCAACAGGGTTTCCAAATCCCAGCCGGTCAGCAGCAGGCAGGAATGCACCGTCTGTGACCCGGTTGGATCGTCGTCAATGACGATGATTTTGTGCTCGGCCATACCTGGGGGCTCCTATGCGGCGCTAAAGTCGTGGACCCTGGCGACGATGGTTTCGGCGGTGATGCCGTTGAAGGCCATGAGCTCGCCCACCGTGGCGGTGGTTTCACCGCGCAGCCAGGCCAGCACATCCCGCTGCCCCGCCCGACTGCGCAGCAGCACCGGTTCCAGGGCACCAGAAGTGCCGCCACTGATCCCCAACAGCAGGTCGCCGCTGAAAAGGCTGTGAAAATCGGTATCCCTCATAAATCCGGTATCGGCTTCGGCGACCGTATGCGCCGCCACATCCGTCGGCCGGTAGAGCTGGCGTGGGTTGACCACCGAAACAATCCGCACGCGGTAGCCGTCCTTTTCCAACTGCTCCTTCGCCGCAAATACCGGCAAGAGGACCATATCACCGGTCACGGCGATGGTTAGCGTGCCACGTTTGCCAGCACCCGTGTCATGGAGCAGTGATGCCCCCTTGCGCACAGCCTCCCGCGCCTGGGCCAGGGTCATGTACACCGGCAAGGGACTCTTGGAAGCGATGATCACCATGGCTTTGTTGACGCTATTCACAGCATATTCATAGGCTGCCTGGATAACGTTGGCATCGGTCGGGTAGAGCAGGAAGACGTTGCCGTTACGCATCTGCGCCGCAAAGTAGTTCTCGATCTCCGGACGCTGGTGGGTCCAGCCGTTACGCCCCTGCTCCAGTGCTCCCGCCGTGAACATGCAGACCGCCGACGGTGTCTTGCGGCGCAACTCGGCCATGGCCTGGGCTACCGTCTGCATGATGGGCCAGCCGTTGATGGCGAAGGACTCGTAGGACAGCCATAGGGAACGACTGCCAAAGAGAGCCAGACCTGCTGCCAGCCCCGCGCACGCGTCTTCGTTCAAGGGTTCATAGACCTGACCGCCGGGCTGTTGGTTGTAGAGCGGGTCCACCGTGGGATGACGGATCTTCAGGGCGTCGTTGATATTTTTCATGGCCGAGGCTTCGTTGCCGTCGGCGTTGGTCACCACAAAACGCTTGTCCTGTTGCCCCAGCCAGGCTACGAGAGCGCCCATGGCGGTGGCCGGTACTGCCTGCGCGCCGGGTTTGAATTCCTGCACGGGGAATTCTCCCAGTTCCATAATTGGCAGCACATGCTCAGTCACTGCGGTCTTGGCGGCAGGCCCACCGCCGGCGCGAGAGAAATTGTCCCGCACCAGAGCCCATGACTCGGGACTGAGGGCGCGCTGTTCCAATGCCGCTTGTATTTCCGGTGACTCCGGGGTGTCCTTGGGATACAAATTATGGGACTTGGCCCCCGAAACGTGCATACCCGCTCCCTTTAGCTGTTTGATAATGAAGGCCGTGTGTCGACCGCTCAGGGCACTGTCTGCCGCCTTGGCGACACCCGCCAGCACCGCTTCCATGAAAGCCAGGCGCTGACTGAAGGAGAATCGCGCGGAATCCACGTAGGCACCTTCCTGACCGGCGTCGTCGAACGCCTTGGCATCTACCAGAATGACCTCGTCGAAATCATGGGCCCGCCAATAGGCGATCATTTCGTCATTGTGCATCAGGGAAACCATGGAGTGGTGCTCCTGGCTGAAGCCGTTCCAGACCAACACCGGCAGGTAGTTGGTGACTTTCGGGTAGGCAAAGTGGAAGTGCTTCATGGCACTGAGCACATAAGGTTCGCCGAAACCGCCGTCGCCGATGGTCACCGGGAAGAGGGTTCCCGGATGCAGCAATGCCCCGGCCATGGCGAAATGCTGCCCCTGCCCGAGCGGCCCGGCAGGGGCCAGCAAACCGGGGATGGCGCCGGAGAGATGGCCGAGCAAGCCGTGCTGCTCCCGGAAACGCGCCATCATGTCCGTCATATTGCGGATACCCATTTCTTCCAAAGAACTGTCGAGGAACATGGCGCTATAGAAGCCTGGGGCATGATGACCCACCTCGGTGACGATGTTGGTGTGGCCAAGCATGACCAGTGCAGCGTAGGCCTCAGCACTGGAAGCAAAACCGCCGGGGTGTCCGGAAGACTTGGAGGCGCAGACCTGCAAGGTGCAGTAACGCAAAGCATCGGCCAGCATCAGGGTCTGGTAGACCGCCGCTTTAGCCGCCGGATCGGGGATCGCCTTATGACCGGCAGCAATGGCCGCACTCTGGCCATATTGCGCAAAATCCGGCCAGGCTTTTCCGAAATAGAACATTCCTTCGCAAAAAGCGGGGGCATTGGCGGGCAGAGCTGTGTGATCGGTCATGGCGCAGAGATCCTGTAACAAAAAATATTGCCCTCACTGTAAGGAAGACCGTATTATTCCGCAATAGGGAATCATTTCCACCATGCGGAATATACTATGTCAGACAGCACCAATCGCCACAGCCATACCATCCAGGTCATCGACCGCTTGCGCGTCCTGCTCGACATCCTGGCCGATGAGGGCGGCCAGGCTTCCCTGAAAACCCTGGCGGCTGTCTCTGGCCTAGCTCCCTCCACTGCTTTTCGCATCCTCGCCTCGGCGCAGGAAAATGCGCTGATTATCCGCGACGCCGCCGGTCATTACCGATTCGGGCCACACCTGCAAAACTGGGCACAACTCGCCCATGGGCGCAGTGACCTGCGCGCCATCGCCCGCCCGATCATGACTTGGCTGCGCGATCAGGTACAGGAGACGGTCAATCTGACCATCGAGCAAGGCGACGAGGCCGTCTATGTCGAACGCGCCACCTCAACCCGGATGATGCGGGTGGAGCAGATTATCGGTAGTCGCGCGCCCCTGCACACCACGGCGGTGGGCAAACTGATGCTGGCGCTGAATGGCGAAAACGCGATCGCTCGATATGCCCAGCGCACGGGCTTGCCCGCACTTACCATCCATACCGTAAATCAAGCCCTGGCCTTGTGGCAGGACGCCCGGACATCTCTCGAACGCGGTTATGCCCTGGATAATGAAGAAGCGGAAATCGGTGTCGGCTGCATTGGCGTCCTCCTGCGCACCCCGCTGCCTTGGAACACCGGCCTCAGCATCTCTGCGCCCATCGAACGCCGCCAGGAGAGCTGGGTACCGCTGCTACAGGAGGCGGCCCGGCGCATCGATACGCGACTGCAGGGGCAGACGGTGTGCATCGAGATGGAAACCTTGACCTCCTCCTCGCCCTGAGAAGAAACCCCGAAGCATTGAATTGAGCATGTCGTGATAAAGCCTGCATTTTGTCGCAAAGCCTACATTCGCTGCTGACGTTGTTTTTCTGGTGCATTCTAGGCAACAGCCTGTTTATCTTGAAATTGACAAGACAGCCGAATCTGGAATGAAGATTGCTTAGATCAGTACAACAGCATCTTCAGATCACCGACAGATCGGTAACAGGAGTACGCCATGCATATCGTCGTCTGTATCAAACAGGTTCCCGACAGCGCCCAGATCCGGGTGCATCCGGTCACCAATACCATCATGCGGCAGGGTGTACCCGCCATCATCAATCCCTTCGACGTTTTCGCCATCGAAGAGGCCTTGCGCCTCAAAGACCGCTTCGGCGGGCGAGTCACCGTGCTGACCATGGGGCCGCCCCAAGCGGAAGACGCACTGCGCAAGGCCATCGCCTATGGTGCCGACGACGTGATACTCCTGACCGACCGCGCCTTCGCCGGTGCCGATACCCTGGCGACCTCCTTCGCCCTGGCACAGACCATCCGCAAAATTGGTGAGGAACATCCCGTCGATCTGGTTTTCACGGGCAAGCAGACCATTGACGGGGATACCGCGCAGGTCGGGCCGGGCATTGCCAAGCGCCTGGGCCTGCAACTCCTCACCTACGTATCGGCTATCGATGCGTTGGACCTTGAGGAGCGCAGCATCACCGTACAACGCCGTTCTGAAGGTGGTGTGCAGGTGATCCGGACCCACCTGCCCGCACTGATCACCATGCTGGAGGGTAGCAACCAGATCCGCTTCGCGGGCATGGATGATATGTTCCGCTCGGCTCGCTTTGACGTGCCTAAATGGAATAAAGAGCGCGCCGGTATTGAGGACGTCAGCAAAATCGGCCTCAAGGGCTCGCCCACAGTGGTCAGCAAGATATTCACCCCCAAGCCCCGGGCCGTGAAGGCACAGATGATCGGCGCTGATCTGGACGCCAGCGGCACCGCCAACGCCATCCTGGATATTCTCAGCAGCCAGCACCCGCGCCTGGCGCAGGAACTCGGCCTGATCACCCCATAAACGCACAAGGAGCATTCGCATGAGCGAGAACACTGCCGCACCCGCAAAGCCCAAAGGCAAAAAGCGCCTGGAGCTGGACCCCCGCCTGGCGGCCTACAAGGGGATCTGGGTGTTTGTCGAAATGGAACGGGGCCAGGTACACCAGGTGTCCTGGGAATTGCTCGGCGAAGGACGCAAGCTAGCCGATATTCTCGACGTAGAACTGGGCGCCGTCATCCTCGGCGGCAGCAGCGATGAACTGGGTGCCGCTGCCCGTAGCGCTTTCACCTATGGCGCCGATGTGGCCTATATCGTGGCCGATCCCATTCTCACGGACTATCGCAACGAGCCCTACACCATGGCCATGACCGACCTCGTCAACCGCCATCAGCCGGAGATTCTGTTGCTCGGCGCCACCACCCTGGGCCGCGATCTCGCCGGTAGTGTGGCCACCACTCTGCTCACGGGTTTGACCGCAGACTGCACGGAACTCGCCATTGACCCGGACAATCGCGGACTCCTCGCCACCCGTCCGACCTTCGGCGGCAGCTTGCTCTGCACCATCCAGACTCTGAACTACCGCCCGCAAATGGCCACCATCCGCCCCCGGGTCATGGCCATGCCCGACGCCATGCCAGAACGCAGCGGTCGTGTCATTTCTGAAACCCTGCAGATGCAGGAAGACGACATTATCGCCAAGGTCCTGGAGTTCATCCCAGACGAAACCCAGGAGCAGGCTCAGCTCGCCTATGCCGACATTATCGTGGCGGGCGGCCGAGGCATGGGCAAGGCCGAGAATTTTCGCCTGATCTGGGACATGGCTGCCGTACTCGGCGCCGAAGTCGGCGGATCGCGTCCGGTGACCCATGCCGGCTGGCTACCCGCTGACCGTCAGGTCGGGCAATCGGGCAAGACTGTGCGTCCCAAGCTTTATATTGCTGCGGGCATCTCCGGGGCGATTCAGCACCGCGTCGGCATGGAAGCCTCCGACGTCATCATCGCCATCAACAACGATCCCAATGCGCCCATCTTCGACTTTGCCACTTATGCCATTGTCGGCGACGCCGTGCAGATCCTTCCCGTCCTCACCGACGCCTTTCGCAGTCGCCTGGCTGTGAACCGCCGGGCCGGTTAATTACAGGAGTCATGACATGGCCGAAAAATTTGATGCCATTGTGGTAGGTGCCGGCCCCGCCGGTAATGCGGCCGCGTATACCATGGCCCAGGCGGGTCTGAGCGTATTGCAACTGGAGCGCGGTGAAACTCCCGGCACCAAAAACGTCCAGGGGGCCATTCTCTACGCCGACGCGCTGGAGCGCATCATTCCCGATTTTCGCGACGACGCCCCGTTGGAGCGCCACATCATCGAACAGCGCATGTGGATGCTGGATGAAAAATCCTTCATCGGTACCAACTATCGCTCGGATGCCTTTAACAGCGACCGGCCCAATCGTTATACCATCCTCCGGGCGCCTTTCGACAAGTGGTTCTCCGGGAAGGTCAAGGCCGCAGGCGGCCTGGTCATCTGCGAGACGACGGTCACCGAGCTCATCCAGGAAGGCAAAAAGGTCATCGGCGTCCGTACCGATCGTGAGGGAGGCGACATTTATGCCGATGTGGTGATCCTGGCGGATGGCGTCAATTCGCTGTTGGCCAAAAAAGCCGGCTTCCATGGCGAACTCGAAGCTAAAAATGTCGCGCTCGCGGTCAAGGAAATTCACTTTCTGCCCGAGGAGGTCGTCCAGAGCCGTTTCAACGTCAAGGGCAACGAAGGGGTGGTCATTGAGATCGCCGGCGCCGTCACCCACGGCATGGTCGGCACCGCCTTCCTCTATACCAACAAGGAATCCATCACGCTGGGCATCGGTTGCCTCTTGTCCGACTTCAAAAAAGCGGGCATCGCGCCCTATACCCTCCTCGAAGAACTCAAGGCGCATCCGGCCATTGCCCCGTTGATTGAGGGGGGCGAAATGAAGGAGTATGCCGCCCACCTGATTCCCGAAGGGGGATACAAGGCCGTTCCGACCCTCTACGGCGAGGGCTGGATGATTGCGGGGGACAGCGCCGGACTGGTAAATGCGGTCCACCGCGAAGGCTCCAACCTGGCGATGACCAGTGGCCGGCTGGCCGCAGAAACGGTTATCGCGCTGAAAGACATGAAGCTCCCCTGTACGGCCCCCCATCTTGCCCGTTACAAAACCGCGCTGGACGACAGTTTCGTCATGAATGACTTGCGTAAATACAAAGAACTGCCTGATATCCTGCACGGCAATCCGCATTTCTTTTCGGTGTATCCGCAACTCCTCAACCGCGCCGCGCATACCATGCTGATGGTCGATGGTCAGGATAAGCACAGCAAGGAAAAGACCATTCGGGGCAGCTTTGTACAGCAACGCTCGTTGTGGGGTTTGGTGGGAGACGCTTACCGCATGTGGAGGGCAACGCGATGATCAAGATCGAAGAGAAACTGTTTCAAAACCGCTACCGGGTCGATGAAGGCCGGCCGCATATCCAGATCAGCGATCCTCAGGTCTGCGCGGATGATTGTAAAACCCAGTCCTGCACCTTCGCCTGTCCTGCGGCCTGTTACGCCAAAGACGAGGGCGGTGGTGTGGTCCTGACCACGGACGGCTGCCTGGAGTGCGGCACCTGTCGGATCATTTGTTCCGAACATCGCAATGTGGATTGGTCCTATCCACGGGGCGGTCACGGCATCCTTTTCAAGTTCGGTTAAGTTCGGAGGCTTGGTCCAATGAGCCCTGACGGTGCCCTCCGAGAGATCACCCTGCCCTTTGCCGACCCGACCGGGCAGGTGGCTTCGCTGCTGGAGACTGCACTGGCCAGTAGCACACACCCGACAGAGGTGGAAAAACTGCTGAGGCAGCATCTACTGACCGATCCGGATTACCTGCCCGCCTATTTTGCCATGTACAAGCTGCTGTTTCGCCAGTCCCGGTTGGCGGAGGCCGAAGAGATAGCACGCACCGCTTTGGCCAGCGGGGCACGACTGGGCGGTTTCCCCCCCAACTGGCAGCACCTCGCTCCAGGCACGGCAGACTGGTCCGTGATTCACAATCCTGCCCATTCTTATCTCTTCACCCTGAAGGCCCAGAGTTTCACCCTGTTACGCCGCAAGCAACTGGACGAATGCCGGGAGGTTCTGGAAAAGATCGGCGAACTGGACCCTCACGATCTGGTAGGAGCCTCCGTCATCCGCGCCTATGCCGATGGTCTGACGGCGCATTGAGCCTGGCGATGTGCCATACAAGATGGAATACCCACCCGGAGCGCGTCTATGCTGAGCATCTCGCCCTTTAACGCGATTGAAGAGGCGGGGACTGCGGTACTCACGCTGACTGAAGGGCTGGAGAAGGAAGAGTTTCTCGCGTCGCGCCTCACTCGCGCAGAAACTCGACGCCAGCTTCGCCTCATGAGCAAGTTCGCCCTGCTCCTGTCGCCAGATATCCATGCCCTGTTGGTGGAAATAGACTGGGAAGGCTGGCGCGCCCTCGACCAGCGCCTCGCAACCAATGATAAAGCAGAGGACATCCTGCTTTGGCTCGCGGTGCGCGCGCTGGCACCAGATACCTTGATGTGGCTGCGGGTATACCGCAAAAACCAGCCGGAATGGTTTAAAGAGGACAACTGATGGCAATGCGCTTCTATATGACCCCCGGATCGTGCTCCACCGGCATCCATATTCTGCTGGAAGAACTGGATCTCCCCTTCGAGGCCTGGATCGTCAATCTGCCAGCCGGCGAGCACCACAAGCCCGAGTACCGCGCCATCAATCCGAAGTCCACCATCCCCACCCTGGTGCGTCAGGACGGCACGGCGCTGACGGAATTCCAGGCCATCGCCTGGTGGCTGGCACGCACCCACCCCAAGGCGAAACTGCTGCCAGAGTATCCCGACGGCGAGGCGCGCGTGCTGGAAGTCATGGACTATGCTGTCGGCACCCTGCACGGCCAGGGCTTCGCCCGCATTTTCATTACGGACACCTTCACCCCCAACGCCGCCGATCACGCGGCCGTGCAGGCGCGCGGACGGGAAATCGTCAATCAGGGGTTCGCCATCCTGAATGACGCCCTTGCCGGATTGGATTATGTCACCGGCGGCTTCTCCATCGCCGATGCGGCGCTGTTTTACGTGGAGTTCTGGGCAGACCGGCTGGGCATCCCACTACCTGAACATTGCGACGCCCACTACCAACGCCTGCGGACCAGACCTGCCGTGCAGCGTGTACTGCGCGAGGAAGGCTATCGATGACAACGGAAAGCGCAAACTGCTTTGTTCTGGCGGAAATGCGCACCCATCATTTCACCTTCCAGGGCACCGGCGAGGATCAGGAGGCGGCCAGCCGCGCCCTGCTCCACGCCTGGCAGGCGCACCGAAACCGTCTGGTACAACGTTACCCCGAGTGCCGCGACCGAATCCTTGATGAAAAGCACATTGAATCCCGCTTCAGGATCAGTTATCAAGAAATGGGAGCAGATGCCTGTTATCCCGCCATTTCACCCGACACAGGAGCCCGTCCATGAACTACGCCTTCCCGCCCGCCCCTGTCGTGACTCTGGACGCCATGTCCAGCAACCCTTTCCCGGTGCGACGCATTTTTTGCGTCGGGCAGAACTACGCTGATCACGTCCGGGAAATGGGCAGCGCGCCCGATACCGAACCCGTCTTTTTCATGAAACCGGCCAGCGCCATCCTGCAGAATAATTCAGTGCTGCCCTACCCGCCCGGCACTACCGACCTGCAGCCCGAGGTAGAACTGGTGGTGGCGCTACACAAGGGTGGCGAAAATATCCCCATGGACAAGGTCGATTATGACTATGTGTTCGGCTATGCCGTGGGTCTGGACATGACCCGCCGCGACCTGCAACGCGTTGCCCGCGAAAAGGGCCAGCCCTGGGAGATGGCCAAAGCATTCGACCATTCGGCGCCTTGCACGGCCATCACACCCGAGTTTTATTCGGGAACCATCGCCCGCGGTAAGATCGAACTCAAGGTGAATGGTCAAATCCGCCAGAGCGCCGATGTCGGTGACATGCTCTGGAAAATTCCCCAGATCGTCCATTTCCTGTCGAATCAGGTCGAACTCTTTCCCGGAGACCTCATCTTCACCGGTACCCCCGCCGGCGTGGGTCCGGTGGTGAAAGGCGACGTGATCGAGGCCGCTGTTGCCGGGCTGGAACCGCTGACCATCACCATCGGCTGACCCGATCACCCCCCAATCGAAACAGGAATAACCCAATGCCCACATCCGATCTGCTCGAACGCAATCGCCTGATCTTCTGTCACTTCGACAGCTACAGTACTGCCCTGCGTTTCGTTCGTATCAACGACAGTGTAATGCTGCCAGCGCCACTGCCGGAGAACACCAGTATGGTTGCGACACCCACGGAGACCGGCGATACGCCCACTGATGCACTGCATGCAGTATTGGAGAAATTGAACATAAATCCCAGCCAGATAGCGCTGGACGACGGTTTCGAGGCTTGGCTGTCTACCGACTCCGGTCCAATTCAGATCCATCTCGCCCGCTTCACGACATTTGAAGCCCCACACGAGGCAATCGCAGCCCACGATGGCGTTTTCAAGCCCATCAGTGAGCTGCGGCGCTTGCCGATGACGGAGTTGACGCTGCTACGTCAGGTCTTCAATCTGATTCTGGGCGGTTAACGTCAACTGATCAACGCGGATTTCAGATCGTTCAACGCCCAATCCACTGAAATCGTTCACGTTGCGCGTTACCAAGGAAGCGGCTAATACCGCTCCGGTCTGGACCGCCGTGCTGCCGGAGGGCGCCGCCCCCGACCAGCAGGAAGGCTACCTATTATGCAGTTGCTTTCACCTGTTTTTTAGCGAATCTTTTAGGACGTTGCTGCCTCATCAGGAGAAATCACGCCCACACCAAACGGTAAAAAGTGCTTGGTATTGCAGCTGACCACAACTAAATCATGTGCTTTTGCCATGCCCGCGACAGTGACGTCGGCCATGCCCGAATTGTAGCCCGCCGCAATCGCCCTGGCTTCCAGTTGACCGGATAACGCTGCTGCAGCCCCATCGAGCACGATGATTTTGTCCTCATAATTGGATACAAGCCCTATGAGCCAGATTCTGAGGCTTGCGGCTCTGGCCGTCGCACCCTTGCTTTCCAAAAGCGCAATCCCCTTTTCGATCTCGTGGATGGTGGTAACAGACAAAAACAGCCGGTTTTCACTATCCATCCGTTCCAGCCAGGCGATAAACATCTCGGATGCATCGTTCCGCGATGGCGAAAGCATGGAAATCACATCGGTGTCGAGCAGATAGCTCCTCACAATGCAATATTCCGCGACGGCGTATGATTACGCTCGAACGATTCACCAGGGAAAGTCCTGAGATAGGCCACAAGTCGCGGGCGATTCGTCCCCATTGTCTTGCGGGCAATCTCCGCCGCCTCGACCGACACGAGCGCGGCCACGGGTTTGCCGTGACGGGTAATGGTCACAAATTCACCTTGGATGGCTTCGTTCACCAGGCTGGAGAATCTGGCCTTGGCGTCCTTCAGATTAATGGTCAGCATAATAGATACCCTCACACACCAGTAGTCACCAGTGGTCACTGTAAATCTTACGCTGCCTGAATTCAACCATCTTCGTCGTCCGGCTCATCAAGCTGCCCAACGGCCAGGGCATCATCGAAATGGCCCGTTCACGCCGACGATGCGCGCCAACACAAAGTGGAATTGATTGGCCCTGAAGGCTTGCCACATCTCAAAAAGCGCGTTCTGAAATGGCTGGATGGTGAGGGGTAACTGAAGATGATTGGCGCCACCTACATTCTGAACAGTCCGGTCCTGACCGCTTATGGCGTGTGGGCCTTCCATGGACCGTTGGCCATAGAGGCAGCGCGCGACATAGTGAAGGGCGGATTTATTTCCGCCGTCGGCCACGAGAGCACCGCGGCCTTCCTCACGGAACTGCTGGGGCAGCCGATACCCATGCAACGTATCCGCGCCGATCTGCAAAAAGGCGACCGGGCGTTGGTGCTTTATCTACAGGACCGGCAAGCGGAGGGCAGTCTGCTCACTGCCCAAGACCTAAAAAACCGCCCCTACGAACTGGCCCTGCTGGAGCGAATAGAATAACGATTCGCCAATCAGGCAGTAGAGGCGTCGGCGCCCTGCGCCTCTACCCGCCGCTTGCCGTTGGCAATCAGGTAAATATGCGCCTCACTTAACACTGGTTTGCGCAGTTGTGTGTTATATGGTGCACTTACATAGACGGTTTCCACCATCTGTTCATCGGCGGCCATAAATGCACCAAGGCTCATGGTGGTCTTTCCGCCCGTCAAATCCACGGCTATCTGGTCACCCACGCGGTGGCGCAACTGGTGCAACGCATCTTCCACCGCGTGCCGCGCCTCCGAAACGTCGTCCGTATCCTTGATTTCCTGCTGTGACACTACCTGTATGTCCTTGCGGCGGGCATACTCCGCAATCGCATGCATTTCTACCACACTCGCTTCACTGCCCACCAGTGCGATATGCGTTGGATTAACCTTATCTATCATCCAGACGGGCGTATCCCTATGGCTCACAGTAAACACCAAGCCCCTGGCTTCTAACTGCACGATGACCTCACCGCCGTCATCATGCGAGTTAACAAACAAACCAGGGAACCAACGGCGGATAGCTTGCGGATCATACAAGCTGACCACCAAGCCATATAACGCGATACCTCCCACCAAAATATCGATCATTGCCGATATTCTATCCACCCATTCCCAAATCATCCGCCTTCCTTATTCTCCACCATGAATTGCCAGTCTATTTTATTTCAGCATAATGATTATTATGCTTTTTTACGCTACTCCAAATAGGTATAACCATGCAGCCCATCCGCAAACTGCTGTAAAAACTCGTGACGCTCCATATCGCTGAGATGGCTGCAGGCTTCCACTTTCTTCTGATAACGGGCCAGCAAGTCGGTAGCGGAAAACTGTACGTATTGCAGGACGGATTCCACCGTATCCCCCGCCAGCGGCTGCTCCAGACGCATGGCGCCCGAAGCATCACAGAGCACATTAACCGAGTCCGTGTCACCGAACAGATTATGCATATCCCCGAGAATTTCTTGATATGCACCCACCAGAAAAATACCGAGGAGATAAGGCGTATTCGCCTGTAGCGCATGTACCGGCAGCGCTGGTGTCAGGCCTTCAGCCGTGACGTACGCATCAATCCGGCCGTCGGAGTCACAAGTGATATCTTCGAGACGAGCCCGTCGGGCTGGCTCTTCATTCAGCCGCTGTATGGGCAATATTGGAAAAATCTGATCGATGGCCCAGACATCGGGCAGCGACTGAAACAGGGAAAAGTTAACGAAATATTTGTCCACCAGCTTTTCGTCGAGCTCATCAAGGATGTCACGATGCGCGCGATTGTGCGGGTCAAGGAAGCCGCGCACCCGCCAGAGCACTTGGGCATAAATGCCTTCGGCCTCGGCCCGCTCTTCAATGTGAACGATACCGAGGTTGAATTGCTGGTGAATCTCCGCCAGAAGATAAAGAGCCTCCTGATAGATTTCCAGCGCCGCGGCGGCGTTACCCTGATCCAGCCGGGTGAGCAGACGGCCCCATTCTCCATCCATCAGGTCGGCGGAAGAGGTTGACTGCGGATGTTCCCCTGCCGCCATCTCCACATCGGTGACATTGGTCAGCAAAATGGCGTGGTGGGCCGTCAGCGCCCGCCCCGATTCGGAGATGATACGCGGCTCCGGCAGCCCCTCCTGGCGCGACACATCGGCCAGCGTGGCGACGATGGCATGGGCATAGTCCGAGACATGATAGTTCGTGGAGCAGTATGCACGGGAGTGCGTCCCTTCATAGTCCACACCGAGCCCGCCGCCCACATCCACCACCTCCAGGGCCGCGCCCAGGCGTCGCAATTCCGCGTAGAGCCGGGCGCATTCGCGCATCCCCCCTTTGATGAACTGAATATTGGGAATCTGGGAGCCGAGATGAAAGTGCAGCAATTGCAGGCTATCCAGCGCATTTTCTGCCCGCAGGCGGTGGACGAGTTCCAGAATGTCCGCCGTAGACAGGCCGAATTTAGACTTTTCGCCACCGGTATTCTGCCACTTGCCGGAACCTGCGGATGCCAGCCGCGCGCGCACCCCGATCCGAGGTTTGACGCCGAGCTTGCGGGCCTCATTCAGGATCAGGGGCAGTTCCGAGGGTTTTTCCACCACCAAGTAGACCTGCATGCCCAACTTCTCACCCGTCAGAGCCAGACGAATATACTCGTGGTCTTTGTAACCATTGCAGATGATGGTACCGCCTACCGGCATCAGCCCGATGACCGCTAACAGCTCCGGTTTGCTGCCTGCCTCCAGACCGACGCTGCCCGCACCGGCACGCAAGATTTCTTCTACGACACGCCGCTGCTGGTTGACCTTGATCGGATAAACGGGGGTGTAACTGCCAGCGTAGCCGAGGGCGCGGATGGCATCGCCAAATGCGCCGTGCAAGCGCGCAACCCGATCCCCAAGAATCTGCGGAAAACGCAGGAGGCAGGGTAAACCGAGGGAATGCTCACCCAGTACCGCCGCGACATCGGCCAGCCCGATGGCGGCACCCTGCGGGTTGGCGTCGGGACGGACGATAATCTGCCCGTCCGCGCCCACATCGAAATATCCTTCACCCCAATGCGGCAGGTTATACAGATGGCGACTATCTGCGACCGACCATGTCATGCGCGCTCACTCCCTCGATGCCCTGCGCGCAGTCTACGGGCTCAGCAGGTCAGGAGACAAGGGGATCACAAGGCCGCATTGGCAAAATCCGCCAGACGCGAACGCTCCCCACGACGCAGGGTGATGTGTCCGCTGTAGGCCCAGTCCTTGAAGCGATCCACCACATAAGTCAGACCTGAGGTGGTTTCCGTCAGATAGGGCGTGTCGATCTGGGCAATATTACCCAGACAGACGATTTTGGTCCCCGGACCGGCACGGGTGATCAGGGTTTTCATTTCCTTGGACGTCAGATTTTGCGCCTCGTCGATGATGACGAATTTCTCCAGAAAAGTGCGTCCGCGCATAAAACTCATGGACTTGACGCGAATCCGCTTACTGATCAGATCCTGTGTCGCACTGCGCCCCCAACTGCCGCTCTCATCACTGCCGCGCGCCAGAATTTCCAGATTGTCCTCCAGCGCCCCCATCCACGGCAGCATTTTCTCTTCCTCCGTGCCGGGCAGGAAGCCTATCTCATCGCCCACCGGTACCGTCGCGCGGGTGATGATCACTTCCGAGTAGCGCTTCTGCTCGAAAATCTGATGCAGCGCTGCCGCCAGCGTCAGCAGCGTCTTACCGGTACCGGCATGACCCAGCAGGGTGACAAAATCAACGTCCGGATCCATGAGTAGATTCAATGCAAAATTCTGCTCCAGATTACGCGCCAAAATACCCCACACCGCATGCCGGTCACTCCGATAATCGGTTATGCGCTCGATAATGGCGTGTTCTGGATGCACTTCACGGACGATCGCGGCAAAGTCTTCGGCCGATTCTTCCGCTGTGCTGAGTGCGATAAATTGATTGGGATGCCAGTGCTGAATGGCAGGGCCGCTGATTTTATAATAACTCCGCCCGCTCTCCTGCCAGGCGTCCAGATCACGACTATGCAGATCCCAAAAATCGGCACTCAGCGTCTCTGCGCCCGTATAGAGCAGATCCACATCATCCAAAGCACGATCATTCTGGTAATCCTCCACGCGAATGCCGAGGGTGCGCCCCTTGATGCGGAGGTTGATGTCTTTGCTGACCAGAATCACGTCCTTTTCGGGATGGCGATTTTGTAAGGCCAGAGTCACGGCGAGGATTTCATTATCCGCCTTGCCGCCGGCCAAGTCTTCCGGCAGCACCTGCTGATGTGCGGCAGTCTGGAAATAAAGTCGTCCCTGAGCGTAGGGCAGCACCAAACCCTGATCCAGATCGGCCGTATCCGTCAGCATCTCGTCCAGATAACGGCTCACCTGACGCACATTGCGTGCCTGCTCACTGAGGCCCTTTTTGTGCTGATCCAGCTCCTCCAGCACGATCATCGGCAGCAGGATGTCATGTTCCTGAAAGCGGAATAGCGCTGAGGGATCGTGCATCAGCACATTGGTATCCAGAATGTAGAGACGCACCCTCATCTCATTTGAGCCTGCCATTTCCCGGCTACTCATGGTAGCTGCTTGACGATTTGCAACACGGCGGCTGCATGTCCGGCGGCCTTCACTTTACGCTCGATGTAGGCGATTTTGCCTTCCCGGTCGATTACGAAAGTGCTGCGTTCAACACCAATACCCACCTTGCCGTAATTGTTTTTTTCCTTGAGCACATCAAAGGCCTTGCAGAGTGCTTCATCGGTGTCGGCCAGAAGCGGGAAAGGAAAGTTAAACTGGCAGGAAAACTTTTCATGGCTAGCGACCGTATCCCGGGAAACACCGAGAATTTCCGCGCCAGCGGCCTGAAATTCCTGGTAAAGTGCCGTGAACTCCTGCCCCTCTGTCGTACAACCCGGCGTGTTATCTTTAGGGTAAAAATAGAGCACCACGACCTTCCCGTGCAGGTCATCGAGGCTGATGGACGATGCCTTACCATAGGCTGCGGCATGAAACCGGGGTGCAGGTTGACCGACGGTGATGATTTCTGAGGACATGAGGAACTCCTGAGTGGGCCTGACCGAAAATCTAGCGCGGCAGATGGGGCGCTGTCCAGGAAAGCAACACAAGGCCATTGCTTGCGCCCTCCCCGCCTTCTGCTCTAGCATGACTTCATGACGTATTTATCACCTCCCCATCCCCTCACGGCGGAAGTTTCCGATGCCGAGGCAACGCAGCGTCTCCGCGCTATCGGACAGCGTATCACCCGTTTACGGGTAGCAGTCTTCAAGACGCTGCTGGAAGCCGAGCAACCACTGAGTCACCCCGAACTGCGGCAACGTCTGGAGGCGTCGGATACGGGGGCGATTGACCGTGTCAGCCTCTACCGTAATCTGGAATGGCTGGTACAGATCGGACTGGCCCACCGGATCACGGCAGATGACCGAATCTGGCGTTTTAGCGCCCGCCGTGAAGAAACGGCGACCCAACACCCGCATTTCCATTGTGTTTCTTGCGGCCAAGTGTTTTGCCTGCCCGAAAGCAGTGTACCGGTGCCCTGCTTGCCCGCCGATTACTCCATGATTGAAATGGAACTGGTGGTCAACGGGGTCTGCGCCCACTGCGGGAAGGAACCGCCGAAAGAACTCGATAAAAAAGTCATTGCCTGATAACGTGGCGCGCTGTGCCTCGCCCGCCACCATGACAATCAGTCCTCCAGTTCTTGCGCGCTCACCTTCGGCACATTCTGCAAAGGCGGACGTTCCCAATCGTAATCACTGGTATTGCCACCCCGTTGTTCGTATGTCTGATAGCGCTGGTACGCATGCACTTTTGCCACCTCTCTCTGTAATTCCAATTCGGCGCGGGCAAAATCCATCGGATGAACCGCGGCCTTCGCCAAGGTGCTTTGCGCGTCTCTGATGCGCTCCTTGCTATCCTGAATATCAATATCCATGATCCGCAGGCTCGCATTGGCGAGAATAGTCACGATATCGGGCTGAATCTCTAACAGCCCGCCCTCCAGAAAAAGAATCTGTGTTTGACCGTCGGTTTGGGTAATACGCAACTCTCCGGCACGCATCCCTGACAGCAAGGGCGCATGCCCCGGTAATATGCCGATCTCGCCCAGTTCCGCTGGCACGGCCGCAAAATGCGCCAGTCCGCTGTACACTTCGCCATGGATATCCACCACATTGATACGGAATGCTCTGTTCTGCTGCATATTTATTCCTTTTCTGAAAGCATCGCCAAAAATTGTGCTTCAGTAAGCTGTTTCAAGCCCAGTTTTTTGGCTTTTTCTGCCTTGCCGCCCGCTTCTTTCCCGACGACCACGTAGCTTGTTTTAGCGGAAACGGTGCTGCTGGCTTTTCCGCCTGCGTTTTCTATGGCGGTTTTCGCCTCTTCCCGAGTCATACTGTCTAAAGATCCGGTGAGTACCAAGGTCATCCCCTGAAAACGCCCGCCTTTTTGCGGCTCGATGACGTCCCAATCCAAGCCGGCATTCCGTAATGCCGCGATCACCTCACGGTTATGGGGTTGCGCAAAAAAATGGACGATGGATTCTGCAACGATGGGTCCCACATCGGGAATATTCTGCAAAACCTCCGGCGTCGCGGCCAGTAAGGGGTCCAGATCCCCGAAATAGGCCGCCAGAGATTTGGCCGTGCTTTCACCCACCTGACGGATACCCAGGGCGTAGAGGAAGCGAGGTAGGCTGGTATGGCGGGAATGTTCTATTTCCGCAAGCAGTTTTTGGGCGGAGCGACTGGCCATGCGCTCCAATCCGCAAAGCGCTGCTTCGTCCAGATGGTAAATATCGGCTACGGAGTGCACCAGGCCCTGCTCGACCAGTTGCTGCACGAGTTTTTCGCCCAGGCCCCGGATGTCCATGGCCTTGCGCGAAGCGAAGTGCTCGATAGCGCCCATCCGTTGCGCCGGGCAATAAAGCCCACCCATGCAACGGTGCGCCGACTCGTTGGCCAAACGCAAGACTTCTGAGTCACAAACCGGACAACGCAACGGCATTTGCCAGGGCTGTGCGGCCGCTGGCCGTTCTTCCTTGAGCACCATGACCACTTCGGGGATCACATCCCCGGCGCGACGCACCAGCACTGTGTCGCCTACGCGAATATCCTTACGATCCACTTCATCCTGATTATGCAAACTGGCGCGGCTCACGGTCACGCCGCCCACTTGCACGGGCTGCAAGACAGCCACCGGAGTAATCACGCCGGTGCGCCCTACGGAAGCCAGGATATCTTCAACCACGGTACGTTCTTCGTGGGCCGGAAATTTATAGGCAATGGCCCATCGCGGTGCGCGGGCGGTGAAGCCTAACCGTTCCCTGGCTGCCAGATCATCGACCTTGAACACGAGACCATCTATTTCAAAAGGCATGCCTTCGCGTGATTTCTGCATTTCATTGAAATAGCTTTCGCATTCCGTAAGATGGTGAACACTACGCAAGTAAGATGTCACTTCAAAACCCCAGACAGAAAGGCTGTGCATCGCCGCGCGGTGCGACTCTCCCAGAGGCGTGCTGCTTTCTCCCCATCCCCAGGGGAAAAATGCCAGAGGACGCTTCGCCGTCACGTTGGAATCCAGTTGCCGCAGGCTGCCCGCTGCCGCATTGCGCGGATTGGCGAAGGGATTCTCTCCCCCGCGCAGCCGCTCTTCATTCAATCGCCGAAAAGCCGCCACCGGAATCACTACCTCCCCGCGCACCTCCAGCAGGTCCGGCCAGCCCTTGCCCGCCAGTTGCAGAGGAATGTTGCGGATCGTGCGGACATTGGCAGTAACCTCCTCACCGGTTTGACCATCTCCGCGGGTCCCGGCCTGCACCAGTTTGCCATCGAGGTAACGAATACTGACCGAGAGGCCATCAAATTTGGGTTCGGCGCTGAGCGGAACATCCTCGCGACCGAGCCCCTTCTGCACACGCGCCAGCCAATCGCCGAAACCACCCTGATCAAACACATTGTCGAGAGAGGTCATTGGTACGGTATAGCGTACTTCCGCAAACACCTCCAAGGGGGCTGCCCCTATCCGCTGGGTCGGCGAGTCGGCGCTTTGCCACTGCGGATTACGGTCCTCCAAAGCGCGGAGCTCGCGCAGGTGGGCATCATATTCCGCATCACTCAGGGTCGGTGCATCGTGCTGATAATAGGCTTTATTGGCGGCCACCAATTCGGCATGCAATTGCTGAATACGCTCGAAGTCAGTAGGCTTGCTCCGCTCCACCACCCGCTCCTTCTGTAAAAACCGGAAACATTTGCCGCGCCAGCATATCGCAAATGCACTTTCTGGTATAATCCGCCATGCATTCGCTATGGCCCCCTCTCACTGGATGAAGAACCTATGGCCCTCACCCTTTTTGATCTGGACAACACCTTGCTTTCCGGCGACTCCGACCACGCGTGGATGGAGTTTCTCGGCAGCCGCGGCATTGTCGATACGGAACATTTTAGCCACCTCAATGATCGGTTTTATGCCGAATATCAAGCTGGCACCTTAGATATTCAGGCATTCCTGAATTTTCAGTTGGCCCCCCTGGCGGCACATCCTCGTGCCCATCTTGACGCCTGGCACCGGGAATATCTGCAGGAGCGGGTGCTGCCGATGATATCCGAGCGCGCGCGCGCCCTGGTAGAGGAACATCGCCAGCGAGGTGATACCCTGGTCATCATTACTGCGACCAATCGCTTTGTGACGGCACCCATTGCTGAAGAACTGGGCATCGCCCATCTGCTCGCGACGGAACCTGAAGAGACGGCATCGGGTGACTTTACCGGCCGTAGCGTCGGCATTCCCTGCTTTCAGGCGGGCAAGGTGCAACGCTTGCGTGACTGGCTGCGGACGCAGGAATTAGACTGGGAGAACACGCTGCGGAACAGCACGTTTTACAGCGACTCGCACAACGATCTGCCTTTACTGGACACCGTCACCCATCCGGTCGCCGTTGACCCGGATCCGCGCCTGCGCGCCATCGCCGAAGCGCGGGGCTGGCCCATTCTTTCGCTGCACCCGGCGCGCGTCGAATAATTCGTCCCCCATTTTCCATCGTAGCTTCGCGCATCCAATCACAAACCGCCCCTCTGATTTGCGCCATTAAGAAATGTGTACTATAGGCTTAGAAAGCTTATTAGTTTCCGTGAGACGCCATGAATTGCGTAGATCAGGCGATCTATGTCGCCATTGAGGAAAGGGACGCGCATACAGCTCAGCATTGCCTGCGCGTTGGCTATCTGGCAGAGGCTTTGGGTTGCGCCATTCACCTAAAAAACGGTGACTTGTCGCCGCTGCGGGAGGCTGGATTCGTGCATGACGCGGGGAAGATTGGTATTCCCGATTCCATCTTGATGAAATCGGGTCAGTTAGACGCTCATGAATGGAAACTCATGAAAGACCATACCCTCTGTGGAGAGCGCATCATCGCAGCACAATCATTTCTGCCTTTGTCAGGACCAAATCAGCCTATCGTCGAAGCCGTGCGACACCATCATGAACACTACGATGGATCCGGCTATCCTGATGAAATGAAAGGCGATGAAATACCCCTATTTGCCAGAATCATTCTAATCGCTGATTGCTACGCGGCCATGACTGAAACTAGAGCATACCACCAGGGTAAATCTCACGAAGAAACGATGACAATCATGAACGCCGAGTCCGGAATATACAGCGATCCAGAACTTTTTGAAGCCTTTTCAAAAATGATCGAAAACTGCCCTCTGCGACGTCGCCAAGCACCAACGCTCAAGGAGCCCCTACACCCATGCTGAGGGTGCCGACTCTGGATGATTATGCCTCAACCGAATAGCTTGTGGGTGATACCCGCAACGTGGCGCCCCTGGAACCGGGCGATCGCCAGTTCGTTGGCACTGGGCTGGCGGCTTCCATCGCCCTTAGCGAGGGTGGTGGCACCATAAGGTGTGCCACCGGTGATCTCATCCATATTCATGAGCCCCTGGCAACTATAGGGAACGCCTACCACAATCATGCCCTGATGAAAAAGGAAGCTGTGAAAAGACGTAATGGTCGTTTCCTGGCCACCGTGTTGGGTGGCCGTGCTGGCAAAAACGCTGCCGACTTTGCCCACCAGTTTGCCTTCTTGCCAAAGATTACCGGTACGGTCGAGAAAATTGCGCATCTGGCCGCTCATGTTGCCGAAGCGGGTCGGCGTGCCAAAAATGATGGCATCATAATCCGCCAGATCATCAGGGTGCGCTTCTGGAGCCGCCTGCCCGGTTTTGGCGTGCATGGCGGCCAAGGTTTCTGCCGGCATGCTTTCGGGCACTCGCTTGATGTCCGCCGTCACTCCAGAGACCTCCTGTACTCCCTCGGCGATAGCCTGGGCCATGGTTTCGATATGACCCCAGAGGCTGTGATACAAAACCAGTATTTTGCTCATAATGAACTCCTCGCGTCAGTGAATGTTGCCTGCCCAGTAAAGACCATTTAGTATATTTTGTGAAGTAGGTACGGATTAGTAACCATGACTCGACAAACCAAACAGGAAACCATGTGCCCCATGGACGCCCTGCTCCGCTTGCTGATGGGGCCATGGACCACGCATATCCTGTGGACCCTGAGACAGCGCGGCCCCCTGCGTTTTGGGGTGCTTAAACGGGAAGTGCGCGGTATTTCTTCGCGCATGCTGACGGAGCGCTTACGCACCCTGGAGGCGGCCCAGGTCGTCTTCCGGGAGTATTATCCCAGCGTTCCTCCAGAAGTGACCTATGGCCTGACCCGGCGCGGACTGGAACTGCGGGAAGTACTGGACGCGCTGGATACGCTGGCGCGATGCTGGAATACCGAGGACACGAACAGGGAAGACAGGCCCCAGGAACAATCCCGCTCCGTTACTAATTAGTACCCACTTTTGAACATGGATACGTCCTCGATCGCCGTCCGAACCTCCGCAGCGTGGGTCAGTAAAAGCGTATGTGATCCCGTCTCCAGCAGATGAAGCTCTGCCGTCGGCAGATGTGCAGCCATCGCCAAACCGACCTGCGGACTGGTCAGTTGATCCTGGGCACCCTGCCAGATGTGCACCGGCACTCGAACATCCTCCAGACGGAAAGGCCAGGGGCGGTTGAGCACCGCGAAGTCATCGGCCATCCCTGCCGTTCCTTGCCGCATCGCTTCCCGCAAGTCGTCGCACAGCTTCGCCAGGACGTCGGGTGCCGCCAACAGCGACTGGTCACCGGCGTTCATCTTTGCCGCCAACTGCGCCACGAAATGTTCCGGCTTCTGGCGCACCCCACCCATTCTGAGGCGCAACAAAGCCCTGAGGAGCCACGGCGCCCTGTGCACCAAGGTAAAGAGGGCATGATCTTGATGATGCAGAGCGGACCATATCTCGGGGAGATCGGTCGGCCCCGGGCTGCCCGCCAGATGCACGCCGCGCACCCGCTCCGGCATGGCATAGGCGCAGGCCAGCGCGTAGGGACCACCGCCGGAGAAACCCAGCACCTGAAAGGCGTCAAACCCCAGACGGTTTACCAAGACTTCGCCCATTGCCGCCACTTCGGTCATGGTGAGTCCCGGCTGCCGGCCCGATTCTCCGTAACCCGGTCGGTCAAAGGTGATCCAGTGCAGACCATCGCGAAGGGCCGCAGGCAGCAATTTCAGTTGCAAGCGGGATCCGGGCGTACCGTGAAAGAACAATACCGGCAACCTCCCGTTCAGGTTACCGCTATCTTCATAGGATAGAACCTGGCCGGAAGCCAAAGTGAACGACTGTGTCATCTCTCACTCATTGCCTGAAAAAATGGGCTGCCTGACGTCCACCGAATACCAACGGGAACCACGAGTGACGATTATTGCTAAAGTTATACTTGAAAAAACGACTCGTAACGAGTTATATCATACATAATCATCAGACGCCGGTTCCAGGAACCAAGCGCTCCTGACCTTACGAGACAGCCATCCAGGGCGCCTCCAACCAGGATAAAATACGAAGCAAGGGGTGAAGAATGACGGACTCGACATTTTTACTGGTGACGGTGTTGTCCTTATGGATATCATTGGAACTGTGTCTGGAATATTTTTTCAGGTCACCGCCGAATGCCAACAAGCAGGACGGTGGGGCCTCAAAAATATTTAATGTGGTGATTCTTTCCAGCGTCGGAGGCTGGGCTTGGATGGTGGGATCTGAGGTTCGCTATGAACTACATGTTGCGCTCTATCTACCGCGCGTGGGTTGTGCGTTGCTGATGGCGGGGTTGCTGTTGCGATTCTATGCGATCATAACCCTGAAAAAACACTTCACCGTGGATCTGGCTATCCAGCCTGAACACCGGTTGATCCGACATGGACCATACCGCATGGTACGCCATCCTTCCTATACGGGCGCGCTGCTGTGTTTTTCCGGCCTGGCATTATCCGTAGGCTACTGGGCGACGGCAACGATTATTCTCCTTCCCGTCCTTTTGGCCTACCTCTGGAGAATCGCCAAAGAGGAACACATTCTGACGACTGCGTTCGGGATCGCCTACCAAGAATACCGCAACTGCACGTACCGGCTCATTCCAGGTATCATTTAGTGGGGTTGCGCTGCTCTGAGTGGCTCAAAATCGGTATTTCAAATCCGCCGCGGCAAGGCAGTAATGAAGATGGTTTTGTTGCGTAACCCGGAATAACCAATAGGCTTTAAGGCGCCGTTTCCTCACGGAGCGCTGCCTGCGCCAAGGTGTCCGCCACTTCTACTCGCACCACGCGGGAGATGCCCGGCTCCGTCATGGTGACGCCCACCAGTTGCTCGGCGACCTGCATGGTCAGACTGCGATGGGTCACAATCAAAAACTGGGTCTGTGCCGCCATTTCCTGCACCAGATGGCAAAAACGTCCGACATTGGCATCGTCCAACGGTGCATCCACCTCGTCGAGCACGCAGAAAGGCGCAGGATTCAGGCGGAACAAGGCAAATACCAACGCAATGGCAGTGAGCGCCTTCTCGCCACCGGAGAGCTGCTGCAGACTGGCGTTGCGTTTGCCCGGCGGTTGCGCACGCAGGACCAGTCCCGCATCCAGCAGGTCTTCGCCCACCGGGCTCAGTTGCGCCTGCCCACCACCAAAGAGAATGGCGAAAAGTTCCTGCAAGGCTTGGTTGACCTTGTCGAGGGTGTCCCGAAAGCGCGTGGTCGTCTCCTGATCCATGGCTGTCATCGCCTCTTCCAGGCTGCGCAGGGCCGCTTCCACGTCTTCGACCTGCGTAAGCAGGTTGCCGCGCCGATCTTCCAGCTCCTGCAACTCTTCTTCGGCGGCGAGATTCACATTGCCGAGACGGACGATGGCCGCGCCGATCCGGGCAATGTTTTCTTCACAACGGATCACGTCTGGGCAGGGTCCGGGGTCTTCCCCCATATCCGGCGCAAGCACCGCGGCGCGTTGCTGCAATTCTTCCAGTCGCGCCTGCAGACCTGCGAGTTGCTGATCGGCGGCGGCCCCGGACTTTTGCAGGCCGCGCAACTGTTCCTCCAAATGGTGGCGCTGGCTTTCCTGTTGGTGAATCTGCTGCCCTGCGGTCTGCGCTGCGCTCTGCAAGGCCAACAGTTGGGCATTACGCTCAGCCCGCAAACGCACTACGACCTCCAGTGCCGTTTCCATTGCCAGCAGCCCCGCTTGCAGGCAGGCGAGTTCCTCGTCTCCCTGAGCCGCCGTCATGGCAAGCTGATTCCCTTGCTGTTGCAGGTCTACGGCACGGGCAATGGCGGCCTCTGACTCAGCCCGCAAACGCTGTTGCTGGACTTCAAGTGCTTGGCGTTCGTCTCGCAAGCGACCATAAGCTGCGCGCAACTCTCCTACCCGACGCCGTAGCCCATCGCTTGCCCGCTGCGCGTTTTGTACCACCTGCTCCAAATCTCGCCAGCCGCTTTCATCGTTAGCAAAATCCTGATGCAGTCCTTGCAGGCGGGTCTCCAACGCTGTCCGTTCGTCGTTGAGTCGCTGGGACTCAGCGACGCGTTCTGCCCGTTGTCGGTCTTCCGCCTCCACCCGGCTGCGCAGACGGGCGAGGGATTCCCGCTCTTCGGCGTTTTGCCGATTCAAGATTTGCCAGCGGCTATCGGCCGTTCGCACCAGCTCCTGTATGGCCCGCGCCCGTTGTTCGGCAGCCGTCAATGCCGCATGGGTGGCAGCGGCCTCGGCCTGTGCCTGACGAAAACGTTCGCTATTTTCCACCAGCTCGCGGCGACATTGCAGCAGACTGGCGCCATCTTCATGCTCTGGATATTCCATCCCCGAGCGATGCACCAATATACCCTGTGGCGTAATCCAGGCCTCTCCCGCCTGCAATTGCTCACGCTGACTGAGGGCAAAGGCCAGATCCGGAGCCATGCGCAGCCCCCACAGCCAATCACTCAGTCCTCGGCTCAGGGTCGCGGGCCTTTCCAACGCCTGTACCAACGTATCCGGCGGTAGATCAGGTGGTAACGCCGCGCTCTTCCACAATATGCTGCCCTGAGTGACCGTACTGCCGCCCTCCATCACCGAGGCGTGCAGGCGACCACGCAACGCCACCTCCACCGCGCGTTCCCAGCCGGGCAGTACCCGTATCTGGTCCACCAGTCGGGTGCTTGTCATGTCACTTTTCACAGCCGGTTTTTGCAGCCTTTGCAGCAGACTCTCCAGCGCCTTTTGCCGGGCCCCGCACTCCTGCATCCTAGCCTGCGCGCCGTCGCGCGGTGCACGCAAAGCCGCGGCCTGGACCTGGGCCGTTTCCAACGCATCGCGTTGCCCCTGAAGCGCCGTTGCGGCCTCTCTTAACGACATTTCCCCGGATTGGCAATGTGCTTCCAGCGCTTCCAAAGCGGGGCGCTCCGAGGGCATTTCCGCGGACTGCTGTTGCAAACGCCGTTCAACATCCTTCAGGCGCGGCTCCAGCTCACAAATTTGCGCCGTCGTCACGTCCCTTTTGCGGCGCAGTTCCGCCAAAGCCTGCTGCTGTTGCTGACGTTCATGATCCTGCTGTTCGAGCTCGCGCTCCGCTTCCTGCCGTCCGCGCCGGGCGCGCTCATCCTCTCCGGTCAATGCGTGCTGGCGAACGGTTAACGTCTGCAAACGCTGCTGCCGCTGGCTTTCAGTCTCCGCCTGGCGTGCTTGTTCAGACTGGATTTTTTGCTGCTGTGCCCGCTGCTGATTCAATCCACTCAGGCAGCGTTGGATCGCCGCCTGTTGTTCCCGAAGCCGATGTTCCACATCGCTTTGCCGGGCCTGCGCCTCATAGAGCTCACCTTGGGCGGCGGCGATGGCGTCCTGGCCCCGGCGCTCCTCCGCACGCAGTTGATCCAAAAGCTGCGATGCGGCAACAAGATGCTCCTCTTCGTGCTGATAGGTTGCTTGCAGCGCGGCGCGCCGTGCTAGGGTCTGTTGGCGCTCCGTTTCGAGAACATCCACGCGAAAGGCCACACCCCACCACTGCCATTGACGCTCCTCCACCCGTAGGGTGCGCAACTTTTGCGCCGCCTGGGCCTGCCGCTGCAAGCGTTGCCACTGACCGTCCAGCTCACCGTGAATGTCATGCAAACGCTGTAGATGTTCCCGCGTTTCGGCAATGCGTTGTGTGGTCTCCCGCCGCCGCTCCTTGTAACGACTGATGCCACCCGCCTCTTCCAGAATGGCGCGCAAATCGTCCGGGCGCGCTTCAATAACCCGCCCGATAGTCCCCTGCTCAACGATAGCGTAGGCATTGCCGCCAAGTCCGGTGCCGAGAAACAAGTCGCCCACATCGCGCCGCCGACAGCGGGCACCGTTAATCCGGTAATGGCCGTCGCCCTTGCGGTCCAGACTGCGTTTGACGCTGATTTCAGCCACGTCGGCAAAGGCGCCGGGAGCCGCCCTATCGCTGTTATCAAAGCGCAACTCGACCGTCGCCACCGACGCGGCCGGTCGACTGCCGCCGCCATTGGAAATCACATCGCTCAGGGTGCCGCCGCGCAGTTGGCGCGCCGAAGATTCACCGAGCACCCAGCGCAGAGCGTCAACCGTGTTGGATTTGCCGCAACCATTGGGACCGACAATCACCACGGGATTGGCGTCGAACTGAATGCGCGTGTTTTCGCGAAAGGATTTAAAGCCCTGGAGGACGATGGCCGAGAGGCGCATGAAGGGAGTTTTTTGCTATAGTATGCCAAATTGGTGAAGCACAGATGATGAGGAGTTCCAGATGCCCAGTCAACCCAGCGTCGCGTTAGAGCGTTTTCCTAATCCCCACCCTGAGCGCGACTATGTGGTACACATGGATCTGCCCGAATTCACCTGCCTCTGCCCCCTGACCGGGCAACCCGACTTCGCGCACTTTATGCTGGATTTCATTCCGGGTCAGCATAACATCGAGCTGAAATCCCTCAAGCTGTACCTCTGGAGCTTTCGCGACGCGGGCGCCTTTCACGAGGCGATGACCAACCGCATCGCCGACGATCTGATCAGCCTGATCAACCCACGCTATCTGCGCCTGCTGGGACGCTGGTATGTGCGCGGCGGCATCACCACCGATGTGCTCATCGAACATCGCCAACCGGACTGGCAAAATCCGGACCTCCTCAGTCAGTTGCCAACCGTGCGCTGGGCACAACACCAGCCGGGCTACTGACAAGCCGCGGGCAGGCGCCAGCTCGTTGATTCCTGCCGTCCCGATACCGCCACAAACTTCCTTGTTTATTGGTACCACAGTTCGTTATGATAGGTTCTACGGATTTGCGGAAGCATCATTCCATGCAGATTGAGGCACTACTACAGCGGCTTGATAAAGGTGGATATCCTTCACCATCGCGGAGCACTCTGGCGCTCACAGAGCTTTTACAGCAAGATAATGCCGGAATTGCCGATGCCGCAAAGCTGATACGCGTCGATCCTATTCTTACGGCCAAAATCATTAAAATTGCCAACTCAGCCATATATGGCAAATATCGGCGCATCATGGGCATTGAAGAAGCACTCATGCGCATCGGTCTTAAGATGGTAGTACCGCTCGCACTCGGGCTCACACTGGCCAGCAAAACATTTTCTACACCGCCCAATTTTGATTTGCGCAGATTCTGGGCAGGCAGTCTGCTGCGCGCTATCGCCATGCACGCATTGGCTGCCCGTACTGACGAATGGCCTGCCGCAGATGTGTTTACGGTCGGCCTGCTCTGCGAAATCGGCAGCCTATTCATGGCCTGTTCCGCTCCGGCCGAGACTGCGGCGCTGGCATCCCAGAATCTGCCCGTTGCCGCGTTGTTGGATCAGGAAAAGGCACACTTTGGATTTGACCACCGCCAGCTCAGCGCCGCTCTGCTGCGCCACTGGCGCGTCCCGGAAAATATCGTGTTGGCATTGGAGTCCCAGCGAAATATTGCGGATGCAACGAGTAGCGCAGAGCGCACAGGCCGTTTGCATACTCTGCGGGCCATCGTCGAGGACGGCCGGAATATTGCCAGTTGGGTGCTCACAGGTGCTCCCGCCCAATCCATGACGCTGCTTCAAAGTGCCGCAAGAAGCTGGTGGTTTCCTGACGCGCAATTCGAAAGAATGATCAGTGAAATTATTGCCGAATGGGAGGAGATAGCTGATATTTTTGATCAAACCGTCTCTCCCGATTTAGTCCAAAAGCTGGAAGCTTTACGCGAAACACTGATCACCGGTCGACTAAATCCCCAGCCTTCCGTTCCCGGTCCTATATTGCTGGTGGCCAATCAGACCGGAGACCTGGATCTGTTGCAGCAAACACTGAAACCTGAAGGGTACAACGTCATCCGAGCTGACAGTGCCGATGATGCGATTGTTTTGCTATATCAAAAGGCACCGTGCATTATTATTCTAGATTGGGATATGCCAGGAATAACGGGCGCCGAACTCTGCGTGAGATGGCGAAGAGAATTTGGACCCCGCATATACCTGTTGGTTCTTGCCGACACACACCATGGTGATTGTAGCGCTGAGGCCATAGAAGCTGGTGCCAATGACATTATCAGCAAGCCACCTTCTGGCAATATGCTTGTTGCCAAGCTGGCTATTGCTGCACAAATGGTCACTTTTATGGCACGGCTAGAGAATTCCTGCACAGATCTCACGCACCAAAATCACTCCCTACAAGCCCTTGCGAGCAAAGACGTGCTCACTGGGCTTGCTAATCGACGCGGTGCCCAAGAGTTTCTCAGTGAAAACTGGCGACATGCCATACGCCATCAACATCCGTTAAGCTGTATTATGCTGGACATTGACTATTTCAAACAGGTCAATGATGAGCACGGTCATGATGTGGGTGATCGTGTATTACGAGCATTAGGCGGCCTGCTCCTGAAAAATTCTCGGAGCGGTGATCTGATCGCCCGTGTGGGCGGCGAAGAATTTCTCATTCTTTGCCCGCAAAGTGATGAGTTGAAAGCTTCCTTGTACGCTGAACGACTGTGCCAGGAGGCCGCTCAGATGCAAGGCGATTTCCCGCTCATCACGCTCAGCGCAGGGGTAGCGCAAATGCAACCGGACATGGACAATCCAGACGCACTGCTGCGTGCTGCGGATCAGGCGCTCCTTCTTGCAAAACGACGGGGAAGAAGTCAGATAATAATCGCCTCCACACAGCGTAACCCGCGCTGAACCCATCTGCTCAATCGCCCGATTAGAACGCTGGATTGAGGTACCCTGATCTGATGAGCAGGGAGCCCGAGAACAAATTTACCGTGTCCGCCGGGCGGGCATTGTAGCGAGCGCACGTTAGCTTGTGTTAATCTTGGTATGGGCAGTTCTCCTCTTCTTGGACAATGGAAGCCTGCCCCACTTACAAGCACGGTCTGCGCGCAGGGGAATAATGTTTTAAACATCTTGTATTTCAATGATTTTACTATTTGCCCAGGTGGCGAAATCGGTAGACGCAAGGGACTTAAAATCCCTCGGCTTATGCCGTGCCGGTTCGAGTCCGGCCCTGGGCACCAATAAGACCACTCACGTAGCATTCCTATTTGATCCTTTAGCCTTCTCCCTAATTCGGGGCCAGCCTTCAAGCAAGGACTCCATATTATGCAAACTCAGCAAGCTATATCTTCCGCACCCACAAGCCCTGCCCGGAACGTCATCGACGTGCGTGGCATGTCCTATGCGGTGGCCCAACCTCTGGTCTACGCCGCCACGACCCGGCTGGCGGTCGGTCAGCATGTGCAGGTGTTGGCGGACACCGACCCCAGTGCTATGATGCGGGCGGTGGCCTTTCAGTTGCGCGATGCCATCTCCTGGCGTTTTGAGACCGACGGCAAACTCTGGCGGATAGATGTACAACCCCGCGCCGAAGCAGAAGCCAAGGACGTGGTGGACCTGCTAACTTGGGACCACTACCGCCTGGATCGCTTGTTTGCGGACGTGTTAGCCGCAGCCAACGAAAATCGGATCGTGGATGCCGAAGCCATCTTTAAGGATTACTGGATCGGTCTCCGCCGCCACGTCCACTTGGAGAACAATGTCCTCGGGCCGACCTTGGGTGGCGGCGCGGAAAAAGGCCCTCTTGCCGACATGCTCTTTGAGCATGATAGCATCATCGTCCAATCTCGATTGTTGGAAGAAACGCTGCTGGAGAAGGACTATGGCATCTTGCCGGCCCTCTGTGCGGTACTTTCCGGCTCACTCGCCAAGCACGAAAACCGCGAAGAAACCACGCTCTTCCCCATTTGGCAAACCACCGACAACAGCGATCGGGGCCGCGCTGCCGAGTTTCTGGCCCGCGCCAAAGAGTTGCTGGCGGGCGCAGAGGACCAGCAGGTTGACAAGACTTTTTCCTAAGCAACCAGATAGGCGTTGATACTACTGTCCGGACGGTTGGACATCTCAGGCTCCAAGAAAGAAAAGGCCTCGGGCCTGCGGACTAACACAGACGGAATGGATGCCTCCGCCCGGCAGGGCCGGCGGCGGGGTTACCCCTGATAGGCACCCATACGGCGTTGTCCGCGTACTAGTAACCAGCGACCGATCAAAATCAGGATCAACACGCCTGCGGTAATCAGGAAAGCCGCCGCAAATGCAAGCATGTGGGATTCCGCAAAGGGTTCGTTGATGAAGGTCCAGACGACGTAAGTCAGATAACCGATCGGTTCTTTGGTAAACTGGCCATTCCACATGTAATTGGACCAACCCGCTGTATATAACAGAGGAGCGGTTTCTCCCATGGACAGAGCGACTGCGTAGAAAAGCCCCGTCAAAATCGCCGGCGCGGCCCCAGGCAACAGAATGCGCAGCACGACGCGCCCCTCCCCTGCGCCCAGCCCATAACCGGCTTCGCGCACCGCCAGAGGAATATTGGTGAGCGCCAACTCCGTGGAGCGGGCAATGTAGGGTAGCAACATGACGGTCAGGGTGATGATGCCCGCCGCCACAGAGAACTGCCAACCCAGATAAATAACCATGGTGATGTAGCCGACATAGCCCAGTACGATGGATGGTATACCAACCAACACGTCCGAAAGAAAGCGCAGCATTTTTCCGGCGCCGCCATGGCCATGCTCACTCAAATATATGCCGGAGGCAATGCCGATCGGCGCCGCCAGGAGCAACGCTCCGACAGACATGACCATGGTTCCCTCGATAGCGTTTTTAAGACCACCACCAATACCGTTGGTAATATCCGTTAACAATTTTGGGGTCAGCGCCGGCCATGCGTGAATGAGCACGTCTCCGATAATGGAAACGAACATCGCCGCGACAAAAAGAAATGAAAATACGACGAACATCCAGGCAAATGCTGTCATCACGCGTCGTGATAAAGACACTTTGAAGCTTTTCGCGCTTGCTCTGACGCCGATGTTGCGCTCAATCGCCTTGCTCGCCATCAGCGCACCCTCGCCATCCATAACAGTAAACGCGCCGCAAAATTCACCACCACTGTAATGAGCAGCAGCACGAGAGCGATTTCAGAAAGGGCCTCCACGGCCATATTCGTCGGATCCTGCAGCGCGCTGTCCAGTTGCGAGGCAATAAATGCGGCCATGGTGGAGATCGGCGCGTAAATGTTATTAGGCAGATAATTCAGGGCATTACCACTGACCATGAGAACAGCCATAGTTTCTCCCAAGGCCCGACCCAAGGCGAGAATACCCACGCCGATCAATACCGTCTTCAGTTTAGGCAAGGTAATATGCCAGAATACCTCCAGGCGATTTAAACCCAGGCTCAGGCCAGCCTCCTTCAATTCGGGCACGGTCATCCGGATGGACTCGCGCAGGGTGGCAGAAATCAAAGGAATGATCATCACCGCCAGTACAAAAGCCGAGGTGAGCAGCCCATAACCGCTGCCTGGATCACCATTCAGGAAAGGGATAAAAGAAAACGTCTTAGCCATGAAGGGAAAAATCGTCTGCCCAAACAGTGGTACCAGCAGCGCATATCCCCACAATCCGTAAACGACGCTGGGAATGGCCGCCAGCAAGTCCACGAAAAGAGATAAGGGACCGGCCCAGGATTTACGCACTCCTTCACTCAAGAAGTATGCCGCGCCAATGGCAATGGGCATCGCCATCAACATGGCCAGTGCCGAACTGACCACAGTACCGACGACCAAAAACCAAATGCCGTACTTGGCCCCTGGCATAATCTGTGCGCCGTGTACTGTCATCGGGTTACCGTAAAGATTCCCCAAATTCCAGTCGTTGGTCCACAGGAATTGAAATTGATTAAACTGAATGGCGGGCCAGGAATAAACCGCCAAAAAAGCGATCAGTGCAATTAATGAAAGTGGTAAAAAACTGGCTGTGGCGATCAATCCTGCCCTGAACACAGGAATTTTCATTTCAGGAATCTCCCAGCGTCTACAGCATCTGAATAGTCAGCATCAATAATCATAAGAATATACGGAGGGATCCTGCATTGGGTATGGAAAAGCCGGGGACGAACCCCGGCTCCGGCACAATCTTTACTTGATTTCCGCGATCTGTTTGCGGGAAAGCTCCGCAGCACTACCTGGTAGCGGCACAAAATTCACCGCAGTGATGAAGTGTGGCGCATTACCACCCTTCGGATCAATAGCCCAGTTCAGGAACTTGCGCATGCCAGCGGCAACTTCAGCATTGGGCTGGGTCTTGCTAACGATTGCGTACTCGTAGTTGATGATAGGGTAAGAATTAGTACCCGGCGCATAGACCAGGCTGATCCGCTCGTCGGCCGGGGTCTTGTTGACCATTTCACCCGCTGCGGCCTTGGCATTCGCCACCGTCGGCAGCACAAACTTGCCGGCGCGGTTTTCCAGCATGGCCATCCCCAGATGGGCCTCTTCCACCGGCTTCTTCCAACTGATGCCGATATAGGCGATGCCGTAAGGTGTCGTCTTCAGGGCCTGTACCATACCGGGGTTGCCTTCCGCACCGATGCCACCGGGAACCGCCGGCCAGCTCACCGTCGTGCTGTAACCCACGCTATTGCTCCATGCAGGGGTCGTATCAGACAGATAGGTGGTAAAAATGAAGGTGTCGCCGGAACCATCGGTACGATGCACCGGAATAATCTTGTGGTTGGGGAGCTTCACACCGGGATTCAGCTTGGCAATGGCCGCGTCGTTCCAGTTAGTGATTTTGCCGGAATAGATGCCCGCGAGCACCGGACCGGACAGCTTCAGATGCACATTGTTCAGGCCGGGAACATTGTAATTGATCATCTGAATGGAGATGGCCAGCGGGATGTTCAGGATATTGGGATGCTGCTTGATCTGCGCATCGCTCATGTAGGCGTCAGAAGCGCCGATCTGGGCCACACCGGAGATTGCCTCAGCGATGCCGGTACCGCTGCCCGTGCCCTGGGTGGTGATCTGAACACCCGGATTCATCTTGGTGTATACAGGAACCCACAGATTGAAAAGCGGGTACAGCAGCGTGGAGCCGGTTTCCAGCAGCGAGATGGTCGGAGCCGCCGACGCGGGCAGGGCGCACAGGGCGGAAAGGCCCAGCGCGGATAGAATTACAGCGCCTTTGACACTACGCGACACTTCTTTCTTCAAGTGATACAGCATATAAGGCCTCCAAAGATGGCAAATACGTTGATTTACGGCTGACCCATCGAACATCTCGCATACAGATAGCATAAAAATACTATTGCCAGCGAAACTCGAAGAGCAATCTAACATGGCAATATGACACTTTAATGAACCATTTATGACATTTTTATGACAACCAGGATACCGATATCATAATATGGCTCTCAGCAGGCGATGGATATAAGCAAAGCCCGTCAACAGAACGGGCTCCAAGGTGTTTAAACGTAACGACCGACTCCAGCTACCAAGTCAGAATCCGTCCGGCGGCGGCCAGAGACGGTAAAGCAGCGCTCGGATTCATCATAGGAATGGGTTTGGCCAGGTCATCTTTGGTCATGCCGTTGAGTTCCAGCGATTGCAGACAACCGATAATCTGCACGCCGTTGTCCTCAGCCAGTTTCATGAAATCAGCAACGCTCTTGCCACCGGCCATGGGAAATATGGTCTCGGCCTTACCCTTAGCCAGCAATTCCGTGGCTGGGCCAGTAAAATACATCACCACTTTTTGCTCCGCTGCGGCAGCCGTGGCAGCGAGAAAAAAGGCAGAAGGCAGACGCTTGGGATTCTCCGGACCAGTAATAAGGATAATAACGAGATCAGCTGCTTCAGACATTTTATACCTCCTGACGAACGGTGAACGGATAACAGCGCGGGCGCGGGAACCCTTTGCCCGTAACTCTGTGCATTATAGCGCAGGTCACCCGTGATGCCGAATTCGTGCTCAACACGCCAAGGCGATCTTTATGACACTGCTTTTTTATATCCCGCCGTTTCCCTGCTCCGCACCAGAGGGCTACTAGCCCATCGGCCATCTTTGCCGCACTCGCATAACCGTGCACAGTCAACTGACGTTCAATATCATATCCGCCGTTACCCGTCTCGTCCGCCTCAGCGTGGCGGACGGGGAAGCGGTCCCTGACGAATCACCTCCTGACCAAACCAAAAACGCGTGATAGCGGCGGGCAAAACACGGGCAAGGATGGCGACCCCGGCGATACCGATGAGTGCTGTCATCCATTCGTCCACACGCACCTTCGTGCCAGGTCCTGCCCCAATAAAAATTTCCAGCCCTGAGAGCATCGCACCCAGGAGGATGGTCACCGGCCGCCAACCATAAGGCGTCAAGGCCGGAAAAAAGCGGGCAATGGCGCCCAGTGTTATGGCGGCCCAGAGTGCGTACTCGCCGGCCCACACCCAGATCACCTGCGGGTTAACGAGTAGATAACGATTACTTATCCATATCGCCATATAAATGCACACGGCCACCATGGCCCAGCGCCACCAGCCCGAGATGCGCTCTGTCATTCAGTGCTTCCCTTTTCTCGCCTGCGGATCATAGGGATTTTCTCCCTGACGGAAGACCAGACGCAAGGGTACGGATTCCAAATGGAGCGCCCGCCGAAAGGCGCTCTCCAAATAACGCTTGTAAGTACCGGGCAGACGCGTCAGTTGGTTACCGTGAAACACCAAGGTGATGGGGTTTTCTCCCCCCTGATGACAATAACGCAGTTTGATGCGGCGCCCGCCAACCATGGGTGGTTGATGGGTCTCGATCACCTCGGCCAGCGCCCGATTCAGCTCGCCTGTGGAGAAATGGCGGCGAGAATCAATCCATAGCTGATCAATACTCTTATAGAGATCACCCACACCCGTGCCATGCAGGGCGGAAATGGTGTAGATCGGCGCATACTTAATAAAGTCCAGCCGTCTTTCCAGTTCTTGCTTTACCGCCTTGCGCTGTTCGGGCTCCATCCCGTCCCACTTGTTGACCACCACCACAATGGGACGCCCCAGCTCGACCGCCACACCTACCAGGTGGGCGTCCTGCTCGGCGATACCCAGATGCGCATCAAGCACCAGCAGGACCACATCCGCTTCACGCAGTGCACTCAGGGTCTTCAACACGCTGAGCTTTTCAAGCCCTTCGCCCACTCTGGCGCGGCGCCGCATACCCGCGGTATCAATCATGACGTAGGGCTTGCCCTGGCGCTCATAAGGAATGCGGATGCTATCCCGGGTGGTGCCAGGCTCGTCAAAAACGAGGACACGCTTTTCACCCAGCATTGCGTTGACCAGCGTCGATTTGCCCACGTTGGGCCGACCGAGCATGGCAATGCGCGGCCCCTTCCCCGCCGCCTCGGCGGCTTCTTCTTCTGGTGTAGGCAAGTCAGAGAAAATCGCCTCTAACAGCGGTTCAACGCCGTGCCCATGGGCCGCAGAGATAGTGTAGGGTATGCCCAGACCAAGTCGATAAAACTCAGGAAACTCGCTCACAGCGCCTTTCGCGTCCATCTTGTTAACGACCAGATAAATGGATTTACCACTGCGGCGCAGCTCCTCGGCGATTTCTGTATCCTGAGCCGAGAGACCTTCTTTAGCATCTACCAGAAAGCAAATGGCATCGGCCTCAGTAATAGCGAGACGAGTCTGTATGGCCATGGCCGCCACCAAGCCATCCCGCTCTTCCGGCTCAAAACCGCCAGTATCCACCACCAGATACTGGTGCCCCTCAAATTGCGCAGTACCATAGTGGCGATCCCGGGTGAGCCCTGGGAAATCCGCCACCAGGGCCTCGCGGGTGCGCGTCAGGCGATTGAAAAAAGTGGATTTACCCACATTGGGGCGCCCCACCAGGGCGATAACCGCAGTCATGAATGGAGCCTTAGCGCTTTGCCAGCAGAATTCGATACAAGGTGCCCGCATCGCTGAGGGCAAGAATCTGGCCATTTCCCAGACAGGCGGGCGTGCTCTGAATACCGCTGTCGGACAGCCGCGTCTGGCCGATCCGGTGCCCCGTCAGCGGATCAATGACGTAGAGATATCCCGCATTATCCGTCGCCAGCAAGTCACTGCCACACCGACCAAAACCGGTCATGTAGTGCCCACTCAAGTGGTCATTGCGCCAAAGCACATTGCCGGAGCTGGGGTCTACAGAGGATATCCGGCCGTCCGCATCGGCGACAAAAAGATGACCATCGTCCAGCACAGGGGTCTGGTAGACGGACATCGGCACGCTCCAGTTCTGGGTACCCCCCTGCAACGCATAAGCAGCCAGATTCCCCTGATAGGCGGCAGCAATGACCTGATCCTTCGAGATCACCGGGCTTGCAGCCACATCTACCATACGCGCCAATTCATTGCTGCCATGTGCCAAGGCGACCTGCGCCCGCCAGAGCTCTGCACCAGACGACAAACTGAGCGCCACCACCGTTCCATCGGCAAAACCGGCATACACCACCCCGGCATGCACCGTAGGCGTAGCCACTGCGCGCAGGATGAGGGACGGTACATTCACGGAGAACGTCCATTGCACCTTGCCATCTTTAGGGTCAAGTGCCCACAGATGACCATCTACCGTCTGCACCAAAAGATGTCCATCCACAGCGACCACCGGTGTGAGCACTTCAGAACTCAGCTGTACAGCCCAGAGCTTGTGTCCATCTTTGGCGGCAAACGCATAGACTCTGCCCGCATCGGTCCCCGCGTAAACCACACCATCTGCCAGCGTTGGACCACGCACTGTTTTGCCATCCAGACTACGCATCCACATCTGGTGGCCACCTTCCGTCATACTGACCAGGTGACCGGAGGCATCAGCAACTACAATTTGCCCTCTGCCATGTGCAATCACTGTTCCCTGATACGGATTGACTTGCCAAATGCCATAGAGGCGGGACTGCCATTCCGTAGAAAACGATACTTTATCCTGCCCCTTGGCAAGGGGTGGGGGTGCCTTGGGGGCTGGGGTGGAATGGAACCAGGACATGATGCCACAGCCGTTTAACAGGATCGCCAGGAAACCCAACACCATCAGACGCCAGGAGGAGAAGAGGGAAATTCGCAAGGTCATGGCGCCACTCCGATATTAGCCATCTTCATCTGCAGGTAGTTGCGGTAAGGATCAACGGCTGGAAGCGCGGCTATAGCCGACTGATAAGCCCGCATAGCTTGACCGTCCTGATGGAGTGCCACATAGGCGTCCCCCTGGATTTCATCCTGCAGGGTGGCGAAAGCCGCATCCGGCACCTTCAGTAAACCCAGTGCCTTTTGTGCCTGTTTCTGTTCCACATAGAGCCGGGCCAGACTGAGCCTCGCCATACTCTTCAGGCCCCTCGGGGCACTTTCGCTTTGGATGACGATATTCAGCTCCGTTTCCGCCGCGGGGATATGGCCGCCTTCACTGTCCATACGCGCCAAAAAAAAGTGGGCGAAAGTGGCGTAGGGCGTGCGCCCATATTGATGTACCAGGGTATCCGCACTGGCGCGTGCCGTACTGGTCTGCCCGGCGACGAGGGTATCCACCAGTTCATTATAAAGTACGGCAGCATGTTGCATTTGATGGCGTTGGTATTTTTCGTAGCCGAAAAAACCCATTGCCGCAAGCAGTACAATAATGGTGCCCGCGATGAGGGAGATTCGATGGCGATAAAGGACTTCGGAGAGTTGTGGACCGGTCACGATGGGGTTCTGGCTGTGGCAAAATTGCGTACAGTATGGGGGGCAGACTGCGGGAAATCAACGCCAAGGCAGCGCAGACCCGTGTGCAATGCGTCAAGATTACCCTGCCAGTGGCCCTCCCCGCCCTGTTCCTTAAGGATCAGCGCCGCACCAGTAAGTTGTTCCGCGCCGATAATGGCCTGGAATCTGGCGCGGGAACGTTCTGCCTGCTTCAGAATGTTCTTGAAGTTGGCGGGGCCGCCAGTGACGACGGAGATGCCTTCGTCGCGCAATTTCTCGGCAATTTGCCACGCGCGGGCAACCGCAGCATCCTCCAGGGCGCCAATAAATAGCAAAGGATGGGGTGCCTCTACCCCCCTCCCCTGCAGCACCTGTAAAGCGAGTAATCTTTCGAGCCCTACGGCAAATCCGATCGCCGGTGTGTCGGCACCACCCAACTGGGCGACCAAGCCATCATAACGACCACCGGCCAGTACCGTGCCTTGCGCACCAAGCACATCGGTCACCCATTCGAAGACCGTGCGGTTATAGTAATCCAGGCCGCGTACTAGGCTATGATTGAGTTGGTAAGGGATATCGAGCGCTGTCAGCAGCGACTGCAACAGGGCGAAATGGGCTGCAGAGTCTTCGTCCAAATGGTCCGCCAGATGCGGGGCCGCGTGTGCGACGTTCTGACAAGTGGGTACTTTGCAGTCCAGCACGCGAAGCGGGTTGCGTTCCATACGCTCCTGACAGTCGGCACAAAGTTCCGCACGTCTCGGGCGCAGATAGCCCAGGAGCAAGGCTCTGTAATTGGCACGTGCTACTGGACTCCCCAGAGAATTGATCTGCAACGAAGCAGTAACACCAGCCGTCCGCAAAATTCGCGCCGACAGGGCGATAACCTCCGCATCGGTACTCGCCGCCGACAGCCCGAAAACCTCCACACCCAGTTGGTAAAACTGCCGATAGCGGCCCTTTTGCGGCCGCTCATGACGAAACATCGGCCCCATATAATAATAACGCGGGGTCTGGCCGCGCATGCTCTGGGCCTGAATTGCGGCACGCACGCACCCCGCCGTCCCCTCCGGTCGCAGGGTGAGACTATCCCCATTGCGGTCGGCAAAGGTATACATCTCTTTCTGGACGATATCGGTCACATCGCCGATGGCGCGAGCAAACAGTTCCGTCGATTCCACGAGTGGCAAACGCACTTCGCCGTAGGCGTAGAGTGCCAGCAGCGTCCGCAGGTCCCTTTCCAGTGCCTGCCAACCCGCGCTCTCTTCCGGAAAAATATCATTCATACCACGCACGGCCTGCAGCGTTTTACTCGCCATGCATACTCGCCGTTTTCAGCATACGGAAGCCTCAGGCATCATGTCGCGCTGCCTGCCGCTCGGCGATTTCCGCGCGAATGCGCTTTTCCAGCACATCGACGATGTCGTTGTTCTCCACCCGGTCGACCTGCTTGCCGCGATAGTAGAGGATGCTGCGTTTATCACCACCGGCCAGGCCGATATCGGCCTCTTTCGCCTCGCCAATGCCGTTGACTACGCAGCCGATCACCGAGACATCCATGGGTTCGAGTATGTCTTCCAGACGCGCTTCCAGGGCGTTGATGGTGGTGATTACGTCAAACTCCTGACGGGAACAGGACGGACAGGCGATCAGATTAATGCCTTTCTGGCGCAAGTGCAGACTTTTCAGAATATCGAAGCCGACACGAATTTCCTCGACAGGATCCGCCGCGAGGGAAATCCGGATGGTATCGCCGATCCCGTCCCGCAGGAGCAGGCCCAGCCCGATGGCGGATTTGACGGTGCCGGAGCGCAGACCGCCTGCTTCGGTAATCCCTAGGTGCAGCGGGTAGTCCACCTTTTCCGAGAGTAGCCGGTATGCGTTTACAGCGAGAAAAACATCGGAGGCCTTAACGCTGATCTTCACGTCGTGAAAATTTAACTCGTCGAGAATGCTGACATGGCGCAAGGCAGACTCCACCAGTGCTTCCGGCGTCGGCTCCCCGTACTTCTCCTGAATATCCTTTTCCAGCGACCCGGCGTTGACACCGATACGGATAGGGATGCCCTTGTCCCTGGCCATTTCCACCACCAGCCGGGTTTTGTCCAGAGAGCCGATATTTCCGGGGTTGATGCGCAGGCCATCGACGCCATCTGCCATCACCTGCAAAGCTATGCGGTGATCGAAATGGATGTCGGCAACCAGAGGGGTTTCCACCTGGCTGCGGATGGCTTTGAAGGCCTCAGCAGCATCCATGCTCGGTACCGACACCCGGACGATATCGGCACCTACTGCCTCCAGGCGCCGGATTTGCGCAACCGTGGCTGCGACGTCGCGGGTCTCCGTATTGGTCATGCTTTGCACGCTGATCGGTGCATCGCCGCCAATCGCTACCTTGCCAACGTGAATTTGCCGGGTCTTACGACGCCGAATGGGAGATTCATGGTGCATGGAAAACCTCGCTGGAAACGGCTGCGGTACTGGATACCGCAACGGGTGATGAAACCGCACTGGCTACTGGTTGTGCGGGGGATGACGCCGCACTGTGGGTATCGGCTATAACGTGCGCGCCCCCGACAGGAGCACTGAAGGCTGGTGCGCTACCGATCTGCAATCTGGCCACATCCAGCGCATTGGATGGCAATGGCACCGGCTTATTGTTATAACTGATGACAACAGCGCTGGCTTTTCCTACCAGGACGTGATATGGCGGAGTGCCGGAATCAACACGCAAGATATCGCCACGACGTCCCAGGACAGCCAACAAGGTTTTCCCGGAGGAGTCCTTGACCTGCACCCAACAGTCCGCGCTGAACTGAAACGCCAGCCCATGATTCGTCGCTAGGGCTACAGATTGGGTTGCTGCGACTGGCGCAGCGGACTGGCTGAGCGCTACCGTCTGGTTCCGAGCCACGGTATTCGGCACCAAGGCGACGGATGATGCGCTGGGCGCAACCGTCGCCGAAGCCGTCGGTTGCATCTCCACCGCCGGCGATGCTTTCGTGCTAGGCAAGCTCTGCGCCTGCTGCTGACTCCAGAACCACCAGGCTGCCACAATAACGGCTATCACAATCCACACGGAAAAAAACAACATGCGTCGACTATAATCCAGCAACGGGCCTTCATTGCTGGGCAGCACGTTTTTCGATGGGTGTAGCCCTGAACCCTCATTGGAGGCGTCATAGGTCTTCAGAAGAGGTTCCGGATTCAGGTCCAGCAGACGCGCATAATTCTTCAGAAAACCACGTGCGAAGGCCGCGCCGGGCAGCGCGGTGTAGTCTCCTTCTTCCAAACCTTTCACCTGTGCCTCAGTGATATGCAATCGCTCGGCGACTTGGCGAAGGCTCCAGCCATGTCCCTCCCGCGCCACCCGTAAGTCCTGATAAATCCCGCTTTCTATTGTTGGTTCCATGGCTTCGCCGCCTCAACCGTTTTGCAGCAATAATTGCTGCGCTCGCTTACCCGCTGCGGAATAGGGCGAAGCCGTCACGCAACGCTGCCAAAAAGACTGGGCCTGCGTTGTTCGCCCCTGTTGGGCGGCGACTTGCCCCGCCAGCAAAAGTGCATTGGCGTTATCGGGTTCTTGTGCCAGGACCACCTGCAAGTGCGCGAAAGCAGCATCTGCTTTACCATCCTTAAAATCCAGCTCGGCGAGCATTTGCAAAGCGGGCGGATAGTTGGGTACCAGATAAAGTGCACGGTTCAGGGCATCGCGTGCCGCCGACAAGTCATTGAGCCCTGCGTAAGCCTGTGCGAGGTTGGTCCAGGCAAACTGCGGCGTACTATACAAAGGATCAGCCGTGGCCCGTTTCAAGTCGACGAGTGCTTCCGCATAACTACCGGACTTGACGAGAAAAGCACCATAATTATTGAGGTACTCGGGATTTTTTGAATCTATAGAGAGTGCCTTGCGGAAGGCAGCGCGTGCTAATTCATTCTGCTGCAACTGCGCATACGCCAATCCCATGACATTATATGCGTCAGCATAATTGCCGTTATCGGAGATCGCCAACTGCAATTCGCGGATCGCCTGCCGGGGATGGCCATCCTGCAAATAAGCCGCACCAAGAGCGGTATAGATGCCCGCCTTGGCCTTATCGGTGTTAGTGGCGGCCGGCTTGAAGCCTGAAGAGGAGACATTGGCCTTGTGCTCGTGCGCAATATACGCGGCCATTTGCTGGTCAGGTGTCAGCTCCGCCCCTTTTTCGCCAAAGAGCCCGCACCCACTCAGCAGCAGGGCGCCAATAGCCAATCCCAAAAGCGTTCTCATGAATGCAGCGCCAAGGGAACACTGCGCCGACCGTCGTGTACCTGTCCAGCCAATTGGCCGCAGGCGGCGGCGATGTCATCGCCACGGGGCCGGCGCGTAACCGTCATCACGTCGCCCCGCAGGATAATGTTGCGGAAAGCATCGATACGCGCTTGTGGTGATCGTTTATAACCCGAACCGGGAAAAGGATTAAAGGGGATTAAATTTACCATGGCAGGGATATCTCGCAGTAAGCGGAGGAGTTCCCTGGCATGGGTATCGGCATCATTGATACCATCCAGCATCACATATTCGAAGGTGATGCGGCGTCGGGGCGGCAAGGGATAGCGGCGACAGGCAGCGAGCAACTCCGCCAGCGGATAGTGGCGGTTTACTGGCACGAGAACATCGCGGATATCGTCGCGGCTGGCATGCAAACTGATGGCCAGATTGACTGGGCTTTCCGCACCTAGCCGATCCATGCCGGGCACCACACCTGCCGTGCTGACCGTAATACGTCGCGCGCCAAGGCCGTAAGCGTAATCATCGCGCAACAAATTCAGCGCCGGTAACACCTGGCGTAAATTGAGCAGCGGTTCGCCCATACCCATGAAGACGATATTGGTGATAGCATCCAGGCCCAACAAGCGGCGCGCCACGCGCACCTGCGCAATGATTTCGTGGGTTTCCAGGTTACGGCTCAGCCCTTGCGCGCCGGTGGCACAGAAACTGCAAGCCAGCGAACAGCCCACCTGAGAAGAAATACACAGCGTGCCACGATCATCTTCAGGAATAAAAACCGTTTCTATGGCATTGCCATCGGGCAGCGCGAGCAGCCATTTACGCGTGCGGTCTGCCGCCAGTTGGTCAGCGATAATTTCCGGCGCGTCGATGCGGGTTTCTGCGGCGAGACGCGCGCGGAGGGCTTTACTGATGTTGGTCATGGCCGCGAAATCCGTTACCTGACGGGTATGCAGCCATTGCAAAATCTGGTTGGCACGAAAGGGGGACTCTCCCCAGGTACGCAGCAATTCAGCGAGGGACTGGCGATCCAGTCCCAGCAGATGTGGCCGTTCGGCCGGAGCAACTACCGAAGAATCGCCCATCATTCAGCGCGAAAAAATCTCCCGTTGACCAAAAAAGTAACTGATTTCCCATGCTGCGGTCTCAGCACTGTCTGAGCCATGCACGGCATTGGCGTCAATGCTGTCAGCAAAATCAGCACGAATCGTCCCTGCAGCGGCATCTTTGGGGTTGGTGGCGCCCATCAAGTCACGGTTTTTGGCAATGGCGCCCTCGCCTTCCAGTACCGAAACCACTACCGGACCACTGCACATGAAGTCGCACAACTCACCGTAAAACGGTCGTGCTTTATGTACCGCATAAAAACCACCTGCCTCATCACGGCTGAGGTGCATCATCTTCGTGGCAGCGACACGCAGGCCTGCCTGTTCGAAGCGACCAAGAATGGCGCCGATGGCATTTTTTCGAACGGCGTCGGGTTTGATGATGGAAAGAGTGCGCTCAACAGCCATAATATCCTCAATGGGGGCAAAAGTCAGAGTGGGCATAGGCTAGCATTCTGCGTATTCGCTGGCAATCCGGCGCGCGGAAGTTGAGTGTCAGGACTGCGCAGAATCCTGCTGCCCGGATCGGGTGACCATCTGCAACAGCAGAGAGGATGCGTCGTCGCTGGATGGATCGAGATAATAATGCGCCGATTCCCTCTTAAACCATGTATCCTGGCGCTTGGCCAGTTGGCGGGTCGCCGCCAGTGCCGCCTGGTAAGCTTCTGCGGCGCTGCAGAGGCCGTCATGCCAGGCGAAATATTGGCGGTAACCCACGGCGCGCATGGCGGGTAACTCCGGCGCGTAGTGACGCGCGCGCAGGTCGGCAATTTCGTCCAGAAATCCTGCGTTCAGCATGATGTCAAAGCGCTGTGTGATACGCTGATGCAGCCAGCTTCTTGGCGGACGCAGGATGATTTTGCAGAGCGGGCCGGGGAACGCACCCCGCCAGCCGCGCGACCCGCTGATCGCTTGCCCTGAACCGAGGATGATTTCCAAGGCGCGTTGAATGCGTTGCCGGTCATGGGGGGCGATACCCGCAGCGGTTTCCGGATCCAGGGTCGCGAGGCGCTGGTGTAGTGCGGGCCATCCCGCCGTCTCTGCTGCCGCCATCAGACTCTGGCGCAAGGTGGGATCGGCGGGGGGTAGCGCATCAATGCCGCGCTCCAGCGCGCGAAAATATAGGCCTGTGCCACCGACCAGCAGCGGGATGCGACCGCGCTCCCGAGCCAGTGTAATGCGGCGCAGGGCATCTTCGTGAAACAGGCCCGCCGAATAAGGCTCGTCGGGCTCCCGGATATCGACCAGCGCGTGGGGATATTGCCGGCGCAGGGCGAGGCTGGGTTTGGCACTGCCGATATCGAAATGACGATATACCAGTAACGAATCAACACTGATAATCTCCACGGGCAGCGCATCCGCAAGACTCAGGGCCAACTCGGTTTTGCCGCTGGCGGTCGGACCCATCAGAAAAATGGCGGGAATCATCGCCCGCGCAGAAAAAGGCGGTCGAGATCGGCCAGCGAGAAATGCACCACCGTCGGCCGACCGTGATTGCATTGACCGAAACGCGGAGTGGTCTCCAGTTGGCGCAACAGACTGTTCATCTCTTCGAGGTTGAGGCGGCGACTCGTTTTAATGGCGGCACGGCAGGCCATGTTGGCGAGGACAGCGTCGCCATCTCCTTCGGCCCAGACAGGCTCTTCAGCGAGGAGCTCAGACACGATCTGCCCATAGGTGGTGGCCGCAACAGCTTTGGGGGCCGCATGAATGGCTAGTGTGCCAGGTCCGGCGACGCTAATTTCCAGCCCCACTGCTTGCAGATCGGTCTGTCGCTCGTCGAAGCGCGCCATTTGCGCAGCCGTTAGATGCACATATTCCGGAATAATAAATGACTGTTTATCATGTTGTTGCGACGCATTCTTCATCTTCTCATAGAGAATGCGCTCGTGGGCAGCGTGCTGGTCGACGAGGATCAAGCCCTCACTATTTTGGGCGAGGATGAAACGGGCGTGAATCTGTGCCACAGCCTGGCCAAGGGGGTAATTGGGCGCCAATTCCTCAAACCCGGCAACCTGTACCTCTGCTGTGGGCACAGGGGACGTGGCATTAGCCACCAGACGTTCCCAGTAAGCGCCTGCCCCATCCCATACGGCGCTCAGCGGCCGCTGGGTCGGATAGGTGGCGGGCGCCGAACTTTGGACCGGTGGCGACGGCCTGGACAAAGGCTGAACCGGTATGGTGACGTGCGGATGCTCTCCACCCTGCTCCGCAATGACTCGCCGCAGAGTATGAAAGAGAAAATCGTGTATCTCGCGGCTGTCGCGAAAACGCACCTCCGCCTTGGCGGGATGTACGTTGACGTCCACCCGCTCTGGCGGCAAAGTCAGATAGAGCACATAAAGCGGGTGGCGGTCCTGAAACAGCACGTCATGATAGGCAGCGCGCAGAGCATGGTTAATCACCGGATCACGAACTGGCCGCCCATTGACGAAAAAATACTGCTCGTCACCACGGGCGCGGTTGTAGGTGGGCAGGCCCAGCCAGCCGCTGAGAGACAAGCCCTGACCCTCCTGTTCGATATACAGCGCATTAGACAAAAAACCTTCCCCCAATACAGTGGCCACGCGCGCCGCCCGACTTTCGGCATCCGTTGCCGCAGGAAATTGCACAAGAGAACGACCATTCTGGGTGAGCTGAAACGCCACCGGGAAGTTGGCCAAAGCAATCTGGCGCAGCACCTTTTGATTGCGCGACAACTCGGCCGCCGGGCTACGCAAAAACTTACGTCGTGCTGGCACGTTAAAAAACAAATCGGCCACACGGACCGTAGTGCCCGGTGCCCTGGCAGATGGCTCGGTCGCGCTAGCGGCACCGCCTATCACCAGCAGACGGGCGGCATGATTCTGGCTGCGCGCGCGCGAAAGTATTTCCAGGCGCGCAACCGAAGCAATGGCGGGCAGGGCTTCGCCACGGAAGCCCATGGTATGAATCGCCTGCAGATCCTCCCAAGTAGCCACTTTACTGGTCGCGTGGCGCTCCAGGGCCAGGGGCAGATCCTCAGCCAGGATGCCAACACCGTCATCTTCCACGCTGAGCAAATCCATCCCACCACCCTCCAGATGGATGGTAATCCGCGTCGCTCCGGCATCCAGGCTGTTTTCCAGAAGTTCTTTCAGAATAGAGGCAGGGCGTTCCACCACCTCGCCAGCGGCAATCTGGTTGGCGAGGGTGCGGTCCAAACGATGAACGCGGGGCACCTGCTCATTCGCCATGGCAGATTTTCCGAGTGGATGCGGGCGTCATGGAAGAGGTCCAGTCCTGAACATGGGGCGGATACCCCGGCCACTCCAGACGGTGACTGCCGTTGTCCAGAATACGGAGGGTGAGTGACAAATCGGCCGCAGGCAGGAAACCCGCACCCCGCTCGGGCCACTCCACGAGCCACAAGGCCGGTTCTGTCAGGTAATCGCGAATACCGATAAATTCCAGCTCCTCCGGCTCTTGCAGACGATACAAATCAAGATGTAGAGCGGGTCCGATGCGGGTCGGATACGATTCCATCAAGGTATAGGTCGGGCTTTTAATGTTCTCGGTAACGCCGAGAGCCTTTAAGATCGCCTGCGCCAAAGTGGTTTTACCGACCCCCAGGTCACCTTCGAGATAAATAACCAAAGGGACATGGATGCTCTGGGCAAACTGTCGGCCCCAGTCCCGGCAGGCTTCAGTATCTGCGAAATCCCAGTGCATCAGATCCCCGGTTCAGGGCTTCAGCAGATGCTGGAGAATGTCCGAACGGCTGACGATACCCAAGAGCTGGCCCTGGCTGTCGATCACCGGCACCGCATGCACGTCTTTCCGCAGGAGTTTCTCGGCGACCGCGTCCGTATCTTCATCGGGGGCTGCGGTAATGAGGTGTGGGTTGGCTAACTGACTGGCCGTCACCGCCGTGACTTTGCGCAGTTCTTCTTCGTATTCATGCATACCACCCAGAGGAATCAGACCATCAAGAATAGTGAGCATGGTCGGCAGATGCACCTTGCGGTGGGCGTCAATCAGATCCCGTTCACCGATCATCCCGATCAGATGACCGTCACCATTTATCACCGGCAGGCTATGATGGCCGGAACTCAGGAGCACATCCCCCACGGTGTCGACTGGGTCGTCAGCCAGCACCGTAACGACCTCGCGGGTCATGATATCTTCGGCCGTTTTCATCAAGATCGTCCTTCCGCCATAGCGTCATATAATACGTTGAGGATAGTGTCTATTTCCGCTGCTGTCACCGACAGCGGGGGGATTATGGTGAGGAGATCGCCGAGAGGGCGGCTGTAAACACCCATTTCCCGTGCCCGCCGGCACACGGCGTATTCGACGCGATCTCCGTAGGGATAGGCGGCATTCGTCCTCGGGTCGCGCAAGGAAATGGCGGCCATCAAACCGAACTGGCGGACCTCTCCTGCCCACGGCTGGCCATGAAAACGCTGTAACCCGACCCGCAACTGGGCGATTTTACCGGGCAAAGCCGCCAACACACCGCCTTCCGCAAAGAGGGCCAGGTTCTCCAGCGCTACCGCACAGGCCAGAGGATTGGCGGTGTAGGTATGCCCATAGTAAAACTGCCGCGCTTCCCCGAAAGGTGCAAGGAAGGCAGCATATATGTGTTCTGCGGCGAGGGTCGCAGCTACCGGCAGGTAACCACCGCTCAGCCCCTTACCCAAGGCCAGCAAATCTGGTTGGACAGACTCCCACTCACAAGAAAAAAGCTTGCCGCTGCGGCCAAAGCCGGTCGCAACCTCATCAATGATCAGCAAGACCTCGTAGGCCCGGCACAGACGTTGCGCACCCGCCAGAATGCCGGGAGGGAAAGGCAATATGCCTGCGGCACCTTGCACCCCGCCCTCTAGGATCAAGGCCGCAATCTCGCCGCCCTGATCCTGGAGCGTCGATTCCAGCGCCGCCAGCCATGCGGCCGTTGCCCGCTCCGGATCTCCCGCGCAGTCTTCCCATTGCAATGCATAGGGGCTCGGTAAGCGCAAAGTCGGGAAGAGGAGACGGCCATATACCTCATGAAACAAGGGGAAGCCGCCCACCGAAACAGCGCCCACGGTGTCACCATGATAAGCATTGTCCAGAGTCAGGAAGAGGCGTTTTTCGGGACGACCCAGATTACACCAGTACTGGGCCGCCATTTTGATGGCCACCTCCACTGCTTCCGACCCATCCTCCGAAAAAAAACAGTGTTGCAGGGAGGCCGGAGTAATTTCTACCAGTGCCCTGGCGAGGCGAATAGCCGGAGGATGGCTCGCGCCAAGCGCCGTGCTGTGCGCGACTTTACCAATCTGCTCGACGAGAGCGGCGTCCAGTCGGGGATGGCGATGGCCGTGGATATTGCACCATAGGCTGGCAATGGCGTCCAGACAACGATGGCCTTCGGTATCGTACACGTAATTGCCTTCTGCACGCTCGATGATCCACGGATCATCGTCGCCATAACACTGCATCTGGGTGAAGGGATGCCAGAAATAACGGCGATCCCATTCCCGCAACACGTCAGCTTCCGTCATGATTTCGCGTTAACTCCTGTAATGCGCGGGGTACTGCCGCCAGGATATCCCTGGCCAACAGGCTGGCTTCGCCCATCTGCGCGGCAGCGAGGTCGCCTGCGCGGGCGTGAAGACACACGCCGAGAGACAAGGCCTTATCTGGGTCCAAATCTTGAGCGAGCAGGCCCGCGAGTATTCCGGTGAGCACATCCCCGCTGCCGCCCGTCGCCATACCGGGATTGCCCAGTGGGCAAAACCAGTGACCGCTACTACCCAGTAACAAACTATGGTGCCCCTTGAGCACCCAATGTCCGCCATAGCGCGCCTGCAAGCGGCAGATGGCCGCGGCACGATCGGCTTGCACGGCGGCGACCGTCCCCCCTAACAGGCGCGCTGCCTCCCCGGGATGTGGGGTAAACAAACGAACCGCATCGGCGACCAGCAGTTCCGGACCAAAGCGCGCCAGGATATTCAGGGCATCGGCGTCCCAGATCTGGGGACAGGACAGCGTACCGATCTCCAGCAAAAGATCATGGGCGGCCAGCCCCTGACCTAAACCAGGGCCAACGGCCAGGACACTTTGATCCGACAAATTATCGAAACGCGCAGGCCAGTCCCGCCAGGTAGCTTCTGGCAGCTGTGCCGCCAAATAAGGGATGGCCGAGGGATGCCCGATGGCCGTCACCAGCCCGGCACCCACCCGATAGGCAGCGGCACAGGCCAGGGCCAATGCTCCGCCCATGCCCGGTCCTCCACCTACCGCGAAAACATGCCCGAAGCTCCCTTTGTGCGCCCGCGGGCTACGCGTCGGCAATGCCGGGACTGTCCGCCAGTTCAGGGCAACAAAGGCTTCATTCATGGTCACGCCCTCTCAATATCCTCTTCAGGGTACGCGCTGACATGGTGCAAGCTCAAATCCGCTCCCGCATACTCCGCCTCGGGATCCAGACGAATCCCGATAAAGTACTTGATGCTGCCGTAGACGATGGCGCTGCCCGCCAGGGCGACCAATACGCCCAGCGAGGTGCCCAACAATTGGGACCAGAAACTGACCCCGCCGGCGCCACCGAGGAACCGATGTCCGAAAACACCGACGGCCAATCCACCCCACACACCGCAAACACCATGGAGCGGCCAGACGCCCAGCACATCATCCAAACGCAGGCGATGCTGCACGAAGGTGAAGAGGTAGACAAAAATAATGCCGGCAATAACGCCGATGGCCAAGGCACCAATGGGTTGCACCACATCGGAACCGGCGCAAATCGCGACCAGACCCGCGAGAGCGCCATTGTGTACAAAGCCCGGATCACCCTTCCCTACCGCCAGTGCCGCCAGCATACCGCCCACCAGCGCCATAAGCGAATTGAGTGCCACCAGACCTTGCACAGCCGTAAGTTGTTGCGCACTCATCACATTAAATCCAAACCAGCCGATGATCAAAATCCAGGAACCCAACGCCAGAAAGGGGATATTGGACGGCGGCATGGCATGCACGGCACCATCTTTTCCGTAACGCCCCTTGCGTGGGCCCAGGAGCCAGACCGCCATCAGCGCCATCCACCCACCCATGGCATGTACCACCACCGAGCCCGCGAAATCATGAAAAGACGCGCCAAAAGCGCTGGCAAACCAAGCCTGAATGCCATAATGATCATTCCAGACGATGCCTTCGTAAAAGGGATAAACCAGCCCCACCAGACAGGCTGTTGCCAGCAGTTGCGGATAAAACCGCGCCCGCTCGGCGATCCCACCGGAAATAATGGCGGGCACTGCGGCAGCGAAGGTGAGCAGGAAAAAAAAACGCACCATCTCAAAACCGTGATTACCCGCAGTCAGGGTCTTCACATCACTAAAAAAGCTGATGCCATAGGCGATATGATAACCCACAAAAAAATAAACGATGGTGGATATACCAAAATCACTGAGAATCTTCACCAGCGCATTCACCTGGCTGCGACGGCGTACCGTACCCAGTTCCAGAAAGGCGAATCCGCCGTGCATGGCAAATACCAGAATGGCGCCCATCAGCAAAAAAAACACATTCCCGCCTGGAGGCGTGGATCCTGTGGCTGTCATGATCGCTGCTTCCTCTCAAATATAATTGCTTTTATATATACGAAATAATAGGTAAGTGCTTAGTCATCAAGCAAACGGCGACCATGCAAAGCACGCCCGAGGGTGCTACGGTCAACATATTCCAACTCGCCACCCACTGGTACCCCGCGTGCAATACGACTGATCGTGATACTGTCAGGAACCAACCCCGCGAGAAACTGGGCCGTTGCTTCCCCTTCCAGGGTGGGATTGGTCGCAAAAATCACTTCCCGCAAGTCCGCTTCACCCAAACGCGCACTGAAGCGATCAATATGCAGGGCTTCGGGTCCGATGCCATCCAAGGGCGACAAATGCCCCATCAACACAAAGAACTCGCCAACGAACACACCCGTATCTTCGATAGCGCGGAGATCAGCAGGCGATTCCACGACACACAAAATGGAACGGTCCCGGTGTTCGGAACGACAGACCGCACATAATGGCGCTTCGCTCAGATTATTGCAGCGCTTACAAAAACGGACCATTGCATGGGCCTGTTGTAGGGCCACGGCCAATTGCGGCATGAGATCGCGCTTGCGCACCAGCAACTCATAGCTGATCCGTTGCGCTGAACGCGGGCCAATACCCGGCAGGCGGCGGAGCAATGCCGCCAAGGCATCCATAGTCGGAACGTCCGCCATAAGTGCCTAGAAAGGCAAGCTCATGCCCGGAATATTCATGCCACCCGTCACTTCCGACATCCGCTCCGCGCTGACCTTCTCGGCATTGCGCACGGCGTCGTTAATCGCTGCGGCCAGGAGATCCTCGAGCATTTCCTGGTCGCCATCGGCAAGCAGAGAGGGATCAATGCGAACCCGCCGTACGTCATGTCGGCAGGTCATAGTGACTTCCACCAGATTGCCGCCCGCATGGCCCTGCACCTCTACCTGCGCAAGCTCTTCCTGCGTCTTTTGCAACCGCTCCTGGAGCTGCTGCGCCTGCTTCATGATATTTCCCAGTCCGCCCTTCATCTTTCATTACCTCCCTGTTTACTTTTCACTGTGAGTTGACGGCACCGCCCTTTGCGGCGGGCGCCATAATTTCAATGGATTCCACACGGGCATCCAAAACCTCCAGGAATGCGCCCATGTGTGGATCCGCGGCGACGCGTGCCTCCGCCTCAGCCTGCCGGGATGCCGCGCGCGCTTTCTCTTCCTGCACCAGGCTCCCCACTCCGGCCTCTTGGGTAAGGGGTACGATGTTCAGACGCGGCTCCCGGCCAAAATACGCAGTAAGCGCCTGATGTAATGCCCTGCGGGCCTCGGCCTTGACGAGGAACGGCAAATAGTTGGGCTCCACGGCCAATTCCACAACCTCTGAATCGCAGCGCAAAGCTTGTCCATAGCGCAGATACTCAGCAATTATGGGCGACACTGCCAGCGCCTCCACCACGTCGCGCCAGTTCGTCGAAAGTGCGGCGCCGGCCGGCCGCTCCGGCAGGGCAGTGGTCATCTTCAACGGCGGTTCCCGGACTTCGTCCCGCGAACGGGTGGATAACAGGGGCGTTGAACGGTGCGATACCGGCGAAGTCACCTCGGGCATAGCGCACTCGCGCGTCCGGGGTGATGATTCGACTAGATACCGATTGTCCTCGCTCGGCAGGGCCGCGGGCGGCAAGCCTGGCGCTGCTGGGCCGGAAAAACTCAACACCCGCAGAAAAGCCATTTCCAGTGCCATCCGATGGTCTGGATAAAGCGCAAAGTCACGTCGTGCCGAGAGGAGCAAAAAATACCAGGACTGCAGGGTAAGCGGGCTGATCCGCTCGCGCAGGCGCACAATCACCTCCGCACCATCCCTCTCCGGATCAGTCGGAAGGAATTGTGCCACACTGAGGCGGTGCACGCCCTCTATGACCAAATCAAGCAGGCCGGCGCCATCTATACCCCGCGCCAGATGATCATCCAGTATGGCAAATACCTGCGCAGCATCCCGGTCCACCAATGCTTCGACCAAACCCAGCACCGCATCGTCACTGCTGCGTCCCAGCATCGCGAGCACGCCGTCACGCAGAACCTCGCCCCCACCATGAACAATAGCCTGATCCAACAAACTCAGGGCATCGCGCAGGCTCCCATCCGCAGCGCGGGACAATACCTGCAGCGCGGCATCCTCGGCAGCTAGCTGTTCGGCCGCCATGATCTGCTGCAATCGTCCCTGAATTTGCGGAATATCCAACCTCCGCAAATTAAACTGCAGACAGCGAGAGAGCACGGTTACCGGCAGTTTCTGCGGATCCGTGGTCGCCAACAGAAACTTGACATGCTCCGGCGGTTCTTCAAGGGTTTTCAGCAGCGCATTGAAGCTGTGCGTGGACAACATGTGTACCTCGTCGATAAGGTACACCTTGTATCGACCCACCGTAGGCGCGTACTGCACGTTGTCCAACAGGTCACGGGTTTCATCCACCCGGGTGCGGCTCGCCGCGTCCACTTCCAGCAGATCAACAAAATTTCCGGCGGCGATACCGCGACAGGCACTACACTCTCCGCAAGGATTGCTGCTAACGCCACGTTCACAGTTCAGACACTTGGCCAGCAACCGCGCCAAGGTTGTTTTACCGACACCTCGCGTCCCGGTGAACAGAAAAGCATGATGAATGCGACCGGAATCGAGGGCGTGGCGCAAGGCAGCGACCACAGCCTCTTGTCCTACAAAGTCGTCAAAGTGTTGTGGCCGCCAGCGGCGGGCAAGCGCGAGGTAGGCGCTCATGCGGACTCGAAATATAGGGTGGCGACGCCAACCAGCCACACCCCGGCACCTGGATCACCGGCTGCCGCTGCTCCCTTCCGGGCCTGACGGGGTTCACCAGCTACCACTGCGAGGGGACCGATCTTTGTCGCCATAGAAAAACCTGAGACTGTCCGCTGATGGACGGTGATTGGCGGAGAGGGTGGGATTCGAACCCACGGTACCCTTTTGGAGTACACAGCATTTCCAGTGCTGCACCTTCGGCCGCTCGGTCACCTCTCCTGAGGGGACGGAGTGTAACCCAGACACCGGTGATAGAGCAATGACTCAGCACGGAGCGGGCCAAAACAATGTACCTTAAAAACTCAGCACCTCGCCGTCGTTCCTGGGCAGACCAGACAGCGCGTTTTGAATACGAATCAGGACACCAGAGCGATCATTTACGAACTGAACACCAATGGCTGGCGGTCGGCCCTCGCGGTTATCCGGCGGTGTCACCCACACCACCTTCCCCATTATGGGTGCACGTGGCTGGCTGTCGGGAAGACTGATCATGAGCAGCACCTCTGTGCCAATGGGCAGAAGATTCGGTGTCTCCACCAGCACACCGCCGCCTTTGATGCTGGGCATGTAGTAGCGCTGCACCGCCGTAGCGTCCCGCAGCACTACGGACAGCGCCTTTGCCGCACCTCCGGTCTCAGCTTGTAATTCCATGCGCCCTCCTCTCGCCGGACCAAATGCCTACCCAACTTAACAATAACGTTTCCAGCATCATGCCTACATTGCGATTCTGCACGAGCGACTCAGGCAGCCGGATCCAACTCTCCAGCGTCTCCCAGAGGGATGTCTCCTGAGCAGATTGCGCCATGACCTCTAACGACTGCAAATAGTCCAAATGTACGATGCTGTCCAGGTGGTGACTACGGAGACGAAGCAAATCCGCCGACAAGCTCAACATTAACTCGCGCAGCAGAAGCAAGTCTGTGTCTTTAGCCCAGTTATCGGCCAAACGCAAAGCCGCAATAGAGCCTTGCCGGGGGAGGTTCAATAACGTGTCGATCCAGGTTTTGCGCAGCGTCACCCAGCCGCACTCCCAGAGCTGCCAGGCACGCAGCGGCCGATTGGCAAACTGTCGGCTTAACAGGAGCGCCTCCGCAGGAGGTATGCCCTGTCCTTCCAGCCAGACCACGCACTGCCCGAGCCGCAGTGCCGGAAAAGGCAACTTTTGCAAACGCGACCGGATGGTGGCGAGAAGCTGCGACGGACGTTCACTGAGCAAAAGAATGTGCGCGCGCGCCGCAGGTTCTTCCAGGGTTTTGAGCAGGGCGTTAGCGGCTGCCACGGTCATCGCTTCGGCCGGCTCGATGCGCAGCCAGCGACGCACGCTGACCTGGGGGGTGAAGGCGAGAAAGTCATTGGCATAGCGCACCGACTCAATGGCAATACGTTTTCCCATTTCTGCCGTAATAACGAGCAGATCCGGATGATTACCTTCTGCCAGTAACCGACAGGAACGGCAGGTTCCACAGGACAGCCCCTGCGCTGATGGCGCAAAACACAAGGCCACTTGCTGCAAATCATCGCAGTACGGTCCGACCAGCGTCCCCGATTCGCCGACAGCAAGCATCGCCTGGGGCAAGCCGGCTTGCAGCAGACTATGTATCGGCTGCCATTCAGCGGGCGGCGGACGATACGCACTCATGAACAATGGGCCGCAAGGCGCAGCGCCAACTGTGCCCGCAGAGTTTCATGCACCACCGGCAGCGTTTGGGTCGCATCCACGCGCAAGATTCTTTCTGGTTCGGCCGCGCAACGTTCCGCAAAAACCGCCCTCGCCCGGCCAAAGAAGGCTTGATCTTCTTGCTCCAAACGATCTGGTCGACGTGCGCGAATGCGTGCCGCACCCAATTCCGGCGGCACGTCAAACCACAACGTCAGGTCTGGACGACGCGTCATCCCCGCCCAGCGCGCCAATTCCGCGATATGTTCAGGGGGAACGCCCCGCCCGCCGCTCTGATAGGCATAGGTGGAATCTTCATAGCGGTCACTGATGACCACTTTCCCGGCGGCCAGCGCGGGGGCGATACGGGTCTGCCAATGATCACGACGACCGGCATAAAGTAGAAGCAATTCCTCGTCCGCATCCAGACACAGGCGATCATCCAGAAAAATCGCACGCAAAGCCTCACCGAGAGGACCTCCGCCCGGTTCCCGGGTGACTTCCACCGCGTACCCCTGCTGACGACAATATTCCGCCAGCACCGGCACCGCTGAACTCTTTCCTGCACCCTCGATCCCCTCTAAGGTGAGAAAAAATCCATCCTTCCGTGATGCCACCCTCGCGTTCATAAACCCGCTCCTCCAGCATGCTGAAGATAACGCTGTATCTGCTCAAGGTGCCGCTTGTAATTCTTTGAATAATGGTATGTATCACCTTGGGCGATAAAATAGAGATCGGCACTGTCCGCAGGATGCAGGACGGCCATCAGACTACTCAGTCCCGGCATCGCGATGGGAGTAGGCGGCAACCCGGTGTGCAAGTAGGTGTTATAGGGGCTCTCCACATGCATCTCCTGAGACGTCAGCAGCCCAGTATAGCGCTCGCCCAACGCGTAAATCACGGTGGGATCGGACTGCAAAGGCATCCCCTGTCGCAAGCGATTGAGAAACACGGCGGCAATATGCGCCTGCTCTGCGGGCGGCGCCCCTTCCTTTTGTACGATAGAAGCGAGAATCAGGGCCTGGTAGGGATCAGCCAGCGGCAATCCAGGAGCACGTCCGGCCCACAAGGACTGTAATTCCCTCTGCATGCGCACATAGGCACGTCGCAACACACTCAGCGCGCTGGTACCCGGAACGTAACGGTAACTGTCGGGAAAAAGCCAGCCCTCCGCACTTCCTTGCGCGCCGACACCCTGCTGTGTGAGTCGACGTGCCGCTGTCTCACCCTGCGGCAGGTTCTGCTGGCCAAGATAAGGGGCCTTATCGTGTATTTCCTGATAGATATGCTGCAAACGCCAGCCGGGCACAATCAGCAGATTAAGTGGTGTGGATTGTCCAGCAATTAACCGATGGAGTACCTGCGCCTGGTTAATACGTCCCTGAAACTCATACAGCCCGGCCTGTATGGGCGGATGCCCGGCCAAAGCCCAAGCCAGATGAAATAGTCGCGGATGCTGCAATACACCGGAACGCGCCAGACTAGCGATACTTTGCGCGTCACTGGCGCCCAAAGGAATGGGGACCGTCACCCCCTTCGCTGGCAAAGTTTCCGGCCAATACATGCTGATGCCGTAAAATCCAAAAGGGAATAACGCAATCAACAGAACGAATAGGGCGGCACGGCGTTTGCTGGTCATGATTGCGGCCCCAATCCCATATTCATGCACCATGCGAGCAAAGCGGATGCTATCGGTCCATCATGTCCGGGTAACGAGCGTTCCGCGAAGTGGCGTACAGGCCAGATGCCAATCAGACTATTGCTGAAAAATATTTCATCGGCCTCCTGAAGTGCCGCGGCCGGATAGCGACCCAGCACGGTCGGCACGCCACGCGTGCGCAGCCACTCCAGAATGGCGCCCCGCTGAATGCCAGCGATGCCCCCGTCTGCCAGCTCGGGGGTATAGACAATACCGGCTTTTACCCAAAACAGATTAGACATGACCCCTTCGCGCAGCACCCCTGATTGGTCCAACATGGCCCCTTCTGCATATTCCGGAGCCAGGGCATCACGAGCCACAACCTGATTCAGGCGATTGAGCGATTTGACCCCGAGATAAGGCGCACCCGTTAACAACGCGATCGGACAGATCGTGGCGGAAATACCGGGTTCCCAATAGTGCGGATCACGCTCCGGCCATTGGGATAACCACAGATAGCGTCGCGCGGGACCGGCACCGGGACTGCCATACCCCCAACCCTCGCCCCGACTGAGGACTAGCTTGACGAAGAGGCGTGGACGTGCCTGAACACCATTCACTAGATGCTGCAAATCATCGTACCAGCGGCTTGGGGGAGGCATCGGGATATTCAGAATGGCCGCGCCACGCCTGAGACGCGCCAGATGGGCATCCCAGAACAGGGGGATGCCCTTTATTACCGCGATGGTTTCAAAAAGCCCATCCCCGTAATGCAATGCGCGGTCTAAGGCAGCGCCGCATTCCCCTGCCACGAAGTGATTTCCATCCACCGTGGCGGCAATCACTTCCACGGAGCGAATCAGTCGCTAAAACGGCGGAAAACCAGAGAACTGTTGGTACCGCCAAATCCGAAGGAATTGCTTAACGCAACTTCCACAACAGCTTTTCGCGCCTTACGGGCCACATAATCCAGGTCACAACCCTCGTCAGGCTGATCCAGATTGATGGTGGGTGGCAGAATGCCATGATAGAGCGCTAGCGTCGTAAAAATGGCTTCGACTCCCCCTGCGGCGCCCAGAAGATGGCCCGTCATGGACTTGGTCGAGCTCATGGCCAATCGCCGTGCATGGTCGCCGAAGACCGTATGCACTGCGTCGGTTTCCGAACGGTCCCCAAGCGGGGTCGACGTTCCATGCGCGTTGATGTACCCCACCATTTCCGGACTCACCGCCGCGTTACGCAAAGCGGCTTGCATACAGCGGGCGGCGCCTTCCCCTGCAGGAGCAGGCTGTGTCATATGGTAAGCATCGGAGCTCATGCCGTAACCGGACAACTCCGCATAGATACGTGCGCCGCGGCGCCGCGCAAACTCATATTCCTCCAGAACGAGGATGCCCGCACCTTCACCCAGCACAAAACCGTCCCGATCTTTATCCCAAGGACGACTGGCCTTTTCGGGATCATCATTACGGGTAGAAAGCGCCCGCGCTGCAGAGAACCCGCCCAGCCCCAAGGGACTGATAGCCGCCTCGGCACCACCGGCAATCATGACATCGGCGTCACCATACTCGATAAGTCGAGCCGCATCGCCGATGGAGTGCGTACCGGTAGAACAGGCCGTCGCCATGGCGATATTCGGTCCCTTGGCACCATACATGATAGAAACATGGCCGGACACCATATTGACGATACAACGCGGAATAAAAAAGGGTGAGATCCGGCGCGGGCCACTCTCGGTGAAAATCTGATGTTCGGATTCAATACCCGGCAAGCCGCCAATGCCGCTGCCAATGGATACTCCCACCCGATCCGCAATGTCTGCACTGATCTGCAATCCGGAATCCGCAATCGCTTCCATTGCTGCAACAAGGCCGTAATGGATGAATAAATCCATCTTACGAGCTTCCTTGGCAGAGATGTACTGACCAATATCAAAGCCACGTACCTCTCCCGCAATCTGGGAGCTATATAAGGCTGGATCAATGCGGGTTACCCGACCGATACCGCTACGTCCGCGGCTGATAGAGTCCCACGCTGCCGGTATACCCACACCAACGGGCGACACAATTCCCAGCCCTGTAATCACTACACGCCTTTTCAAACGCCTGCTCTCCTCATGACTCTGTTAGGAAATGCTCAGGCATCCTTGGCTGACATATGCGCAGACACGTAGTCAATGGCCTGTTGCACAGTCGCAATTTTCTCCGCTTCTTCATCGGGGATTTCGCAATCAAATTCTTCTTCCAGCGCCATCACCAGTTCCACAGTATCCAGCGAGTCAGCACCCAGGTCATCGACAAAAGAGGCTTCATTGGTCACTTCATCTTCGTTGACACCTAACTGCTCCACTACGACCTTCTTTACACGTTCTGCCACATTGTCCATTAGGAGAAGCTCCTCTGTTGGTAAAAAAATTATTGCCGGCGAGATTGGACCACAGGGCGTACAGTCCTGTAAAGCCACGAATGCGTTACCCCATCCACATGCCACCATTGACATGCAGAATCTGTCCGGTTACATAACCCGCATCTGGACTCGCCAAGTAAGCAACTGCGGCGGCCACATCAGCCACCACACCCAGCCTCCCCGCGGGAATCTGCTGCATTAGGGCATCACGGTGCGCGTCATTCAGTCCCTCGGTCATGTCCGTACTGATGAAGCCAGGAGCCACACAATTGACCGTCACCTGCCGCGCCGCCACTTCCCGGGCCATAGCGCGGGTAAAACCTGCCACACCCGCCTTGGCCGCCGCATAATTGGTCTGTCCGGCGTTACCCATGGCACCCACTACAGACGTAATGTTAATAATACGGCCGAAACGCGCTTTGAGCATATCGCGCACGCACAGCTTGCTCAAGCGATATACCGCGCGCAAATTGGTCGCCATGACGGCATCCCAATCGTCATCCTTCATCCTCAGCAGCAATTGGTCGCGGGTGATGCCCGCGCTGTTTACCAATATGGTCGGCGCGCCGTGGGATGCCTGTATCTGCTCGAGCACCGCGGACATGGCCGCATCATCGGTGACATCCAGTGTCACCCCCGCGCCGCGAATACCATGCGCTGCCAGATCTGCACTGATCCGTTCTGCACCAGCAGGCGTGGTTGCCGTGGCGACGATCCGTGCGCCCTGCCTACCCAGCACGCGAGCGATCTCCTGCCCGATGCCGCGACTGCCGCCGGTGATCAGGGCCAACTGGCCTTCAAAAAATCCCGCCATTAAATCACCTCCAGGGTGGCCTTGAGGCTTTTGCCATCTTCAATGTGGAGCATGGTCAGATCAGGCTCAATACGCTTCCCCAAACCCGACAGCACGCGACCTGGCCCCATTTCTACGAAGGTCATAGCCCCTTGTCGGGCAAGATGACGAATCGTGTCTGTCCAGCGTACCGGCGAATACAACTGCTTAGCAAGGGCCGCGCGAATGGCCTCAGGCGTGTTGTGGCTTTGCACATCGGCGTTATGCACCACCATCGTCTTAGGGCTGCGGAACTGCACCGATTCCAGAGTGCTCTGAAAACGTTCGGCAGCCAGCATCATCAGACTACAATGACTGGGCACACTGACCGGAAGCGCGACAACGCGCTTCGCGCCTGCTGCACGCGCCGACTCCACCAGGCGTTCAATGGCGGCCTGATTACCTGCGGCCACCACCTGTCCTGGCGCATTAAAATTAGCCGCTGCGAGCACTTCACCTCGTGCTTCCTGAGCGCAAAGTTGTTTCACCTCATCATCGCCGAGACCAATGATGGCAGCCATGGCACCCATACCTTCCGGCACCGCTTCCTGCATCAGACGACCGCGTTCAGCGACCAAACGTACTGCATCCGGGAAGTCCATCGCATCTGCGACCACCAAGGCCGTGTATTCACCCAGAGAGTGTCCGGCGACAAAGTCGGGGAAGCCCCCCCCCTCTTCTTCCCAGACTCGATAAACGGCGTACCCCGCAGCCAGCATCACCGGCTGCGTCCAGCGCGTCTGATTCAGTTTTTCGACAGGGCCATCCTGAGTAAGCGACCATAGGTCCTCGCCCAACTGGGCCGAAGCTTCTGCAAAAACCGTCTTGACCGACGGATGACTGGTGGCCAATTCAGCCAACATGTGCAAGGATTGCGAACCCTGACCGGGGAAAACAAAGGCGATAGAGCCGTGCAAGCGAACCTCCTCTCAGTACAAATTGGTATACAGGGCGTTCAGCCCCAACGCAGGAGGGCAGATCCCCAAGTGAACCCCCCCCCGAAGGCCTCCAGCAGGAGACGCTGCCCCGGCTGGAAACAACGACGTCGGGCTGCTTCATCCAGCGCTAAAGGTACCGACGCTGCGGAAGTATTACCATGATGCTCCACAGTCGTCACGACCCGCTCCATAGGCAGGCCTAACTTATCGGCCGTCGCCTGGATAATTCGGATATTGGCTTGGTGTGGCACCAGCCAGTCGATGTCCTCTGGTGTCAGGGCATTTGCTGCGAGTGTTTCCTGTACAATCTCACCCAGGGTACGCACGGCCATGCGAAACACCGCGTTTCCCTGCATGGTCATCCGTGTCTCGCCACCCGGCACCTGTAGCAAATCGGCATAGGCGCCGTCAGCATGAATGTGCGTGGAGATGATACCGGGCTCGTCGCTGGAACTGAGGATTACAGCACCGGCACCGTCACCAAAAAGAATACAGGTGCCACGATCTGTCCAGTCGACGATGCGGGACATACTCTCCACGCCGACAACTAACGCGTGCCGCGCCCCGCCGCTCCTGATAAAACGATCGGCGGTCGCCAGCGCATAGATAAAGCCGGTACAAACCGCCTGAATATCAAAGGCAGGCGCACCATGGTTTCGCAAGCGGGCCTGCAGCAGACAGGCGGTGCTGGGGAATATCTGGTCCGGAGTGGTTGTCGCGACAATAATAAGGTCCAAATCCTCCGCCCGGAGATCCGCATCCGCCAGCGCCTGGCGTGCGGCCACTTCCGCCATGTCTACTGTTTTCTCGTCGGGAGCGGCGATATGCCGGGAGCGGATGCCGGTGCGCGCAAAGATCCAGGCATCACTGGTATCCACCATCTGTTCCAGGTCATGATTGCTGAGGATACGATCTGGCAGATAGCCACCAGTGGCGACAATACGGCTAAATATGGGTTTCACGCGCTGTTTCGCACCGTTGAAGCGAGATTTTCCTGAATCACCTCGGCAATATGCAGGGTCAGGCGATGCCTGGCTTCAGCAATAGCCACCTCCACGGCACAGGCAAAGGCAAAGCGGTCGGCGTTGCCATGACTTTTGATGACAATGCCATTCAGCCCCAATAGGGTGGCACCATTGTACTGGCGAGAGTCGAGGCGACGCCGCAAACGTTGCAAGATCGGACGATTGACCAAATACGCAATACGCCCATACCAACCATGAGTATAGCTGGCACGCAGTTCCTGGCTAATCATCCCCGCCAGTCCTTCAGAGGTCTTGAGCGCGACATTACCCACAAAGCCGTCACAAACCACCACATCAGCAACGCCCCGATAAATATCGGAACCTTCCACATTACCAATAAAATTCAGCTTGGCAGCGCGCAGGAGCAATGCGGCTTCTTTGACCTGCTCATTGCCCTTGATATCTTCAGAGCCGATATTGAGCAAACCCACCCGCGGCTTGGCAAGGCCCATGACGCGCTCAGCGAGTATCGAGCCCATGACTGCGAACTGCAGGAGATGTTCCGGATGACAATCGACATTGGCACCCAAATCCAGGGCGAGCAAACGTCCTGTCGTCGTCGGCAGAAAAGCGGCAATAGCCGGTCGGTCTATGCCGGGAATGGTGCGAAGAAACACTTTACCAAGCGCCATCAGCGCACCGGTGTTACCCGCACTGACCACCGCATCGACATGTCCTTCCCGCAACAGGCTGATGGCGACATGCATAGACGAGTCCCGTTTGCCGCGTAAGGCCTGTGATGGTGCCTCGTCCATCGCCACCACCTGACTGGCGTGATGTACAACAATCTGCGCCGAGCCTTGCAGGTGTGACCGCGCAAGCTCCGCCTGGAGGATATTCGTGTCGCCGACCATGTGAAAAATGACATCAGGGTAATCCCTGAGCAGATCACGGATGGCGAGAACCACCGTCGACGGCCCGGAATCACCACTCATGGCATCTACCGCAATATGCGGCATCGCGAAGCCCCCAGAACGCTCTGATGCAATGGCGTGGTCAGGCTTCGACCGCCTTCTTCACGATCTCGCGACCTTTATAGAAACCACATTCCGGGCACACATGATGGGGCAGTTTGGCTGCACCGCAATGGTCACATACGGAACGGTTTACTGTTACCAAAAAATCGTGGGCGCGTCGCATATCGCGACGTGAACGGGAAGTTTTACTTTGTGGAACGGCCATGACTCACTTTCTCCCAATCTGTATCAAGATGTACTGCACTTCATTTACCAACTGTTAACGGTTCAAGCCCCGAAACCGGACATACGCCTGACCTCCACTCCGCACAGCGAGGAATCATGGGGAGGGCCAGTAGCACTTCATCCTCTAGCCAACTTTGCTGAGCGACAACGCCATTTTCGGCAAGAACCACCTCCAACTCAGGATCCAGCGCGGTCACCGTGGGTTCCTGTTCTACTAACCCGCTGTGCACGGTCACCGAAAGCTGTAACGGCATAGCGCCCATACAGCGTTCGCAGCGAATCTCTCCAAGCACCTCTATACGGCCATCGGCAGCAATCACCTGCCCCCTGCGAATCAGATCAAGGTATACACTCACCGTCTGTACGCTGACCAGCGCCTCACCTAAGCGCGACCACGAATGCGGATCAATGACACCCTCCAGCCTGTCACCATGGACAGACACCCGGGCAAGTGGCAGGCTGGACGCTTTGGCGGAAAACATAAGCGCGGCATATTAGCGATCGCGGCGCTGCAAGTAAAGCGTTTGTCGGTGATTTTTCCTCCCCATTCGGCATAGTAATGCGCAGAGAGAAATATCCCTAATGATTATCACGGACTATCACAGCCACGGCCATCTCCGCACCGAACAAAACAATCGCCCAGGCCATATATAGCCAGAGAAGAAAAATAGGAAGGGCGCCCAAAGCGCCATATATGGTTTCGAAGGTTGAAAATCGCAGATAACCAGCCAGCGCAACCTTGGCAGCTTCAAACAGGATGGCGGCGGATATCCCGCCAACGATGACATCCCGCCAGCGCGTAACCGCCGAGGGCAGTATTTTGTAGAGCACGGCCATCATCACGGTGACCACCAGAAGGGTAAGCAGATGACTCAAAACGGGGGGCAAGACCGGGATATATGCCAAGTAGGCCAGCAGGGGTTGCAGGGGTTGCAGGGGACCCAGCAGAGGTAGGATGAATGCAAAGCTGAGCGGGCCTAATACAAGCATAGCCACATAGCGTAAAACGCGACACCACAGACAAGTCGGAGTGACACCCCAGATGGCGTTGAAATGTCGCTCTACCTCATGAAGCAGAAAAATCGCGGTAACACCCAGTCCTGATACGCCAAACAAACCCAATTGCGCTCCGCGCGCTGCGAGGCTGTTTACCTGACGCAAAATCGCATCCCCTGTTCGCGGGACAAAACTATGCAAAATCAGATGATCCACCTGGGCACGGTGGAACAGGCTGAACCCCACCAGATTCCACAGACTGAAGACCAGTACCGCCAGCGGCACCAAACCAAAAAGCGTGGTATAAGCAAGCAGCCCCGCACGGTCGGTACAGTCGTCACGCCAAAAGCCATCCCACGCAAGATATACTCGGTGGACTAGGCGTTGCCAGCAGTTCGCATGTTCTTTGGGACTGGGTTCTAGCACCTTGTCTTTCTGACGAAAGCATTGCCGCGGCGGTATTTTTATGGTCATCACGAGTTCTCCGCAGCCAGACAAAGACGTATGAAAGGGATGGTCACTTCTCGTTGCTGCTCCCAACTCCGGGCATCCAGCACACTCAACAATTGATCCAGTGCACCAAGATCACGCGGATAATGCCGTAACAGATAATGAGCGGCGTCTACGCCCATCTGTAGACCACGGCGCAGCGCCATTTCCTGCAAAATGACCATTTTCTCCGCATCACTGGGGAAACGCAAAGCGTACTGCAAACCCGCGCTCACTCGGCTTGCCCAGTCCGGGAGCACCCAGTCAGTGAGCTGCGGTGATCGTCGACTGGCAAGGAGCATCGGTTGCCCGCGACCCATGCGTTCATTATAGAGATCAAAGAAAAAAATTTCCTTATCGCGCTGACCCGCCCAGCTTTCAACATTGTCCAGACACAACAGAGGCGCTTCTATCAGACTGGAGAACGTCCCTGGAGCCATTATTGCCTTAAACGGATTGGTGACATCACTGCAGTCTATATAAGGTACCCACCCGGCAACCGCGGCGGCGGCCCCCAGCAGTACATGGCTTTTACCCACCCCACCTGGCCCATAAAGATAAAGACAGATGTTCTGCGGTTCAGCCACCAGGTTTAGCACCGCACGCAGCGCCTCCGCATTCGGATAGGGATAATATCCTCCCAGCGTTGCTGGTGACTTTACCCCCAATGGGAGAACCAGTTGTCGCGCTCCCCTCATGATTCGTCCGCAGCCCCCTCCTGAGCAATCGCCTTGCGGCTCCATATCCAGACATACTGCCCCCCGGACACAACGGCCATCAGGAACACCAGGACAAAAATTGACATCAACGGGGCATGCCAATGGCATGCTGCCTGTAATAGCACCAGCACAATGACAATGAATTGTAGCGCCGTGTTCCATTTCGATAGCAGCGTCGGGCGAACACTGAATTTTCCGATCAGCAGCAGGTAAAGCAAGCCGCCACCGACAATCAGCAGATCCCGGGAGAGAACGGCAACAGTCATCCACAAAGGAATACGCTGCATCCAGGTCAGCGTGATGACCGTCGTCACAACCAGTAATTTATCCGCTAACGGATCAAGAACTGCGCCCAAACGGGTCTGAAGATGATAATAACGGGCTATCCAACCATCCAGTGCATCGGTAATCGCCGCAGCCAAAAAAGTGATCAAGGCCACGGCAAAAAACCCCTTCGCCAGTGCGTAGAAGATCACCGGCACCAGAAAGAGTCGTAACAAGGTCAACCGATTCGGCAGATTCATCGCAGTGAAGCTAGGCAAGGGTGCGATGACTGTCAAGAAAAATCGAGGACATCTCACCACTCAAACGACTGGAAGGTCGTTTGCAGACAGCTCTGCCACTGACTACAATCTACCGAAGTTGGTTCAGTTCTAAACTTGAAATCAGGAGAATAGCGAATGTCCGAATATAGCGTGCGCGAAGAATTAAAGCCCAGCAATCTGGATGGCATTTCCGATGCCCAGATTAATGATCACTGGGGGCTTTATGTTGGTTACGTCAATCAAAGCAATGCATTGCGCAAAGAGCTTGCGGAAATGCGCGCTGCTGGAAAAACGGGATCACTCACCTATGCAGACCGTCGTCGGCGCTTTGGTTTTGAGTATAACGGCATGGTTTTACACGAGTACTACTTTGCCCAGTTGAAGCCCGGCAGCAATATCGATCAGGCACCTGGTTTTAAGGCAGCGGTCACTGAGCAGTTTGGCAGCACCGAAGTATGGCATGAGGATCTGATGTCTGCCGCAAAGAGCCGTAGCGTGGGCTGGGCTATCGCCTACTACGATGGCACCACCGGTCAGATAAACAATCACTTTGTCCAGCTTCATGAAGACGGTAATGTGGGCGGTTTTGTACCGCTGGTCATCGTCGATGTCTTTGAGCATGCCTACATGGTAGATTGGAAGGCGCTCGGCCGTGCGGATTATCTAGCCGCCATTCACAAAAACATGCACTGGGGCGTGGTAGAAGCACGCTTCCAGTCAGCCAAAAGTGGGCAGATTTTCAAGCGGTTCTGATCATCTGCCGGGGATTGACGCTTAACAGAGCGGTCCGCCGCTCTTTTTTATTGGACGACGATCACCACACGATACCGCTGGTTACCCCCTTTGACAGGCGCCAGAGGCCCTCATACCATGACCAAAACCCCATTGAGGAAGTCGCCGTGGATACCCCGAAACCTTTAACCTATCGCAGTGCCGGAGTAAACATCGATGCTGGCAATGCGTTGGTGGACCGTATCAAGCCCCTTGCCCAAAGTACTTACCGCCCCGGCGTGCTCGGCGGCATTGGCGGTTTCGGCGGACTGTTCGCCCTACCCGGTGGTTATCGCGAGCCGGTGCTGGTGTCAGGCACCGATGGGGTGGGCACCAAGCTGTTACTCGCCCTGGAAGCCAACCAACATGACAGCATCGGCATTGATCTGGTCGCTATGTGTGTCAACGACATTCTCGTCTCCGGCGCTGAGCCTCTCTGGTTCCTCGACTACTATGCCTGCGGGAAGCTGGATAATGCCATAGCCGAAGCGGTTATCACCGGGGTAGCCGAAGGTTGCCGGCAGGCTGGCTGTGCTTTGCTTGGAGGGGAAACTGCAGAAATGCCCGGCATGTACACGGCTGGACATTATGATCTTGCGGGCTTTGCGGTGGGTATCGTCGAGAAGTCCGATATCCTGACGGGTGCGGCCTGCCGGGAGGGAGACGCGGTGATTGGCATTGCCTCGTCCGGGCCGCACAGTAATGGTTACTCCCTGATTCGGGAAATTCTCGTACGCAGCGGTGCCCACGCCCATGTCCAGATCAACGGTGAACCGCTGGTGGATCTGCTGCTACAACCGACCCGGATTTATGTGAATACCATTCAAGCCCTGCGCAACGCGGTTACGGTACACGCCCTTTCTCACATTACCGGCGGCGGATTGGTAGAAAACTTGCCCCGTTCACTGCCCGCAACGCTGGCCGCTCGCATTGATCCCCAAACCTGGCAAATACCTGCTATTTTCCAATGGTTACAGGAACAGGGACAGGTCTCCATGGAGGAAATGCGGCGGGTTTTCAACATGGGTATCGGCATGATTGCAGTGGTTCCCTGGGAGTCCAGACAGGCTGCCGTGCAATCTATAACAGAGCGCGGCGAGCAGGCCTTCGTTGTCGGGCAGTTGGTGCCACGTCAGGACGATGCGGGAGTATGTTTTCTTGACTAAAAGGCTGGTGATTCTGGTTTCTGGCCGGGGAAGCAACCTGCAAAGCATCCTTGCCGCTTGCCATAGCGGGCAGATACCGGACACGCAAGTCGTTGCAGTCATCAGTAACCGCCCAGGCGCCAGAGCGCTGGAACTGGCGATGACGGCAGGCATTCCTGCCCTTACTGTCGATCATCGGGGCTACGGGACCAGGGCAGACTTCGATGCCGCACTGCAAAAGCAGATTGACGACTACGCCCCGAATGTCGTGGCGCTGGCAGGGTTCATGCGTCAGCTCACTCCCGCTTTCGTTCGGCACTATGAAGGCAGAATGCTGAACGTCCACCCTTCCCTTCTTCCCGCCTTTCCCGGTTTGCATACCCATGCCCAGGCGCTGGAGCAGGGTGTGTGCTGGCATGGTGCCAGCGTCCATTTTGTGACAGCGGAGTTGGATGCTGGCCCGATAATCATCCAGGCCGCCGTGGCAGTTCTGCCAGCGGATGACGAGCAATCTCTTGCCGCGCGCGTGCTCGCCACCGAACATCGTATTTATCCGCAAGCGCTGGCGTGGCTGCTGGCTGGCCGAGTGGCTCTCGTCGCCGGGCGCACCCTGTGGCGAGAGCCACCACAGACGGCCACGCGCGAGGCCATTGCCCCGTCTCTGGAGAGTTCCTCATGAGCGAAGAGGTTGGCCTGGTGATCGTCGGCACCGAGATACTTTCCGGCAAACGGGAAGACCGCCATGTTCTCCGCAGCCGCCAGCAATTGGCGCGACGCGGTTATGGTGTCGCCTGGTGCGTGATCGTACCCGATACCCGGGAGACCCTGTTGACTCAGCTGCACTGGGCCATGGCGCAATCCGTGCCTTTTTTCTCCTTTGGTGGTTTAGGCGCGACACCCGACGACCTGACCCGCGATTGCGCCGCAGCGGCTGCTGGCGTTGCCTTGTCCCGGCACTCTGACGCGGAGGCGTTGATTCGCCAACAATTCGGCGACGAGGCGGAACCGGTGCGGGTACGAATGGCCGATCTGCCCGCCGGAGCAAGGCTGATTCCTAATCCTGTCAATAATGTGCCTGGATTTTCCATAGCGAATGGATACTTCTTCCCGGGATTTCCGCAAATGGCGGAGCCCATGAGTGACTGGGTGCTGGAGCAGTATTTTCCGCCCTTGGTGGCAGACATAGAGGCACGGGTTCTTTTGCCCAATGCGCGGGAGGGCAACCTGGTCCCTCTCATGGAAAGCTTTTGTGCTGCCCATCCAGATATACGCTTCTCCAGCCTGCCCAGCTTCACGGCGACTGGCCCGCAAATCGAACTGGGTGTGGCCGGGCAAGAGGCGCCCGTTCAGGTCGCCATCCGCGACCTGAAAGTCCGTCTGAACCTGATGGGGCTCGAAGTTCAGGATATTAGCCTCCTCGAATCGTAATCAGGCCAGCAATGGCCTTCCAGCGAGTTTGCCCGGCAAGCAATCGCAAGCCGAGAGTATACGCTGCCATGACACACTGGACTTGCCCATACGGAGGGTGCAGTGGCCATTCAACACGTTGACTGGTTGACCATCCGCGCTGGAGTGGGCGCTTATCCCACCGCTTTTCGACTGGCTATAAGCGGGACGTTCTGTGGTCAGATGATGGCGACGTTGTTCTGAAACACCTACGATCTGGCCCGTATGCGGCACGCAGCCCGTATTAAGCACCACATTATCCGTCGGTAAAAAGGAGGCATCATGACCAGGCACGAAGAAGATAACGCTCTGGAAAAACGGCATTATAAAGAAGAGTTGCATCAACTCCAGATCGAGCTAGTCAAACTGCAACGCCACATTATCCGCAAGAATGACAAAATCCTGGTCATTCTGGAAGGACGTGATGCCGCAGGTAAGGACGGCAGCATCAAACGTATCATCCAGCACCTCAGTCCCCGCGAAACGCGGGTCGTGGCTTTAGGTAAGCCCTCGGATCGCGAAGAAAGTCAGTGGTATTTCCAGCGCTATACTCCTTATTTGCCCGCCGCCGCAGAAATCGTCTTTTTTAACCGGAGCTGGTATAACCGTGCCGGCGTGGAAAAAGTCATGGGTTTTTGCACTGATGCGCAATATGAAGAATTTTTTGCCGAGGTCACGGATTTTGAGGGCATGCTGGTTCGCTCGGGTATTCATTTCATCAAGGTGTATCTGGATATTTCCAAAAGTGAGCAAAAAAACCGACTGGCAGCGCGTAAAGATGACCCACTCAAACAATGGAAAACCAGCCCCATTGATGAGCAGGCAATCAAGCATTGGAAGGACTACAGTAGCGCGCGAAACACCATGTTTGCGCGTACCCACACCAGCTTTACGCCGTGGACCATTGTCAACGCAGACGATAAAAAAGTGGCGCGCATCCAATTAATAAAAGGATTATTGAGTCGTTTGGATTATGCCAACAAAGATGTCAGCCTGATACTATCCGATCAGACCATTATCTTCGACTATGATCCGCTTTATCTGGAAAATGGTATGATTAAGGAATAAGTACAGAACCCCGTCGGCGCCCCTCAGGGGAGCGGCGCCAGCGGCACTTCTCTAGTCTTTCCTGCTCCGCCGACTCCGGCGACTTTTCGCGGCGCCACCACTCTGGCCCGCAGGCATGACCCGCTCGAAATCGATCTTACGATCATCTAAATTAACATTCATGACCTTAATCTCGATTGCATCCCCTAGTTGGAAGGTTTCTTTGCTGCGATCACCAATGATGCGGTAGTGTTGTGCATCAAAGTGAAAGTAGTCTTCTCCGAGGGTGCTGATATGGATAAGACCCTCCACATAAATTTCCCGCAACGCCACAAAGAGACCAAATCCGGTGACGCCGGTAATAATGCCGGTATACGTCTCTCCTACTTTATCCATCATAAATTCGCACTTGAGCCAATTCACCGCCTCGCGACTGGCTTCGTCGGCCCGCCGCTCGGTCATGGAACAATGTTGACCGAGTTCTTGCAGTTCCTTCTTCGGAAACCACTGCGGTTCGGCACCCGCAGCATCTAGCAAGGCCTGAATACCACGATGCACCACGAGATCCGGATAACGGCGGATCGGCGAGGTAAAGTGTGTATAAGCCGGGAAGGCTAACCCAAAATGCATACCCGTATCCACGGTATAATAGGCCTGCGCGAGGCTGCGCAGAATGACCGTCTGGATCAGACTGGAATCACTGCGCTCACGGGTGTCCTCAATGATTTTGGCCAGATCAGCACTGCGCGGGTGGGTAGGCAGACGCACCGGCACACCGAGCTCCCCGAGAAAGCGACGCAAATCTTCCAGCTTGTCGCTGGACGGCTCCGGATGCACCCGGTATAGCATGGGCAGCTCGTGGATACGGAAATATTGCGCCGCACACACATTCGCTGCGAGCATACATTCTTCAATGATCCGATGCGCCACATTGCGGGTGACGGCCACAATCTTTTCAATACGCAACTGATCGTTGTAGATAATGCGACTTTCTTGGGAGTCGAACTCAATAGTGCCACGCCGCTCACGGGCCTTGGCAAGGCTTTCATAGAGGCAGTGCAGGGCCTCCAAGTGCGGGACCATAGCCACGTCCGGCGCCCTTACGGCCTCGTCACCCGCCAAGATCGCTGCCACTTCATCGTAGGTAAAACGGCGCTGAGAGCGCATGACGCCCCGGTCAAAGCGGAAACGCTGTACCTCGCCCGTCGTATCCATCTCCATCTCACAGAGCATGCAGAGGCGATCCACATGGGGATTGAGGGAGCAGAGCCCGTTGGACAGTATCTCGGGCAACATGGGAATCACCCGCCGCGGGAAATAGACTGAATTGCCGCGGATCACCGCCTCTTTGTCCAGCGCCGAGTCCGGGCGCACATAAGTGGCGACATCAGCGATCGCGACAATCAACCGGAAGCCATTTTCGATTTGTTCTGCATAGACGGCGTCGTCAAAGTCCTTGGCGTCGGCACCGTCGATGGTGACCAGCGGCAAATCTCTCAGATCGCGGCGACCTTCCTTCATCGCCTCGGGTACTGTCTCCGAGAAATGGGTGATCTCGGCAAGTACTTCTCCTGACCACTGATGGGGCAAACCATAGTTACGGACGGCAATTTCGACTTCCATACCTGGGGCCATGTGCTCACCGAGAATCTCGACGATGCTTCCTTGAGGCATATTGCGCCCATCGGGGTATTGAGTAATTTGCAGCGTGACAATCTGCCCGTGTACCGGCGCCAATTCACCACCCTCTACCACCGCGAACTCCTGGGGAATGCGGCGGTCTTCGGGAACCACGTAGTGCATACCACCATCCGCATAGTAACGGCCCACAATCTCTTTGAGCGCACGCTCCAGAATGCGCACGACCGCACCTTCAATACGTCCGCGTCGATCCTCCCCTACCGCCCGTCCCAGAACCGTATCACCATGGAACACCTTGCGCATTTCCCGCGGAGAAAGGAAAAGATCCTTTCCGCCTCCCTCGGGGATCAGAAAACCAAAACCATCGGGGTGCGCGCTGACCGTACCACGCACCAGTTCCATCGCCTCCACGATTCCGTATGCGCCGCGACGGTTGCGAACCAGTTGACCATCCCGTTCCATCGCCCGCAGACGACGCCGCAAGGCTTCCTGATCATCTTCCGCCACCTCGAGTTCAGCGATAATATCTTCCAGAGTCAGCGGCTGGCCAGCACCCTCCAGATAGCTGAGGATGTATTCCCGGCTGACAATAGGTCGTTCATATTTTTCTTTTTCCCGCTCGAACATGGGATCGCGCTCGCTCAACGATGCGGGTTCTTGTGTTTCCGGCATTGACAAATGCTCCTTAATAAATGATTATTCCGCTCACGCCGAGGTGGCGGAATTGGTAGACGCGCTAGGTTCAGGTCCTAGTGAGCGAAAGCTTGTGCTGGTTCGAATCCAGTCCCCGGTACCACAAACAGAGCAGGCAGGGAATCTACGGGTTTCCTGCCTGTTTTTTTTATACTGACGCGGGAACGCAGTCTCTGCCACACTCTGTTGCCACATTGTTTATTCATGCTCTGCAATCCGAAACACTCTCCAAAAAAAGCGAATGGGCGTGAACCCGCGTATGGGCCGTATCTTGCGGGATGATCCTTTACTTGTCCAACGGAGACAGGCCACAGTCCCTATATCAGATGATCTTGGGGACTCTTGGCCCCGTCCTGTTCTATGCGATAAACCCATGCCAGAACTTCCGCGACGGCCTGATAGAGTTGCGGCGGAATCTGCCGGTCGAGATCAACCTGCATCAGCAGACTCACCAGTTCCTTGGATTCATGCACGAAAACCCCTGCTTCATGGGCTATCGCGATAATTTGTTCCGCGACTAATCCTCGCCCCTTCGCCACGACAATAGGCACCGGATCTTTGCCATTATACCGCAAGGCCACGGCGTTGTGTGGGTTTTCTGGTTTGTTATCCATCAAAAGCGCGGATCTCGTGCTGCGTTACACGCAGGCCCAGCGCCCGCAAAGCCGCCTTCAAATCCCCCCAATGATTTTTTAACGCTGCCGCCTGATCCGCAGTGATAGCCAGGCTCAGCGTGTCGCGGTGCAAATGCAGCTTCGCCTGAATGTTCCCCAAATGGGGCATGTGCAGTGTCAATGTGCTATCCCAATGCGGTCCTGTCTCCGACGTCGTCATCGGTGATCTGGCCTCCTCTCCTGCACGCTCCTCGCATCGGCTGGCCATCCATTGCACGAACTGACCCGGCCAAACCGCGCCGCTCCAGGTGATCTGCTGCTGGTTCAGCACCTGAATCTGGCGGGCCACAAGGCCGGCAAGATCTCCGGTCATCGATGCTATGGGTGGCTTTCCAAAATCGGCAATCTGCGTGTACGTCATCGCTCCCGCGACACGATCGGGTAAAACACGTTTCTGGATCTGGCTGGCTGCCGGAGCAGGCACCTCCGCTCGAGGACGTTGAGTCACCGGTATCGCCTGCGGTAACAGGCCTTCAGGTACCGGCAATAAGGACGCATTCTGTGGCTCTGCGCGCAGGCTTTGCAGCGACCGAGGACGTTGAGTCACCGGTATCGCCTGCGGTAACAGGCCTTCAGGTACCGGCAATAAGGACGCATTCTGTGGCTCTGCGCGCAGGCTTTGCAGCGACCACTGGCCTTGCGCCCAAGCCGCCAGATGGCTTTCATAAAAGAGCCCGCTCTGCGTTATAGACTGCTGCAACAGCTGCGCGAGCGGGGCACTTTCTGAGGGTGGCTGCGGCAGCAACGGCTGTAAGCTGCGGAGCCCGCTACCACTTTCGGCTGGAGGCAAGCCCAGAAGAGACTGCGCTGTACTCGACAAACCCACACGATCAGGCAACGACGTTCCTGCCGAGGTCGTAAGCAAAAAGGCGGGACGGGAACTGCCTCCCAGATAGAGCAACTGCAAGTGGTCCCCAGCTGCCCACTGGCCGGGCAGCTGAAAGGCCAGCCTTTTCCCGGCAACTGCTATGAGCGTCTGGTTATTGGCGCTTTGCAGTACCCGTCCCTCCAGGAGGGTGCCGGGTATGACGGTTTTCGCAAGCGCTGTAGCCGCATTTGGAATAAGTACCGCGCCAGAAACACGCAGAGGCGCCAGGGCGCTGGCGGAAGGCGTCATTTTTGCGACGGCCGGTTGTTCAGGCGGATCAGAAGTTCCGCCTCTTCTTCACCGATCTGGCAGGCGCTCGCAATATAGCAGGCGTCGCGCCCCGACTCGGCTAACACGCGGGCACGCCGATAACGGTTTTCTTTCTCCTCGCTCTCCTCCGTCGGTCGTGACAGGATCTTGAGACCTCCGCCATCGGTGTCGTGCACAGCGTGGGAGGCATCCGTCTTTTTTGTCGTCTGGCCGACGGTAATGCGCCTCACGGTCTCCTCCAGCGCTTGCACACGCGCTTGAGACACCTGCAGATTCGTCAGCAAGAGACGCTGCAAACGCCACAACATCGCTTGGGCAGCAATAATAATCAGCGCAAGAACCAGCATAAGAAACCACATCAACATTCATCCTTGGTGATCATGTTTTCCACCAGCGCTTGATCCGGCCTTTCCAGGACACAGGCTCTGCCTTGGCAGAACTGCGTAAACCAATGCTCAACAAACTTAAGATTTCCCGGTCACGGGCCTGCACATATTGCGCGACTTTTTCCTGATCTGCGGCGCCCGGATCCAGAAACGCGAGCCCCAGAATAACACTGGAGCCATCCGTCGCAGAAGTATCCACAAAGCGTACGATCGCTGGCATACGCAGCGGCGCACTGTCACGAATACCGAAGATGAGTTGCGGTATCCGCTCTCCCGGCTGAAAGGGAAAATCTTTTGGACGACGGCTAAGCATGCGCAAGCCGCCCGCACTGATATCCTGCATCCGTCCTGTAATCATCTGCGCGCCCTGCCGATATGCCTCTACCTGATCTGGATCCTGCACGGTCGGCGGGACCCGGTATAACTGACGACGCTGCAATTGATAAAGGGCATCCGGGTAGCGGATCACGATGGCCTCCCTTTCCACCCGAACTATGCTGCTGCGGAACCCGCTAACCAGACCATCAACGCTGGCGATAATCGTAACGGGACATTCCGGGCGCACGTTCTGCGGAAAATTGCGCGGAACATCCACCCAGAGAAGCTCCTCCTGCATATCGAGCAGTAGCGTATTGAAACTCTCAGGTTGATCATCCAGCCACAAGGTACAAAAAATGTGATCCCGATGGAGTCTCGCCAAGACATTGGTCGCATGCAGCCAAGAGCTGACCCGATAGCGATCAGCAAAGAGGTACTGGCGGACCTCATGAATCTGTTCCGTCATCGTTTCCCCTCTACCTCCCGGCCGGACTCTCATTGGTCCCGCATGTCACGACAGCCCCCTGTTTTGCGTCATCTTAGCAGTACTCGGTCGACCTGTCCCGTCAGGCATTCTCCTGTTGCAACTGCTGCCACAAAGCCGCCATATCCTGTAAGGCGATGGCGCGGGTGGGCCGCAGAATCGCAGGCAGCAACCAGTTTTGCCAAGTGAAGAAAGCATTCTCAGGGAGCGGCGGAGCCAGCAGATACCCCTGTATGTAGCGCCCGCCAAGCAGTAGCCACAAATGCAGTTCATCAGGAGTGGCAACCCCCTCGGCTACCAGATCGCATTGCGCAATCTGGCTGAGCAACCGGCTGGCTCCAGCAACACCGAAACTGGCCAAGTCCTTGCGGAAAGCACGAATAAAGCCTTGGTCCAGCTTAAGTTCATTAAAGCGCAGGCGTGCCACCGACAGCAACGAAGAATATCCGGTACCAAAATCGTCCATAGACAGGGCGAAACCACGACTCTGGCACCATTCCATGACGGGTTGGGCAGATTTCCTGCCCGTAACCGAAGCGGTTTCCGTAATTTCGAGCGTAATCCCCCGACCATCCGGGCAATGTGTCTCTAAATCACCAGTAAAAGCGGGATTCAAAAAATGCTTGGCACCAATATTGATGGAAATTTGCAAGGGCAAGTGCTCGTCGTGCATGCGCTCACGCAGACGCACCGCCTCCTGCAAAACCCGAATACCCAACAAACGAATCAAATGCGCGTTTTCTTCGACATACGGCATAAATTTACCCGGCCAAATCCAACGCCCTTCCACAGAGCGCCAACGGGCAAGCATTTCGACACCGGTAAGTCGGACGGCAAGCATATCGGCTTTGGGCTGCAGAAAAAAATGGACGTCTCCGCGCTCAATGGCCCCCGGGAAAGAACGATGCACCCAAAGCCGCTGTACAGCGCGCTGTGCCACGGCACCGCTATAAACCCGGTATTCATTTCCGCCGGATTTCTTTGCCTCGGCCATAGCCTCGTCGGCCTGGGCCAGGAGGGTATGAATATTCTGCCCGTCCTGAGGAAAAAAGGACCACCCGATAGAAGTGGACAGCGGCGCATCCAGTATCTGCCGCGCTGCCGCAGTTACCGCGAGCAAAAGCTGCGAACTGATGTCAGCAATGATCCCGCCATCCGCGACCGGTATCATGATACCGAATTCATCACCACCGATGCGGGCCAGGAGCGTATCTTTCTCTGTCAATACCCCCCCGAGATTGTGCGCAATCATCCTCAAACAGTTATCGGCCTGATGAGGGCCATAGGAGGTGTTGATTTCATTAAAGAGATCCAGATCCAATACAGCGATACCCCAAGATACGGGCCCGTACTCCGCCACACGCAACAAGCATTCAGCCTGTTCGGAAAAACGGGCCCGATTAGGCAGACCGGTAAGTGTATCCGTCTGCATCAGCCGTTCCTGCTCACTACGCGCCTCTAATCGTTCGAGGTAACGTTCTACGTCATGCAACAGCGACTCCCAGTGGGCAATCAGGCTTTTTCCAAAAAGCCAACGGTTAATCCGAGTGACTTTCAGCATAAAGATTGCGCACGGATTTTTTTCACCAGACAGCAGAATCGGCCAGGCAATCATCTCGCGATAATGATGCCATTCGGGGCACTGCTGAATGACCTGCGTCATCACTCTGGAAAACTGGGAAGAACATGGATTCACCGGTTGCTTGCGATGATATGCCAGACAGGGCGACATCTGGCCCCAGGGAAACCCATCGGGGTCTAACGACAGCGGCAGACTGCCCAGAACTTCCTGCAACCGGGGGTCTTGAGCGTGGGCAGCATGTACCGGCAACTGTCCACTGGCATGATCCGGCACCGCAACAGAGGCTGCTAAGGCGCCCGTCGCCAATACACTGATCTGTACCAGCTTCTCGTAGAAATCTTGAGCACCGGGGCTCTCCAACATTAATGCCTGTAATGCCTGATGCATACGCTGATAACGGGCATCCATAAAACGTCGATACCTCCAGATCAGCGTGATCATGGCCAGAATCGCTTCCGCGACCATCAACAGCACCGTCCACGTGCCAATACGCTCCAACTGACTCTGTAAGCCGCTCGCCAAGGCGGGATTCCATCGCGCGCTGATCATCCAGGGGGTTCCAGCAACTGGAATATCTATGTGCGCAGGTAACCCTCTTGAGAATGAACTGTCCGGCAGTGACCAGTGCCCTTGGCGCCAGACGGCGAGTACCCGGTGGAGGTTATCCAGCAGTAGCACGATATGATCCGTCTTGGGGGACACCATGACTTGCTGCTTTCCAAACAATAAATCAGCGGAGCAGATGGCGTTACCAGACCCATGGAAGGATTCTGGATGGTGCGCAGTCACGCTCATGGGTATGTGTAAAACTCCGTCTGCGGAAATGCCCGGTACGCCAATGCTTCCGTGGTAGGCGCTTACCATGCCGGAGGCCGCATCATCGCGTCGCTTCAAGGGACGTTTATCTGAAGGATTCTGCGCTCTGGGCTTTTCTGCGTTACACGATACTTTGGCAAGCCAGGTGTGCACCTTGTCAAAGTGCGTCACCAAGTCCGTGGTCAGTTCTTTTTCCGGAAGCCCTGCCAAAAGTCTTAGGTCTCTGAGGTGCATCTGCAACATCGTGGCCAAATTTATGGCCACACTGTCAGCCAACTTCTGACCGGCCTGTTGTTCACTGAACGCCGCCCGTTGTATGAGCCGATGCTGCCAGCCTTGGCTATTCGAGTAGGTAAGCCCCGCCACTATCATAAAAATCAAAGCAATTCCCAACATATATAGGGGTTGGCGCCTTTGGGCCAGGCGCCCGGCCAAAATCATTGCCGCCATCTTTTGCTGAGTGAGATCCACCGGCGGAGTATCCGGAATCGTCATCTTGCTGCTCACACTTTGCCTCCGCCTGCCGGTATGGAGTGCTGCAGGCGCATTGCAATACTCTGCAACGGCAGAATCTCATCCACCCCACCTAAGCGAATGGCTTCCTTAGGCATCCCGAAAACCACACAACTCGCCTCGTCCTGGGCAATGGTATGCGCGCCCGCGCAGTGCATCTCGGCGAGCCCCTGCGCGCCATCATCGCCCATGCCGGTCATGATGACCCCCCAGGCATTCCGTCCCGCCACCTGCGCCACGGAGCGGAAAAGCACATCGACGGAAGGACGATGGTGCTTCACCAGGGGACCATCAAACACCTGCACCATAAACTGGGCACCATTACGCCTCAAACGCATGTGTTTACCACCTGGCGCGATGAGGGCGCAGCCGGGTAAAACCCGGTCACCATCACACGCTTCACGCACTTCCAGGGCGCTGATCGTATTGAGGCGGGCAGCAAAGGCGGCGGTAAATTTTTCCGGCATGTGCTGGACCACCACCACCCCCGGAACCGTTACCGGGAGCGCACGGAGCAGCACTTCCAGTGCCTGTGTGCCGCCGGTACTGGTGCCGATGGCAATCACTTTTTCCGTGCTTTTCTGTAGCAATACATCGGGAACAACAGCAGTAGTAGAAGCAAAACTGGCGGCAGGCGCAGGACGAATATTACGCAGGTTGGCACGCGCCGCAGCCTTGACCGCGTGAATGATCTCCGGTGCATCTTTTTGCAAAAAATCGCGCAGACCCGAATGGGGTTTCTGGATAACCTGCACGGCACCGGCAGACAGGGCATTCAAGGTAATCTGCGCCCCAGATTCCGCCAGACTGGAACAGATGATGACCGGTAAGGGATGTTCCGCCATGATTTTGCGCAGAAAGGTCACGCCGTCCATGCGCGGCATTTCGATGTCGAGTATGACCACATCGGGCCACTGCCGCTGCATGCGATCCCAAGCAAAAATCGGGTCATGGGCAGTCGCTAGTACGGCGATATCCGGGTCTTGCGTCAGGGCCGTTTGCAGCACTTGGCGCACGACCGCGGAGTCGTCGACAACGAATACCTGTATTTTTTTCACAAGACGCTTAGCTCAATAGTTATCTGGTTATTAACCCGCATGGATAGCGGCGCCTCGCCCACTGAATTTCAAATACACCGCACCCGACCATACTTCAAAATAAAGATTGCGGTGACCTTGCCCCCCAAGGTGCGAGGCAGTAATACCGAAACCTGCCTGCCCGATCAATTGCTTTGCTGCCCGCACATTTTTACAGGGGACATCAACGCAGGTTTCTCGCGTATGGCGGTGAAAGCGCTCGCCGTGGGCGACGGTACCTATCGCCTTGTCGTCGTCCATAATGGTTCTGCCGGGCTGCTGGCGAAACATATTACCGCCACCAAATATCTTGCACACATAGTCACTGGGATGAGTGCGTTGCTGGCGCAACTCCTGCATCAGCGCGGCCACCGCCTCATCGCCGTACCGACCGTCCAGAGACGCCGCTGCCGGGCGCGGACTGCCTCGACTAGGGAGCATGAAGTGGCACATCCCGCCCAACTGCAGGCGGGGATGCCAGAGGGTAATGGCGACACAGGAACCGAGCAGGGTGCTGATACGCGTATCCCGATCTCCGAAATACCATTCTCCCGGTTGCAGAAATATCTCCATGATACCCATGCGTCAATCCCTCCGATAGACCGCGGGTTGAACAAGGCGCAGACCATCGACGATACCATTGAGACTTTCGGAGTGTCCCACCAAAAAATATCCGCCGGGACGCAGGTGCGCGAGCAGGCGTAAACAAATGGCCTCCTTAGCGGGCGGATCAAAGTAAATCAGCACATTACGCAAAAAAATCACATCAAAATCCCCCACGGCAGGCAGCGGGTGATCCAAGTTGATTTGCGAAAATTTTACCGACTTGCGTAGCTCCGGCACGATACTGAATGACCCCTCTTGTCGTCCCACTCCACGCAGACAAAAGCGCTTCAAATAGGTTTTAGGAATTTTTTCAGCACGCTCCATGGGGTAAATACCCTGCGCAGCCGAAGCCAGCATACGAGTACTCAAATCGGAGGCTAGAATTTCCCAACCGCGGCCGCGGCGTTCCGCCAGCACCATAGCGATACTGTAAGGCTCCTCGCCGGAAGAACAGGCGGCGCTCCAGACACGAAGCGCCGACTGGTTAGCCCGCTGTGGGATAATCTGTTCACTCAAAAAGGCGAAGTGCTTGGTCTCCCGAAAGAAGTAGGTCTCATTGGTCGTGAGTAGATCCACGGCCTGCTGCCGCTCAGTCGCGTCGCTGTCGAGCAGACGCAAATAGGCATCATAACTACGGCAATCGCGTGCCCGCAGGCGCTTTCCCAACCGCCCCATCACCAGCGGCTTTTTGGCCGGACCGAGAGTAATTCCAGCCTCCTTCCGCAAAAAAGCCTGAATACCTCGATAGTCGGCATCACTCAAGGCGGATAGGGGAGTGGTCACCGACATGGACTATGATGCACCAGCCGCAATCGCGGCGAGTTCGGCCATCTCGTCCATGGAGAGCACCCGGGCCATTTCCAGCAGGACAATGAATTGATTAGCCACCTTGCCCATACCTCGGATAAATTCGGTACGCAAACCGGCACCAAATTGTGGCGCTGGCTCTATCTGGTCCGCAGGAAACTCCAGCACCTCGTTGACCGCGTCGACGATGACGCCGAGGCGCTGTCGTGACTCCCCCTCCTGCAGGTCCACGATAATAATGCAACTCCGTTTATGAATGGCCGTCGCCGGACGTTCAAAACGTCGTGCTATGTCGATCACGGGCACCACTTGCCCGCGCAGGTTGATCACCCCCACCACGAAAGCTGGCATCATGGGGATCTGGGTAGGGACGACATAGGCGATGATCTCTCGCACCGCCGAAATATCCACACCAAAGGATTCCGCCTGTAACTGGACAATCAGATATTGCCCTCCCCAACGCTCAACCTGCGCGGCGCCGTCTCCTGCTGGCAGCATGTTCATGGGCGCCTCCTCAGAAGCGGACGAAATCGTGGCTGTCAGTACTGACTGGCGCAACGTCTTGCCCACGTCCCTGGCGGTGTACTCCTGCCGCAGAGCCCTTATGCGCACCCGCATTGGCAGAAGATCCGCCCCCCTTCGTGCGTAGCCGGAACGTTGCCATCAGTTGCTGCAGTTGTTCGGCCTGCCCGCTCATCTCCTCTGCCGTCGCCGCCAGCTCTTCCGAGGCGGATGCATTTTGCTGGGTGACCTGATTGAGTTGCCCCACCGCCAGATTGATCTGATCAATGCCGGCCGCCTGTTCATTAGAAGCGGCGTTGATTTCTTGCACCAGATCAGAGGTTTTGCCGATCGCCGGAACCAGGGCGGTCAGAGCGCTTCCGGCCTGTTCCGCCACCTGCACACTGCTGCTGGCCAGTGCGCCAATTTCCTGTGCCGCCACCTGACTGCGCTCCGCCAGTTTACGGACCTCAGCGGCGACCACGGCAAAGCCCTTACCATGTTCACCAGCACGGGCGGCCTCGATCGCAGCATTGAGTGCCAGCATATTGGTCTGATAGGCGATGTCGTCGATGATTCCAATCTTGTCGGCAATATTCTTCATAGCCTGCACCGTCTGGGTAACGGCGTCGCCACCCATACGCGCCTCTTTGGCGGCACCGGTGGCGATATCGTCGGTCACCCGCGCATTCTCCGCGTTTTGCTTGATGGACGCCGCGGCCTCTTCCAGAGTGGCGGAAGTCTCCTCGACACTGGCGGCCTGCTCCGAGGCGGCCTGAGAGAGCGACTGAGAAGTTGCGCTCACCTGCTCGGAGGCACTGGAGAGATTGTCTGCCGCACTACGCACCTCGCCAATGGTCTGGGTCAGACGCTCCACCATAGTGGCCATCGCCGCCATCAAACGGCCCGTTTCATCGCGAGTCCGTGACACCACCTGCATGGAGAGATCACCATCGGCGACCAGTTCGGCCACACCGACCGCCTCGTTCAAGGGGCGAATGATAGAGCGGGTCAGAAAAAAGCCCATCAGAATCGCCACGAGAATGGCGGCAAAACCGATTCCGGCACCCAGGTCACGGGCCCTGACATAATCTGCATTGCTTTGCTGCGTCGCTGTGCCAAAACTGTCGGCTATATGTTTATCGAGTTGAGTCAGTTCAGCGCGAAGCCGGTCTTCCTGGGGGACCGCCTGCTGCTGAAACTGGGTGATGGCGGCACTATTGGTCGCCGCACTGGCGGTTCCCGCGGTGACGGCATTCACGTCTTGAAAACAGACCGTTAGCGCGGAATCGTATTCTTTCAGGTGGCCCTGGATTTTTTCCACCAGCAATTTGCCCTGGGCAGGGCGGATATTTTCATGAAGCGCCATCACGAGGTCCTGACTCCGCGATTGCAGATTCCGGACATTCTTTTGACCCTGGGCACGTTGCCCAGGAGTCTGGCTTAATAACACGTCGCGGCAGTCACTGGCCATGGCCAGGACGGCAACGTGGAGTTCATTGGCGCGATGCGCATTGGGCCATACTACGCCGGTAACGTTATCGGTATCGCCCTTGATTTTCTGCAGTTGCACCATCAGCGTCGCCGCAACGAGGATCAGCAGGATGATAATCACGCCATAACTGGCGCCCAAGCGCAGACCGATACGCATATTCCCAAACATAGTGAACTCCTCTGGTGTAAATCAAAAATCAATGAATGTGTTTTGCGGAAGCGTGTTGGTAAATCAGTGCAGGAATATCCAGAATGGGGGCGACGTCGCCATTACCGAGGATGGTCGCTGCGGATATCCCCGGTACCTGATCGAACAACTTGCCGAGCGGTTTGATGACCGTCTGCTGATTGCCGAGGATAGCCCCGACTACCATGCCAACCCGATCTTGACCGTGACGCACGACAATGACATTACGACGTTTTTCGGGTTGGGCATCAAACCGGAAAACTCTCGTCAAATGTAGTAGCGGCAGAGCCTGGTCGCGCAATACCATATACCCAACAGTGCCTTGCTGTTCCGGATATTCCAGGCATTCCTCCACGGACTCCGCAGGGATGACGAAGGTATCCGTCGCCAACTTGACGAGAAAGCCGTCAATGATAGACAAGGTGAGTGGCAGACGGATGCGCATGGTGCTGCCTACATCGGGAGTGGAGTGGATTTCGATACTGCCACGGATAGCCTCGATGTTTTGACGCACCACGTCCATCCCTACCCCTCGCCCGGAAATGTCGCTCACCTGGTCGGCTGTGGAAAAGCCGGGGGCGAATATCAGTGCATAGATTTCCTGGTCACTGAGTTGTTGCTCTGGAGTGGCCAGCCCCTTTTCTATCGCTTTGCCCAGAATTTTCTCGCGATTGAGTCCGCCGCCGTCATCACGCACTTCGATAAGAATGCCGCTGGCATCATGACACGCATGCAAACGGATACAGCCTTGCGCCGGTTTGCCGAGCGTGTGACGACGCTCCACACTCTCAATGCCATGGTCCATGGCATTGCGCACCAAATGCATGAGCGGATCGGTGATTTTTTCCGCCATGCTCTTGTCGAGTTCCGTCCCTTCGCCGCTGATTTCCAGACGAATATCCTTGCCTAAAGTCCGTGCAGTATCCCGCACCACACGCGGAAAACGCTGAAATACCTCAGCGACATCGATCATGCGCAAGTGGAGAGCACCATCGCGGATATCCTCCACCAGGCGCGCCACCTGCGCGGCGGATTCGATGCGATCCTCGGCGTTATTCTGCGCCGCATAAAGACTGTTGGCGGCACTAGCGATGACCAGTTCCCCGACCAGGTTCACCAGTTGATCCAGATCGGCAGCGCGTACCCGCAACATCTGGCGCTCGACTACCTGATGTTCGCGCTGTTGTTGCTGTTTCTCCAGAGCGCCCTGTACCACAGGCTCCTGCACCATTTTCTGGGCCACCAGAATCTCACCGAGTGGTTGATGCTGACCGACCTGGCTCGCCGAATCCTGTAAGGCAAGCGCTCTTTTCAACTCCTCTGGCGTCAGCGAGCCTACAGCGACGAGAATCTCGCCCAAATGCTTATCGGCTTCCGGCAATTGCTGAATCAACTGGAGATAGGAGGTAATCTGGCTATGCGCAGGGAGGACGTGAATCGTGCTGGATTCTTTGACGAAGTCAAACACATCGGCAATTTTTGCCTTGTCGGCGGAACTCTTGAAACTGATTTCAAAACCCAGATAGCAGCTTTCTGCGTCCATCTGGGACAGTAGCGGCAGGCTATCGGTCAGGGTAACGATCCCGACAATTTCGCCGATCTGCTCCAGATAGCGCAAAAAAGAAAGCGGATCCATGCCGTCACGAAACGTGTCGAGCCCGAAACGCAGGGAAATATGCCAGTTGCCCGTTTGCACCGAATCGAGCGAATTGCTGCACTCTGGTTCGGTGAAAGGGGATACGGTTGGTGCCAACGTTGTCGGGGCGAGCGCAGGTGCTGTGGCAGGCATTATGCTGGCCACCGGGCTAGAGCCCAATTGGGCCGCGAGATCTCCAAGCAGCCGCAAATCCTCCGCAAGAAAACTCTGATCCAATGACGACTCAGTGGCAATTCGGTCCAAGTAGCCCGCAATATGATCGCCACAGGAAAGTAGCAACGTGATGCGCACCGGCGTGAGCTCCGTAATTCCCGACCGGATTTGATCCAGCAGATTCTCCAGGCGATGGGTAAAACGCACCACCTCTTCCAGTCCGAACAAGCCAGCAGAACCCTTGATGGTATGCGCCGCCCGAAAGACTGCGTTTATACGTTCCGAATCAGCGCCCGCATCCTCCATGAACAACAGCGCATTTTCCATGTCCTGTAGCAATTCACGACTTTCTTCGAAAAAAGTCTGTAGTGCTGCTGCCATTTGTGGATCAAGGTCAATCATCCGGCCATCTCCCGCGTCAGAATAACAGGATCACCAAAATAGGCCGTCAGACGGCACAACTGCAACGCCCGAACCATAGCGACTGAATGTCCAGTGAGTCGCAGAATCACACCAAGGCGCATAGCCTCGGCTTTAGTCGCCAATAACATTTGCAAACCGGCCCCATCCACTTCAGCCACTTCGTTTAATACCAGTTCAATTTCATGATGCTGCTGGAGCACGCTCAGCAGATGGGTACGCATGGATGCCGCCGCGTAAATATCCAGATCGCCGGATAACCGGATTTGCAGATTGGCACCCTGCTGCTCCTGCTCAATGTCCATAGCCATCAAGGCAAAATCAGCTTGCCTACCGCGGCCAGCATCTGCTGAGGCTGGAATGGCTTGATCACCCAAGCTTTAGCGCCAGCCGCCTGTCCCTGGAGTTTTTTTTCTTCTTCCGCCTCAGTGGTAAGCATGATCACCGGCGTGAACTTGTATTCCGGCTTCTGTTTAACCTCCTTGACGAAAGTAATGCCATCCATGTTGGGCATATTCACATCACTGATAATGAGATGGACTTTGGCTGCTGCGCCCAGTTTTGCCAAACCATCTACACCGTCACAAGCCTCGATGACTTCATAACCTGCGCCTTTCAGCGCAATGCTGACGACTTGCCGCAAGGATGCGGAATCATCGACTACGAGAACTGTTTTTGCCATTTCGCGAACTCCTTGCGCGCTATTTTAGAAAAAAGTGATGTCTTGGCCGGCGTCCGGCGCCGCGGTGCTTTCACCATGATGAATGGCACGTTCTTCACGGGTCGTATATTTTCCGGTCAGCGCCTGCAACCACTCGTCTATCCCAGCTCCGGGATTTCCTTGTGCCAGGTGCGCCGGCAGATCACGCATCCCCTCTTCCACGTGCCCCAGCACTTGACTGACACGATCCTGAAATTGCAGGGCGATCAATAACTGGTCCATTTCCTCACCGATCTTTTGTGCCTCGCCTTGCAGAATATCCGCGGACTCCGACAAGCGGCCTGTCATCTCTTGCAGGCGATGCAATACGCTACGGATAGACAGCTCTGCGTTGGCCAAGAATTGCCTTTCCTGTTGAATAGCCGTCGCCGTTTGCGCGACCACACCACGAATGGCCGTGCTGATGACTTTAACGCTCTCGCTCATTTGCTGGCTGGTGTCCTTGGAGCGGGTGGATAATTTGCGCACTGCATCAGCGACCACGGCGAAACCGCGGCCATGCTCACCAGCGCGGGCCGCTTCGATGGCCGCGTTGAGCGCGAGCAACGTTGTCTGAGAGGCGATTTCTCCCACATCCTGCGCCATACGCTCCAACGTATTGATCTGGGACAAAAGTGCCGATATCACCTGTTGCTGCGCCTCATGCTGCTGGGTAGCCGTGCCGATATGTTGGAGTACGCCCAGAAGTTCCGCCTCACTGGTGCGGAACAAACCGCCCATATCCGGATCTCCCCTTTCGGCCTGCGCCGCGCCGCGTGAGGCTCGCACGGCATTACCCAGACGCTCATGGAGCCTGACGAAGCGGCTCATAATGTCAGAAACCGCCTGTTCCATCTGTGTCCGACCGGATTTGATCTGGGACGCCAGCACCTGAAACGCCTGCTCAAGCACCTGATCCAAAGGGAGATTGTCCGTCATTTTATTCTCTGTATGCATTGCGTAAGAAATTAGGTACATCAACCTTACGGCACGACTCCGCAAAACTTTAGCGACTCCGGATCAGGTTCGTTTCCCATCCCATCAATGAATCCTTTAGAAGACATACTGCAACATCATCCGATTGTAGATGAAGGATCTGCCTGCATACGCCTGTAAACCATTATCGATGGCGACCTGATCACGGACGGCAAATCCTTTGAGCACCTTGGGGACATAAGTCATATCTAGGTAAACGCCGTGGGTCGTACCCTCATAATTGGTATTAAAGTGGATATATCCGACCATTAAAATAATTTGCTTTTGACACAGTCGATAGCTTGCAGCAACGCGCCACGCATGTCCGGGACCAAAGGCCAGCAGGTTATCCGTTATGAACGACGAGTAAGTGGCCTTATAATTGCCATAGGGTGAGATAATGGCACCCCCACCAAAGGATCCAGCATGAGGAATAAGGGCATTATATGCCACAAACACTTTACCGCTAGGACTTTTCACACCCAGTTTGCCACCCCACAATGTCGCATTGACACCGCCAGATTGTCCGAAGAGTTTGGCGTCATATTTTTGGAAGACCGAATTTACCTGCCATTCTCGCATATACTGCACGGCAGCAAAGGGAAAGAACCCTGCGCCCGTTTTTAGGGTATAGGCGGCACTACCATAAAACATCTGCGCAAACTGGTAGAAGTTGTAATACCAGGCCTGAACCTCTGCACCCTTCGCTTTATATGTTGCGCCGAAGGCCAGCGTACCCTGGAACTTCCCAGCATTTTTCGGCAATACGGCGGTCACGTCATACAGCGGATCGTTGTAATAATTTGTGTCATAATACAGATTGTCTTTGTAGTAATCGCTGGAGGTTCGACTCTTCCAGCGGAAAATGCGCATGGCCTCTAGATTTAATCCAGAAACAGGGGTGATCCGGGCGAACATGCCCTGGAAGGTCTGAGGCAACATGCGTGAATCGCGGGGACCCATCCACGGCGTGTTGATTATCTGGTTGCCGATGCGAATCAGCAGGCGGCGAGGCATGACATACTGAATATAAGCTTGCCCCAGTGCATTAATGGAAGACGCAATGCCCATCAATGTAGTGTCAACATGCTTGGGATTATTACCGTGTGTGCCCAAATCGTTGGCAGTGAAGAAGCTAGCCCCCAAGATAAAGCCTCCGAAAACGGGCGCGGTTTTTACGTTGAGAATACCACCCAGGCCGTAAGCATCCATGTTGTTTTCGGCTGCGGCACCATAGAGTTTACTGAAGTAGCAAGAGCGTATAGTTCCGCTAATGCCACTCTTCTGGATGAAATTTTTTGGCGCTTCGGCCTGAGCGAAACTGGGTATGGCGAAAATGTAACAGGCACCCATTATAATTGAATATCTATTTTTCTGTAACATGGCTCAACTTTCAGTGTCCAGATTTATATCCACATATTCCGACATATTTAACACGACGCTTTCAATCAAGAGATTTTCTACTAGGCATATTGGGTTGGTGCAGCCTGGTACAGACCATTAAAGTCGTGGTGCCGCACCAAACCCTGCGCGCAAAAGCCGCGTCATGAAACGTCGATACGTATAGATCAGCGCGATCACGGGCAGAATCGCTTCCGCAACCATCAACGCCACCATCCATACGATCCAACCGACGTTGTAAGCCGCTCGCCGGGACGCGACTTCATCGCGCCCTAATCATCCAGGGGGTTCGACAACGGGAACATCACATCGACTCTACGACACAATTTCCCAAAACTTTAGCGTCCCCAATGGACCTCTGGCAATCTTGCCGATATCGTGTAATCTCAGCAGACCAGAGTAAAACATCAGCAGGATACCAGAGGGTAGAGCGTATGGATTTCTTAGAAATAGTGAACAAAGATCAGAACCTGGCGATTTTTGCGCAGATGGCCGGGCTGAAAGAGACGGATGTGCATCTCCTTCAGTCTGCTGCACCCCAGGCACTGGCGCTGCTGCCGGAGGTCGTTGCCCTTTTCCTTCAGCATCTGAAGAGCGTCCCCGAAGTGGAGCAGCGGCTCGCGACTGCACATCAGGATTTTCCGCAACACCTGACCCATTGGCTCGGCAATCTCTTCACCGGTCCGCACGACCAGCAGTTTCTGGAAGCCCAGCATCAAGAGGGCAGCAATAATGTGCAAAAACGCATTCCGCCGCTGTATACCGCCTTTGCCATGAGTTTTTTGCGGGCCGCTTTACCACAATTATTAGGGACCCACGGCGTTTCCCAACAATACGGCGAAGGCGCTTTAACAGCAGCCATCCTGCGCATGCTGGATCTCTGTCAGTATCTCACGGACCGCGCTTATACAGCACGCCTGCTGGAAGTAACGGGCATCTCGAAGACCTTGTTAGATCGCCTCATGACGGTATGAAATGAACTCAAAAATTGCAAACATGCCCACGCCAGACGCTGCCCAAGAACTTGTTGCCCGCCAAGCCATTCTGAGTCGTCATGGCGAGGTGATCGGCTATGAACTATTTGCGAGAGAAGAAGCCAGCGGACCACTGGAGGATCCGTTCCTCTGTTCGGCTAGGGTGCTGATAAAAACATTCAGCGTATTCAATATAGAACAGTTACTCGGCGGAAAACCAGCCTTTATCAACTTTACCAACAGCAATTTTGATGAAAAAAGTTTAGAACTTTTTCCAGCCACGCAAATAATCCCAGAATTTACCATTATCGAAGCGCCAACACGGGAGTTTATTGACAATATTCTCAATTTGCGAAAACGCGGCTTTCGCCTCGCTTTGGATCGTTTTGAAGCAGCGCCATGGCAGATCGGCTTACTCAAGGTCGTGGATTTCGTCAAAATAGATACGTATCTCAATGAACCCAGGGAATGGGAGGCATGGATACAACTAATTCGCAAAGCCGATATAACCAATATTCCAGCCATTATCGCTACCCGGGTTGAAACCCAAATCATGGCACGACGCTGCTTTGAAGCGGGGGTGGACTATAGCCAGGGTTACTATTTCATGCGTCCGGAAATTATCAGTGGGAGAAGTCTTGCTGCCAATCAACTTACCATATTCAACCTGTTAAACATGCTTGCCGAGGAAAATCCAGTCGGTGATATTGAAGAAACTTTTCGCCGTGATCCCGGCTTGTCTTTTCAGTTACTCCGCTATTTGAATTCTGCAGGGCTGACCCGAGGTCAGGAAATTGACAGTATTCGCCGCGCGCTCATATTACTGGGCAGGCAACCCTTGCAACGCTGGCTAACGTTGTTACTTTTTGCCAGCCAAGGGGCGCGCAAAACGCCATTGCTGACGATGGCCGCGACCCGCGCACGCCTTGCGGAGCTGCTTCGCGAGCGCTCTCCTAAACTGGATGCGCAACCAGTGGCACTGCATCGCTCATTTTTAGCGGGTATGCTCTCCCTGCTGGATGCCTGCCTCAATCAACCGCTGCCTGAACTGCTGGGTGAGTTGCGACTCTCACAGGAAATGCATGCCGCCATACTGCAGCATGAGGGGGAGGATGGCATGCTGCTTCTAATCGTCGAAGCGGCCGAGAGTGGTGATATCGAGGTGGTGCGAAATGCTGGTCACGCACTCGGCTTATCGGTAACAGACATCACCAACATGTCGCTGGAATCCATGGCTTGGGCAGCGGCTTTAAAATAAGGCACCTGCTTTTGTTAAGACATGCTCCGCGGCATCAGATGATGTCACATTATTTTCTGCCTGCTGATTATAAATAATACGTCTGGCTGCCTCCTGACTGAGCACGACAATACTTACTCGGCGATTCAGCGGAGAATTCGGCTCTTTGGGAACGTACAGCACCGCCGAGCCCATACCCACAACACGCAAGATCTTGCTCTCATCCAGCCCGCTTTGTACCAGGGTCTGCCGCACCGCGTTCGCCCTGCCTGCGGATAAATTGTAGTTACTATAGCCCTTCCCGTCATTGAGATAACGCAACGCGTCGGTATGGCCAGTTATACTGATCTCATTGGGCAACTCATTCAGAGTCGGCGCAATAGCCTGGAAAATAGCGTGGGCGTAGGGCTCCAGTATGGTACTCCCGTTGGGAAACATAGATCTTTTAGCACTATCCACGACCTGAATGCGCAACCCTTCCGGGGTGATGTTTATAAGCAGCTGTTTCCGGAATGCCGCCAGTGCCGGTTTACTGGCAATTTGCGCATCCAGCGCCTTCTGAAGCTGTTCGAGGTTGTGCTGATCAATACGCTCCGCGCGGTTGACCGGTGTTTCATTACTCGCCATGACCTGCCGTTTCTGACCCCGCTGCACCTCTCCGACCGTTTTATTCAAATTACTTCCACCACCCGGCAGGATCGAGTTGGATGATCCGCTACCCGGCCCGCCCATCAGCGACACTTGCTCAGGATTCTTAAACCACTGGGCAATACCCTGCAATTGCGCTTTTGTGGTAGATCCCAAGAGCCACATCAACAGAAAAAACGCCATCAACGCGGTAATAAAATCAGCGTAGGCAATTTTCCACGCACCACCGTGAGCGCCACCGCCTTTTTTGATACGCTTGATGACTATCGGTTTGGTTTTGTCGTCACCGGCCATAAATGCACTACTTGCCTTTCAAATCACGCAAATGTGAATCCAGCTCCTGGAAACTGGGACGCTCCGTCGAATAAAGCACCTTGCGTCCGAATTCGACAGCCACCTGAGGGGGGTAGGCATTCATCGTCGCCAGCAAGGCCACCTTGATACACTCAAACATTTTGCTGGCCTCAGCAGCGCGATCTTCAAGGCGCGCCGCCAAAGGCGATACCACAGCATAACCCAGCAGGATGCCGAGAAAAGTACCCACCAGTGCGGCGGCGATCAGTTCGCCCAATACGGACGGTGGCTTATCCACGGAGCCCATCGTATTTACCACGCCCATCACTGCCGCCACAATCCCGAACGCTGGCATACCATCCGCAGTGCGTGTCAATGCGTGGATGGGAATTTCCTGCTCACGATGATGCGTATCTATGTCCACATCCATGAGATTTTCCATCTCGAATGCTCCCAGATTTCCGCCCACCATAAGCCGCAAATAATCCGTAATAAACTCCAGAACATGATGATCAGCGAGAATGCGAGGGTATTTTTTAAAGAGCTCACTGGATTGCGGATCGTCCACATCGCCTTCAATAGACATCAATCCGCCCTGTCGGATTTTTGCAAACAGCTCATTGAGCAAACTGAGCAGCTCCATATAGACGGCTTTGGTATAGTTAGAACCTTTAAATGCCCGTGGCAACGCTTTGAATACTGATTTAAAAGTCCTCGGAAAAGTGGCGGCAAAAAACGCGCCGAATGCCCCGCCGCCAATCATGAGCAATTCATAGGGCTGGACAAGGGCGGCGAGTTGGCCACCCTCCAACGTGAATCCGCCAAAAATGGCGCCCAGTGCAATGACATAACCGATTAGTAAAAACATGATGTCATCATCTACTTACTGGACAACGAAACTGGCAAAGTAAACGGCGGCAATGGGCGGATTCTTCTCAGTCGGAGGCACTTTCTGCACCCCTCCGTCGGTCTCCAACGTCGTATTCACTTGCTGCTTTATCTCTTGCAGCAACTGATCACGCACTGCGGGCTCACTGACCTTGTCAGCATTCTGGGCACTGAGCAGCATCAAAATACCATTACGAATTTCGGGCATAAAAGATTTTACTGAAGTTTCGACGACAGTATTATAGGTTTTCAACTGTATCTGTACCTGAATATAATGCGTACTGCCGTCACTGCTCTGCAGATTGGTGACGAGAGAACCGAGATCAATAAACTTGGTGTCCCGCAACCTTTCCTTGGCGATTTGTGCAGGCGTGGGCGCGGTCGCTGGGCGCAGGACAAACCACCAAGTGCCCCCTGCCGCGATGATGAGCAACACGACAATCGCAATGATGAGGATGATCACCCGACTGCTTTTCCCCGGCTTCTTTTCTTCTGCCATGGCTTCCTTGACTGTCGATATCTGAGAGAACTGACCTTCTACCTAACGCTTATATACCCGATCCTTGTCGTTCAGCCAAGTAAAAATCTTGCCAGGTCGACTTGGCTCCGCCTGCACAAATCGTTTCTTTCGGAAGGATGGAAGATTGCTGACCATTCCAAACGCAGGTCGCCAAGGATCGTGGCGCATCCGGCAATCTCCTGTATATCATTGAATAAATTTATATACGCCAGTTTCAGCAAAAGGTACCGATAGAGACTATCGAGGCGCCGCAGGTGGGGGGATGGGAGATTGTCGTCCAGAGTGACCAACAGATGCTGAACGATCTGCTGAACCCGCTCCATCGCGCGCTGCTTTGCGGCGAAATCCCGACGCTCCAACGCCCGTCGAATCCGGCGTATGTATTTTTCAACACCCTCCAGTCCCAGCAAAACAAGGCCATCGGACGAAAAATACGGCACCGCTGTAGAGAAATCCTGTGCCGATTTTTTGGGTATATGCTGCATAACACTTTTCTCCCGCTTCTTCTCAGGAGGAATAACGACACGTCACAGGGAAAACTGAAATGGTAGACGGCGCAAGGCCAGCGGTACTACCCCCGCTCATGAAGGCATGATCAGAGATGCGGAAAAACGCGTGCGCTGTGCCTATCATGGCCTGCTTATTGCTTGTGAATATAAAACCGGAGGAACTTCCATGACAGCCCGATCGCAGAATGCCCCACGTTCCGGGAGTGAGACACGAGATATCGCCGACGAAAGCATATACCTCGATGATTTAATTCTTTTTTACAACTCTTGGAAAACATTCTGGCAAACTTGGTTGCAGGAACATCTACAAGGCAAAAAATTGCCGCGCCGCGCGGAACAAATGGTTTTACAGGCCTTGCATGGGCCTGAAGCGCGCATACCGCAAGCCCACAAAGCCTGCTGGCATAGTTTACAGGCTTCCTGCCATGAGATTTTGCATCAACTGCATATTCATTCTGAAGAAGCGTCAAAAAACTGTCCCATCCCGGAGTTCGTCCCCGTCATAGGCGCCGCCAGTGCTTTGGAACAGCAATGCTTTGAGGAGATCGTCGCTTTTAGTAAAAATCTGGGGGAGATAGACATACTCACCAACCTACCAAACCGGCGCCGGATGGAGCAGGACTTAGTACGTGAACAGGCGCTGGTCGATCGCGGCGCTAACGGTTTTATCGCGATGATAGATGTGGATCACTTCAAGACGCTCAATGACACCTACGGACATCCTGCTGGAGATGCGATTTTGCGGGAAATCGCGCGACGTCTGCGCGCTGCTTTGCGTCATTATGATGGCTTGTACCGCTATGGTGGTGAGGAGTTTCTGGCAATTTTCCCAGGGCTTGGCACGGAGTGCGCTTTGCTTGCGGCGCAGCGCCTATGTCGAACCGTCGCCGCCGACCCTTTTCAGACAGTCGATGGCCACCTGCTGACTATTACGTTATCCATAGGTATCACCGCCCTCGCCCACCACATGTCCCCCGCGGAAAGAATGGCGATTGCTGACGTTGCTCTGTATCGGGCGAAACAGGGTGGACGGAATCAGGTGCGCCTGATTCCGTAGCGCACGGGAAAATAACACCCCATTCATTGACTCACTGAAATAAATTGCCGGGCAGTCAGCCCTATGCAGTCGTTCAAACCAGTTCATCAATCTGATGCCCCTCTTCCGGCGCTTCTTCTTCGCGCCGAGGCGACAATCGGGGTCGCCGCGTATTGTTCTCCCGTCTTTTGTCGAAAATCGGGCACAAAGGCTCCACGGGCTGGGCACCACGCTCAATGGGTTTAAGCGGAAAATCGGCCATAAACGCTGTACTCCAGATATCATGTAAAACATATAGACCTTGCAGACTAGCGCAATAACTATTCGTGTTCCATGGGTTAGCATTCAGCGTGCGTAAAAGCTTTGCAGTCGCCCTTCAATGATTTTGGGATTTTCACCTTCCGCTATCCCAACCAGCCCCTCGATGATCATCTCACGTAGATAGGTTTGCTGATGTACGACACCTTTGATCTTGTTCGATATGGGGAGAAAAAGCAGGTTGGCAGACCCCACACCGTAGATGGTTGCAACGAAAGCCGTTGCTATGCCCGCTCCAAGTTTGGCCGGGTCTGCGAGATTTTCCATGACATGAATCAGGCCCAGCACGGCGCCAAGAATACCGATAGTCGGCGAGTACCCACCCGCCGATTCAAAAACTTTGGCCGCCTGCCGCTCCATCTCCGAGCGGGAATCCAGATCGACCTCCAGGGTAGCCCGGATTTTCCCCGGTTCCGCCCCATCGACCAGCATCTGTAAGCCTTTTTGTAAAAACGGGTCATTGACATCCTCGATCAGGCTTTCCAGCGCTAGTAGTCCGTTTTTACGGGCGGTATTGCTCCATTCCAGAATTTGCGCGATGACGGGCTGAGGATCGGTTTTGGGGGGCAGCACCGCCCAGGGCACCATCTTCAGAGAGCGAACGAACACGGGCATGGTGTATTGCACCATCACCGCACCCATGGTACCGCCGATAACGATGATGAAGGCAGTGAGCTGAAGGATGGAACTGAGCTTACCACCTTCCAGAAGCTGGCCAACAAAAATACCACCGAAAGCCACCACCAGACCAATCAGCGTCAAAAAATCCACGATTTTGCTCCCTTCTGGGGACCAGCGAATGAGCAGCCCTCAAAACCCGTCGTCATGCCAGTCTCCCAGAGTGGCACGCAAACGCAGGACCGCTTGCCGCATAATCTGGCTGACGCGGGATTCGCTGACCTCCAATACGCTGCCAATCTCTTTCAGCGTGAGTTCGTCCTGATAATAAAGCGCAAGGACCAGCTGCTCTTTCTCTGGTAAAGTGCGGATACCGCGCTGGAGATCGCGGGAAAATTCTTCAGATACCAGCACCGCCTGAATATCGTCCGCAGCGTCGCGGAGGTAGCGACCGACAAAAGCGTCATTGTCCGCTGCCAGATCTTCGAGATAAAGAATCTGACCGCCACTCTCACGCAACGCGGCCTGGTAAGCCGCCGTCGTCCAGCCCAGATCTTTGGCAATTTCCTCATCACTGGGCGGATGTCCGAGATGTTGTTCCAGACGGGCCATAGCCCTGCCGATAGATTGCTCCTTGGCACGCGCACGGCGGGGCAACCAGTCCTGGGCACGCAGCTCGTCAAGAATACTGCCACGAATCCGCATGCTGGCATAACTGATGAAGGCATCACTCTCGTCTCCCGACTGGCTATCGAGGGCATCCATCAATCCCAACAAACCTGCCTGCACAAGATCGGCTACATCGACATTGGCGGGCAGCCGGGCACGGATCCGCTGGGCAATACGCTGCACCAGGGGCACATAGCGTGCCACCTGCGCGCTGCGCTGTACCATTCGATCCACTGCCATTCCGGCACTCATAAGCTCTGCAGCGATTTTTCTGCCGATAACAGGCGTTCCATGAAAAACTCGATATGCCCAGCGGGACCCGTTGGCAAGGGCCAGCTACGCACTGTTGTCGCCAGATCACGCAGCGCTCGGGCGGCAGGACTGTCGGGGTAGAGTTCGACAATGGCCCGCTGCGAACGTACCGCACTACGCAGAGCAGGATCCAGGGGAATGCTGCCGATCAGATCAAGACTGACTTCGAGATAACGGTCCGCCACTGCGGCGACGCGCTGAAAGAGCATCTGACCTTCGCGCTGGTCACGCACCATATTGGGCAGCACCCGGAAACGCCGCACACCGTGATCACGGCTGAGCAACTTAATGAGGGCGTAGGCGTCGGTGATGGAAGCCGGCTCATTGGAAACCACAACAACGACATCCTGGGCGGCGCAGCTGAAGGTCAGTACATCACCCGCAATGCCAGCAGCAAGATCAATCAGCAGGTAATCAACGTCAATATCGAGGTTGCTCACAGCCTGAATCAGGCTCGCCTGAGCCAGGCCATCCAGAACCGCCATGCGCGCGATACCGCTGGCTGCAGGTAACACGCGAATGCCCTGAGGGCCATTGACGAGCACTTCTTCAATGGATTTTTCACCAGAAATCACATGAGAGAGGTTATAGCGAGGACTGAGGCCGAGCAGGATATCCACATTGCCGAGACCGAGGTCGGCGTCGAAAAGCAGGGGTTTCTCGCCCTTCTGGGCGAGAGCGATAGCCAGATTAACAGCGACATTGGTCTTGCCCACCCCGCCTTTACCGCTGGCGACGGCAATCACCTTGACTGGTTTACGCGCACGCATCCTTCGAAGCCCCTCCGCCTGATCCAGTCGGGTCTCAATCATTGAGGACCCCTGCATTTCAGGCGCCATGATAGCGATTATGGGCAGTGCTAGCCACCGCATCGCCTGCCGGAACCGATTGCAGTATATGAATCAGCGCGTCCCAACGGGCCTCATGGAGGTCTTCCGGCACCTTCTGACCGTCGCTGTAATAGGCAATGGGCAGATGATGTTGTGCCAACCACTCCAATGCGCCACCAAAAGCCGGCGCCTCATCTACTTTGGAGAGGATGGCTCCTGCCAGGGGAAGATCCGCATATGGTGCCAGAACCGTCGATAAACTCTTGTCGCTCAGTCCAGCCGATATGAGCAGAAAACGATGGGCTTGCGGTCCCAAAGCGGCGAGCCACTGCAACTGCTCTCCCAAGCGCTGGTCACGCGGGCTCATGCCGATGGTATCGATGAATATCCACGGTCTCTGGCAATGCTTCTCCAAGGCCTGGAAAAGGTCTTCCGGACCACGGATGACCTCCAGCGGTACGCCAAGAATGCGCGCATAGATCCCCAACTGCTCGACGCCCGCGATACGATAGGTATCGGTGGTCAGCAATGCGACGGAGTGCGGTCCATGGCGTAACACCTGGGCGGCAGCGAGTTTCGCTATGCTGGTGGTTTTGCCTGAGCCGGTAGGACCCAATACCGCGAAAATTCCACCTTTATCCAGAGGGTTTTCGCTCAAGCCCACCCGCTCCTCCAGCACCGCGCGCAGTGGCGCCTCCCAGGCCTCCTCTGCGGCCTGCTGCGCGATTTGCGCAGCCCAGCCCGCCGAGAAACCCATATCCGTCAGCACCTCGCGCGCCTGCTTGCTGGCGCGCAGACTGCCCCAGCGTTTTTCCACCAATTGCCGCAGGGCCTGAAGCTCGTTACGGAGCGGAGTAGCCCCCGTGGTGGCACTGCTGCTCACTGCCATGGGCGCCACACGTTCAGGGACAGCTAGTGGGGGCTTAGTGCTCATGGTGAGAACATTCTCCTCTGGCAATTTTGCCGGAACTCCGCGTAACGGTTCAGGCCAGCTTGGCGTTGGCGTGACCTCAGTCCACTGTTTTTCATCAAAATCGATGGCCGCAACGATCTCGACACCCCCATCCACATCCCGGTTGGAGAGAATGACTGCATCGGCACCCAAGGTGGTGCGAATCTGCTGCAGTACGTCGCGAGTGCTCGCCCCGTTAAATCGCCTGATCTTCATCTGTATCCTTCTCCCTGAGGGTGAGCGCCAGGCCATTTAAGCACCAAGCGTGGCCACCACCTTGATCCGTTTATTTTCGGGGATCTCCGCGTAAGAGAGCACCCGCATCCGCGGCGCAGCCCGGGCCAGGAAACGTGCCAGAAAGGCGCGCATGGGGGCCATGGCCAGCAGCACCGGCTGCATACCGCCAGCTTCCATCTGCTGCATCAACTCCCCCGCCCTTTCCAGCACCCGCTGCGCCAGCCCCGGCTCCAAAGCCTCGCCATTACTATTGCGCAAGCTCTCCTGCAATAAGTGTTCCAACTGTCCGTCCAGCACTGCGACTGGCAACTCCCCCTGTCCGGGAAAGAGTCCTTGCACAATGTAAGGGCCGAGTGCGGTACGAACGACCGCAGTGAGATCGTCAACATCCTGGCTCTGCGGTGCGTGCTCCGCCAAAGTTTCGACGATGGTGCGCATGTCGCGAATGGGCACGCCTTCATTCAGCAGGTTCTGCAAGACTTTCTTGAGTTTGTCGGGAGACAGCATCTTCGGGATGACGTCTTCTACCAGCTTGGGTGAGCGGCTGGCGAGATGGGACAGAATCCCCTCCACCTCCTCGCGGCCCAACAGTTCAGCACCGTGGGACTGCAATATCTGATGCAAATGGGTGGCGATCACCGTTGCCGGATCAACCACGGTGTAACCCAAAGCGACCGCTTTGTCGCGCTGATCGTGGTTCATCCACAAGGCCGGGAGACCGAAGGACGGGTCGGTAGTCGGGGTGCCTTCGAGCTTGCCGAGGACATTGCCTGGGTCTATGGCGAGCAGCAGATCCGGAAAGATTTCACCACCTGCCACTTCAACACCTTTGACGGTGATCCGGTACGCCGTCGGCCGTAATTCAAGATTATCGCGGACGTGCACAGCGGGCACCAGAAAGCCAAAGTCCTGCGCGAACTTTTTACGCACCCCGCGAATCCGTGCCAGCAGCTCACCGCCCTGCCCCTTGTCGACCAACGGAATCAGGCGGTAACCGACCTCCAGCCCAAGTGGATCAAGCGGCTCGACGCTGGCCCAGGTGACCTCCTCCGGCTCGGCGGGTGGTGAAGGCGTCGCGGCTTCGGCCTTTGGCTGCTGGCGTTTGCGATACCAAACAAGGCCGCCCAACAGCGCGCCTGCCCCCAGAAACGGCAGATGCGGCATCCCCGGAATGAGCCCGAGAACGGCGAGGATCATCGCGACGATAACCAGTACGTCCCGGTTCTGGAAAATCTGACTCACTAATTGTTTTCCCAAATCCTGACCGGTATTGACTGACGTCACCACAATGCCAGCGGCAATGGAAATGACCAGTGCCGGAATTTGTGCCACCAGCGCATCACCGATGCTGAGCAGGGTGTAGTCATGGGCGGCCGTGCCAAGACTGAGACCATGTTGCCAGATACCGATGATCAAACCACCGATCAGGTTGATGAATAGGATCATGATCGCCGCGACGGCGTCACCGCGCACAAACTTGCTGGCACCATCCATGGAACCAAAAAAATCGGCCTCTTGCGCTATCTCGCTGCGCCGCCGATGGGCTTCTTCCTGATCGATAATGCCGGCATTCATATCCGCATCAATAGCCATCTGTTTGCCCGGCATGGCGTCGAGAGTGAAACGGGCGCTGACTTCTGCAATGCGCCCGGCCCCCTTGGTGATAACCATAAAATTGATGATGACCAGAATCGCAAAGACGATGATTCCCACCGCATAGTCACCGCCTACGACAAACTCGCCGAAGGACTCAATCACCTGTCCGGCCGCACCGGGTCCATTCTGGCCGTGCAACAAAATGATCCTTGCCGCCGCCACATTGAGGGAAAGACGCAACAAAGTCGTTAACAATAGTGCTGTCGGAAAGGCGGCAAACTCCAGCGGTCGCACCATATAGAGACTGACCAGCAGGATAATCAGGCCCAGCGTAATATTGAAGGTAAAGAAAATATCCAGGAGAAAAGTCGGCAATGGAATAATGAGCATGGCGAGCACCATGATCACCAGGATCGGGGCCGCCAGGGTATGCCAGTTCACGCGTTGCAACATCCGGTTCAGGGCGTTCACAGTTTATCCTTTTTCATCCATTTCCGGGGGCACTGACCAGTGCGCGGGCACTTGTGGTTGCTGCTGCGGAGTCGCCAACCGGAGTTGGTATAGATAGGCGAGGAGTTCCGCTACGGCCCTATAGAGAGTGACGGGAATTTCCTGATCCAACTCCACATGATGATAGAGCGCCCGCGCCAGGGGTGGCGCTTCCACCACCGGTATGTAATGTTCTGCCGCGAGCTCACGGATACTGGCGGCCACCAGATCAGCGCCCTTGGCCAGCAGGACGGGTGCCCGTGTTTCTCCTTCGGCATAACGCAGCGCCACCGCATAATGGGTCGGGTTGGTGACAATGACATCGGCCTTGGGCACCGCCGCCATCATCCGCCGACGCGCCATCTCCCGTTGCATGGCGCGTACCTTGGCCTTGATTTCGGGATTGCCGTCCATCTCTTTCATTTCATCTTTCTGATCTTGGCGCGACATCTTCAGCTTTACGTTGATGGTCCATATCTGGAATGGCACATCAAAGAGCACAATCAGCAGGGTAGACGCCGCAAGCACGAGAAAAACCAAGCCACTCATGTGCATCAAATGTAGCATGGCTTGTTCCGGCGATTCCCGAACCAGACCGAAGAGGGCGTTGCGCTGGGCCCAGAGCAACGTCATACCGATACCGCCCACCACCACAGCCTTCAGGATCGCCTTCACCAACTCCAGTGCACCATGCTTGGAAACCATTTTTTGCAGACCACTGATGGGGTCCATACGCGAGAAGTCCGGTACCAGCGACTGGGTACTAAAGACCCAGCCACCCACCACCAATCCGGCAGCAATCACGGCCATCAGCAGCATGATAAAAAAGGGCACCACCAGCTCCGCCGCCGTTTCACACATCGTTGCAAAATGGCGGAGGAGGTCTTGAGGATCGGTCATGACGGCGGACGAGAGATGCAGGCCGGTGTAGAGAAATCCGGCGATGCTTTGATAAATATTGTCGGCGAACCCAAAAAACACGCTCGCCGAGACCATCAGCAAGGCGCTGGTGGACAATTCTCTGGAACGCGCGACCTGGCCCTTCTTGCGTGCGTCGTCGCGGCGCTTGGGTGTCGCCGCTTCGGTACGTTCCTGGGCATTTTCTTCGGCCATGCCGTCTTATATCCTGGGCGAAAGAGTCATGGCCGCGCCGCCGAGAGCATCGCTTGCCCTGCGGTTTCCATGGATAGATTGAGCAGATGCTGAACAATCATGGTCATGGCCGGCATAAACACATACAGCGCGAGGATACCCAGCGCCAGGAGCACCGGAAAACCGATCACAAAAATATTGAGCTGGGGCGCAGACTTGCCCAGCACGCCTAAAGCAATATTTACGAGTACCAGCGTGCCTAAAATCGGCGCAGAAATAGCCAAACCCAACGAGAAGATGATATCCCCCTCCTCCACGAGCAAATGCCAGGCCGAGGGATTGAGGCTGAGCGTCGCCGTCACCGGCAGCAAGGTAAAACTGCGCATAAGCGTCGCCAACACCAGCAACTGACCATTCATTGCCATGAACAGAAGTAAGACAAGCAGGTTAAGAAAATTAGAAAGGGTAGGGACCTGCACGCCCGTGACCGGGTCAAAAAAACTGCTGAATCCCAGCCCCATCTGTAGACTGATGACCGATCCTGCAAACTGCACCACACTAAAAACCACCGTCACCGCGAAGCCTAGCGCGCTGCCTATGAGGATTTGCTGGATGAGCAGCACGAAACCCGCTCCCGACATAAAATGTACGGCAGGCATCGCGGGCAGAGCGGGGGCGATAGCCACGCTGATCAGCAGCGCCAGCCCTACCCGCACCTGAATCGGTACCTGGGTGGCGCTAAATACCGGCGCCGTGGACAACAGCGCGAGGATACGAATAAAGGGCCACAAGACCAGGCCGATCCAGTGCTCCAGTTGCAGTGTGGTAAAGTGAATCATTGGTTGATCAGATGCGGAATGTCATGGAACAGGTGGATGGTGAAGTCCATGATCAGATGCAGCATCCACGGACCGGCAATCACCAGCACCAAGGCCATCGCCAGAATCTTGGGCACAAAGCTGAGTGTCATTTCGTTGAGCTGGGTGGCCGCTTGAAAGACACTCACCAGCAGACCGACAACCAACGCAATCCCCAGCAAGGGGGCCGACAATAAAAGGGTCGTCCACACCGCTTGCTGACCGACCGTGACGATACTCTCTGGAGTCATTCCCTCACCTCAATGGACAAAGCTCTGTACCAGCGAACCGATGACCAGATCCCAGCCGTTGACCAGGACGAAGAGCATGAGTTTGAAGGGAAAAGACACTGTCACCGGCGACAGCATCATCATGCCCATAGACATCAGAACGGCAGCCACCACCAGATCGATGATTACGAAGGGTATGAAGATCAGAAAGCCGATCTGAAACCCGGTTTTCAGCTCCGAAGTAACGAAGGCCGGGATCAGTAGCGTCATGGGCGTATCCGCCGGGGCCTGCAATTGCGGGTGTCCGGAGAGCTTGACGAAAAGGGCGAGATCATCAGGTCGCGTCTGCGAAAGCATGAAGGTGCGCAACGGCCCCTCGGCACGCGACATGGCCTGGGTGATGTTGATCTGGTTTTGAGTGAAGGGCTGCAGTACTTCCGTGTTGAGCTTCTGAAACACCGGCGCCATCACAAAAAAGGTAAGAAAGAGCGATAAGCCGACGATGATCTGGCTGGGCGGCATTTGGGTCGAACCCAGAGCCTGCTTCAGCAGGGAGAGGACGATGATGATCCGGGTGAATGCTGTCATCATCAGCAACATGGCGGGCAAAAAGACCAGTGCCGTCATGAAGATGAGCGCCTGAATACTAAGGCTGTACTCGGTGCCGCCGCCTGCTGCGGGACCTGTGGTAAAAGCGGGAAGGCCGCCGGCGATGGCTACTCCCGGAATACTGAGAGCAATTAGACCAAAGGTGGCGATCCTGGTCCGGAACGGGCCGGGGGTTCGGTCGGGTCCCTGGTGGGGGTCTCTATGTGCTGGTTCCATGGCCCTTGCTTGCGCCTCTCCATCGCGGTGCGCAACCAACCGGCAAAAGTGGCCGGCGCGTTGCTGGTGGTGTCTGGCAGCGCTGTCTCCAGGGTATGCAGCAGGGTAATCCCTGCCGGAGTCACACCGAGAAGCAACAGCTGCTCTCCCACTTGTACTAGCAAAAGGCGTTCCCGCGTTCCGAGGGAGAGTGACGACACCACCCGCATACCACCGACCTGCCCACCGACCAGACCGGGTTGCAGGCGCTTGAGAAGCCACACCACCCCGAAAAATATCAGGAGGACCAGCACCAGGGCAGAAAATAGCTGGAGAATAGCGGACCACGAAAAAGCGCTGTGCGCCCCCATACCGACGGAGGTATCCGCCCAAACCGACGGGCTCCACAAGGCGAAGACCATGCCTGCCAGTCGGATTCTTGACGCTCGCAGGGCAGCAATTTTGACGCTGAAGTCGGAACTGGGATTTTTTTTCAACGGAGTTTCTTGGCCCGTTCCGCCGGGCTGACGATGTCGGTGAGACGAATGCCAAACTTGTCATTCACCAGCACGACTTCACCCTGCGCGATAAGATAACCATTCACGAGCACATCCATCGGCTCGCCAGCGAGGCGTTCCAACTCGACCACCGAACCCTGCGCCAACTGCAGGAGATTCCGAATTTGAATCTTGGTACGTCCGAGCTCTACCGACAGCGTCACCGGAATATCGAGAATCATATCCAGATTCTGCGCCTGCGTACCGCTGCTGGCAGCGTGCAACTCGGGAATAGGAGCGGGAGTTGCCTCAGGGGCCTGCTTCAGTGGAGCATTCAGCTCTTTGTCCGGTTCAGCAGATGCGTCCGTATCGGGGCTGGCCCCGCCCTGCTCCGCCATAGCCGCTGCCCAGTCCGCCATAATATCATCGGCCGCACCGTTATCTGCCGCATCTGCCGCAGATTCCGCGCCAACCGGTATTTGCTCTTCAGCCATGGTTCAACTCTCCAATGCCGCCATGGCGGCTTGCCCTGCTGCGATTTCCGGACAGAGATGCTCCGTCACCTGAACGGCATATTTGCCATTAGACATTCCATAACGCCCGGAAAGCACCGGAATGCCATCGATTCGCGCGACAATCGTTTCTGGCATTTCAATGGGAATCACGTCGCCATCGCGTAGCGCCAGCAATTGCCGCAGAGTCAGGCGCGTTTGTACGAACTGCGCTTCCAGTTCCAGTTCGGCCTCCTGCATTTCATCCTGCAGAGACTGCACCCAGCGGCGGTCCACCTCAGAACGATCCGCCGTCGTGCCTGCCGTGAGTTGATCACGTACCGGTTCGACCATGCCATAAGGAAGGCAGACATGGAGAGTGCCCGTCCCCGACTCCAGCTCTACGGTGAACGTGGTGGTGATCACTACTTCTGTCGGCGTCGCGATATTGACGAACTGCGGGTTTACTTCCGAGCGCATCAACTCCGGGTTCAGGGCCGCCACCGGCGCCCAGGCCGACTTAAAGTCTTTAAATGCCATATCCAGAAGCCGCGTGATAATGCGCTGCTCCAACGGGGTGAAGTCTCGGCCCTCAATACGCGCATGAAAACGGCCATCACCACCAAAATAGTTGTCCACCACCGCAAAAATCAGGCGGGGATCAAAGACGAACAACCCGGTCCCGCGCAGAGGCTTGATCTGTACCATATTGATATTACTGGGCACCACCAGACTGCGGATAAACTCACTATATTTGATCAGCCGCACCTGACCGACGGAGATTTCTGCCGTGCGCCGCAAAAAGTTGAACAGACTGACCCGCCATAGACGAGCAAAACGCTCGTTGACCACCTCCAGGGTAGGCATACGTCCGCGCACGATACGATCCTGGTTGGCGAGATCATAAGGCCGCACACCACCCGGATCGGGCGCTGCATCAGTCTCGGTATCAACATCACCACCTGCCATCCCTTTGAAGAGGGCGTCTACTTCATCCTGAGAAAGAATATCCTGTGCCATGCGGTCACCGTATCGTTAGCGGTACTGCTTTGCAAGAATCATGCAAAGGTATTCACCAATCCCAACCGGGCACGGACCGATATCGGAAGTGCGGCAACGCCACCTGTCCCCTCTCTAACCGCGATAATACCGGAGACAGACGCCGATTTGTTGCGCGCAAAGGGCCGCCCGCCGCCATCCGTCCCTACACCCGCCTGCCCCAGGCTCATCCCGGCCGCAGCAAAACTCTCCTGCAGTTGCGGCATGGCCGTGGCAATGGCGCCTCGCACTTCCGGATGTGGTGAGATGAAAAAGGCATTGGTCTGACCATTTTGTTGAAGATCCAGATGCACCTCCAGCGGACCCAGGTGCGGCGGGTTGAGATGCAGGGTAGCCTGCTGTATCCCCTGGCCGAGCAAAAATTGCACCTGCTGCCCCAACGCCTGACCCCATTGCGGATGGCTATCCACCGGGGGCGCCACGACAGCCACCGCCTGGGCAGGGCCTGCGGTCGGCGCAACCCCGCTTAACACCGTCATATTCGGCAGATTGGCGCCGGGTTGACTGGCACCATTAGTCCCTTCCGAACGCTTGGTGGAGACCGTCGCCAACGCGGCTGCCGAAGGGCTGGCCGCGGTAACCACGCCAACATCCCGAGCCAGCGCGGGACGCGGCGCTTGCGTACCTGCCTCTTTGCCCTGCAGATTCTGAACATGGATTGTCTCCAATGCTCCGGCTGCATGGCTCGCACCTTTTTGGGACAGCGTCGCCACCACATTATGACCGGACTCGTCGGCACCCCCTAAAGGTGTCGGTTTCCCGGATACGTCTTGGTAATGGGGGAACGCGGCGGTGGCTGCCAAGGGAAGTGTCGGCGAAAAAAACATGGCTGTCGGCAGGGGAGCAACAGCCGTGTTTTTGGCCGCATGGGTTTTATCAGCAACCTTTTTGGGCGGCACCGCAGTGGCGCTGGTTGTCGCTGGAGCGGGAACCGTCGACGTCGCCTTGGTAGCCAGCGCCACCGGCAAAGTTTTGCCACTGCTTTCCCCCACCTGCTGGCGAAGCGCGTGCGACGAGACTTTTTGTGGCGCGTCTGATCCTTTTCCCGCGCTTTTTTCAGGCGTACCCACCTTACCCTGGGCGCTCGCCGGCGCCACCGCCCGTTGCCCCGCCATCACTTGGGCGAAAGCAGGCACCGGTCCGGTGCCTCCTGGGGTCTGTGCCGAAGCCGGAGCACCTGTCGACGCAGGCGTCGTTATGGGGCTGACGGTTGCGCTCGTGATTTCTGCAGCCATGGCCAGCACCTCCTCAGAAAGATATTTGCAGCATCATAAGCAAAAAACACGCCCGATCCGCAGCGTGGAGGAGCGCATGGCCCATTCATCCAGCTCTTTCTGCATTTTGCGCAACGCCTGGTCGCGCTGCTCATTTTCCAGACGCTGCGCGAGGGTGGCCAATCCTTTTCCCCGGCCCCGGGCCGCCACCCATTCGCCCTGCAGCCAACACACCTGCTGCTGTTGGTGCTGGAGATTTTCTCGCTGCAAATGAAGCACCTGTTCAAGCTGTGCGATGAAACGGCGCATCTCCATCGCTTGCGCGCTGAGGATACCAGCCTGCTCCGCGGCGACCGCCTGCTCGCGATACTGCGCCAGATAATTTTCCAGCAACTGTAGCTTATTCTGTATTTCATGCAGTAGCGCACGCTGCCGACCCAGTGTCTGGGCCAGCTCCTTTTGCCGGTTATCAGCGTCTTCACGGAGGTAGAGGATGGTATCTTGGCGGCTCATAATAGTTAAGCGGGCATAACGCCCGCGTGATCGTCCATGTAATGCGTCATAATTTCTGCCAGTTGCGCCTGGCTTGTGGCCAGCGATACGGATTCCCGCTGATCCTGACGCAGAAAGGCGAGAATTCCGGGATGGGCGCGCACCGCCTGGTCAAGTAGCGGCTCCATGCCAGGCGTATATGCACCGACCGCGATGAGATCCTGCTGGTCGCGATAGCGACTATAGAGGCGTTTGAGCAAATGCAAGCGACTCAACTGAAGTGGCGGCACAATATTCGGCATCACCCGGCTGATAGAGGCTTCCAGATCGATAGCTGGATACTGCCCTTGCTCAGCGAGGCTGCGGGACAATACCAGATGTCCGTCGAGCACGGCCCGCGCGCTATCGGCAATGGGGTCCTGCTGGTCATCGCCTTCCATAAGCACGGTATAAAAAGCCGTAATGCTGCCGCCCCCCTCGGGACCATTGCCCGCGCGCTCCACCAATGCGGGCAAGCGCGCGAATACCGAAGGCGGGTAACCCCGTACGGCTGGCGGCTCGCCCACGGCCAGGGCGATTTCGCGCTGCGCCATTGCATAACGGGTCAATGAATCCATCAGCAGCAACACATGCTGGCCCTGACTCCGATAATATTCGGCGATGGCGGTTGCCAGGTGCGCACCGCGAATGCGGGTCAGCGCTGGCACATCGGCAGGTGCCGCCACCACCACGGCACGGCGCAGACCGGACTCACCGAGAATATCCTCAATGAACTCCTTGACCTCGCGGCCACGCTCACCAATCAATCCGACAACAATGACATCCGCATCCGTATTGCGCGCCATCATCCCCAGGAGGACGCTCTTACCCACGCCACTACCGGCAAACAGACCCATGCGCGCGCCGCGACCGATGGTAAACAACGCATTGATGCTGCGCACCCCTACGTCGAGGGGCGCCCGCACCGGCGCGCGCCGCATGGGATTGATGGCTGTTCCCAGCAAAGGGACGCGTTCCTGACCAAGAATGGGCCCACCACCATCCAGTACCTGACCTTGCCCGTCCATAATCCGACCCAACATCTGCGGGCTTACCCCTGCCTGAGCCTCTCCCGCCAAAGGTTGCACCCGTGCACCAGGCGCCACTCCGTGCAAATCTCCCGCCGCCATGAGTTGTAGACGTCCGGCCTGAAAACCGACCACCTCGGCGTCGATACCGCGCTGATGCGCTGCGGCCACCCGGCAGCGCGTTCCGATACTCGCATCAAAACCTTCTGCCTCCAAAACCAGACCCACCATGCGCACCAGCCGCCCGCTGGGCAATAATGCGGGCGGCTGCCGTTGCATACGCGACTGTATACTCTGCAGATATTCGCCCCAATGTTGTTGGCGGTCGGCAAATATACCGGTCATGTGGAAATCTCGCCGAACAGCTGATCCAGGGTTTCCCGCCAGCGCGTCTCCAGACGAAGATCCAGTTGCGTAGCCGAATGATCGAATTCACGTCCCTGCCAGCGGCGGTCGGGGCGCACCACCTCGGCATCCAGGCTGGCGGCCACTAATACGCCGCCCCGTTCCAGTTCAGCATCGGCCTGCAACACCACACCTTGCTCCGTCAGATCCGGCATCAAACGTTCCACTAATGCCAGATCATCGGGATGCAGGCGGATACTCGGCTGCGCGCTCCGTACTGGCACCGCGCGCAATGCCTCCCGGAGCAACGGCAACAGCGACTCTGGCCGCAGCACCAGCTCGTGGCGAATCACCTGTCGGGCAATTTCCATGGCCAGCGCCAACAGTGACTGTTCAACACTCGCATCCAGCGCCCGTAACGGCGCACTGAAATCATGAAAAATCTGCTGCAAAGCCTGTCGATCCTGGGCCGCAGCGGCCATGCCTTCGGCATACCCCGCCGCGTAACCTTGCTGATGCCCCTGTTTCCGCCCTTCCCGCTCGGCCTGCCCATAAATGGCTTGCAATTCATCCGCCGTCGGCAAGACTACGGATTGCGCGGAAATGGATTCCCCCGGCGCCTCCGTCGGCTGGGCTCGCACCGCGACAACAGACATATCCGGCAACTGCCAGCGTTGCAGCTCGCCAATCGTGTCACGAGAAATCACTTCCTGGGGCAATTTCATAGGCGCTCTCCAACCCTCAAACCATGGCCTCACTGCTGCCGTTGCCCAGGTTAATCTGCCCGGCCGCGTCTAAACGGGTGGCAATCTGCAGGATGGCCTTCTGCGCGGTTTCCACCTCGCTGACCCGCACCGGCCCCTTGGCCTCCAGATCATCGCGCATCATCTCTGCAGCACGTTTTGACATATTCGTGAAGAATTTTTCGCGCAGCCCGGGACTGGCACCCTTCAACGCGGTGACAAATCCATCGGAAGGGATCTCCCGCAGCAACACCTGCAGACTGCGGTCATCCAGCTTGATCAGGTCATCAAAGACAAACATCTTCTCCTGCACCTTTTCCGCCAGTTCACTATCATTTTCCCGCATCTTCTCGAGAATGCTACCGGAGAGGCTGGTTTCCAGACGATTGAGCACTTCGGCTGCAGCTTTTGGGCCACCGAGACTGGCCACCTGCAGGCTTTGCGTCTCTCCCGATAACTGCTCTTCCAAGATATCATTCAACTCCCGTATCGCTGCGGGTTGCACCGTCTCCAGGCTGGCCAACCGCATCATGGCTTCGCTAACCAGCCGCTCGGGCAGATGATGAAGCACCTCACCCGCCTGTTCAGGCTCCATGTAGGCGAGGATCATGGCCAGCACTTGCGGATGCTCCAGCTTGATCAAATCGGCGATGGAACGGGCATCCATCCATTTGAGATTCTCTAACCCACTGGAATCACCGCCATGGAGAATACGATCAATGAGGGTGCTCGCCTTATCCGCGCCCAAAGCCTTATTCAGCATCCCCCGAATATATTGGTCACTCCCGACACCCAGGGAAGTCTGACGTTCCAGACGTGAGCGAAAATCCGACAACACCGTCTGCGCCTGATCGGTAGAAACATGGGACATACGCGCCATCGCGGCACCCAACTTCTGGACCTCGCGCGGCCCCAAATGACGCATCACCTCCGCAGCCTCGTCCTCCCCCAGGCTCAGCAGGAGAATCGCGCTGCGATCAATGCCGTTAAGATCCCGATTCACGGTCATTGGCTAACCATTCCTTCACTACCTGCGCGGCGCGCGCCGGGTCTTGCATGACCAGCTGGCGGGCGACATAGAGATCGGTTTCCAGCGGATTTTCTGGCAGCGCCACCGGTCCATGACCCGCTCCGGCAGGGGTGGCTGCGGGCACGCCGACCCCTGCTGTCGCCGAACCTTTATCCTCTGCTGAAATGGCTTCACCGGCGCCGTCTTCGGTGTTCATTACCGGTTCCTGCCGCATGCGACGGCGCAGCAATGGCCTGACTACCCCGACATAAAGCAGGAGGGCAAGAATCAATAGCACCAGATAACGCAAGCCACTGTTCATCAGCGTAAGGAACCAGGGTTGCTGCCACCACGGCAGGGCAGTCGCCGCCGACTGCGTAGTGAAGGGCATGTTGACTACTTTCACCGTATCGCCGCGCTGCGCATTGTAGCCGATGGCGTCTTCCACCAGTTGCTGTACCTGTGCCAGTTGCGCCGCCGTCAAGGGTTTGGCGTGGATGGCACCCAGGCCACTTTCCGTAACCCGGTCATCGACCAGCACCGCAACCGACAGGCGCTTGACACGGCCCACCGGTTGCACGGTATGCACGATGGTCTTATCGACATCGTAATTCGTGGTGCTATCGTTGCTACTCTCTGTGGGCGCCAGCATCTTGAGGGTGGGGGCGACCGCAATCAGCGCGGCCGGCGACATCGCCGAAACCACCGGCGCCACCAGAGGCGCGATGGCCACCCCTGGCGGTTGATTGGAAAGCGCGCCCGGCACGCCGTAGGGTCCGGTACCACCCGTACCGCTGCTGACATGCGTCTGTTCGCTCAGTATCTGTCCCTTGCCGTAACGCACCGAGCTGCTTTCACTCTTGGCAAAATCAATATCAGCGGAAACGGCGACCCGCACCCCATTGTGACCCACTATGGGCGTCAGCATTTCCTGAATGCGTTTTTGGTATTGCTGGTCTACCTCGCGCTGATAGGCTAGTTGCGACGGCTGCAGACCGCTGTCGGCATTGGCGTGAGAACTCAGCAAGTCACCGTGCTGATCGACCACGGTAACGTTCTTGTCCCGCAAACCGGGCACGCTGGCCGCCACCAGATGCACCACTCCCGCCACCTGCGCCGCGCTCAACACCCGCCCCGGATAGACTTCCAGCATCACTGATGCCGTGGGATTCTCCTGTTCACTGAGAAACACCGAAGGCTTGGGGATAGCGAGATGCACCTTGGCGTGTTCTACCGCTGAAAGGGAAGCTATCGTCCGCTCCAGAGAACCTTCCAGCGCCCGTTGATAATTGATGTGCTCGACAAACTCACTGGTACCCATGGGTTCCTGGTCAAGCAGTTCAAAGCCAACCCCGGCTCCTTTAGGCAGCCCCGCCGCCGCGAGCTTCATCCGGGTCCCGTAAACCTGACCTCCCGGCACCGAGATGACTCCACCACCGTCACTGATCCGATAGGGAATATTGAGCTTTTGCAGTTCGGCAATGACCTGACCGCCATCCCGATTCGAAAGATTGGTATAGAGCACTTTGTATGGCGGTTTACCACTCCATACGAAGGCAACGATCAGCACGGCCAGCACGGCGGCGAGAACCGCCAATACCGTAAAACGGCGATTGGGCGTCATTTCCTGCCAGCGCCGCTGAGCTTCCGCAGCACCGCCGGAGAGCGTGATAGGTCTTGCCGCTTCAGTGGCCATGCATCAGTCCTTGGTCGCCATGAATCGCACCGATCAGGCCTGAATATTCATGATATCCTGGTATGCAGATACCAGTTTATTGCGCACCTGAAGCATCGTCTGAAAAGAAAGACCCGCTTTTTGCGAGGCCACCATCACCTGGCTGAGGCTCACCGACTGATCCCCACTGGAAAATTGCGCTTGCAACGCGCTGGATTTGGCCTGCAGTTCGTTCACAGAGTTCACCATGCCTTTCAGGGTATTGGCAAAATCACCTTCACTGCCGGTGGACGGAGCTGGTGCCTTCATCCCCTGCGCCTGATCGGCAAGGGCTCGCAATTGCGTTAAAAGGGAATCCAGGGAATCTACACTGCTCATGGCTACACCTGCTCTATCCGTTGTTGCGTTTTAATAAGCAAAATCTGCACCACTTCTAGCCCAACGCATACCCGGCCTCACGAAAGCGCTGCAACTTGTGTCGCAAAGTACGCGGACTGATCCCCAGAAACTGCGCCGCCAGCGTCCGCGAACCCTGACTTTGGGCTAGCGCCAGGACGATGGCCTCCCGTTCGTGGTGGGCGCGCAGATCGTCCAGCGGTAAACATGCATCCATTACGGCCCCCGGCGCTTTTTCGCAGGATAGTCCCTCCAGGTCGGGAAGGGGGCGATCCGCAACGCCGTCCGCGACGGCGATTCCCAGGTCTGGCGCCTGGATTTCTTCTGTCATGGCCAGTATGGCCGCGCGTTGCAACGCATTCTCCAGCTCACGGACATTGCCCGGCCAAGGATAAGCCCAGAGCGTACGGCTGGCGGCAGCGTCCAGTCTCTTCGGCGGCAAACCCATCTGCTGGCAGTGTTGTGCCAAAAGATGCTCTGCCAAGGGCAGGATATCTGCCTGCCGCTCCCGTAAGGGTGGAATCCCTATGGGAAACACCTGTAGCCGGTAATACAGATCCGCACGAAAGTGCCCGGCGGCCACGGCCGCCTGGAGATCGCGATTACTGGTCGCGATCACCCGGATATTCAGCGCAATGGTCTGCTTGCCGCCCACCCGTTCCATCTCCCGCTCTTGCAGCACCCGCAGCAGCTTGGCCTGCAACGCCAGGGGCATTTCCGTGACCTCATCCAGGAGCAGCGTGCCCCCTTGGGCCTGTTCAAACTTCCCGGCACTGGCCTGACTGGCGCCGGTAAAAGCCCCTTTTTCGTGACCAAACAGCGTCGCCTCCAATAGCGTATCGGGTATCGCCGCGCAATTCACCGCAATAAAAGGCCCCTCTTGACGCTTGCTCTGCCGGTGCAGATAGCGGGCAAGCACTTCCTTGCCGACCCCGCTCTCGCCCGTCAGCAGGACCGTCGCATCGGTTACCGCTACCCGCCGTGCCATCTCCAGCGTGGACTGCATCGCGGCGGATTCCGCAATGGGACCACCTTCCACCTGACGCGCCCGGTGGGCATGGCGGCAGATTTTTTCCAACAGCACGTCCATCGTAAAAGGTTTGACGAGATAATCCACGGCTCCGTTCTGTAACGCCCGTACCGCCTCGGCGATGGTGCCCCAAGCCGTCATCATCAGTACCGGCGGGCTTTCGAGACGGCCCTCCAGAGCTTTGAGCAGGACATAGCCATCCATAGGGCGCATCTGGACGTCACTCAGAACCAGGTCAAAGGACGTCGCTGCCAGGGCTGCCAGGGCTGCCGTGCCGTCCCCTGCGCGCTGCACCCGATAATCATGATCCTCCAAACCCTCCTGGAGGGCTTCGGCAAGGTGATCATCGTCTTCTACCAGTAATATCTGGGGTCGGTAACGGCCCATCATGCTTTCTCCTGCGTCATCGCCCCACTGGGCAACGGTTGCGGCGGCTGCCAAAGCGGCAGGCGCAACATAAAGCATGCTCCCCCGCTCGCGGCAGCCTCAATCCCCACCGCCCCCCCCATGGCCACCACAAAATTGCGGGTGATGGCCAGACCAAGGCCGGTGCCATCGCTACGGCTGGTATAAAAAGGGGTAAACACTTTCTCCCAGTCGGCCTCTGCAATACCTGGACCTGCGTCGGCAATAGCCAGGATCAAATCCCCCTCCCCGAGCAACTGCAAGCTGAGCAGCACCGTGCTTGCCGGGGGGCTGTAGAACAACGCGTTATGCAGCAGATTGGCCAGTACACTTACCCAGGCAGCCTGACTTCCCGTCAAAAACCAGTCAGGTGATACTTGCGGCATTTGCAAAATGACATTTTTTTGACGGAAGAGCAGCTCGAACTCCTGCTGTAAACCTTCCAGAATCTCCACCACCGCCACAGCGCCCTCTTCCTGTTCGGTGCCGCGCAAGAAACGCAGCATGGCATCAGTAGTGGCCTCCAGATGCTGCAGACGCTCGAGGGCGCGCTGCTGCTGCTTGTGAAAACGCGCCTCGCCACGGTCATAGGATAATTGCGACACCGACAGGAGCGTGGTGGCCAGCGGGGTACGCAGTTGATGCGCCAGACCAGCCATGGTCTCCCCCATCGCCGCGAGGCGTTCGCGGCGTTGCGCCGCCTCCTCCTGTGCCCGTGCCACCGTCACATCCTGCAGCAGGATGATCTGTCCGCCATCCCCTGGTAACGCATTGACGGCCACCGTCACGCGCAACCCCGCCTCCCCTTCCCCCTGCAGGATCCATTCATTGGGGCCTGACTGCCGATGCAGCGTCTGTACCTCACGCCAATCGGCGCCACGCAGATCCGCTCCGAGAATCCGTCGCGCCTCGGGGTTCATTTCCATAATGACGGATGCATGGTCCACCACCAACACCGCACCCGGCAACAACTCCAGAAGCATGGCCAGACGTTCGCGCATGCGCTCTTTCGCCTCCAGTTCCTGACGCAGGCGGGTATTCACCTCGGCCAGTTCCGCACCCAGGCGCTGCACTTCCATCTGGAGGGTGCCGTAAGCTTCCGTTAAATCTCTGGACGCCTGATTAAAGAGCGAGAAGGCTTCCATAAGGCTCGCGGCATCCGGGATCTGCTTATCGCCAGGCACCATCAGCTACTACACTCCCGCGGATTGGCCAAGGCATATTTCTTGAGCTTCTCCACCAATGTGGTGCGACGCAGCCCGAGACGCAGGGCGGCATGCGCCACCACCTGATCGGAGGCAGCCATAGCCTGGAGCAGCAGGTCTTTTTCGATACCCTCCAGATGCTGTTTGAGATCAAAGGGTCCATCAGGCAAAAAGGTCACGGGCTCGGACCAGATGGCGGCAAGACTTTGCCGCTCTGCCTCCGCACTTTCTGTCACCGAAGCACGAAAGCGCGGAGGCAGATCAGCAACATCTAGCCGTTCTCCGCCATGCAGAATCGTCAGTCGCTCCGCGAGATTCTGCAATTCGCGTACGTTACCCGGCCAGGGATAGGCATCGAGCGCAGCCATGCTGCACTCTGACAGCATTACGGGACTATAGCCGCATTCTTCCAGACGCTGCAAAAAATGATGAAATAACAGGCGAACATCACCGCAGCGATCGCGCAATGGTGGTATTTCAACCGGGAATACATTGAGCCGATAGTAGAGATCTTCCCGAAAAGAACCATCGCGAATTCGTTCTTCCAGATTACGGTGGGTCGCCGCTAGTACCCGTACGTTGGCCGGAAAGCTCTGCGTACCACCCACCCGCTCGAACCGCCGTTCTTGCAGGACCCGCAGCAACTTCACCTGCATCTGCGGACTCATCTCGCCGATCTCATCCAGAAAAAGGGTGCCACCTTGGGCCAATTCAAAGCGTCCCTTACGGGTCGCCAACGCCCCCGTAAAAGCGCCCTTCTCATGGCCGAAGAGCTCACTTTCCATCAACTCCTCGGGGATGGCACCACAGTTAATCGCCACAAAAGGCCCATCGCACCGCGCCGAGTGCCGATGCAGACACTGCGCGATGACTTCTTTACCAGTCCCCGATTCACCGAGGATCAGGACCGTACTGTCGGTGTGCGCCACCTTTCCCAGCATGGCGGTGATACGCCGCAACACCGGGCTGTTGCCAATCAAGCCGCAACTCTGCCGAGACAGACTACGCCGGTCTGTTTCGGGGATGACATTTTGTATTTTTTCACTGCACATGAAGTGGCCTGTCATACATCTGGTGGATGGTGCTGATCCTTACGGCGCGCTACCGCACGCCGATGATGACGGAATATTAGCCGATCCAGTGATTCTTGCACACGGCTATCCAGATGAAAGTGCAGATGACAGCGGGTGCTTGCACCTGAAGCGCCGCCGGAAGGACCGGACAGAGGTTGCATAGAACCGGGAAGCAGCAAGGGCATGGCAATGCGCGGACGCAAAAAAAGCGCTATGCAGGTTTCATTCTGTGCACCCACAAACAGGGCAGGATCGGGACAATCCCAGTAGAGGTCCTCGGAGCCCAGGATGCAAAAGTAGCTCGGCGGCGTCGGCCCCAGCCCCTGGACGCCTGCGCTGACCAGCAACAACAAAAGGTCGACCTTCGTCTCCAGATTGCTGAGTCCTTCATGGCCCTCCTCATCATTGGTGACGATGTGCTCATCCATGACCAGCAACGCGCGTAACAAGGCGAGATTGTCTGCCATCAGGGTATTACGGGTGCCCGCATCGTGGGGCCATTCGCCCAGGGCCAGGGGCAAATGGCCCTGCAGCACTACAGCATGTTCGGTCATTATCCCTCCCGCGGCGGGAAGGACCATGCGTCAGGCGCGCTCCAGCAATCCTCGCCAAGCGTCGCGCAAATCCTCCACCACCGGACGGCAGGCATCCAGCGCCTGCAGATCATCAAAAATATTGGCTTGTGCCAGCTGATTTAACAGGAAACGGTAAAGACTGTCGAGGTTCTGCGCAATTTCGCCGCCATTCTCGAAATCGATGCTGGCCAGCAGGTGAGCGGTGAGCTGATAGGCCTTGTCCATGGATTGCGCCTTGGTCGCCAGGTTACCCTGCTCAATAGCCAGCCGCGCCCGCCGCAGGTATTCGAGAACACCGTCCAGGCCGAGCAGGACCAGCCGGTCGCTGGACAAGCCCTGATTTCCCACCTGCCGATAGGCCTGCATAGCCGCTGTTGCTACACTCATGACGTGATTCTCCTCGAATTAACCACTGGTAGAACTAGAGCTCGAACCGGTGGAGTAAAAGGCATTGAGATACTGACCAATGGACTGCAACTGTGAAAGCTGCGACTGCATCGCGGCAAATTGCTGGGTCAGCAGGGAAGTCTGGTTCGATGCCGATTGTTGCAGCGTCGTGATTTGCGCGCTGAGACCATTGATGGAGGAGGCGATGCCGTTCTGCGCCGCCGCCACAAAACCGTTTTGGCTGTTGAGCGCTTGGGTGAGCAGGCTGTTCATCTGCTGATAGAGGCCCTGGCTCACGGTCACCGTACCCAGATTGCCGGTCGTCGATCCCCTCACCTGCAGCTGCAGCCCCAAGGCGTTTCCGGGGCCGGTCACCGTCAGATTCTGACCGACGCCACTGGTGGTCTCGGCATTGACCGTACCTGCCACATCCGTCCCGGAGGCCGCCAGACTGCTGGTACCGATACCCGTCCCGCTGGCCCCCGCCGCCACGTTGGAAACCACGCTGAAAATCTGCGCACTGCCGTAGGTGTTGGACTGAATCTGCAGATAGCCATTCTGGTTGCTGGCGGTGAGTCCGGTGACCCCGGATTGCTGCAACGTGTCATTGATGGTGTTGACGATAGTGGCGAGGCTGCTTCCGGAAGCCAGCGACACCACCACCGAACTGGAGCCGGAGCTGATGGTCAGGCTCTCACTCTGGGCGATACCGCTCGTCGGTACTGCCGCGCTACCTGACACCGTAGCTTGGGTCGCCACCTGACTGACGTTGAGGGCGTAGGTGCCCGCCTGCGTACTGCTGCCAGCGCCGACATACTGCACGTTGGCATTGCTGGTGCTGCCGACCTGCCCGAATAGCCCGGCGACACCGTTGAAATCGCTGTTGAGCGCGGTGCTGAGGGTGCTGGTGTTGAGGCTGATGGTACCGCTGCTGGTCAGACCGAGCCCGACGCTCCCCAGGGAGTTATAAGCGCTGCCGGAAGCCACTCCGACCCCCTGCCCGGAGATCAGGTTCAGTAGCTGGGTGCGCAAGCCCTGCACCGAGGCATCGCCGAGCAGCGGCCCGCCGGAACCGGCTTGCACGTTGTACGCCGTCAGCTGATTGATGGTGCCCATGGTCTGGTTGAAGGCGGTGGTGAAACTTTGTACCGCGCCGACGAAAGCGGAATTGCTGGCGCTGACCTGCAGCGTGGTTGAACCACTGGCCTGCAGCAGATTCAGGGAAACCCCCGGAATGGCGCCGGAGATGGTATTGCTGGCGCTGGTCACCGCCAGCCCGTTGATGCTCACCCCGGCATTCTGTGCCGCCTGGCTGAGGGTCATACCCGAACTGCCCGAACTACTGGAACCGTAACTGAGATTCGCCAAGCTGCCCGTCGCCCCGCTGGTGGTGACACTGAAGGCGCTGCTGGCTCCGGTGCCGGTCCCGGTGAGGGTCAGTCGATAGCCGGTGCCATCATAGACCACCGCCGCGTTGACGCCGGTATTGGCCGTGTTGATAGCGCTCGCGATACCGTCCAGCGTATTATTGCTGGAGCCGATGGCCACATTCGTTATCGCCCCACTGCCCACCTGTATCCGCAGGGTCCCGGTACCCACCGCAGCGCTGCTGGCACTGCTGAAATCCTGGGAATAGATGCTCTGTGACTGCGCCAGCACTATATTGCTGAGGCTATAACTGCCCGTGGCGGCATTGGCGCTCACCGAGGCTGTTGCGACATTATTATTGGAAAGGCTGACACTACGGTTATTGGTACTGCCCAGGTTTTGCAAACTGCTCATGGAAGACTGCAGACTGGACAAACTGCTCCGCAACGTGCCCCAGGCGCTCAGCGTCGTCTGATAGGATTGCTGCTGACCCTCCAGCACCATGATCGGTTGCTGATACGCCGCGCTGAGGTTGCTGATCAGCTGCTGGACGTTAATTCCACTGACCAGACCCGACAATGACACTGACATGATCGTTGCTCCTTGCCTGCGTTAATTCGCTCAGGCCTTTTCACTCATCAAACTGCCCGGTGGTATGGTGCCCCCCGTTGCTGCGCTCTTTAATATTTGCTGCACGGGCACATAGTATTTAAAAAATATTTGCTTGGTCGCCTTATCACTGAGCATGATCAACACCTGACCGGGGTGATTACCATTCGGATCAAGACCCGCTTCCAAGGTGATCGAAGAACTTTTCGGTATGTTTTGTTGCAGTTTTTTAACCGCGGCATTCAACTGTTCTGACGTGATTTTCGGGATCGATGTGGTGGATGCCTGACCTTTTGGTGGCCTACCCACGGCGGTCAACCCCACGTTTTTTTGCGATTCTCCCGCAGCAATCGCAGCGCCGTTTCCAGACGCAGTCTGCGGATTAGGTGCATGACCATTACGGATATGCGTTGCATCCATGAGACACCTCCGCCGGGCGAAAACCCCTCCCGGCGTTTGCCGGGAGGAAAATCACCAAGCCCTTTAACTTTTACGGTATGAGCTTGAGAAAGCTCTGCTGCAAAGAGTTTTCCTGCGCCAGGGTAGAAATACCGGCCTGTTGCAGAATCTGGTACTTGGTCATCTGCGACGTCGCCTGCGCGATATTCGCATCCTGCACCACCGACTGCGCCGACTGCAGATTGGTCGCCGTGGTCTGATCGTTGGCGACCGAGGCCTGAATCCGGTTTTGGGTGGCACCGAGAGCACCGTTTTGCTGATTCAGATAGTTGATCGCCTGGTCCATGATGCTGATAGCTTGCTGCGCTCCAGCCGCCGTACTGACATTGACCGAGGCAACCGACGAATTGGTGATTCCCGTAGCTGCGGTGTCGAATCCAATATTCCCACCATTCCCGATGGCGTAGGAACTGGAGGAGTTAAACTGCACCGCACCCTGGATCAGGACATTGGCCGAGCCGCTGGTGATCGCCTTGCCAACATTAGATATAGTGCTGCTGCCGCTCACCGCCTGCAAACTGCCCGTGGAACCCGAAGTCAAGCCCGCCCCAGACAAGGCTCCGCCCGCTGTCACACCCGCGGAGATGTTGATGTTGTTACCATTGGCGTTGGTAAGCACCAACTCCTGTGTTCCATTTACCGTCTGGGTAGTGGCAGAGGTACCCGTGATCGCTGCTTGATTATTGATGGCCGTAACCAGCGAACTCAAATTCGCCTGGCCATTAGAGCCGTTGGTCACCGATGCGGAAATATTTACCGCATTGGTGGGGCTGCCACTGCTACCATTACTCAGGGTGAAGGTATACGTACCGGAACTCGCCGTGAATGCAACGCTCGTGGTCGCCTGTGCCGACACTCCCGTCTGTGAAGAGACCGCGTTCACCGCAGAGGCCAAATTCGCCGCCGACTCCGTGGTGGAACTCACTCCGACGTAGGCATTTCCGGCTGAGCCCTGCACATCGATGCCGCTGGTACCCGTCCCACTGGCAAAGTTACCGACCCCACTCGCACTCAAGGTAAAGGCACCTCCGACCGCGTACCCACCCGTCTGGAAAGAACCCTCACTAGCGTAAACAGCACCAGACGTTGCCGTCGTGTAATTCCCCATCGCATTGGTTTGCGTGTTGCCGACCGACACATTGATGATCTGGTTGGCATTCGCCCCGACCTGAAAAGTCGAACCAGAAAAAGTGCCATCCAAAATATTCTGCCCATTAAATTGGGTCTGCGTCGCAATGGTCTGGACCTGGGCCAGCAACTGACTGACCACGCCCTGCAGAGCGGCACGGTCCTGAGTGGTATTAGAACCGTTCGCGGCCTGCACCGCCGTGGTACGGATTTGCTGCAGGAGGCTCGTCTGGTTCTGAATGGCACCGGTGGCCGTCTGCACCAGGGAGACGCCCTGATTACCATTGGACACCGCCTGATTCAGACCATTGATCTGCGTCTGAAAACGCTGGGCGATAGCGTAGCCGGCGGGGTTGTCGGCGGGGTTGTTGATGCTCTTACCGGTGGAGAGTTGCTGCAGATAGGTGTTCAAACTGCCTTGGGTACCATTCAAGGCATTGATCGTGTTCAAGGCTGCGGTATTGGTATTGATAATTCCTGAAATTGCCATGGTAATGCTCCTTTCTTAGGGATTAGGTGGCATCCTTGCCGTTCATGCGGGTGAATCCCACATGTCATTCATAACGGCACATGGCATAAAAACTTGAGCCGCTCAAGGCAACCACGCCTGCAACCAATCGTCGAGGCGATCTTCCAGCATCCAGCGTGCCCGCACCTGATCGCGCAGAGCATCACCGGCGGCGGCAAGCGCTGCCCGGTCCGAGATAGCCTCCCGGATTGCCTTCATCCAGTCGCGATACCGGTTGGCCACCCGCCAGACCGGAAAATCTCCCTGATAAGGCGTGATATTCGAGCAGACCACGGGAAAGCCCAGCACGCCGTATTCCAGTATTCGCAGATGGCTCTTGGCATCGTTAAAGGGGTTTTCTTCCAGCGGCGCGATAGCCAAATCCAGATCGAGGCTGGCCAGTTTGGCGGGATACTGCGGCAACGGTACACCGGGATGAAATTCATGCACATAAGGACGCAGGGCTTCGGGACAGAGTCCGAAAAACACCCACTCCACCGCGTTGGCGAGGTCACGCACCACGTCGGCCACCAACTCCAAATCGCCCGTATGCCCTACCCCGCCGGCCCAACCGACACGCGGCTTGGCGCCACCACGGCGACGCGGTAGCAGATCACCCCAGACCGCCCGCTCGACGCAGTTGGGCTGTACGCGCACTTCATCGCTGAAACCCTTGTAGGCCTGCGCCAGCGGTTCGGTAGCCACCACCAGACGATCACAAAAACCCGCCGCCTTGCGGAAACGCTTGGCGATGTCCTTGTGAATCTGTCCCTTGTGTACGCTTTTTACGGGCAGATTGGTGATGAGGTCGTCAATCTCGAAGACGCGGAAGGCCGTATGGAGACGCTTGTGGCGCTCCAGCGCTTCGATTTGCGGCCATTCCATCTGCCGCTGGAGGACAATACTGTCGGGGGAAAATCGCTCCATCTCGGCGGGCTCAAAAATCCGCATGGTCTCCCAGCCCTGCACTCTTCCGGCCGCTCGCAGCGCCCGCATGGGCGAGATGATGCGGTATTCACCGCAACCCTCCCGGTCGGCGGGATGCACCAGGATGCGCGGGCGTGGCCGCCATTCCGGGTCCCAAGTCAGAGCCGCCTCTCCCTCGATAAGAAAGTCGGTGCTCGCCAAACTGAGTTGCCGGTTATAGGCCGGATCGAAGGCCAGTTGCGGCAACCACTTGCGATAAAAGGCCATTTTTTCGCCGACAAAGCGTTTTTCTTTTTCCGGGCTGGGTTTCTGCTCTACTGCACCGCGCTGGCTGGCCGACCCTTCATGCAGCAGTATCGCCCAAGGGGTGAAGATGATTTTTTTGCCTTGCTCGCGCACCTTCAGACAGAGATCGACATCGTTATAGGAGACCTGAAATGCCTGCTCGTCTAGGGCACCCACCTGCTCATACAGGTTTTTACTGATCAGCAAACAGGCTCCAGTCACCGCCGAGAGATCTTGGGTCAACATCGCCCGCCCGAAGTACCCCCGAGAGTCCGCTGGCTGCCCGATAAAGGGATGTTCTGCCGGACCACGCATCCCGAGAATCACCCCGGCATGCTGAATGCGACTATCAGGAAAAAGCAGTTTTGCACCAACAATACCGACCTCCTGGCGCAGGGCGTGGCTCATCATTTCTTCCAGCCAATCTTCGTGCAGCACCGCCGTGTCATTGTTCAACAACAAGATAAATTCGCCGCGCGCCTGCTTTACCGCCGCGTTGTTCATCGCCGAAAAATTGAAGGGACCAGGGTAGGCAATTACCTGCAGCCGATCACTGAGGATTGCTTCTTGCTGACGCAGCAAATCGAGATAGGTGCGCGCCTCGGCCTCGTCACTATCGTTATCGATAATGAGAATTTCATAGTGCGGATAGTGCGTTTTTTCGATAATTGATTCCACACAACGCTGCAACATCTCCACCTGATTGCGGGTCGGGATCAGGATCGAGACTAGCGGTTGCCGTGGCAAAGGATAGCGCACCCGCGTAGAGGGCGGAAACGGCCCTGACTCCACACTGGCGGCGATACCCAGGCGCGCGAGATGGCGCTCCAACGCCGCCTTGCTGGCGGCAAGGATTTCTACAATGGATTTATCGCAATGCCCACTGCCTTGTAAGCGATGATAGAGTACCTGCGGAATGTGGCCGATGCCGACGTCTCCCAACAACTCCCAGGCGCGCAGAACAAAATCATAATCCTCCGCACCATCTGCCTGCGGATCAAAACCGCCCAATTGTTCAAAGAGCGATTTTTTGATTACCAACAAGCCACCCACATAAGGCAAGCTACGTAGATAATCGATATTCATGTCCGGCTTGCAATGCGGATTGACGTGTTGCCCGTCGGCAGTCAGAGAATCCTCATCGGTATAAATCAGTTGCCACTCGGGATGCCTGGCAATAGCCTGCTGAATGCGAAAGCTGGCATCGGGAGAAAGTTGATCACCGGCGTCGAGAAGAGAGATCCAGTCGGCATCGAGTGCTTTCAGCGCGATATTAAATGTCAGAAGGAGATCTCTCTTTTTTGGACACTCAACAACATCAGCAAAAGATGCCCACTGCGTAACCAGATACTCTTCAATGCATGCGCTCTTTTTATTTTTATCGCCAACAAGCACGCAACCAAGGCGCGTAGGTTGCGGATGCGAATCAAACCATGCTTGCGCCCATTGCTTTCCCTGTAGGAACCAGGGTTGATCATGCAGCCACGGTACGATAGCAGGTTCCGCATGGCACAGAACTCGGCCTGCCGTATCCTCAGCGGTGTACCCAGCCTGACCCGCGACCAAGGTAAAAACCCTCTCAAAGGCATGCGCTAACGTATGGTCAACCTGCCCACGCTCTTCCTCAAACGCAAGTGATTGCGGCGGTAAGTCGAACAATGCTCGGAGAGCATCACTTCTTGCCCAAAACATGCTCCCAGCAAAAAAACCGTCATCTCCTCTGTCCGCCAACGCAAGATCTGCTTTGAGCTTCTGAAAAGCAGGAAAAAGCGGCTGATTGGCCAACAGTAACCAGTACCCTGCAGGACCGACCAATCCAAGCTTGGGATCCTTATCAAACCGTGCGAGGATCTTCTCAACTGCTTCTGGATCTGCCAGCCTTTGCAATAAATCGAAGCGCCATTGATCACCATTGCGATGTTCGAGAATACATCCTCGCACTTGCTCTTCGGAAAGATCCTTTAAATGCGGAGATTTTTTGCTATGAAGAAAGAGAAGGTATTTTGCATCATTGGCTATTGCCGAACGCGCGAGCTCCAAGCGTGGAAGAATATCTCTCCCAATATTTTTAAAAACAAAAATATGGGCCGAAGGGAAATCTTGTTTTATTTTATTTAAAAAGAATTCCCCCTCTCTTGTCAAGGAAACAAACAACTCAAACTCCACATCTATTCTTTTTAAATAAGCTAGAAATTCTGGCCACAAATCTACATAATAAAGGTGCAGGATGACAGAAAACGCCGCATGGCCTAACCCCTCAGAAAAAGATTCATCATAATTACAGTATTTAACATTCGAATTTAAGATACTAACCTGTCTTTTCTGGAGCGGATATGAACCTGCAAAAACTTTAGAACATAACCGCGAAAGTGTATTCTGTCTTTCCAATTCCACCTCAGGAGTAATATCAGAAAACTTTCGATATACCTTTTCGTATATCTCTGAAAAATTGGCAATCTTAGAAAGACTATTATCCGCCTCTACGCGATGGTGAACCTCAACAGTTATTTTTGGAACATGAGAAACCACAAATCTTTCTGATATACGCAGCAAAAACTCCCAGTCTTCATGATTACCTCCAAAGTCTTCGCAGAAGCCACCAGTATCGTCAAATATTTTCCTTGTGTGCCCCCAACAACAAATAGGAATAAAGTTCGCAACGAGCAGACGGTCTCGACTATATCCACAATTACCAAATTGCTTGGCCCTACTAATTTCTCTGAACTCTCCAGCTATTTCTTTCTCAATTACATAATCCGATTCAGTATAGCAAAAATCGTATTTCCCAGACCGCATATGCTGGATAATAATTTCTACATGCTCTCTCTGGTATACATCATCGTCATCCAGATAAACTATGATATCCCCATGCGAGGCCTGAATAGCCTGATTTCTTCTGAGCGCCTGCCCCCCGTTTTCAGAAAACGAAAGATAGGAAAATCTGACCTCATGAAGCGTATCTACCAAAACGCTTTCAACTGGTTCGCCCCCATCATTTAACACCATTACCTCTAGATTTCGATATGACTGAGCATAAACACTTCGCAACGCGCGCCGCAACATTTCAGGACGATTGAGCGTCAAAATAATTATTGAAACTAGCGGATTTGTTTCATACAAAGCATCTTCATCACAAAACTCAGTCGTTTTCTGAGCCTCATAAGGGGAGAACACTTCTTGCTTTTTTCTGGATCGTTCAAAAGAACCTCTAAAGAGAGGAATAGATTCAATTTCTTGTCTTGTAAGAAATCTTTTTCGCAGCGTTACAGTCATGGAATCTACTGCACGTGCTGTTCTTTTTATTTCCTCGAAATCTATACCAGCAGAAGACAATGACCTTCCAACGTCGCTTAAATGAAATTCCAACTCCACCACGTCAAAGCGGTAATCATTCCAACCTATGTACCAAAACCATTCTGTGTAATACAGCCAACTTCTCTCATTGAAAGCACGAACATGAGTAGGATCTTGCCAAGCACCCCAGGATAAATCGTAAGGAACATGTACTTGCAGGATCCCTCCACAAGTCAAAATTTCAATACAATTGGTCATCACCATGACGAGATCGTGAACATGCTCCAGCACATCATTGCACATGATTTGCTCAAACATATTCCTACCGAGAACAACAGGACCAAAACGCGATGTCGAAAACGTTTGTCCAACGATGCTCTCAGAAAAATCACATTTAATGTCTGGAAGAAATAGATCGTTTATATCAATATTTAGAAATTCATCACGCCAATCTTTTCCGCTACCAAGATTTATTATAGATGGAATATCAACAAATTTATCTAATTCTTTCGAATAGAAAGAAATGGCTTTTTCCAAAATTTTAGATTCACTTTTTCTTTTTATCAACTCATAACCATTGGAAGAAACACGGCATCTCATTTCATCATCCGAAAGGGCCTCCAGCGCTACATCAATTATCTGTTCATAGGAACAGAATCTTACACCCTCGGAAAATTCCGTCTCTATCGGATCAGAGCCACTTTCCGACAAGAGAAATAAGGCATTACTCAAAAGGTAACATGCCCTAACCTGCTCGAATATTTTCGCATCATAATAATGAATATTAACCACCACCTTAGATCTCTCTAATAACTTATCAAGTTCTACTCCATACACCCCGGTTACTGCAACAACCGCAACATTCATTCCTAAAAGTTCATCAATTATTTTTTTTCTTCTGGCATTTACAGCCCCATAAAACAGAATGTCTATGTCTTTATTATTTTTCTTCTCTACTCTTTCCAAGCATCTATGATAGCCAAGAGGAACATGCACAATATTATCTATTCCGTGAGCTTCTAGGTTTTTTATATTTACTTGACTATAATCCCAAACAATATATTTCTTTAATAAATCCATATACCCAGTATCAAACCATTGGGAATTTCCATCGACCTGCTCAAAGTTATATATAACTATATTATCTTCCGAGAAATCAAAGCGTTCCAGAAGATGTGCACACAAAACGATATTTAGAAAGCAGCCTTTCCGGATGTGACTTCCCGTCAAGATATGAAACCCAAGGTCCTGCAAAGCAGCCGACAGCAACTCCACCACGTCCCCAAAACTTTTTTGCTCTTCCCCGCCACCAACAACAATGCTTATAACAGGAGTCATAATAGTCACCCTCAGAAAAACGCGGTCAGCTGATGTAATTAAACAAACTCAACCCCTGCACCTGCGCAAAGGCCTTTTGCGCCGCCTGCAGAGCAGTGGTGCTTTGCTGAAATTGCGTGATTACCTGTGGGTAGCTGATATCAGCCAGGCTGCCCTGCGTGGTCTGAAATTGCTGGGTAAGATTGGCGCTCATGGTCTGCACACTCTGGGCCTGTTGCAGTTGTGATCCGATCTGGCTCTGCGTGCTGAGCAGAGTGGTTTGCGCCTGACTGAGATTGGCGAGAACGTTGCTGATATCCTGGGCGCGTTGCGTGTTGGCGCCCGGCGATCCTCCGCCCGCCTGAAAGGCCGTGATAAGGTGATTAAAGGTCTGAAACAAGCTCTGCGGCTGAGCGGCGGCAAGGGTAAACGAAGCGCTCTGCCCGACGCCCGGTTGCCCGTTGGTGGGCACACTGATAAAGGGGCTGCTGCCTGGTGTGCTGGGTATGGCTATGCTCTGGCCCGGCGTGTAGCTGCCGGATACCACCGTCCCGGAACTGCCGCTCCAGCCTGATGAACCCACCTGCCCCGTGCCGCTGCTCACGCTATAGGTCAGGCCGCTGGAACCGTTATTGCTGATCGTCACCTGATACTGTGCGCCATTCACCACGAACTGGTCATTAGCGGCGGCCTGATTCAAAACGCTTCCCGGTCCCAAAGTGGTGGTCCCCACATCGGTGGCGGTACCACTCACCGTAAAACTGCCATTTCCCGCCGGGATATTCATAAAAACCGAATTCCCTGCCTGCGACACCGGCGCCGTCAGCCCCGGTCCAATCTCGAGGGTTTTTTGGCCGGAATCACCCAGATACTGCACCTGGTTATTACTCTGCAATTGAAATGGCGTCACACCCGACTGCGAACCCGCAAAGACATAGGTGCCATTGGCATCCTGGGTATTCGCCATCTGTACCAGTTGCTGCAAGTTACCTTGCATGGTAGTCACCGCATTCTGCAGATCGCTGGGGCTGACGGTGGCGTTGTTCATCTGCACCGCCAGTTGCTGCACCTGATCGATCAGGGTCCCAACGCCCTGCAGGGCACTGGAACTTAGTTGCAGGTTCTGCTGGGCATACTGATTACTCTGCTGGTAGCCGCTGAGGTTGGCGATCTGACTGTTGAGGTTGAGCACCTGGGCATTAGCCACCGGGTTGCTCGCCGGGTTGATCAACGCATTGCCAGTGGAAAGCTGCTGACTGAGGGTGTTCAACGTGCTCTGCTGATTCAGCATGCCGCTTAAGCTGCTTTGAAAGAATTCAGAAGTGCTGACACGCATGTTGAATCTCCTTATAGGGCCTGAATGAGGGACGTGAACAGCGTGTTTCCCACCGAAATGGCCTTGGCGGCGGCCTGATAGGCCTGTTGATAGAGGATCAGGTTGGCGGCCTCCTGATTGAGATTGACTCCAGACACCGACTGCTGGGAGGCCTGTGCCTGCTGCAGGACCGTCGCCTGGGCTTGCGCTCTGGTCTGCGCCTGCCCGGCCTGGGACGCCACTTGGGTGATCAATTGCGCCGCGCTGCCATTGAAGGTCGCGCTGCCATTACTCATGACCTTGCCGGTAGCCAGCGCGGCCATGGCCTGCGCATTGCCATTACTACCCACGCCGCCCGGACTGAGGGTAAAGGCGTCGCCCGATGCCGCCAGACTGCCGCTGAGATTCACCTGCCAGTAGCCGCCGGGCGGGTTGGGATTCTGGATAGCGATGCTGGTACCCGACCCGCCCAGAGACACGCGGCCACTGGTGATCACCCCGGCGCCCCCACTCCCCGAGCTGATCTGGAAACTGACGGCTGCACTGCCCGACCCTCCCTGCGTGAAGGTGACCTGCAATGGCGTCGGGAAACTGGCCAGCCCGGAGACCAGCCTGGCACCGGCGCTCTTGCTACTCACATACTGACCCGCAGACAGGGTCATATTGCCGAGATTGGTGTTGACCAGGCTGCCGCTGACCACCTGCCCCGGACTACTGACATAGGGGCTGGCGGCGGCGATGCCCGAGGGATCGGTCATTACGGTCTGCATATTGCTGGCGCCCAAACGGGTGGGCTCGATGAGAAAGCTATTGCCGGAGACCGCGCCCGAGACACTGACGCTGAAGCCCAAACTCCCGAAGTTCAAGGTAGTCACACCGCTGCTGACGCTGGTGGTGGCCACTACCTGTCCACTGCCGCGATCCGCCAGCGTCCAGTTACCGCCGCCCGCATTTGTCAGAATATAATCGGAGGCGGTCAGCGCGCCGCCATGGGTAATACTGCCGCTGATGATTGCACTACCCGCATTCGCCTGATTGGCAAAAATCTGCACACCGCCCGTGGCAAAGAGCGCCGTGCCGCTGCTGCCGTTGAGATTCAGCCCCTGCGCCTGCTGCGCGTTGAGGGCCGCCGCTAAGCCGTCGGCCAATTGCCCCAAGCCATTCTGGGCAGGGTGGAGGGACTGGCTGCGGAACTGCAGCAGGCCACCGAGGGTACCGCCGCTGAGGTTATGGCTGATGTTCGCGCCATTGCCGGCGTAGGCGACGTCCATGGTCTGCTGGTTGTAGGCGCTGGGCTGGGTTTTGAGTTCGAAGGATTTGCTGCCCGCCACCAGCACCTGCCCGTTGCTGAGATAGACGTTGATCTGACTGTTGTTCTGATGCAGCACTTGCACGCCCACCTGGCCGTTCAACTGGGTGAGGAGCTGGTCACGCTGGTCGAGGAGGTCGTTGGCCGCACCATTACCCGCGCCCTGCAAGGTGGATATCTGCGTATTCAATTGGGCGATCTGCTGGCTGAGATCATTGATCTGGGTGACCGACTGACCGATTTGCTGGTTGACGCCGGCACCGATGCTGCTTAATTGCTGACCGAGGGACTGAAAAGTCTGGCTGAGGTTCTGGGCATTGCTGAGCATGCTCTGACGCGCGGGCATATCGCTGGGACTGGCGGCCACCTGCGCCACCCCGGAAAAAAACTGGCTGACCTGTGAACTGACGCCGCCGTTATTGAGTATGCCGAGAACCTGCTGCAACGAACTGGAAAGCGTGGCCTGGCCACTCGCGCTGGCGGTCGCCGACCATACCTGCCCTTGCAGAAAACTGCTGTAACTCCGCTGCACCGTCGTGATCTGGGTGCCGTTGCCATAGTACTGCCCCCCGATGAAAGTGGGCGTGGTGGTAGACTGCACTACGTTTTCCTGGCTATAGCCGGGGGTGTTGACGTTGGCGATGTTATTGCCGGTTACCTGCAGCGCATTTTGCGCGGCCTGCAGTCCCGTAAGCGCTGTATTGACGATTCCGCTGATTCCCGACATCTTACGCACTCCCCAAGGAACGACCCGGACCAGCATGATCACCATATACGGCGGTCTTCTGCCCCTGCAGAAGCGCCAGCGCATCCCGCAACGCGGCACTGGCAAGGCGCACCGCATGATCCAGTTCGCTATATGCTTCCTGCAGGCCTAGCACCGCCTGATTCAGATCCGGAGCGGGTGCCGCATTACCAACCATTTCCGCACGCAATTGCAATAAACGCCGGGCCAGAAAATTTCTCCGCTCCGAATCGGGTAAACCCTGTCCCCAGTCAGCGCGCGCCAAGCATGCCTTCTGTAGCTGCAGTAAGCTGGTCAACGCCTGCACCGTTTCCAGCTCATATTGCCCTGGGGTCATCTCGCCCATGCCGCCTTCTTTCTCCCGATCGCAGAAAACCCTGCTTTCCATCATTAACGACACAAAAACTGCCGGAGTTTAGCCACCGGCAGCGCCTTGCGGAAGCCCGGCCATCACCTGTTCCATCAATGGGCTATCGGCCACTGCCACCAGTTTGCCGGCATATTGTGGATCGCTGGCATACCCGCCCTGCTGCAGGGCCTCTGCGAAAGCCGCAACATTATTCCCCTGCCCCAGCGCGGACTGGTAACGCGGATTATCGAGCAGCAGTTGGGCGTAGTTCTGCACACTGGCGCGGAAACTGCCATAGGCGCGAAAAGCAGCCGTTTCCACCTGATTCACGCCATTCTCAAATTCGTGAGTCAGACTGCTCACCGATGGTCCCTGCCAGCTACCAGACCCCTTTATACCGAAGAGGTTATTTCCGGCCACATGGCTGCCCCAACCGGTTTCCAGAGCGGCCTGAGCGATGATGGCCTTGGGCGCGACACCCAGTTTCCGCGCTACGGACTGTACGGCCGGCAGGATGGCGGCGACAAAGGCGGTGGCCTGCCGGACCAGCGCCCGCGATGGTTTGACCCAGGACGGCGATGCCGCTGCGGGAGATGGCAGGGCGGCATTGCGCCCTGGAACCGGCATGTTCCCTTCGGCCAGCGCAGGTTTGCCATGTTCACCCCAGTGCAAGTGGTAACGACTGGCGATCTCCCTGGCGAGGGTCTGCGCGACACCCATCCCCTGACCCTGACTGACGGTTTGCGCGATCTGCTGGTTGAACATCGACTTGAACATCGGCCCGGCATTTTTCCCAGTAAGGTCGGAACCAAATGAAGTGGCAGACATCGCCGAAAGCATTTCCTGCATCAGCACCGCCTCAAACTGTTTAGCGACCGCCATAATAGACTGTGGGTTGTGCGCCTGCGCATCACTGCGCAGTTGCGCCAGACCCGAGAAATTCAGGGCATCGCTGGCCGCCGCGGATGCCGCTTTCGGGTTGATATTCACCGCCTGGGTGCTGGCGCTGAGACTTACGGGGCCACTCATACTACCTCCAGTTGCGCATGCAGTGCGCCTGCAGCCTTCATGGCCTGCAGTATGGCGATCAGGTCGGTGGGCGTCGCACCCACCGCATTCAAGGCACGCACGACGGCCTCCAGACTCACGCCCGGCTTAAACATCAGCAGCTTGGCGTTGGACTGGTTAATGTTCACATTGGCTTGCGGAATTGCCACGGTCTGGCCGGCTCCCAGCGGATTCGGCTGACTGACGAGATACTTCTGAGAGATGGTTACCGAGAGGTTACCGTGGGCGACGGCACAGGAACCCAAGGTCACATTCTGGCCCAGCACCACGGTCCCGCTGCGCGCGTCAATAATCACCTTGGCGAGCGGGGTTTCCGGGGTGACGTCCAGATTCTCGATCTCGGAAAGGAAGGTCACCCGCGCCCCCGGTGATGTCGGGGCCTGCACTGTGACCTCCCCTGCGTTCATCGCCTCGGCAATGCCAGAGCCCAGTTGCTGATTGATGACGTCCGCAATCCGCGCGGCGGTGGTAAAGCTCGGGGTATGCAGTTCCAGGGTCATGGGTCCGGCCTGATCGAATCCATTGGAGACGGTGCGCTCCACATTCGCCCCATTGGGGATGGTACCGGCCGTCGTCACGTTGACCTGTGCCGAGGCGCCGTTACTACTGGCCCCAAAACCGCTGACGATCAGATTGCCCTGAGCGACGGCATAGGTCTGCCCATCCGCACCTTTCAACGGCGTCATCAGCAAGGTGCCCCCCATCAGGCTGCTGGCATTGCCGACTGCCGACACCGTGACATTAATGGTCTGCCCAGGTTGCGCAAAGGGCGGCAGATGGGCCGTCACGATCACTGCGGCCACATCTTTGGGCTGCAGATTGGTGGCTACGGAAGCCGGAAGGTTGATACCGAGGCGCTGAAACATATTCAGCAGGGACTGTGTGGTATAGGGCACCTGAGTAGCTTGGTCGCCTGTTCCGTTCAGCCCCACCACCAGTCCGTAGCCCACCAACTGGTTGCTGCGCACACCGCCGACCGTAGCCAGATTGCGCACGGTTTCCGCATGCGCTCCGACCAGATACCCGAGCGCTGGTGTCATGGTTATCAGTATCAGCAGAAGTCCTTTCCAACGAAGCGTTCTCATGATCGGACCTTATCGGTTAAAACGGCCACAGCGACAGGAAAAAGCGCGCCAGCCAGGGCATCCGCGCCGCCGAATAAATACTGCCGTCGCCGCTATATTCCACCCGTGCATCTGCAATCTGGGTCGAGAGGATAGTGTTTTGCGGCGTCACGTCAGCGGGCCGCACGATCCCGGCCACCCGAATGTATTCATGCCCGCCATTCAGCAACACCTCTTTGGATCCCTCAATCACCAGATTGCCATTCCCCTGCACCCGCACCACCGTCACTTCCAGCATCGCCGTAAAGGTATTGCTCTGGGTCGTGGCACCGGTACCACCATATTTCTGGCCGCTGGTAGCTCCCATACTGGGGCTGAAAGGGCTGCCCGCCACGCTGCCAAAGGCGGGGGTGATACCGAAGAAATTGGTCAGCGCCGCATTCAGCGAATCCGAGGTGTTGATGGCGGTGTTGGTATTATTGGAAGCGCTGGAGTTCTCCTGAATCAGCACCGTGATGAGATCTCCGATGCGATTGGCCCGGTTGTCATTAAACAGGGAAACATTGGTCCCCGTCTGCCAGATAGCCCCGTTGGCGGGGTGCGCGGCAAGAGATTCCGGCTTTGCCGGGATGGGCAGAGGCGTCAGCGGCTTCAGGTCGCGGTGGCCCTTCAACGTAGCGCAGGCGCCAAGACTGAACAGGCATCCGACGACCATGACGACACGGGCAAAGCCGCGCCAACCATTAGAAAGGAGGCCATTCAGGCCGCCCAGGATCATCATTTCGCCTCCCCGCGCGCGCATCAACTGTCCTCAAAGATTCTGGGTGAGATACTGCAGCATGGAATCGGATGTGGACACCGCCTTGCTGTTAATCTCGTAGGCACGCTGGGTGGAGATCATATTTACCAGTTCTGATACCACATTGACGTTGGAAGATTCCAGGTAACCCTGCTGCACGGAACCGAGACCATTCAGGGTCGGCTGGCCGGTCTGGGGCGCACCGGAAGAGCCCGTCTGCAAGTAGAGATTGTCACCGATACTCTGCAGACCCGTGGGATTGATAAAATTGGCGAGCTGGATGGTACCCACCTGCTGCGGCTGCGCCTGTCCGGGCAACACCACCGATACCGTCCCATCGCTACCGATGGTGATGGATTGCGAGTTGGGCGGGATGGTGACTGGCGGCTGCAAAAGATAACCGTTGGACGTGACCAACTGTCCCTGATTATTCATCTGAAAGGTGCCATCCCGAGAATAAGCTATCGTGCCGTTGGGCTGCATGACCTGGAAAAAACCTTGCCCATTGACGCCCACGTCCAGGGAATTACCCGTCTGAGTAAGATTACCCTGGGTCATAAGACGCTCTGTGGACACTATCCGCACCCCGGTACCCAGTTGCAGACCGGAAGGATACTGCGTCGTCTGGGAAGACTGCGCACCGGGCTGACGCAAATTTTGATACAGCAAGTCCTGAAAGACCGCCCGGGATTGTTTGAAACCGGTGGTATTCACGTTCGCCAGATTATTGGCGATGACGTCCATCTTGGTTTGCTCGCCTTCCAGACCGGTAGCGGCCACATAGAGGGATCGCATCATTGGGCATTGCTCCTGTTTATCATGGCACCACGAGCAGTTGAGTGGCGCTTTGCTGGTCTTGCGAAACGGTCTGCATCAGCTTGGTCTGAATTTCAAACTGACGACTGTCCTGCAGCATCTGGATCATGCTATTCACCGGATTGACATTACTGCCTTCCAGCGCGCCCGGCTCCAGCACGACGTTGGCATTCTCCGGCGCGGATTTGCCGCCGCTGGTCTGAAAGAGGCCATCGGCGCCTTTCTGCAAAGTCTTTTCCGGCGGATTCACCAGCTTGATCTGGTTAATGGCCATGACCGCGTCGGGCTGGCTCCCCACGGGGACGCCGGAGACTACCCCGTCGGCACCGATCACCAGAGATTGCATAGGGGGCAGAGAAATGGGCGCGCCGTTAACGCCCAGCACGGGATGACCTGTGGCCGTCGTCAGAATACCTTGTCCGCTGATCTGCAGATTGCCGTCACGCGTATACGCTTCCTGTCCGCTGGGACCCTGCACCGCGAGCCAGCCCTGGCCATTGACCGCCACATCCAATGGCCGCCCCGTATGCACCACCGGCCCGGACTGGAAATCCACACTCTGGTTCACTGTCGCTGTATAGGCGCGGGTTGGCAGGCCCTGACCGTACACCGGCAAGGCGCTGAACTGGGCCTCGTCAGCGCGAAAACCGGTGGTGTTGGCATTGGCCAGATTGTTGGCGGTTACCGTCTGCCGCTGCAGAATCGCGCGGGCTCCAGTCATGGCAATGTAGAGGGTATCCATAGTCCGTTATCTCACAGGCTTAACAGCGTCTGAACCACGGCATTCTGGGTCTTGATGGTCTGGGCGTTAGCCTGATAGGCCTGCTGCGCGACAATCAGATTCACCAGAGACTGCGACAAATTCACATTCGACTGCTCCACCGCACCCGACTGCAACACCCCCAGATTGCTACTGCCCGGCGATCCCGACAGGGGTTGCCCGGAAACATAGGTCGGCGCCAAGTAGTTGTTACCGAGATTCTGCAAACCGTTATTGTTGGCGAAGCGGGTGAGCGTAATCTGCCCCATGACCTGCGACTGGCCGTTGCTGTAGCGGGCGAAAATATTGCCGCTGGGATCGATGGAGAGGCCGGAGAGCTGGCCGGTGCCGTAGCCATTGCTGCTGGCATTGATGACCGCATTGGCGGAGTTGTAGTTAGTACTGCCGCTGAAATTGACGGCGAGGGTACTGGGGGCGGCCCCATCTGCCCACTGGAGGCTGACAGTTCCACTACTGGGTGGCTGAACTTGCCCGCTTGAATTGAATTGAAGGGGGGTTGCAAGCGTCCCGCTGGCTGCCGTACCACTGGCCGTTCCCGTCGCGGAGTAACCCACATTCCACGTCTGGCCGCTGGTGGAGCTGGCCGAAGACAATTGATAATACGTGGTTAACAATTGTGGGGTGCCCAGGCTGTCGTATACCGTCGTCGTCGTAGAGTAGTTGTACGTACTGGGATTATTGGGATTGATGGCCGTTCCGGTGATCGGCGTATTGGTCGAATCCAGGTTCAACCCGATACTCAGCCCGGAAGAGGCCTGCGGCGGCAACGCATTCTGGCTGATAGTCAGCGGCCCACTGGCCCCCGTCAGCTTTCCGTTCTGCGCCTGAATGCCGACCAGTTCGCCACCATTGCCATCCACCATTACCCCGTTCTGGTTCAATTGCAGTTGGCCGTTGCGACCATAGACCGTGGCGCCGTTGTAATTGAACTGAAAGAAACCATTGCCGTTAATCGCGACGTCCAGCGGATTACTGGTAGTCTGGATATTGCCCTGAGTAAATTGCTGGGCGATGGTCTGCACCTGGGTACCAATACCCACCTGCCCCTGAGTCGGCGCGGCGTTGGCCATGGCCGCCGCATAGGCATCGGCAAACTGGGCATTGGAGCCCTTGAAACCTACGGTATTAGCGTTGGAGATGTTATTGCCGAGCACCTGCAGATTGGTGCTCGCCGCTTGCAGACCACTCAACGCTGTATTGAAAGTTCCCATATCACCACCTCTTAAATGATATTCTGAACGGCACTGAAGGGTACTGAACCTTGCCGACCTTGCAGTTCCAGGTTTGGCCCTGCAGCGCCTAAAGTCACGCCGTTGACGACCCCCGCCATATAGGGCGTACTGCTGACAGTCTGGCCGTTGGCTCCACTCGCCTGCACCGAAAATTGATACGTTCCACTCGGCAAGACGTTGCCGCTGACATCGGCACCATTCCAGCTAAAACTCTGCATCCCCGCCGCCTGCGCTCCCTGGGGCAACACCGCCAGGGTTTGCCCAGCGCTGTTCTGTACTAACACGTCGACAGCGCTGGCACCGCTGCTGAGGTCGTAGGCGCCCATTGACGTGCCACCATTCAGAGTCAGTTGATTGCCGGAGGTCGTGACCGACTTGCCGATCAGGGAGGCCGCCTGCAAACCCTGATTCTGGTTGATCTGCCCCATCAACGAACTCAGCGACCCCTGAATAGCCTGCACCCCGTTGGCGACACTGAACTGCGCCAGCTGTGACGAAAGCTGCGAATTACTCATCGGATTGAGCGGATCCTGATTAGTCAACTGGGTGACCAGCAGATTATAAAAGGTATTCTCGCTGGCGAGCCCGCTGGCGCCGCTGCTTGCACTACCCGAGCTTGCCGCCGAACTACTCTGCAGCGAGGCGTAAAAGGGATTGACGCTGGATGTCAGAGAATTGACGCTCATGATCAGGCTCCTATAGGGTAAGTGTTTTTTGCAGCAGGATTTTGGCGGTGTTCATGACATTGACATTGGCCTGGTAGGCACGGGATGCCGAGATCATATTCACCATCTCATCCACTGGATTGACGTTAGGCATTTTCACATAGCCCGCCTTATCCGCAAGGGGATTGCCTGGTTGATATACCATTTTGAAAGGCCCGGGCTTGGTCACCACCCCCGCCACCTGCACACCGCTGACACCGGCAGGCGCAGTGTTACCGGAGAGTGGCTGAGCAGCAAATACCACCTCCCGGGCGCGATAGGGCTGCCCGTTCGAACTCGTCGCAGAATTGGCGTTGGCCAGATTACTCGCCACCACGTTCAAGCGATAACTCTGCGCGGTAAGCGCCGAGCTGGCCACATCGAGCACTGAAAACATGGACATATCGAAACTCCCCTTACTTTAAATCACGTTGCCGGTGATAACTGAGTTCAAGGTTTTGATTGTACCGGTCAGAAAGGTCAAATCGGCCTGATATACGACACTATTCTGCAAAAAACTGGCCTGTTCGCGGTTCATGTCCACAGAATTGCCGTCCAGGCCCACCTGACTACCGCGCTGGTAATGCACAAAGGCAGCCAAGCCCACGCTGGCAGGCGATCCCGCCAGTTGTCGCGCATTATTCGTCTGCAGGGCCAGCCCCCCCCGATCGCCCGCCTGAACCGCTTTCAAGGTTTTGCTAAATGGAATATCCACCGCCTTGTAGTTCGGTGTGTCGGCGTTAGCAATATTGGCCGACAGCAGTTGCTGCCGGTAACCACTGACCCGTAAGGCATCCGCAAGGGGATTGAGTGCCTGATCCAGAAAACCACCCATACCAGCCTCCTCCTCCACCCAAATCATCATGTGACATTGCTAGCAAAACACATGCCTAGATAGTGCACCCGAACCAACCAGTGAGTTTTGTGGGACTTTTTACGTCAGGCTCAGCTTAAAAAAACCAACGGGCGCCAAAACCGGCACAACCATACCGGGGACAGCGCTGCACACCATAGGAGCGGCATGATTTTGCCGACACCGCCAAAACCAGCCCCCCCGCTTCCCATTCCAAAGCACTTCTGGCATGGCCCGTTATTTGCTTTTCGTGACTATGGCATGGGCAATTGCCGGGCAGACGTGGGCGCGATGATGAAGAAGAGCAAACTGGCAAAACTTTTGGGGAGCAACGCGGCGGCATCCTGCACCGTTCTGTTCCTGCTTGCTGCCTCGCTACCAGTGAACGCCGCGACGGAAAGCGCCGAAACCATCCGTGCTACCGTTAGGCATTTTGTGCGCAACCACCTTCCCGCCAATACCCGCAACGCCCAGATTCATATAGACGGCCCGGCACCGGGCTTGCGCTTTCCCGCCTGCGGCCACTTGCAACTCGGTTTCTTCGGCTATAGCAATCCCTATGGCAGCCAAACCGTAGCGGTAAGCTGCTCAAGCCCTTCGCCCTGGAAGCTCTATTTACCGGTACAGCTCGCCATCAACCAAAACGTCGTAGTCGCGGCTCGGCCGCTGAGCGCCGATCGGGTGCTCAGCGCCACGGATCTCACTGTGGTTCAACGCGACACGAATGGTCTTGGTGGTTATGCGCTGACCAATCCGCAGCAAGCGATTGGCCAGGTTCTGCGTTTTGGCACACTGGCAGGACAACCCATTACCACATCCATGCTCAATGCGCCGGAGGTTGTTCGTGCGGGCGAACAGGTTACCTTGTACGCCGAGGGGGATGGCATTCGCATCGCCACCATCGCCAACGCCATCGAAAATGGCCGCCCCGGACAGGCTATTTTGGTGCGCAACGTGCAATCCGGCAGAGTGATCCGCGGTACCGTTACGGCCAGGGGCACTGTGGTGGTACCGTTCTAACTAACGATCTGTTTTCCGAAATTTTTTTGTATTGCCCTTCAATTCCTGCTTCAATGTGCCGTATTACAAATTTAGACGTAAAGAGGAGAATCATGCCGTCATGAACCCGATCAACCAGTATTCCGGCTTACCCGGCACGAAGATGCAGACGAACACCGATCCGTTGGTCACGGCGAATCAGCCGACCTCCGGGGTCGGTACCACGCGGACCGCCAAAGGTCCGGTCGTGGCGCAGGACCATGTCACGCTGTCTCCCGCGGCGCGCAGCCTGCTCGCCGCGCAGACCTCCGCAAACACCGAGCGCCTGCAGGGCATCAAAACAGCCATCGCCAACGGCACTTACCAGATCTCGCCGCAGCGCATCGGACAAGGGCTCACCCAGGACGCGCAGCAGTTCCTGCCCTTGGCCACCAACAACAAGGCCTGATGAGTGGATAGCCAGATGGATACGGCACTGCAACTCCAAATCGGCGCGCTGGAGGCCTTGCTCCAGTTGCTGCGTCACGAAGGGCATTGTCTGCAGTCTGGGATCATGACAGAACTGGAACCCATTGCTGCAGAAAAAGAGCGGCTCTACCAGACCATCAGCGCCCTCGAATCCCAGCGCCGTACGCCGCCATCTGCTGTCACCCACATGGGTCTGCAAGCGCAACGCCGAGATTTGCTGGAGAAGATCGTTCAGTACAACCAGCAGAATGGTCAGATCATCGGCGCCCTGGAGCGTTTTAACCAAGGCGCCTGGAAAATCCTCTTCGGGATCAATGAGTCACTCTACACCGATGGCGGAACTACTCAGAACACTCCCCAGCGGCACCTGATCGGGAGCGCCTGAGATGCTCGTGCTCACCCGACGCCGCGGCCAGGCCATCTGCATCGGCGACGATATCCGTATCGTTGTTACCCGTATTGAAGACGGTCAGGTGCGGCTGGGGATAGAGAGTGCCCACGACGTGATCATCCTCCGTGAAGAATTACTAGAATCCGTTCGGCAGGCCAACCAGTCTGCCCAAGCCGTAGCCCCTGCCCAATTCGACCAGTGGTTACAGTCTCATCGCCCGTCTATCCAAGACGCGGCCAGCTTTCAGGAGGAATAAAAATGACCGACTACTCCACCCGCTTTGGCCTTCTGCCTATCTCTGATGCGCAGGTGTGGCATTGTGTCGCCCCCCTGCCGGGCTTTGCGGAGTTGCAGCGATTTACGCTTCTTCACGTTCAGGAACAAGGCCCCTTCGTCTGGCTGCAATCTCTGGATGAGCCGCTGATCGCCTTTTTGCTGGTTGCACCGGAACATTTCGGCCTGCACTACCCGCAACGCCCACAGTTTGCGGCGCAAGACCCGAATGGAATCAGCATGGTCATGGTCATCCTGCCACAAATAACCAATGATTCTTTACAGGCCAATGCCCTGGCTCCGCTGTATTTCTTACCCCACACCCGCCAATTCGGTCAGTGGATTGTCGAGCATGCCGAACCCAGCCTGACAAACATTTCCGAAGCGCAGACGCCTCCGGCAACCCTCGGTGTACCCATCATCCAACTCGGACTCGCCCGCTGCGATTCCGCTACCGCCAGCCCCTTAGCGATGGGTGCTGCGTAAACGTTCGCGATCACAGCGCAAGGCGTATTGGATAATCTGCTCCTGCAAGGCGCCAGGGGCTTGCACGAAGCTCAAGCCAATGTATTGTGAGTCGGTACCACGGGAGTGACCTGCCGGTTCCACATAACGAACCAGCGCCCCCACCCGGTACGCTTTGCCCTGGAAACTGAACTGCACGCTTGCCAGCACCTCGCCGGCAGTCATCGGATAGTCACTGGGCGCATGAATTCGTGCGCGCACGCCACCGGCACCCAGATCCACACAGCGTCCCTCGCAACTGCGCGCACCGTGGCGCTGAAGTGACAGCGGCAACCCACTGGCCTCAGCAGGCGCCGCGCGCAGTGCAGCGCGGCGCTGCAACTGGTAAAGTGCATCCGGCCACTGGATGCGCACCGCCCCGTAACGCTGCCACAGTAATCTCTCGACCACCGTGCTCTGAAACCCCAAGGGCAACGTCGACGTGCTCCACAGGAGCAAATCCTCTCCGCGCAGCAAGCGGCTATTTTCTGCTTCTGGCATCAGTTCATCGAGGATCAGGGTCGCGATGTCTGTTTCAGCATGAAGAAGCGTCGCCTGGGCCAAAATGCCGCCATTACGCCCAACCATCACCGCCAGCGTTTCACTGCTCGCGATCAGTTCGGCAAGGGCTCGCTCTATCTGCCCTTTCCCCGTTTGCCGATTTTTGTCAGTGAACAGTTGATCCAGGAATCTCTGGTTTGAAAACATCGTGTCCTCGTGCTTTGCCATTTTAGTCGTCAAGCTTTTGACGATCCTGACGGAAGACCGTCAGATCCGGGCGATCGTAACGGTGCATTTCTGCGGATAACATCTCAAAAGCATGATTCATGCCGTATCACTGCGGGCTTTTTCGCGGCACGGTTTTCGCTTTGCCAAGGTAATCGCTGCAGGATCAGAAAAATCGTCTATGTTCCCCGATTGGTTTAGTAACAGGAGATCGCCATGGCGCGCCGCAAAAAAGAAGAGGAATGGGAAAATCATGAACGTTGGCTGGTGTCTTATGCCGACTTCATTACTCTGCTCTTCGCCTTTTTTGTGGTGATGTATGCCATTTCTTCGGTGAACGAAGGCAAATACAGAGTCCTGTCGAGAACTTTGGTATCGGCCTTCAGCGGACAACCCTGGTCACCGGTACCCATCCGTTCTGACGCAGGGCCGTCCCTCAGCCAGACGCCTGTAGATCTGCCCGCCCTGCCTAAAGTCGCCGACATAGCACCCGTTCCTCATGTGCAAAAAGGCCAGGTTTCGCCCCAGGCAAGGAACGACCCACAAACACCACCGTATCCCGCCACCGCCATGCGGCGAATTGAAAAACAAATGGAGACACTGCTTAAGCCTCTGATCGCGCAGGGTAGCGTCGCCATTCATCGGAGCAACCTGGGCGTCGTCATCGATCTGAACGCCAAAATCCTGTTTCACTCGGCACAGACGCGGCTCAGCCCCAGTGCCACCGCCACTCTCGGGGCTATTGCACAGGTCTTGCGTCAGGTGCCTTACCAAGTTCAGGTAAACGGTTTTACCAACGATCTACCCATTCGCACCGCCCAATTTGCATCCAACTGGGCACTGTCCGCCGCACGTGCAGTTTCCGTAGTCGAGCTCTTCATCCAGCGTGGCGTAAATCCGCAGAATCTGGTCGCGGCGGGCTACGGCAAGTATCATCCGGTAGCACCCAACGATACGGCGAAGGGCCTCATCATGAATCGACGAGTAAGCATCGTGGTAGTCGCCCCACAGAATCCGAGCAAGGCCGGAACCGATCCGATCATGGCGGGCGCCATTGATCAGCGCGGTTAGATATCAGGAAAAATTCGATCAATGACACCCGACGAGATCAACAAAACGCAAGAGCAGCAGAAGCGCCTCAATCGCGTCATCCTCATCGCTTTCCTTCTGCTGGTCGTCGTCGCCACGGGGGTATACCGGGATCACTCCGAACGACACGGCGAAAGCGCTCCCAAAGCCCTTCAACCCAGTGGGGCCACCGTTTTTTTGAGCCTGCCGCAACCCACCGCAGCAGATATTACCCCGACGATCTCGACTCAGTCAGCAACCGCCATCAACACCAGTGCGAACCCACTTGTTTCATCCACGTTTGTTGCCGAAGGATCCAAGCAGTCTCCAGTTCGCCAAAAAATTGTTGCGGCCAACCCGCGCCCGACACTCGTCCCAATGCCCGACTTGACTCACCCCACCCTGACGCAGAAATCTGCTCCACCCACCCATAAAGCACCAACAGCTCCCGCCCCAACCGTTGACAATAGCTGCAGCAACGCTGGGTGGTATGTGCAACTGGGAGCTTTCGGACGCCCCGGCATGGCAACTGATCTGGCAAAACTGCTCAAAAGCACGGGCTTCAGCGCGTGCATCGGCACCTTGCCACAAAACCATCTTTACCGCGTGTTAGTGGGCCCCGTGCCCAACCGGATTGCCGCCGATACCGTCACGCAACGCATCGCCAACCTCACCAAACATCAGGGCTATCCCCAATACTGGTCACCCGTCCGCTGATGATCCGGGCGGCAGAGCCCCTTCAGTTTCCACGCTTTCGTGCCGTATACCTCGACAAGGGCGCAACTCACCAGCAGGACATTCTTGCTGGTATAGAGTTTGCTTAAAACCATCACCAATGAGGGAGGCCTCCGTTGTGCGGGCGGCGAGTTCTCGGCAAGCGATCAGAGAGGCTGCCACTCAGGGAGGAGAAAAGGGGTATATGGGAATAGATCAGGTCGACAAAAGCATGCACATCCTCGTAGTGGACGACTTTTCCACCATGCGCCGGATTGTGCGCAATCTGTTGCGGGAGTTGGGTTTCAGCAATTTTGATGAAGCCGAAGACGGGGTACAGGCACTGCAAAAGCTGCGCAACCGACCCTTCGATTTTGTGGTCTCTGACTGGAACATGCCCAACATGCAGGGCATCGACCTGCTCCGTGCTATTCGTGCAGACGCCCAACTCAAGCACATACCGGTCCTCATGGTCACGGCAGAGGCCAAACGCGAGAACATCCTTGAAGCGGCTCAAGCCGGGGTGAACGGCTATATCGTCAAACCCTTCACCGCCGACACACTCAAGGAAAAGCTCGATGCCGTTTTCAAACGCCTGCAAGCCGCTCAGGGGGCTCAGTCATGAATAACCATGTGCTGAACCCGGGGCGCCTGCTGAGTGAGGCCGAACTGCTTCTCCGTGAAGGCCTGAAACGCATTGCCAATACGGCAGAAGAAAGCCTCTCGGGCGCGCAAAATCCGCTGGAGGAAGCTTTGCGCCTCACTGAAGAGCAGACCATGGTCACGCTGTCGGCCGTTGAACGTGCCCAGGATGCCGTAAATGACATTCGTAGCGCCCATAACCGCTTTATCGACGAATCGCTCCACCACATCGACAACGCCTTACTCACCATTTTGACCAGCCAGCAAGGGCAGGATCTTGCCGGTCAGCGGCTGAAAAAGGCCATCACCCTCCTGCAGGCGGTCGAGGAACGTATCCGTCTGACCCTCGCCGAAATCGGGATGCAGACCAGCCCGGACTACGCGCCCCAAGCGGATGACGTTGCGAGTTCCAATCCCAGCGTCAATCAAGACGAAGTAGACGCCCTGCTCGCCGAACTGGGGATTTGATCATGGACATGGAGATTTTGCAGGACTACCTTCCCGAAGCCCGCGAGCTCCTCGAAAAAGCCCAGGAGGACACCCTTCGCCTGGAATCTGAACCCGGCAGTGACGAAATTTTGGCATCAGTATTTCGCGCCTTTCACACCTTGAAAGGGGGCGCGGGATTCCTGGAAGCAGACCACCTCGTCAGCTGGACGCATCATCTGGAAGACCTTCTGGACAAGCTGCGCTCCCATACCCTGACCATCTCCGCCAGCATGATCGACGCCATCCTCAAGGGCCTGGACGTCATCGATGACATGCTGCAGCAGTTGGCCCACGGCGAAAGTCCGGCAGCTGGACCTGAGGATCTGGGCCAGGTCATTCAGCAACTCGCCGCTGGTCAAACGCTCTATCTGCGGACCCCCACCGCAGAAACGGATACGTCCAGCACGGACGCAACCTGCTGTCCGGCGACAGATGCCACTCTGTTGGCCAGTCAGCGGATCACTGTGGACGGTCACAGCGGCATTTACATTGAGCGTGCCGATACAAGCAGCCAATTCACGCCAAGCGGCAGCGACGAAATCAGTGAGGCCGAGTTTGAAGCCACCCTCGACGCCCTATACGGCAATAAGGCGCCCGGTCTGGTCGACCCGCCGGAACCATTCTGCCCCGTTGGAGACGAGATTAGCCCAGAAGAGTTTGAGCGGGTGCTGGATCAACTCCATGGCGGCCAGGCGCCGGGTTATGACGTCCTGGAGCGCGCCACACAGACGCAACCGGCGAGTGTTGCACTTGAGCTTGACCCGCCCGCATCGCGCATCAGTCTTCCAGTCCAGAACCCTCAGGCGCAACCGCTGTCCGCAACGCCAGCGCCCATAGCAAGCCCCAGTGCGCGCGCTCAGCACATGCCGGAAGCCGCCGACACCACTCTCCGCGTTGACGCGCTGCGCCTCGACGCCGTCATGAATCAGGTCGGCGAACTGGTCCTTCTGCGCAACCGTTTGGCTTCGGCGGTCAGCAGCCTGGGCGAAGAAAACGAGGATATGGCGCGCATTGCCCGTGAGGTGGACCTCACCGTCAACGACATTCAGAGCACGGTCATGCGCCTGCGGATGCAGCCCTGCAAGCGCCTCTTCCAGCAGTTGCCCCGCGTGGTACGCGACGCCTCCCGGCAGCTCGCCAAGGAAGTCAAACTCGACATCATCGGCGAGGAAGTCGAAATCGACAAAGCTGTCGTCGACGCCCTCTCCGGCCCCATGACACATTTGATTCGCAACAGCCTCGACCATGGCATCGAGCCCCCCGAATTACGGCAGACGGCGGGTAAACCGCGCAGCGCAACGATCCGGGTAGCCGCAGTACACCTCGGCGACAAAGTACGCATCGAAGTATCTGACGACGGCCGCGGCATAGACCGCCAGTTTGTCACCCAGAAGGCCATAGACAAAGGGGTGATTACGACGGATCAGGCCGCCCGGCTCTCGGAACAGGAAGCGCTAGAACTGATCTTCCGTGCCGGTTTTTCCACCAAGGATCAGGCTACTGATCTCTCCGGTCGTGGGGTCGGTATGGATGTGGTCAAGGAAACCGTGCGCAAACTGCGCGGGCATCTGGACATTCAGACGCGCCTCGGGCTCGGCACCACGATTGCCATGGAATTTCCGCTGACCATGGCGGTACTGCCCGTACTCTACCTGCGCCTGCGTCGGGAAATCTACGCCCTGCCCATCTCCAGTATCGAAAGTCTGCTGGACATCCAGGAAAGTCGTATTCATCGTATGGGCGGCCGCAGCGTTTACCGCCTGGATGGCACTCAGGTCACCCCCATGGTAGACCTCGGGGCCCTGCTCAATGATCGCCCCTTGCGTCTGGGTTCCGAACCCATCGAAGGGGTCCTCACCGAACGTGGCCTTTTCATGGTTTCGGAGGTGCTCGGCAATGAGGACTCAGTGGTCAAACCCATTGATTTTCTCGCCGAGCAAACCTGGTATCAGGGGGCGACCATTTCCGGCAAGGGCAATGTCGTCCTCATCCTTGATCCGGGCGCCCTGATCGGTCACGCCTTGGATTACCCCAGCTCCGGCAGGACGACCCCCAACCAACGGGGTGCCGCCTGATGGATATCCAACGCATCATGCAGGTCGTCGACGCCTCCTTTGCCGCCCGCCAGAGCATCGAAAAATCCCTGCACGAGATAGATCGCCGGGCCCTGAATGCGATGGTGCTCGTCAAACGTCATGGCAACGCATTGGCCGGATATGGCATCGTCGCCCAGGCTTTCCGCGAACGTGCCGCCACCCTCAAAGAATCCGCATCACATCTGCAGGAGACTATTGCCCCCCTGATTCAGGCGCACATGCGTATTCTCCAGCATCAGCGCTTCGCGGCATCATTTAGCGCCATGGTCCAGGCCATGGCGCGGCATGGTCAGGATTGCGCCCTTCTCAAGAACACCCAGGCGCAGTCGCAAAAGATCATCACCCAGGAAGAGACTGAGGCGCGAAAAATATTGCTTCGTCTCCTCGCCACTGTGGATACCCTGCAAGAAGGCATTGAGGAACAGGAGTACGTGGTGACCAATGGCCGTATCGAAGCGGCTTTAGCAGAAGATACGGGCGCCCCCCTCATGCGTGTGTCACGCGATATGGGTGAGGCAGTGCGCACCGTATCCAACGCCATCCGCACTTATCGCCATCAACTGGAGAGCCTAGAGCATGAAAGCAGCACCCATATTTGAAGCAGGCAACCATCGCTGGTGGATTCTCTATGATCAGGATGAGCATCGCGTTATCGACGCCAATGTCTACGTGATGGAATCGAATGGGCAAAGCCTTATCCTCGATCCCGGTGGATTTGAAGTTTTTCCGCAGGTTTTCGCTGCCCTCGTCGAGGTGGTCCCGCCAAGTAGCCTGAAGGCGGCCTTTGTTTCCCATCAGGATCCAGATACGGCCTCCAGCCTGCCGCTTTGGCATGCCTGCAATGAACAGATTCAGTGGCATATCCCCAAGCTCTGGGACGGTTTCATCCGCCATTATGGCGCTTTGGACGCCCCCCTGCAGGACATTCCGGATGAAGGCGGAGATATGCTGATTGGCGGCCATCGCCTGGAGCTCATTCCTGCTCATTACCTGCATTCTTCAGGAAACTTCCATGTGTATGATCCGGAGGCCAAGGTGCTGTTTTCTGGTGATGTCGGCGCTGCTCTCTTACCTCCGGGACATGGCGCTTGGGTGGATCGTCGCGATAAAAGCGGCCGCGCTTTCGCAGAGCACATTATCCAAGCCAAATACTTTCATGAGCGCTGGATGCCATCCAATGCGGCCAAAAAAGACTGGATCAACCGTGTGCGCAAGCTGGAAATTGATTACCTTTGCCCACAACATGGCGCCATTTATAGTGGGGATAACGTGCAGCGTTTTCTCGACTGGTTTGATGGCCTGAATGTCGGCATCGCCATTAACGAATAAGCATGAGAATGAGGGAGCCATAAATTGAACAGAACAGCATTGGCGGAATATGCTCGCGGCCTGCTGGATCCTCTCTCGAGCCTGGAGATGCTCTGTGAGGCAGATCCCGCTATGGAAAACGCCATATTTTATATGAACCCGGCCGCATTGCGGGCCATGCAGCACCATCACCAGCAACTGAATCCGCTCCTCCGCGGCGCGGATGTGCGTCAGGCACTTGGTCGCTCTATCCATCAGTTTCATAGAGAACCGGAACGTATTCGTCAGATATTCCGCGACCTGGCTGCCGGCAGCATTTCTGAGCACAGTGCTGAACTGGAATTGGGTGAAATAACACTTGCCCTGCATTTTACCGTGATCCGAGACAACTCCGACAGCCCGATCGCCTATCACGCCTCCTGGCGGGATTTAACCGTCAGTCGCCGTGTGGACGAGATTTCTGTATCCGTCTCCGAAAGCACAGTCGCACACGCCAACACGCTGACCCGGACATCCGCAGAAGCGCAAAAAGCAATGGAAACGGTGGGCAGAACATTGCAGCATCTAGTCAAAACGATCAAGGAAAATCACCAGGCCTCCGAATCGCTCATTCAGCAAGTGGCGGCCATCAGCCTGATTGCCCAGACCATCCGCGAAATTGCCTACCAGACCAATCTGCTGGCGCTCAATGCGGCTATCGAGGCGGCGCGTGCCGGTGAGCATGGACGCGGCTTTGCGGTGGTCGCCGACGAGGTACGCAATCTCTCCAGACGGGTGCAGGAGGCCACTGGCGAAGTGCAAGCCAATATCTCCGCCATCACTAACACCGCAAAAACAATTGATACCGCTTCCCAGAGAAACCAGACGCAGGCGCAGCAGTCTATCGAAGTAACCAGCAGTCTCAACCGCGAGATCAGTAATCTCAGCAGGATCGCCGCGTCTATGACCATGGAGAGCGCGCGCCAGAATCATGAAATATTTGTACGTCGACTTCAGAATGAAATTACGGAAGGTAGTCATCAGGTACGTCTCGAAGACCTCAAAGATCACCATACCTGCAGCTTGGGGCACTGGTACGATAGCTTTGGCAGGGAAAATTTCGCGGCACTGCCGGAATTCGTCGCATTATCAGAGCCACATCGCGAGTTCCACCAGACCGCCAGGGAGTTAATTTCCGCCTATAGCCGCGGAGATCAAGCAAACACCGAGAAACTTCTGGAACGTATTTTGGCGCTGCGTGATGTGATTTTCCAGAATTTAGACGCACTGTCTGTCGCCACCCAGAAAAGTCACCAAGGACCAAACCTATGAGCCAGGTATTACGTGAAGTGGATGAAAGAGCCCAGCTTGCCGGCACTAACAAATTTGAACTTCTGGTCTTTCGCCTCGGCAAAGATCAGCAGAACAACAGTCGTGAGCTTTTCGGCATCAATGTCTTCAAGGTCCGCGAAGCGCTGGTGATGCCAAAAATCACCCCCATGCCCGGTGCGCCCGAGCATGTGATGGGTGTCGCCAACATCCGTGGCCAGATCATCCCCGTGATTGACCTTCCCACCGTGGTCGGTTGCCGCGCCGACGGGCTCAACATCCTGTTGGTTACAGAGTATGAGCGGTCTATTCAGGGCTTTGCCGTAGAAGAAGTTGAAGAAATCGTTCGTTTGGAGTGGAGCCGGGTTCTCTCCGCCGAAGGCGCTGCCGTCGGCGGTTTGATCACGAGTCTCGCGCGTCTCGACGAGGATGAAGAAACTGCCCGCTTGGCGCTCGTCCTTGATGTCGAGCACATCCTGCGCCAAGTGCTCCCCTCCCGCTTCAAGACTGGCGACGAACTGGTCCAGCAGCATATAGTCAACATTCCCCACGGCGCCGTCATTCTCTATGCAGACGACTCCGGCGTCGCCCGCAACCAGATCGAAAAGACACTACGCAGCCTTGGTCTTCCCTTCATCGGTACCAAGACGGGTCAGGAGGCCTGGGACCGCCTGCAACAACTAGCGCATGATGCCAAGGCGGCAGGCATTCCTTTACGCGATAAAGTAGCCATGGTACTCACCGACCTTGAAATGCCGGAGATGGATGGCTTCACCCTAACCCGCCGAATCAAAGAGCATGAAGCCTTGCGTGAAATCCCGGTAGTCATCCACTCCTCATTATCCGGCACGGCCAACGAGTCCCACGCCCACAGCGTCGGGGCCGATGGCTACGTCGCCAAATTCCTGCCAGACGATCTGGCCCGCGCCGTCGCTAAAGCCATTCAGCCCAATTAAGAGGACAGCCTCATGCCTGCTGATACTAACTCTTTGATTTCTCTTCTTTCTTCCTGCATGGATGGTGATGCGGATGCCGCGCGCTTGATCGCCGATGATGAAGAACTGCAAACCACCGTCGCCCCCATCTGCAATTGGCAGAAAGACCGCCTGCGGCAGAGTTGTCTTGTCCTCGACCACCAAGTCACGGCGCTGGAACACGCTGCCGAGAGCCATCTGCTTGGCATCGACTTCCATCAAAATCTTGAAGTGGCTCAGATGGAGAGGCAGTCTCTCCAAGCCCAGGCGCACGCCGTCGTTGTCGCAGTCCGCAGCACTGCCGAGAGTATTGCCGAAAACCAGGACCTCTCCGAAAACACGCTGCGCGAGGTACAGATGGGCAATGAACGGCTATCTGAATTGATTGGCGAAATGGATCTCGTCGAGCAGACGGTTACCGCCATGGGCAAAACAGTACAGGCTTTTTTACAGCAGACCCGTAACATCACCAGCCTCGCCAGCAAAGTGCAGGAAATCGCCAAACAGACTAATCTGTTAGCCCTGAATGCCGCCATTGAGGCGGCTCGCGCGGGTGAGCACGGTCGCGGTTTCGCAGTCGTCGCCGATGAAGTCAAAAAGCTTGCCCAAAACTCCGCGGCAGCAGCTGCGGACATTCGCAGCTCGGCGGTCACCATCAACGAGGGCGCTGGTCAGGTCGAATCGGGAGTGGCAGCCAGCATCGTCCACCTCCGCCGCGGTGGCGACACACTGGAAACTGTTGCCGAAGTGCTCGGTATGGCCAACCAATCCGCCCAAAAATCACGGGGCAATCTGAGCGAGATCCTTAACGGCAGTACTCAGGGAGTCACAGCCGCTGACGCCATGGACAATCACATGAACGCCTTACAACTGTCTATGGATCGATTCGCTGCACAATTCGGTGAAATTCAGCGTTGTCTGGATAGCGTGCGCGGAGAACTCGCTGAGGCCAGCGACGCAGCGGTGCAGGGAGAAGCGGCACTAGCTACCCGCCTGACCATCGCCAAAGCGGATCACGTCCAATGGGTCTCCCACATTTTAGAGCGGATCCGTACCAACAATTCCGCCATCTCTCCGGCCGAGCTTTCCGATCACCACCAGTGTCCCCTCGGCAATTGGATGGACAGCATGGCACAAAGTGAATTGGCGCAGTTGCCGGAGTTTGTGGCCGTACAGCAAGTGCATCCCCAGCTCCACAAACTTGGCCTCGCCATCATGGCCGCTCTGAAAAAGGGAGATGAAGATACCGTTCGCAAGGGTGCCGGACAGATCAAAAGCCTCAGTACGATGGTACAACAGCAACTCGACAAACTGCGCGGCCGCATCCTGACCCGCTGACCCCGGTGGCCGGAGGAAGACTCACCTGATGGCGCGCAAAGCCAAAAAAAATGGCCGAATAAAACCCTGGGCAATTACGTGGGTTTTGGCCATTCTCGCTATGCGCGGCGACTTTCTCGCCAGCCCTGGATTATCTGGTACCGGCAACCCCTTCTGGGTCCCTATCGGCCTGGAGATCCTGCGTTTTTCGGTGCTCTGGGTTGCCGCCCACGTCATTGTTCATATCATTTTCGGCGCATGGAATATTTTTGCCGAAGGTCGTGAACTTTAGTCGCAGGCGTCAGCTTAAAGAATCTCCGTGCGTAAAATGGTGTCATCCCGATCCGGCCCTGTGGAGATAATAGCCAAAGGTCGCCCGGCGCGCTCGGCGATGGCCTCCAGGTAACGACGGGCCGCGTCGGGAAGATCGTCCCAGCGACGCACGCCTGCGGTGGACTCAGTCCATCCCGGGAAGCTTTCGTAGACTGGTTCGCAAGCGGCAAGCGCTTCGGCGCCACCCGGCAAATTCTCCTGAACCACTCCATTGACCCGGTAGCCGACGGCAACGCGAATCTCCGCGAGGCCGTCCAGTACATCCAGTTTAGTGATGCACAAGCCCGTCACCCCATTGACCCGGCAAGCGGCACGCAGGGCCACCGCATCAAACCAGCCGCAGCGCCTCGCCCGGCCGGTGGTTGCGCCCACCTCCGCACCACGTTCAGCGAGGAAGGCCCCCGTCTCATCGAAGAGCTCGGTAGGAAACGGTCCCGCCCCGACACGTGTGGTATAGGCTTTGGTAATACCCAGCACATAGCCCAGATCCGCCGGTCCTACTCCGCTTCCGGCGGAAGCGCCTCCCGCCACGGTGTTAGAGGAGGTCACATAAGGATACGTACCATGATCCACATCCAGCAGGGTACCCTGGGCCCCCTCGAAAAGAATCCGTGCGCCCTCCGCCTGCAAGCGCGCCAGCCGCACCGAAACATCTACCACCATCGGTGCCAGACGCTCCGCAAGCCCCAGATATTGCTCCAGGATGGCATGAAAGTCTTCCGGTTCCTGCTTGAAGTAATGTTGGAGCACAAAGTTATGGTAATCCAGGGCCTCACCAAGCTTGGCGGCAAAACGTTCGCGATGAAACAAGTCGGCGACACGCAAAGCACGTCGCGCCACCTTATCTTCATAAGCGGGCCCAATGCCCCGGCCGGTAGTGCCGATTTTGGCCGCACCCATCGCCCGCTCCCGCGCCAGGTCGAGACTCTTGTGGTAGGGCAGAATCAGTGGGCAGGCGTCGGAAATGAACAGGCGCTCATGGACATCAGACACCACTGGCCGCAACTCATCCAGTTCGGAAAACAAGGCCAGTGGATCCAGCACCACACCGTTACCGATAAAGCAGGACACCCCTGCATGAAGAATACCCGAGGGAATCAGATGTAGAACGGTTTTCCGCGCGCCAATCACCAAGGTATGCCCAGCATTGTGCCCGCCCTGAAAGCGTACCACCGCCTGGCAGCGTTCTGTCAACCAGTCGACAATTTTACCTTTACCTTCATCGCCCCACTGGGTACCGATGATTACAACGTTTGTATTCATAGCCACGAACGACTCCGCAAATGGGTCACTGGAAAATAAAAAGTCACGAATCAAGCGGCCGCATCTTCCAGCCCGTCTGTTCTTTGATCAAAACAGCATCAAATCCCTGTGCCTGCAATGTCTGTTGGCTAGGCACCTCCTGGCACAGCAAGTCCTGTAAAACCGCATAACCGGCCCGGCGATGTTCCTGTATCGACTGCCACAAAAGATCATCGGTACCCGCCGGAGCCCAAATCTGCCGCGCTCTCTCCGCCTCCGGGAATTCGCGCAGCAACGGCTTGAGATCCAAACTGAAGCCCGTCGCTGCCCGCCGTCGGCCAAAAGCGGCGCCAATATCATCGTAGCGACCACCACTGGACAGCGCCTCACCACGCTGCGGACCAAACAGCGAAAACAGCAAGCCGGTATGATACCGATGCCCGTGAATCTCCGAAAGGTCACATTGAATTGCCAGATCAGGATAACGCCCACGCAATGCCCCCCAGACAAAACGCAGTTCATCCAGGGCTGTACAAACCACCGGGTGATGTCCGAGACGCTGACGAGCCTGCTCCAACACGTCGAATTCACCCTGTAAATGCGACAGCGCATCAAAATCTGCGCTCAGTTCCGTGCCGCAATGGTGCTCTCGCAGCCACGCCCGCACATCCGGCCAAGCCTTGCGCTCGACATGCTGCAGCAGCTCCGCACGTAGCGTGCCCTCCAGACCTGCCGCGTTCGCGAGTGCCTGAGAAATACCTACATGACCAATATCCAGCAACAGGTTTGGTACCGCGCAATGAATGAGGCTCTCTACCATCAGGGAAAGGACCTCCAGATCTCCCTCCGGCCCATCCACTCCGAAAAGCTCGCCCCCTATCTGAAAAGGGGCACGGCTCCCACCGAGCAGATCAGGCCGGGCGCGCAGCACAGTACCGGCATAGGCCAGGCGCCGAACCTCCCGCGCAGAGGAGGTTTGTGCGTCTATCCGGGCCATCTGCGGAGTCATATCCGAACGCAGACCCACCAGCCGACCACTGTCCTGATCCAATAGTTTCCAGGTCTGTAAATCGAGGTCGGCCGCACTTCCGGTCAGCAAACTCTCGAGATGCTCCACCAGCGGTGGAATGACCTGGCGATAACCCCATTGTGCGTAAAGATCGAGCAGAGTACGGCGACAGTGCTCCAGCGCGTCTGTACGTGCGGGGAGAACGTCCTCAAAACCGCTGGGTAGGAGCCAGGCTGGCTGTGTTTCGGGATGCGTCATTTGCCTGCCGACCCCAGCGAATGCCGAAAATATTTGAAGAATGGCGAATCCGAACTGAGCACGAGAATATCCTTGCCACTCAGACTGTGACGATAAACTTCCAGGCTGCGATAAAAAGAAAAAAATGCCGGATCTTTGCCATATGCCGCACCATAGATGGCAGCCGCGTCAGCATCCCCCTGCCCTTTCAGCTCTTCTTGTTGCCGATAAGCATCTGCCATGATCTGGGTCTTTTCCTTGTCCGCGCTAGCGCGGATTTTGGCGGCATCCGCGGCACCTTGGGAGCGGTATGCATTGGCCTCCTGCTTACGCTCAGCCTCCATCCGTTTGTAGACTGCCTGTAGCACCTCAGGGGGCAGCCCCACCTGCAGAATGTGCATATCCACTAGTCGCACACCAAGAGACTGTAGACGCTGGTTGGCTTCCTCCAGCACTGGATCAACCATCTCCTTACGGTTACCCTGTATCACTGACTCCAGGGTCATCTTACCGACTTTACCCCGCAAAGAAGAACGCACAATGTCACCGATGCGGCTCTGTGCGCTGACATCGTTATGCAGGCGGGTGTAAAAAACCAGAGGATTGACCACTTGCCATTCGGCAAAAAAGTTGATGAGCACCGGCCTTTTTTCGGCGGTCAAAAACGATTCTGGCTGCGTACTATAGCTTGACAAACGCTTGTCGATGAAAGCCACATTTTGTATCAGAGGCCACTTCATATAGAGCCCCGGAGTTTCCACCACCTGTACCGCTTTACCAAACTGCAACACTACTGCAGTCTGGGTCATACGCACCGAAAAAAAGCTCGCGGAAGCCAGTAACAACAAGGTGAGTGCCACAATAACCAAACTCCAGGCCCGGTTCTTCATGAGCGAGCTCCCGACACAGCGATCGGCAAAGCCGCAGGGCTGGTCGTCGCGGCTACCGGCGGGGTGACGGACGCGCCGGATGCAGTGACCGCCGCCGAATTCGTCGGGCTATTGACCGCCACCGGAGTTTTGGCGGGCATGTGGAGATAAATCACGGGCTGCCCCTTGCTTTCAATAATCACTTTCTGGGTATGGCTCAGAATATCCTGCATGGTGTGCAAGTACATACGCTCACTCACTACCTTGGGATTTTTCTGATAGGCCTGGAGGATGTCGGTAAAGCGCACGCTATCCCCCTTGGCACGATCCACTACCTGCTGCTTATAGGCCTCGGCTTTCGTCACCATGGCCGCGGCTTCACCCTTGGCTTTGGGAATCACCGAGCTCGCATAGGCCTGCGCCTCGTTACGCGCCCGTTTCATGTCCTCACGCGCACTCGTCACCTCCGTAAACGCTGGCTGGACCGCCTTGGGGGGGCCGACCTCCAGCAGTTGAACAGCCTCAACGGTAACACCCGCATGGTAACGACTCAGCAAGTTTTGGGTGATTTGCTGCGCCTGTCGCTCCATCGTGCCTCTACCGGATGTAAGCAGATCGTCCATTTTGCTGCGCCCCACCAGCTCGCGCATGGCGGATTCCGCACAATACGAAATCAATTGATCCGGATTTGTGGTGGCAAACAGATAATTGTTGGCGTTAGTTATGCGATACTGCACAGTAAATTGGACATCCACCACGTTCCCGTCTGCAGTCAGCATCATGCCGGGGTTCAGTGAATCAGCGGCGCCACTATAGCCCAAAACCAGACGTCGGCTCTGCGCTACTTTGGGTAGATACACACGCTCAAAAGGGAAAGGGAGCCGATAGTGTAAACCGGGCTGGCTGATGCCAACCTCTTTGCCAAAACGTAGCACCACACCCTCTTCATCTGGTCCCACGACATAAATGCCAGAGGCAATCCAGAACAGGAGCAGCACCGCAATCACCAGAAGCGGTAGCAAGCGCAACCACTTGCGATCCATCTTCGGCCCGCCGCCACGGCCACCGCCAAAAATACCACCCATTTTTTTCAACTCCTGGGTGATTTTCTGGATATCAAAAACCGGCTTTTGCGCATTGGGACGGCGTCCCCAAGGGTTGTTATCGTTTTTGTTTCCGTTTCCGCCCGGATCACTCCACGGCATACCGCTCTCCTTCCTTAGCCATCAGCCGGTATTGTAGGGGGCGCATCCATCGCCTGACAACCGCTATTGCGCATTTGCGCACGCAAGCGTCGCCAAGTGAGATCATCAATATCAAAAATCAGATGCGTCATACCCTGATCATCAAAACTTTCCTCAACAATACTGGCCATCCGGTGCAAGCTTGCACGCAAGGCACCCTCTTCAGGTGTCAATGTTAATTCAGCACGCAGCATGGATCTCCCTACCCGCTGCGTCATAGCCTGAAGCAACTCGGCTATACCCGCACCTGAGTGGGCGCTGACGCGCACCGCCGCCAGACTGCCAGAGCCTTCATAAACATTCCCCGGTGCGTCGCCCGTCAGATCCACCTTGTTCAGCACCAGCAGGCGCGGGATGTCATCGGCACCAATTTCTTTCAAAACCGCGTCTACCGCGGCAATCTGGGCATCGCGATCGGGAGCGCTCCCGTCTACTACGTGAAGGAGTAGCTGCGCCTGATTCACCTCTTCCAAAGTGGCACGGAAGGCGGCAATCAAATCCGTTGGCAAGTCACGCAGAAACCCGACAGTATCGGCCAAGAGAATGGCGTCGTGCCCCGCGACTTGCAAACGTCGTATGGCCGGATCGAGGGTAGCAAAAAGGCGATCCGCGGCATAACTGGAACTTTCCGTGAGGGCGTTGAAGAGAGAAGATTTGCCAGCGTTCGTATAACCGACCAAGGCAACTGTTGGCAGTGGGGCCCGCTGCCGCGCCCGCCGCTGGGTCGCCCGATGCGAAGCCACCTTGACCAGACGTCCGCGCAGAGAGCGAATACGCTCGCCAATGAGACGGCGATCTGTTTCCAGCTGGGTTTCGCCCGGGCCTCTCAGCCCGATACCGCCGCGCTGCCGTTCAAGATGGGTCCAGCCACGGATGAGGCGTGTCCGCAAACGCGTCAGCTGTGCCAACTCCACTTGCAGTTTACCTTCATGGGTACGCGCTCGTCGCGCAAAAATATCGAGGATAAGACCCACTCGGTCAACGACCCGACATTGGAGGGCTCGCTCCAGATTGCGCTCCTGCACGGGGCTCAAAACCCGATCGAAAAGAACGAGATCCACAGACAATTCAGAAACCCGCTCCGCAAGCTCCACCACCTTGCCACGCCCCAGAAAAGTCGCTGGATCGGGACGGTCGCGCTGAACAGAAAGTGATTCTAATACATCTGCACCACTGTCCGTGGCCAAATGAAAAAATTCCGCCCCATTGTCGGGATCGGCCTCACCATGTAACACTACATGGACGAGCAAAATCCTCTCCTGGGGCGCGGCTACAGCAACCACGGCATTCGCCAGAATCAGGCCTCTGCTTCAGCACTGCCCTCGCCTTCACCTTCCGGCAAGGGCAAACGCACATCGCGACCAGGAACAACCGTAGAAATGGCGTGCTTGTAAATCATCTGACTCACATTATTGCGAAGCAATACGACGAACTGGTCAAACGACTCCACAAAGCCTTGCAGCTTGATGCCATTCACCAGATAAACGGCGACAGGAACGTGTTCTTTACGCAACAGATTGAGAAAAGGATCCTGAAGGATCTGTCCTTTTTGTTGTCCGGCCATTTTTTATCTCCTTGACTATGCTTCATGGCGCTTCTAGGTAGTGAAAAAGCCTGCGGGACTCCTTACACTGCGTGGCAATTAGACTAACTCAAAAACAAATCGAATGCCATGCTTGTGCAGCATCGACACGCTGCATCTGCTGGGGGTTGTGCAGAGATCAACTGCTGTTATGAATTGACCTGTAGCACGCTTCCCATTACGTTAGAAGCAAAGCCAGCCGACAAAAGCGATTTCTCGCCGCCATTCCGCTCCATCAGCCTGAGCAGAAGGCCGCAGCGGGAACCTTTCCCAGGCGGCCCCAAGACACCCCCAGTTTCAGTGGACGACCCGATGGTCATCGCCCCTGAATGTGGCATTCATAGGAGACGGAACCGTGGAAAAGACGACCATCGACGACAAGGCGCTCCGTGCCCGTGTCAAACTGCTCGGCAATTTGCTGGGCGAGGTCCTGCGCGAACAGGCCGGAACCCGAGTGTTCAATGCCGTAGAGCAGCTTCGCCAGGGATATATCCGTTTGCACAAAAGAGAAGACCTTCGCCTGCGCGGTCGTCTTGCGCGCTTCATCGACGCGCTGCCCCAAGATGATCTCGTGCTGGTGATACGCGCATTCAACACCTATTTTAGCTTGGTCAACATTGCGGAAGAAGAGTTCCAGCATCTGCATCGTCTCCGTCTGCTGCAAAAGAGGGATGGGCTGTGGATCGGTTCTTTTGAAGAAACCTTCCGCGAACTGCAAAATCAGGGCATCAACTCCGGACAAATACAATTTCTTTTGGATCAGACGCGCTACCTACCGGTGTTCACCGCACACCCCACCGAGTCCAAGCGACGGACGGTACTTCACGGTTTACGCCGCATCTTCGTGGCCAGTAAAATGCTCGACGACCCATCTCTCAATGATGAAGAAGAACGAGAAATTATCGACAATCTAAAGGCGCAAATCCAGATTCTCTGGGAAACCGAAGAAGTACGTACCAACCGACCACAGGTACAGGACGAGGTCGAGAATGGCCTTTTCTACTTTCGCGACAGCCTCTTTGAGGCGGTGCCGCGCACCTATCAGGCGGCACGACGTGCAGCGCGACGGGTCTTTGGCAATGACGATATCGATATCCCGGCTTTTATCCGCTTCGGCTCCTGGATCGGTGGTGACCGCGATGGTAACCCCAATGTGACAGCGGCCATTACCGGTTGGGCCTTGCGCACCCAGAGCATCGAAGTGTTGCGAGAATATCAGCGACGACTCAGCGATCTCTATCAACTGCTCGGGCATTCCAGTCGCTTCTGCGCTATTTCTCCCGTCTTGCTGGCCTCGCTGGAGCGGGATGCCGATGACTTCCCGGAACTCGCCGAATGGGTGGATCAACGTTTTCCCAGCGAGCCTTATCGGCGCAAGCTGCGCTACATAATGACTCGACTTGATCTGCGTCTCCGGCAACTAGAAAACGGCCAGGTCCTCAACGAGTCCTCTGGTCCGGCTTATGCGGTCGCGGAGGATTTCCTTGATGATCTTTTGCTGGTGCGTGACTCCCTGCGGGGCCACAACGACGACTACATCGCCGACCACGACGTGCAGGACCTTATCTGGCTGGTGCAGACCTTCGGTTTTCATCTGGCCCACCTGGATATCCGTCAGGAATCCAGCGTACATACCCGCACTATCGCTGAGCTTTTCGCGGCAGTGCCTGGCTTTGCCAACTACCTGGAACTACCGGAAGAGACGCGTCTGCTGACGCTCTCCGAAGCGCTGCGCCGACCCGGCCCGTTGGTGGAAATTCAGCCCGAGCTGTCACCAATGGCCGGCGAGACCTGCGCCATGTTCCGCTGCATCGCCCAATTGCGTCGTGAAGTGAGCGCATCCGGTTTTGGCAACTACGTGATCTCCATGACACACGAGGCCAGCCACATCATGGAGGTGCTGGTACTCGCCAAAGAGTTCGGCCTGGCCGGTTGGTCACGGCAGGGGCTCTACAGTGAGATTGCCGTCACCCCACTCTTTGAGACCATCCACGATCTCGAACGCATGGATAAGGTGATGTCCACTCTGCTGGACAATCCGGTTTATACCGAAATCCTCCGCAGCCAGGATGATACCCAGGAGGTCATGTTGGGGTACTCGGACTCCTGCAAGGATGGCGGCATTCTCTCTTCCAGTTGGTCCCTGTATCAGGCGCAAATGCGGCTGGCTGCCCTGGCAGACAAGCGACGGATTCAGGTGCGCGTCTTCCACGGCCGCGGCGGCAGCGTGGGACGTGGCGGCGGTCCCACCTACGAGGCCATTCTGGCCCAACCGCCGGATACCGTACGTGGGCAAATCAAAATTACAGAACAGGGTGAGGTGCTCTCCTTTAAGTATGCCAATCTGGAGACAGCACTTTATGAACTAACGGTGGGCACGGCCGGCCTCATCAAGGCGAGTATGGGTCTGGTCCGGTCCGTATCGAGCGACAACCCGGACTACCTGCGGATTATGGCCGAACTGACTCGCACCGGAGAGGCTGTTTACCGCGACCTAACCGAAAATACGCCGGGTTTTATGGATTATTTCTACGAGGCCACTCCTCTTAACGAAATTGCCCACATGAACATCGGGTCGCGGCCCTCCCATCGCCAGCGGGGAGACCGTTCCATGTCTTCTATCCGCGCTATCCCATGGATTTTCGCCTGGGCGCAATCGCGGCATATTCTGCCAGCCTGGTACGGACTAGGTTCGGCGCTCGCCCAGTGGCGGAAGGACAAGCCGGAGCGCTTGCAGGCTTTGCGGGACATGTACCAACAGTGGCCATTCTTTCGGGCGCTCATGAGCAATATCGCCATGGCCATGGCCAAAACGGATATGGCTATTGCCGGCGAATATGCCAGTTTACCCAAAGATCGGGAAATTGCCGCCGGCATATATCAGAAAATTCGCTCGGAATTTGAGCGCAGCCTAGCCGAGATGCTCGCCATGGCAGGATTAGAGCAACTGCTCGCCGACAATCCGACTTTGGCGTTTTCCCTGCAACGACGCAACGTCTACATGGAGCCACTCAACCATATTCAGCTCGCCTTGCTGCGTCGTTATCGCAACGATGACGCACCGCCCGAGTTCCGCGAGATATGGCTGGACCCTCTGTTGCGCACCATCAATGCTATTTCTGCCGGCCAGCGCAATACCGGATAAGGAGGAAGGTGCGTGCCGCTGCCAGAATTAATCCTCGCGTCCACCAGCCCTTACCGCCGGGAATTGTTGCAACATCTGCAAATTCCGTTCCGCGTTGAAGGTTCGGCGGTCGATGAAACCCCTCTGCCGGACGAGACGCCGGAAGCCCTCGTCTGTCGGCTGGCAAAGGCCAAGGCACAGGTCGTGGCATGCCGCAACCCCCAGGCAGTGGTCATCGGCGCCGACCAGGTAGCGGTCTGCGGCACCCGCATTCTCGGCAAACCGGGGAATACCCAACGGGCCGTGGAACAACTGGGCTGGATGCAGGGCCAAGCCGTCGAATTTCTCAACGGCATGGCCATCATCGCCGCATCCGGCACGGAAATATTCCTGGTACCCTATCGGATCGTCCTACGCACTCTAACGAGCATGGAAATTGAGCACTATGTGACGCGAGATCAGCCACTGGATTGCGCCGGGAGTTTCCGCTCCGAGGGGCTAGGCATCAGCCTGGTGCAGCGTATGGAAGGAGAGGACCCTCATGCGTTGATGGGATTGCCACTGATCGCCCTCTGCCGGGGGTTGCGCAAGCTCGGTTACCCGCTACCATAACCTCCTGAAAGAATAAAAAAAGGGGCATCGCAGTGATGCCCCTCCGATTGCGCAAGCCAACTGGTTAGCCCCAACTATCTCCGCCGTCATCCAGTCCGAAGTCATCATTAGACGCCAATGGGTCGTTGCCCCAGGAATCGTCTGTCAACCCCAGATCATTATTGTTGTTATCACTGGCGGTATTGTCCGATTCGTTGCCGTGTCCAAACAGACTTCCGGCCAGTGCCTGCCCGGCTGCCAGTCCTGCGCCAACACCCACACCAGTGGCAATACCAGAGGCCAGACTGGATCCCAGCCCACCACCCTGCTGCGGCATACCGCCCATGGCTCCGCCGGGATTCATCGGACCATAACCGTTCACCCCCCCCCCGAAAGGCTGCCCGCGGTATATCATGTTCGCCCGCTGACGGCGGCGCAAAAGCATGGATATCAGCGCGATAAGCGCGACAAGCCCCAGGAAAAAAGCCAGCACTGTACCCCAGCGACTTTCTTTGCTGATTTTACCGACCGGGTTGTTCATATGACCTTGCACTGACTTTTTAAAAGCGGTCAGCACCTGCGGTTTTACAAAGGGCATGCCGGGTGCAAGTTGCTCGGATTTCTGCAGGGCCGCTGCCGCTGCTGCCCAGTTACCCTGCCGAGCCGAAATACGCGCTTCTAGATACTGTGCTTCTGCAGATTGCGGATGAGCAACCAATACTTCCTGCATCATGCTCTGTGCCTGGTCCAAACGTCCCGCCTGCACAGCCTGCGTGACTTGCGCTACACTGGGTTCAGCCCACGCTGCCGGCGCCGCAAACATCAGGGCAATGGCGATGGCTCCAAAAATTTTTAACTGCATACGCTCCTCCAACTAAGACGTTGTAGTTTGAATATGCGGTGAAACCCCGTCTAAATCAAGCGGCTTCACACACAGCGTTCATCAGGAAACTTTGACCGCATTACCGTGCCGCTGGTTCCCTGCAGTTGTATAAGAAAAATACCGTTACGTTTGACAGCAGGCGGGTTTGTCGCCATTATACTGACCGGTCGGTATAGGCTCGTGAGAGGTATTGTTGTGCAAAAACCATTGCCAAGACCCATTGCTGCGGCGCTGGCGACTGTGCTGGCGGGAGGCCTGGCGGCCTGTAGCTTTGAGCCGCCACTGCGTGTACCCCAGGCACCGCCGAACAAAACATCCTATACCGCTGGTGCAAGTGTCAAACAAACTGTGGCGCCCGGCGGCCCTGCTGGCCACGCTCAGGAGATTGAGTATGGCAAAGAACTGCATGAAGACTGGTGGAAACTCTTTCACTCCACAGCCCTTGACGAGTTAATCGCCACGGGCCTGAAAAACAGTCCGACCATCGCTCAGGCTCAGGCGCAGTTAAAACAGGCTCAGGCCACAGCGCGCGTGAACTCCAGTATTTTCTACCCGCAGATAACGGGCAATCTCCAGGCCAATCGTAGCAAGTCCAGTTCAGCGGCCTTTGGTGGAAGCGGCGGCTTTCACTATTCCCTGATCACTGGCAGTGTCGGCGTTTCCTACTACCCGGATATATTCGGTGTTAATCGTCTGGTCTACCGCAACAGTGAAGCCTTGGTGAAGTATCAACAGTGGGAGTTGGAAGCGGCACGACTGACCCTAACCGGCAATATCGTCACCACCGCTATCAGTGAGGCGGCGACGGAAGGTCAGGTTCGTGCCACCATGGCCATCGTTGCGCAGGAGAAGAAGCTTCTGGAGCTTACGGAGAACCAGTACCAGGCAGGGGCTATCGGCTATGTCAATGTGGTCAATCAGCGCAGTCAACTGGCCACCGAAATGGCGACCCTTCCAACGCTGGAGCAACAACTCGCCGTCTATCGTCATGAACTCGCCATTCTGGTGGGAGACTTTCCTGCGAACGCCAGACGCCAACTCTTTACCCTCGAAGCGTTGCAACTCCCGGAGAAATTGCCGGTAAGCCTCCCCTCGCAATTATTGAAGCAGCGTCCGGATATTCGCGCCGCTCTCGCGCAGATGCGGGCGGCGAATGCGGTCATCGGTGAGGCACGGGCGCAGTTTTATCCTACCGTCCAACTCAGCGCCGCATTCGGTTCCACAGCGAGTCATCCGGGGCTGTTTTTTAACCCTGCCAGCAGCATTTGGAGCTTGGTCGGCGCCATGTCGCAACCGATCTTTGAGGGCGGCAAACTGGAGGCGCAGAAGGCCGAAGCGCACGCTGCTTATGACGTAGTGTATGCCGCTTACAGAAGCACGGTGCTCAACGCCTTTGATCAAGTAGCGAATGCTCTGCGCGCGGTGGAGCATGATGCGCAGACCCTCGCGGCTCAACGAGAGGCTCTCCAGGCAGCCGCGCAGGCGTTGCAGTTGGCCCAGGCGAGTTATCGGGCAGGCGCCGCTGATTATCTCACCCTGCTGACTTCTGAAGTGCAGTATGACAATGCCAGGATTGCTGAAATCAAGGCAGAATCACAGCGCTATCAGGATACCGCGGCTCTGCTCGTCGCTCTGGGTGGTGGCTGGTGGAACAAAAAGGAATCCCATTCAGATGCCGGCTCATTGCCGGTGACGCAGGCTAACCCATGAGCCATTATGCATTCAGCACAGCCATCCGCAGTGGAGACTGGTCATGAAAAAAGCGTTCATTATTGTAACCATCATATTGATCATTGTTTTTGGTGGTATTTTTGGCTTTAAGGCTTTCGTTAACAAGAAGATTTCCGAGGCCATGGCGCATCTGCCAAAACCCGTCGTGACCGTCAGCGCCACAACGGCCAAGATAGAACTTTGGCATCCCCACCTGCAGGCCATAGCTTCTCTGGCAGCTGTGCAAGGGGTGGATATCACCCCGCAGATAGCCGGTAATGTGACCGCCATTCATTTTCATTCTGGTCAGTATGTCCGGGCAGGCACCGTACTGGTGCAGATTGACGACAGCAATCAGCTTGCTCAGTTGGCGAGCGATGAAGCACAACTTCATCTGGCACAGATCAACCTACGCCGGACCCGCGAACTGATCGTCACCAAAGCTGCCAGCCAATCGCAACTGGATACCGCTGTGGCCACGTATCAAAGTAGTGTGGCTACGCTTAAAGACATTCACGCGACGCTGAACAAGCTGGCCATCCGTGCGCCCTTCAGCGGTTATCTGGGTATCCGCCAAGTAAATATCGGGCAATATCTCACCCCCGGTACCAAGATTGTCGACCTGCAATCCTGGGATCCACTGCATGCAAATTTCACTTTGCCGCAGGGTGCGCTACAGGACATTCATGTGGACACACCGGTGCAAATGGAGACAGATGCGCTCCCTGGTCAGATTTTTAGCGGAAAAGTCACCGCGCTGGGGGCTTCCGTGAACAGTACGACGCGACAAATTGATGTGCAGGCCACCATTGCCAATCCGAAAAGTGTGTTGCGCCCCGGACTTTTTGGCGAACTCACGGTAGTCCGCGACGTCGAGGAAAAGGTGTTGACGGTGCCCGTCTCCGCTCTTTCATATAACACCTTCGGCGATTATGTGTATGTGATCGAAAAGAATACGCAGGATGGCAAGACAGTGGAAGTCGCCCATCAACAAGTCATCAAGCCTGGCCCGGAGCGCAACGGACAGGTAAGCATCGTCTCCGGCCTTAAAGCGGGTGATATGGTCATCACTGCGGGGCAGGTAAAACTGGTGGATGGTAGTCTCGTCAAAGTCAGCGACGAGAAAGAATCGTGAGGCGCAGAACATGACTTTTACCGATATTTTTGTTCGCCGCCCGGTACTGGCCACAGCCCTTAGCCTCATCATTTTTCTACTGGGTTTGCATGCCTATTCGATGATGACTGTCCGCGAGTATCCGGCTCTCGTCAACACCGTTGTCACCGTAACCACCGCGTATCCCGGAGCCAGCCCGAATATCGTACAAGGCTTCATCACCTCGCGCCTGGAAAAGGTGATTGCCAGCGCACCGGATATAAATTACATGACCTCCAACAGCTCGGAGGGCAACTCGACCATTACCGTGTACATGAAGCTGAATTACAGCCCCAGTGCGGCGGTCGCCAACATTCAATCGAAAGTGCAACAGGTGACGGATCAGTTGCCGACAGGTAGTCAGTTACCGGTTATCAACGTAACAGTCGGTGACACGACGGACCTGATGTATGTCGCCTTCTACAGTAAAGAACTCAATCAGCAGCAAATTACCGACTACCTGCTGCGCGTAGCACAGCCGCGACTGGCCTCGGTACATGGCGTAGGCCAAGCGCAAATACTGCCGCCGGGGGCTGGCAACGGGAATACCTATGCGATGCGGGTGTGGTTGAATCCACAGAAAATGGCGGCATTGAGCATTACCGCCGCGCAGGTCTCACAAGCGTTAATCGCGAACAACTTCATCTCCGCAGTCGGACAAACGCGGGGGAAGACGGTACAAAACACCATTGTCGCGACCACTAACCTGCATAATGTAGATGAATTCCGCAATCTGGTTCTGCGTCAGTCTGGTAACACCCTCATCCGGCTCAAAGATGTGGCAAAAATAGAACTCGGTGCACAGGATTACACCTCACAGGCCTTTTTTGATGGTAAGCCGGCAGCATTCATCGGTATTCAGGAGTCGCCTTCGGCCAACTCTCTGGATGTAGCTTCCGGGGTAAAAGCATCGCTGGCTCAGTTGTCAAAAAGCCTGCCGCCTGGTGTGCACATGGCGATTCCTTACGACGCCAGCACCTTCATCAAGGCCTCTATCGATGAAGTCGTCCTCACCATAGCAATTACCCTTGCCGTAGTGGTGCTGGTAATTTTCCTCTTCATGGGTTCATTCCGTGCGGTGCTCATACCCGCGATCGCTATCCCGCTGTCCATCGTGGGCGCCGGTCTGATTACTTGGTCCATGGGCTTCACCATCAACCTGCTGACCCTGTTGGCAGTGGTTTTGGCCATCGGGCTAGTGGTAGACGATGCCATTATCGTTGTTGAAAATGTGCTCCGGCATATGGATGAAGGAAAATCGCCTTTTGAAGCGGCTTTAATGACCGGACGAGAGCTAGGAGGGCCGATCATTGTCATGTCCACTACGCTCGTCGCCGTATTCGCCCCCATCGGATTTATGGGGGGACTGACGGGGAGTCTGTTTGGTGAATTCGCGTTTACGCTAGTAGCTGCGGTTTTAATGTCCATGATCGTAGCGTTGACGTTATCGCCGATGCTTTCCAGCAAGATATTGCGCCCGACAAAGGAACATGGCTTTGAACACTTTATCGAGCAGCGATTCACTACGCTGCGTAATTCTTACGACCATGTCTTAAGTAGCACACTAAATTATGTGCCAGTCACCATGCTCTTTGCCGCGGTGGTGTTTGGGAGTATCTACTTTCTGTATAGCACCTCGAAATCAGAATTGGCGCCAGCGGAAGATCAGGGCATTATTTTTAATGCCGGCACGGGCAGCCCAACCATTACACCTGATCAACTGGCCCATTATGGAAAACAGATTCTGAAGGTGTTGGATAAATATCCGGAGAAAAAGGCAACCTTCATGGTCACCGGCATTTCGGTCGGTAGCGGCGGCGGCTCCAACAGTCTGTTCGCCGGAATGCGCATGACAAATTGGGACAAACGCTCCACCACGGCGATGCAATTGCAACCGCAAATCCAGCAGGCCCTGCAGAGCGTCCCGGGACTCCAGGTAGCCTCATTTTTACGGCCGTCCCTGCCCGGTTCGGCGGGCGGTCTACCGGTGCAATTTGTGCTTCAAAGCCCGGGCAGCTATGGCAAAATCGATCAAGTGGCTGACCAGGTGATCGCAGCAGCCTATAAAAGTGGATTGTTTTTCTATGTGACCAAGGATTTGCGCATTGATAATCCTGAGGTCGTGTTGAAGATCAATCGTAATATGGCCGCCAATCTTGGCCTGACCATGGCGGAAATCGCCGAGGACTTGCAGCCCCTCTTAGGTGGCAACTACGTCAATCGCTTCGATATGGGAGGCCGCAGCTATAAGGTCATTCCCCAGGTACCGGACCACTTCCGCCTCGATCCGGCAGCCTTGAAGCAATATTACATCGCGACCGGCAGCGGTCAGATGGTGCCCCTATCTACCGTGGTTTCTATTGAGACCAAGGTGGAACCGCAATTCTTGCCGCAGTTCCAGCAACTCAACTCGACAACCATCGAGGCGGTGCCCAAACCCGGCGTTACCATGGGTGAGTCTTTGAGCTTCTTGAAGACTGCGGCAGAAAAGGTCATGCCCAAGGATTTTTCTCTGAACTATGCGAGCCAATCCCGTCAATACATACAAGAGACGGGTGGGTTGCTGACCACCTTTGCGTTGGCCATCATCCTGATTTACTTGCTACTGGCCGCACAATTCGAGAGTTTCCGCGATCCGCTGATCGTGCTGATTACCGTACCCATGTCCATTAGTGGGGCGCTGATTTTCATCAGCCTGGGGCTGGCTTCTATCAATATCTATACGGAAGTCGGGTTGATCACGTTGATTGGTCTGATTGCCAAGCAGGGTATTCTTATCGTGCAGTTCGCCAACGAGATCCAGAAAAAAGAAGGACTCAACAAGCGTGAAGCAGTGCAGAAGGCGTCGAGCATTCGTTTGCGCCCCATCCTCATGACTACGGGGGCAATGGTACTGGGGGTTCTGCCCCTGCTGGTAGCGGGCGGACCTGGCGCGGTCAGTCGCTTCCAGATGGGTCTGGTGATATTTTCTGGCTTAAGTATTGGCGCTTTCTTCTCGCTTTTCGTCGTGCCGGCCATGTATATGATACTCGCTAAGGATTTACGCGAACCCCGCAACACTCAGGATGCCTGACGGGAGATTGCTGCTCTGCTCGACGGATCTGGCCGGGACACCTATTAGGGTTCCGGCTTTTTTAGCTTGACAAGACGGAAGGTGGTCAGAAGAATACCAGCAAACATTCTCGCGGAGCTTTTTTGAGAAGCACCCCGATTCGCTGCCCGCTGCTGGGTTTGCTCGTTCGCTGTTCGCACACAGGTAAATTTTTCATGGGTCATGAATTCTTCCCGAGCATTGAGACCTTGGCAAAGAGGTCCTGGTGACCGCACAACGCATTGATGGCAAAGCCATAGCAAAAAAAATACAGGCGGATGTCACCCGTCGCAGCCAGGCATTTCTCCAGCGTTATGGACGCTCCCCCGGTCTTGCGGTAGTGCTGGTCGGGGCCGATCCTGCGTCTCAGGTCTATGTGAAAAAAAAGCGGGATACCTGTGCTTCTGTAGGTATTAGCTCTTTTTCTGCCAATCTTCCTGTAGACAGCACGCCACAACAGCTCTTGGCCCATATAACCGAACTAAACGCTAATAATGCCGTGGATGGCATTCTGGTACAGTTGCCGCTTCCGTCGCATTTTGATCCTGAAGAAATCATTGAGGCCATTGCCGTCGAAAAAGATGTCGATGGTTTTCACCCCTATAATGTGGGCCGCCTTGCGCTGCGTGCGCCTTTGCTGCGCTCCTGTACGCCCGCCGGCATCATGACTTTGCTCCAGGAAACAGGCATAGAGTTCAGGGGGAAAGAAGCTGTGATTGTCGGCGCATCCAACATTGTCGGGCGCCCTATGGCACTGGAGCTCCTCTTGGCCGGGGCGACGGTAACCGTCTGCCACCGCTTCACCCGCGATCTCGCAGCCCATGTGGGACGCGCCGAACTGCTCGTCGCGGCAGCTGGCAAACCTGGACTGATACCCGGTGAGTGGATTCGTGAGGGAGCCGTGGTCATCGATGTAGGAATTAATCGACTGCCGGACGGGCGTCTTACCGGCGACGTGGACTTTGCTGGTGCGGAACAACGTGCGGCGTGGATCACTCCGGTCCCCGGTGGGGTCGGCCCCATGACAGTAGCCACACTCTTGCAGAACACCCTGATTGCGGCAGAGCAACGCATGGGAACAAGCTCATGAATGAGACCTCTGCCCCGCAAAAAGCGGATGCGGCGCCCTCTCTGGATAATCCCGACCTCTATTTCAACCGTGATCTCAGCGTCCTTGAATTTAACCGGCGGGTATTGGCCCTCGCAGATGATCCGCACGTGCCCCTGCTGGAGCGTTTACGGTATCTGACTATCGTTTCCAACAATCTGGACGAATTTTTTGAAGTACGCATGGCCGGGCTTCTCCAGCGACGCAAGTTCGGCGCCGGCCCTTCGGGGCCGGATATGCTCGGACCTAATCGCGAAATTGAAGCCATAGCCAAAATGGCTCACGAAATCATCTCTGCGCAGTATCGCTGCCTGAATCAACGACTGCTACCCGCCCTGGCCAAAGAAGGTATCCGCCTACTGCGTCGATGCGAATGGCGGGCCGCCCAAAAACGTTGGATCAGCAATTATTTCCAGACCGAGGTGATGCCCCTGCTCACCCCGCTGAGTCTCGACCCGGCTCATCCTTTTCCCAAGGTACAGAATAAGGGGCTGAATTTCGCCATCGTTCTAGAGGGGCAGGATGCTTATGGCCGACGCAGCCCTATCGCCATTGTACAGGCGCCGCGCGTTCTCCCGCGCATCATCCAGATTCCGGAACATCTGGCGGGCCCCAATGATTTCGTGTTTCTCTCCTCTATCATTCATGAACATGTGCAAACGCTCTTCCCGGGCCTGACCATTCAGGGTTTTTATCAGTTCCGAGTCACTCGCAACAGTGAACTCTTTGTGGATGAGGAGGAGGTGGACAATCTCCTCAATGCGTTGGCCGATGAATTACCGATGCGCCCTTTTGGCGAGGCCGTACGACTGGAAGTCGCCAATAACTGTCCGCGCGCGGTGGTCGACTATCTTCTGACACATTTTGAGCTTGGTGAGGATAATCTTTATTCGCTGCTGGGACCCGTGAATCTGTCACGGCTGGCAGCCATCATCGACATGGTCCCCCGCCCAGACCTGCTTTTCCCACCTTTCGTACCAGGGCTACCATCAGCTTGTTCCCGCCCGGAGGATATATTCGCGCAACTGCGCGAGGCACCTATTCTTCTCCACCACCCATACCAGAGCTTCAATCCAGTTCTGGATTTCCTCCGCCAAGCGGCCAACGATCCGCAGGTCATCGGTATCAAGCAGACGTTGTACCGCACCACCCCGGACTCTCCCATTATAGATACGCTGATAGAAGCGGCCATGACGGGCAAACAGGTCACGGTCGTGGTCGAGCTCAAGGCGCGTTTTGACGAAGCCAATAACATCCGCATGGCGGAGCGCTTGGAAGAGGTGGGTGTGCAGGTGGTATACGGCGTGGTCAACCACAAGGTCCATGCCAAGATGATATTGATCTTGCGCCGTGAAGAGGAGGGGATTCGCCTTTACGGCCATCTGGGTACTGGCAATTATCATCCCCGCAATGCGCGGATTTATACCGATCTCAGCCTGCTCACCGCGAATCCTGACATCACGGCGGACATGAATGACCTGTTCATGCACATCACCGGCATGGGCAAAGCGCCGCAACTGCGTTGCCTGCTGCAAAGTCCTTTTACAATGTTCAGCGGGATACGTGATGCCATTGTGGCGGAGACCGAGCACGGCGTGAAAGGCCGCATCATCGCGCGGGTGAATGCGCTGGTCGAGCCAGACCTGATCCGCGCCCTGTACCTGGCCTCCCAGGCTGGAGTAGAAATTGACCTAGTGGTACGCGGTGCCTGTGCCTTACGTCCCGGCATACCGGGCATTTCTGAGCATATCCGGGTACGTTCCATTGTCGGTCGTTTTCTCGAACACAGCCGCGTCTATTACTTCGGGAATGGCGGACATCCCAAGCTTTGGATATCCAGTGCTGACTGGATGGGACGCAATTTCTTTCGCCGCCTGGAAGTGGCGATACCCATTTTAGATCCCGACTTGCGCGCACGCGTGCTCAGGGAAACCCTTCAGCTATACTTGGAGGATGACTGTAATGCTTGGGCCATGCGTGCCGATGGTGCTTATGATTTTCTGCGTAAGACCCCAGATACCGCTTGTAAATCCGCTCAGGACCGCTTACTGGAACACTATGACAGGAGTAGTCACCATGCCTGACAGGGTTTCGTCGTGATCCGGGTTCTGGTGCTCAACAGTAAGGGCGGTACTGGAAAAACGACAGTCGCCACAAACCTCGCCAGTTTGCTGGCGCTGCGCAGCTCGGTACTTCTCGCCGACCTGGATCCGCAGCGCTCGTCTAGCACCTGGGCGGAGCGGCGGTCGGCGCACTTACCAAAGCTATCTGTCATTGCCGATGCTGATCGGGATTTTCGCGATTATCCGCCAAGTGATTTCGTCGTCTTTGATGCCCCTGCTGGTCTCAAAAAAGGGCGCTTGGAAGACATGCTGGATAAGGTGGAAGCGCTGCTGGTACCCATCGGCCCCTCTTCTTTCGACATGGACGCCAGCCGTCTTTTCCTGGAAAAACTGGATGCGATTAAACGCTTTCGTAAGGGTAAAGTGCGCATGGGCATTATTGCGAACCGCGTGAATACGCGTACCAAGGGCGGACAGCAACTGCACATATTTTTGGCAGATTTGCAGTTGCCGGTGGTGGCCACCCTGCGCGAAAGCCAACTCTATGTGCGGGCCGCGCAGTTAGGCGCGGGCATAGCGGATTTACGGGCAGCAGAAACCCAAGCGGAGTTACCGCAATGGGCGCGGATCCTGCGCTTTGTAACGGAGGGAGAACGTGGAACAAGAGCTTAAACTGCAGATACTCACCCCCTCCCCTGCCGCCTGGGAAAAGATTTGCCGACATCCCCTGCTGGCGTTAGGCACCCTCCCCCCTTTATCACTTCACGCTTTCTACTATGATAGCCGTGATGGTGTCTTGCGGCGCGCCAAACTGGCCTATCGTGTGCGTCGGGAAGGGAAAGAGTGGGTAGCCACTCTCAAGGCCGAAGGTCAATCCGCTGGCGGACTGCATCAGCGTCCCGAATGGAACGTCACTGTTTCCTCCTCCGAAGCGGATCTTCGGGTGTTTACTGATACAGATGCGGCGGCATTACTAGCACCTTTTTTGGATTCCGCGTTGCACGTTATTCTCGAAACCCGTTTTGAACGGCTGGAAAGTCTGGTGGATCGCGCGGATGGCAGCCAGATAGCGGTCGCGCTGGATCGTGGAGAAATCGTTGCCAACAGCTTGCACGAACCGATCCTCGAAGTAGAGCTGGAACTGGTAACAGGAGAGGCTGCCGCGGTATTGGAGATGGGCGCGGAGCTGTGCCGTGATCTGCCACTGCTGCCCGACGGGGAGAGCAAGATGTTCCGGGGCTTGCGTCTCGCCGGATTAATACCGGTCGATACTAGTGCGATACAGGACAAAACACCGCTACGCCATCACGAAAATGCCGGAAAGGCACTCAGCCAACTGCTGATCCAGCAAACTCAGCAGGCACTCACCGCTGCCAGGCAGCATTGGACCGACGGCAGTCTGGATACCTTTCATCAGTTGCGCAAAACCGTCCGCAGCCTGCGCGCCCTGCTGCGTTTCTGCCGAGCCCTGGATCCTGACAAGCGTCTCGACTCTGCCCGTCAGGAATTGGCGGACTGGTTTCATCAGCAAAATATACGACGTGACCATGAAGTGCTCGCCACTTATTGGGAGACATTGGCCACCGAGACAGGTACCGAGATAGCCCCCCTGCGCAGTTGGCTAAGCGCGCAAGCCGAGACCACACCTGCACAGCTCGGCCAGTTTGCCGCCGCGATCCTAAAACTGTGGGCACTGCTGCTGCGTGCGGCGCTATATAGTGACCAATCCTTACAAAACTACGTGGAAATACATTTGCGACGTCAGGATCGCCGATTAATGGCTGCGGGAGCTACGGCCAAGACCGCCGCCAGTTTTCATGCCTTGCGCATTCGCATCAAGAACTGGCGCTATGTGATTCTGGCACTTGGCGACATGTGGTCCAGTAAAGACAGTAAAACACTACTCAAAGTACTTTCCGCCTTGCAGGAGATCTCTGGTGCTGTACATGACGCCGACATGGCAGGAGAGCATCTGGCGGGGCTGGCGACCAGCCGCAAACAGGGGCTCGCCTTTAGTGCGGGGATGCTGATGGGCTATCTCCATGCCCGTGAAAGCCGGCAACGCAAAAAATTCTCAAAGTATTGGGAACGGCTGGAGAACGCCCCACGGCCGTGGGGTTGATGCCTTCCGGTCAAGGCAATTCCGTGGGCCGGGCAAATTTGCCGTTCGGTCACGTTGACGATTTATGGCTATCTTTTCAGTCTCCCTGGGGTTATGGTCGATAAATTCAATCGTTACCTGGATAGGAACGCTGTATGACCTCTGCCAGATCACGGGAAAGCCTGGGCTTGCTAGCCAGCATTTTCAAGGCGGCGCCCATCGCCTGTTGACGAGGGGCATCATAGCGCTGCCAACGACTGAGAGGTGTCGCTAGGCGCGCCGCCGTCTGTGGGTTAAGGTCATCCAGACGGCGGATTTGCTCGGCATAGAAAGCATAACCGGAACCATCCGCTGCATGAAAAACCGTGGGATTAGCGGCAAAAGCACCAAGTACTGCACGCACCCGGTTGGGCACCCGCCAGTCGAAAGCGGGGTGTACCAGCAGATGTTCTGCCTGACGCAAAGTTTGAGGACGTGGCGCGGCAGCTTGTACGGCAAACCACTTATCAATTACCAGCGGGTATTTGTGCCACTTTCGGTAAAAGTCGAGCAGGATATCCTCGGCATCATGGTGCGGGTGTTGTACCAGCAACTGGAACGCCGCCAATCGGTCGGTCATGTTGTCGGTCTGCGCATATTGCTGGCGGGCATGCAGGGTCATCTCTTCGTGGCTGCCGCTCTCACTGGCGATGAGGTAACTCAGGGACAAATTGCGCAGACGTCGGCGGCCGATAGACAAACCGTCGCGCCGATAAACTGCGGCAAGATCGTGATACAGGCCCATCCATTCCTTTGCGAACAGCGTGCCGATGGCACGCATCAGCCCGTCACGGGCGCGATGGATGGCCTCAACAGCGATTATCGGCATCTGTTCGCCGATGTAATCCTCACTGGGGAGAGTTAGCAGCTCGGCACAAAAGGCAGGGTCCACCTGACGGTCAGCCAACGTCGACTCAATGGCATTCCGCAAGGCGCCGGGTAATGGGGTGGCTGTCGAATCCGCCACCGCAGTCAGTAAGGCTTTTACGGCGAGGTCCTGAGTGCTCTCCCAGCGATTGAAGGGGTCGTCATCGTGGCGCGCTAGAAAATTGCGGGCCTCGTCATCCAAGGGGCTTTCCAGACGCACCGGAGCGGAGAAACCGCGCAGAAGAGACGGGATCACCGGATCAGGCAAATTCGAAAAGACCCATGACTGCTCCGTCTGATCCAGCAATAACACGGTTTCGGAGCCACCCCCGACACTATCCAGCGGTACACGTTGCCCCAGCGTATTGAGCAGCGCCATACGTACCGGAATCGGCACCGGCTCCTTAACGGGCTGGCCGGGCGTTACCGGGGTTTTCTGATGCAGGGTGAGGGTATAACTGTGCCGGGCGGGATCGTAGCTGCCAATGGCCCGCAACTGCGGAGTGCCCGCCTGGCTATACCAGCGGCGAAAAGCAGAAAGGTCACGTTGGTTAGCGTCTTCCATGGCGGCAACAAAGTCTTCGATAGTAACCGCATGGCCGTCGTGACGATCGAAGTAGAGATCCATTCCCTTCCGAAACTGCACCTTGCCCAGTAGGGTATGAATCATCCGCACCAGTTCGGCGCCCTTTTCATAGACCGTGGCAGTGTAAAAATTGTTGATCTCGGAATAGGCATCGGGCCGCACCGGATGAGCGAGCGGACCAGCGTCTTCTGGAAACTGAGCAGCACGCAAGCGACGCACATCGCCAATGCGTTGGACACCGCGGGAGTTCTGATCGGCGCTGAACTCCTGATCGCGAAACACGGTCAGGCCTTCCTTTAGGCTCAACTGGAACCAGTCACGCAAAGTCACCCGGTTACCCGTCCAGTTGTGGAAATATTCGTGGGCAATGACCGACTCTATGCCTTGATAGTCGCTGTCCGTAGCGGTCTCCGGGCTGGCGAGCACATATTTAGCATTAAAAATGTTGAGGCCTTTGTTTTCCATCGCGCCCATATTGAAGCTGTCGGTAGCGACAATCATGTAGCGATCCAGATCGTATTCCCGGCCATAGGTTTCTTCGTCCCAGCGCATGGCGCGCTTGAGGCTGTCCATGGCCTGTGCACAAGCGCCGGTGTCGCGTTCAGCCACGTAGATTTCCAGTACCACGCCCCGTCCGGAAGCGGTACGGTACTGATCGCGGACCACCTCCAGATCACCAGCTACCATGGCGAAGAGATAGGCAGGCTTGGGATAGGGGTCTTCCCACCGGGCCCAGTGCCAGCCGCCCTCTTCATCACCCGTGGCCATACAGTTGCCATTGGCGAGTAGCACCGGGCAAATTTTTTGCGGAGCGTGCAGAGTGACCGTGAAGCGCGCGAGGCAGTCAGGACGATCCAGATAATAGGTGATGCGCCGAAAACCCTCCGCCTCACATTGGGTCAGGAACTGTCCGTCCGCATGATAGAGTCCAGAAAGAGCGGTGTTAGCTGTAGGATGAATGCGTACCCAGCTCTCCAGAATGAAGGCTTCCGGAGGATTCAGCAGCACTAAACCAGCGTCGGTCTGTCGGTACTCGCTTTCTGCCAGCACCTGGCCATCCCGTTGGAGATTCAACAACTCCAGAGACTCACCGTCCAGATGCAATTCGGCAACAGGCGCCGGTGCGGTACGGTGCAGATGGAGACGGGCATACACCTCGGTATTTTCCGGGTCCAGACGTACATTGAGAGCAACTTCAGAAATCCGATAGCTAGGTGCTTTGTAGTCACCACGCTGAATCACTGCCGCGTTTGTCCCGGACATAGTCACTTCTGGCATGCTCCATTTTGCAAATTACCAATGTGTGCAACAAAATCCTGAAGGCTTTCTTTGTCCAAACCATGTACCAATGTGGGCTCATCTTTTTGATCACAGTAGATCAAGGTGGGGGTAGCCATTTCACCGCTCTCACTGAGCAGCCTGGTGTTATTTTCTACTGCACTAATAATGGCGGCACCAGGATTTTGAGCCGGTTTGATACCCCCCTCTTCCGTCCCTTCATCAAAGCCCTTTTCGTTCTCCACCATGGCGATAGCGGGGTTCTTGGCACCGAGAATGGCGGCCGCCTTGGGGCCACTGCTCCTTTTGAGAAACGCTACCACCACATAACGCACCCTGAGCTTGCCAGCGTCAATCAGCGGTTTGGCTTCTTCATAGAACTTGTGGCAGAAAATGCAGTTAGGATCGATAAAAGCGGTTATCTCCGGTCCGGTCGTACCCAGAACAAAGCTATCAGCATGAGCAGCCTTCCGGGCCATGGTCGCCGCACTCGCCGACTTGGGAATCAGGCCGAGCTGCATCATCGCCGCGTGCGCTACATCTTCACCTTGCGTATTCAGAACCGGGCCAGCAACCAGATATTTGCCATCCGCAGTGGCAAAGGCAATAGTCGGATGTCCTTCCAGAGTCACTTCGATCCCAGTTAATCCGCCGGGGCCGGGAAACACCTTTTCGGCCTTGGCTTGCCCATGAGTCACGGATTCTAGCAAGCTCCCCACAGCGCTGAGACTGACTTCCCTTCCCATATGAGGCAGGACCGCGAAACGTTCCACAGCGGCGCCGGTGAGGCCTCCGATGATGAAAAGGCTTACGGCCAACACGATGGATTTTTTCTCCATGAATGAATACTGTCCTTATGTTTTGGTGAGATGTAATGACGACATACAGAGATTCTAAACCGGTGTCCGTGGTAAAAGCCAGACGCCCCATCAGTAAGGCCGCTCCGGCCTAAAGATAGCCTGTATCCAGGCACTGATTCCCGTCAGGAAAAATGACCACAGAGCATTCCCACTGATTACGGTAGCAGGACTAATGAAAATCCCGGGAACGTGTACTCAGTGTACCCAGCCAGAGACTGAGGTCCTCCATGGTGTCGGCGATAAAATGAAGACTGGCACCCTGGCGCTCCAGTCGGCCGCCGACACCCAGCAGGCGGCCCTGCAGCAGCGCCCGGCGCCAGCCCTCGACCCTTTGCGGCCAGATGATGACATTGACCATGCCGGACTCATCTTCTAGGGTCAGGAATACCGTACCGTGGGCTGTACCGGGACGCTGCCGGTGGGTGACCAGACCCGCGAGACGATCCTGGCGGCCGTGGCGCTGCATACGCACCTCGGCGATACTACGATAGCCACTTTGGCCGAGCCGCGTGCGCAGAAAATGCAGGGGATGGGGACCGAGACTCAGGCCCAGTTGCTGATAATCGGCGACACAGGCGGCGGCAGGCGTTTCGATGGGAAGGGCAGGCGCTTGTTCCGGCACCTCCGGCATTGGCAATACAGTGGGTTCAGGCAGACTGCCCTGCACCGCCCACAGGGCCTGATGACGGTCCCCGTGCAGGCTGGACAAAGCCCCTGCACGTGCCAGCTTGTCCAAAGTGGTGGCGGACAAGTCAAGGCCATGGCGGAGTACTTCGCAGTGCAATACACCGCCCTGCGCTCGCCAGTGCAGGAGTTTTTCAGCCTCTTTGGAGGACAGGCCTTTGATTAGACTAAGCCCCAGACGCAGCACGCCATCCTTCACCTTACAGTCCCAGTCGCTGTGGCAGATATCCACGGGCAATACCTCAACACCACGGCGGCGCGCCTCCTGCACAATCTGCGCAGGGGCATAAAAACCCATGGGCTGACTGTTCAACAACGCGGCGGTAAAAATCGCCGGGTAGTGGCACTTGATCCAGGCAGAGGCATAAACCAGCAGGGCAAAGCTCGCGGCGTGGGATTCGGGAAAACCATATTCAGCGAAGCCTTGAATCTGTCGGCAAAGACGCTGGGCAAAGGCCTCGGAATAACCATGCTGATGGAGGCCACCGATGAGGCGCTCGCTGTAAGGGCCAAGATGCCCTTTGCGTCGCCAGGCCGCCATGGCTCGGCGCAGGCCATCGGCTTCGTCGCCACTGAAACCGGCAGCCTCGATGGCAACCTGCATCACCTGCTCCTGAAAAATAGGGATTCCCAGGGTGCGCCCCAACACTTTTTTTACTTCCGGGCCGGGATAGCGCACCGGCTCCAGCCCCTGGCGGCGGCGCAGATAGGGATGCACCATATCGCCCTGGATAGGGCCGGGGCGGATGATGGCTACTTCGATTACCAGATCGTAAAAACAGCGGGGTTTGAGGCGTGGCAACATGCTCATCTGCGCCCGCGATTCCACCTGAAAAACGCCCAGACTCTCGCCGCGCTGGAGCATGGCATAGGTCGCCGGGTCTTCGGCTGGAATATCGGCCAGGGTCAGATGCAAAAGGCTCAGGGCGCGGCGAAGCACACTCAGCATCCCCAGCGCGAGCATATCGACCTTGAGGATACCGAGGACGTCGAGATCGTCCTTGTCCCACTGGATCACCGTACGCTCTGCCATGGCGGCTGGTTCGATAGGTACCAGGGCATTGAGGGGGGTAGCAGAGAGCACCATACCACCAACATGCTGGGAGAGATGGCGCGGGAAGCCGACCAGTGCATTGACTACGGTGATCAGGCGCTGGATGGTCGGGCTGGCGGGGTCGAAGCCCTGCTCCTGCAAACGCTCCGGGAGAATCTGACGACCATCCCACCAAGCCAGACCCTGGGTAAGGCGCTGAATCTCGACTGGCGCAAAACCGAGGGCACGGGCGGCATCGCGCATGGCACTGCGCGGTCGGTAGTGGATGATGGTGGCGGTCAGCGCGGCATGATCCCGTCCGTAGTGCTGAAACACATACTGGATGACTTCTTCGCGGCGCTCATGCTCGAAATCCACGTCAATATCCGGCGGCTCGCGGCGGTCGCGGGAAATGAAGCGCGCGAAGAGCAACTGCATCTGGCTGGGATCGACTTCCGTAACACCGAGGGCATAGCAAATGACTGAATTGGCCGCCGAGCCCCGGCCCTGACAGAGAATACCACGCTCTTTGGCGAACCGGACGATGTCATGAACGGTCAGGAAATAGCTGGCATAATCCAGTTCCCGCACCAGTGCCAGTTCCTCTTCCAGTTGTGCAGCGACCGCCGGGGTGATGCCTTCGGGATAACGCCGTTGCAGGCCTTGCCTAGCCAGCTCGGCGAGATAATCATCCCGCTGCTGGCCTGCGGGACAGGTGCCATCGGGGTAGCGATAAACGAGACTATCTAAAGAAAACTGACAACGCTCTGCCACCCGCAGGGTTTCGGCCAGCAACTCCGGAGGGTAAAGTTCTGCCAGTACGGGACGCTGGCGCAGGTGACGCTCACCATTGCGGGCCAGTGCCCAGCCCAGATCTGCCAGTGGACGACGCAGGCGGATGGCAGTGAGCACATCCTGCAAAAAACGACGGCTGCGCCGGTCCATGTGGACATCCCCGCAAGCCAGACAGGGAATATCCAGCGCACGGCCCTGCTCCAGCGCCTCCCGAAGTTGCGCCGTATCATCGCCGCTACGCAGGAGTTCGACGCCGAGCCAGACATTCCCCGCGCCAAGACAATCCCTTACGGCGATGGCGCTGGCAGTATCAAAACGCAGACCTTGCGGATCGGGGAGAATGATGGCCAGACAACCCGCAAGTCCCTGCAAGTCCGCCAGCAGGGCCTGATACCTGCCTTTTTCCGCCCGTCCCCGGGCGCGGGTGATGAAACGGGATAGCGCGGCGTAACCGTCACTATCCCGCACCAGCAAGACGATGCGAGGGCCATCGGCCAGAGCGATTTCACTGCCGAGTATCAACGGAAAGCCAATACTGCGGGCATGGCTATGGGCCCGCGCCGCACTGCTCATGGAGCATTCCTCGGTAATGGCGAGAGCGCGATATTCCAAAGATTGGGCACGGTCCAGCAGGTCTTCCACGACGCTGGCACCCCGCAAAAAACTCAGTGCGCTCAGACAGTGGAGTTCGGCATACTCAGGCAAAGTAGCCATGCAAATAGAAACTCGCCTGACGTCGGTCCCGATAGACCCAGCACTGGCCCCCGGCAGGATGCCGCCAGCGGAAGTAATCCCGGCTCTGATCTCGGCCATCCCACCAGCCGCCTTCAATGCGCTCCACCTGCGCAGGCAGATGTAACGATGGTGCAGTGAGTAGCCGTGCCTGCGCCAGCAACCAGAGGGGACGAATAGCGTTGACGTTGGCGTTGGCCTCCCCCTGCCCCGCCCCCGGCGGTACCCTCTGCCAGGCATAATCCGGACGATGATCAGCGACCCCGGCGATGGCATGCACCGCAACAGCACCCAGACGCTGGCGTAGTTGTTCCACCAACTGCCAGCACGCCGCCTCTGCTCCATCCTGCCACCAGGCTGCCTGACGCCCGGACCAGTGTTGCGGCGCCAGTGCCTGCAAGCGCAGGGTATGCACAGCAAAATCCAGAGGCTGTTGTTGCAGCCGCCATTGCCAGAGCGTCAACAGCATCTCCACATCCGTGGCGGGATCACGCACCTCCAGTGTGGAGGACCATTGTCGTCCCCGGCCCTGCAACTGCAGTAGCCAGAAGCGGCTGGCCTGCGCCTGCGTTCTGAGCAGGAGATGAATGTCCTGCAAAGCGCGGTGCAAGGCGAAGCGCAGACCCTCCCAGTGACTGATTTCACTGTGCAGGGGGATAGAAGCTTCCAGATCCGCCGGAAAGGACAGTGCGGAACGCGGATCGCTTACCCTGCCGCTCAGACGATCCAGCACACGAAAAGGTTCGGGACCAAGGCGTCTGGCCAGGTCCGCGCGGTCCAGGGCCTGAAGCTGGGCGCAATGGCAAACACCCAAGGCCAGCAGGGCCGCACGGGTGGTGGTGGCACAAGGCAGCAAACTTATGGGGATTTGTGGCCAGAGCAGCGCCCAGTCGACAGCCCCAGGGCAAAAGCTGAAGCTGGGACCGGAACTAGCTCCTTGCCATTGCGCCAGTAAGGCGGCGCCCAGGGGGGTCGGAGCCACCCCGGCATTAACACTCAGCCGCGTCGCAACAGCCCATGCCGCCACGTCCTCTAACAGAGCCCTGCCCTGCTGCAGGCGGGTGTTACCGGTGATCTCCACCGCCAGTGCGGGTGAAATTTCTTCCAGTAGCACCACCTGTGGCGCCAGACTATAAAGCAGCCGGGCCCAGTGGCTGAGCGCCTGTGCCTCTAAAGCCGGGTCACGGGTGCAGAGCTGCAGTTCCGGGAGCATGGCCAGGGCCCGCGCCGTCGTCATGCCAGCCCGCAAGCCAGCCTGAAGCGCTATCGCGTTGACCTGCAACAAGGTCCCAGCACTGCCCTGCGCGTCCACCAGCGCCAGCGCGACCGCTTCTGCCTGCGCCCGTTCCCGAAGCTCCACACCCAAATGCGGGAATTGTATCGCCAGCCAGGGCATGTGATCTCAGAGCGCCAGCGTCAGTTGATCGCTGAGCGCCACCATACCCCGTGCTGGCATGGCACCACGGCGTTTACGGACGTCTACGTCGACTCCCTGCCGGGCGGGATGTAGCTCCAGACGTAAGGCGACGGGCACGGTAGCGATGCTGCCTTGACGGAAAAAGAAGAAGGCCAGACTGTTGCCCGCCTCGGCCGCCAGTTGCAAGCGACGCCACTGGGTATCCTGCAAAGCCGGTGGCCAGGCCAGCACCGCGCTGCAACTGCCAGAACGCAGGGCCAGTTCCAGTGCCCAGAGCGTATCCTGATCTTTGCGTGGATGCAGCACGAGCATCCGTGAAAGATCGACGCCTGCAGCCGCCAGCGCTGCCGGATACGGGATATGCGGAGGCGCGACCCAGAGTATCCAGCGTGCCTCGCGCTGACTGAGTTCCGCCACGGCGGGCAGCACCAGACGCAATTCGCCGATACCGTCCTGAGCGCTCACCACTTCAGTGATGGCGCCCCGTGGCCAGTCACCTACCAACAGCTCCAGCTCCGGCCAATGGACCGCCACACCCGGCGTCCGCGGATTATTCAGCCCCTGCCACAAGCGCTGGGGATGCTTGGTCAACAGGGTGTTGACGACAGCCTTATGTGCAGATGGGGTCATAATTTGCCTCCAATACGCAAGAGCCCGACCACCACACCTTCAATCGTCAAACTATCGCGCTGCAAATCCACAGAAATAGGTGAAAAGTCGGGGTTTTCCGGCAAGAGCCAGACCTGATTGCCGTCCCGCTTCCAGCGTTTGACCGTCACTTCACCGTTAACCCGGACCACTACCATCTGCCCGTCCTGGGGAGTGAGCGAGGCTTCGTGGCGAACGGCGAGGATATCGCCATCGAGAATGCCGGCATCACGCATACTCATGCCCTGCACCCGTAACAGATAATCGGCCCCTGGCGAAAAGAGCTTTGGATCGACAGGCAACTGCCCCTCCCGAAACTCTTCGGCCAGCATGGGTTGCCCGGCGGCCACCCGTCCGATCAGCGGCAAACCGATTTCCTCTTCTTCGTCCGCACAGAGGCGGATACCCCTGGCCGTACCACTCTGCAGCAGGATATGTCCCTTACGCGCCAGTACCCGCAAGTGACTTTCAGCGGCATTAGGTGAACGGAAGGCAAAGGCCCGCATCAACTCCGCACGGGTGGGTGGCAGACTGTCTTCCGCCATGCGGGCGCGAATCCAGGCGAGAATTTCGGACTGTCGGGGGGTGAGTTCGTCCATGCAATATCTCCTGAGAGCCAGCGGGTTATCATCGTTGGCGATAGGTATATTTTTATACAGTACCACGGCAGAATGCAAGAGGGTGGTTCAGTGCAGCGTCGCTACCCCGTCCCGGCGCTGCACTTTGATTATGACTTGGCAGCTAGCGGTTTTCGGCATCACCGCTTCTTTGATTAACAACTCTTACTTTGTTAAAATTTTACAACAATCATGTGCAGCAAGAATGCACAGCTGGAGAGGCCAGAAAAATGAAGCATCTTTTAACTCGTTACTTCGCCCTCGTCGGACTGCTTCTTGGGAGCACTAGTATCGCTTCCGCAAGTACGAGCAGTGGGGACATTATTGGCCTATGGCAAACTGCAAGTGGCAACGCTTATATCCGTATTTATGAAAAAAATGGCGCACTATTTGGGCAAAGCGTGGGACAATCGCAAGATACGGTGCAGCAGGCGCGTGCCAAGGGCCAGCCACAAATTCTGGCCGACTTCGTACCCAAGCGCCCAGGAGAATGGGCACATGGCCGCATTTACGACCCGAACAACAAAACCTATTTTCATGGTACGCTGACGGCCTTAGATCCCCATGAACTTAAAGTATACGGCTATATCGGTTTTTCCTGGCTCGGTGGCGACACTATCTGGACCCGGGTTTCGACCAATTAAAACCAGCGCGACGAACTCCGAACCCCATTGATCAGTGAGAAATCTGGGCCAACTGCGCGTCGTTGATCTTCACCTTAGCATGCTCCCGCAAGTCCTTCAGATAAGCTGTCGACAGCAAACGACCTCTTTGCTCCTCCAGAGATGCACGGATTTGCGTCGCTACTTTGGGGTTTATTGCCGCTGCCGAGGGTGCGATTACGCGGGTGACGGCAAAAATCTGATAGCCTGACGACGTCTTCACCATATCCATGGAGGGGACTCCGTCTACTGGTGCGGGTGTCGTAAAAGCAGCCACTAACGCCGCATTATCCAGCCCTTGCCCGTTACGCCGGGTTACATCGAGATATGCGTGCAGCGGGTAGGCGCCACGATCTGTCAACACATCCATATTCTTCGCTAGCCGTGCCGCCGCCAGCAGTGCCTGCGCTTTGTTTTTAGCCAATCGCGACGTATTTTCCGAGGTCAATTTTGCGGCAATGGTTCCCGCAACGGTATTCAAGGGTTGCACGCTACCCGGCTTATAGTGGAGCAAATGCACAGCCAGCAAATTCCCATTCGCCAATGTGAGCGCTGTACTATTTTTACCGGCAAGCACAGCCTTGCTAAAGGCAAGGTCAAGTGCTTTGGCGTCGGCAAAAGGCCCCTGGGCTAGTAACTTCCCGGCAGTGAGTATCCCACTCTCCTGGACCTCCAGACCATAGGCTTTGGCAACCGTACCTAAACCGTCAGGGCTGCTGAATAGACGATCCTTAAAGTTTTCCACCTGGGCTTGGAAGGCATTCTCGGCCTGGCTATTAAAAGGTGTAGCGCGTTGTCCCACCGCCACTGCGGAAGAACTGATGGCCGAACTCGTCTGTGCCGTACTCTTATCGACAAAATTCTTCGGCCCCAGCACGACATATTGCACTTGCACCTGCGCTGGCAACTGAAATTGCTCGATATTGGCGTGATAGTAATCAGCCACTTCGGCACTTGTTGGCTTGGCCGCTGGCGCAAAGTCTGCATCCTGGATGTCCACCGCACTGATATCCCGATATTCCTGTGACCAGGCCCAAACCTCGGTTGCGTCGGTGTTCGAGGCTGTGGCTATAACCTGAGGAATGACTTGTAACTGCTCCAGGCGCATACTTTCTCGCAACATACCTTCAAACTGTGCTGGTGTCATTCCGTTAGCGACCAGCAATTTCTGATAATGACTTTTAGAAAAAACACCCTTTTCTTGAAAGGACGGAATGGATTCGATTTTTTTCGCTAACGCCGCATCGGGCACCAGTAATCCCAGACGTCCCGCCTCTGCGCCTAAGAGCATGTTGTCAATCAAACCATTCAGTACATCTCGCCCAAAGTTCTTATCCGCTACCATCTTCGCTGCGGTTGCTGCACCGAAAATATGACTATAACGCGCCTGAGCATCCTTCATACGTGTCTGAAATACGGCATCGCTAATCTTCTGGCCATCCACCGTCGCTATGGCCGACGAACTTGAACCCCCCGAGAATAAATACCCACTTACTCCCCAAAGCACGAAAGATAATGCGATTAAGATCATGAGTACTTTTGCTACCCAGGACTGACCAAAATTCCGAAATGCATCCATCATAAGTACATCTCCACAAAGCCAGAGCACCAATGTAACGGGGTGTGTATATTAGCGCTCTACCATCAAGGATTAATATCCCTCAGAAAGCCATAATGGCCGCCACAGTGCCTCGTTATACAAAAATCAGGCATAAAAAAAGGCGCCCCACAAGGGTCGCCTTACTCGCATTGGCGGGGCGGACGGGGCTCGAACCCGCGACCTCCGGCGTGACAGGCCGGCATTCTAACCAACTGAACTACCACCCCAATAAATTTTGTGGTGGGCGGTGAGGGGCTCGAACCCCCGACATTCGGCGTGTAAAGCCGACGCTCTACCAACTGAGCTAACCGCCCAAACCAGACGCACTAGTTTACTGCATCACGCAGTGCTTTACCAGCCTTAAATTTAGGTGTACGGCTCGCGGCGATCATGATTTCTGCGCCAGTAGCGGGGTTGCGGCCTTTACGCGCCTCACGACTGGAAACAAGGAACGAACCGAAACCGACCAGAGTTACCTGATCACCAGCCTTCAGTGCCTCTGTAATCACCTTGACTGCCGCATCCAGAGTATGGCCAGCGGCGGCACGGGTCACGCCGGCTTCTTCTGCGATCTTCTCGATCAACTCCGATTTATTCATATTTCTTTCTCCTGTTATGGACTCGGTTACTAGGTATAACTGCGCATCAACTCTATCCAGAAAACGTTATAGCAGGGTAAAAAAAGACTTGTCAAGAAAGTACAAAAAATAGCCTGGATCACGAATCATAGGCTGGCCTTCGCGAATGAATCATCACTACCGGGAGCACGACGACACAAATGTCGTCGTATTCTTACACCTATTCTACATAACTAAAAAACTATAGCGACAGTTGTCGCACCACATCCTTTAATGTGCCATTGCCTTGTCCTCAGAAGGCTCATTAACCGCTACTACGCCAACCATCGGCTCTCCGCTGTCAGGCAGAGGCATCGGTGAAGACTCCAGCGCGATAGCCAGAACTTCGTCAATCCACCGGACCGGTTTGATGGTCAGCGCGTCACGCACATTTTTTGGAATTTCCTGCAGATCTTTTTCATTCTCCGCCGGAATCAAGACTGTGCTGATCCCACCGCGATGCGCCGCAAGTAGCTTCTCTTTGAGCCCACCAATGGGCAACACCTCACCTCGCAGCGTAATCTCCCCGGTCATGGCGACCGTGGCATGCACCGGAATATTGGTCAGCGCCGATACCAAGGCAGTGGCCATGCCAATACCAGCACTTGGCCCATCTTTAGGCGTGGCGCCTTCCGGCACATGGATATGCACGTCACGATTCTGGTAAAAATCTGCGGGTATACCCAGAGCTCGTGAGCGGGCACGAACCACGCTCATGGCAGCCTGGATAGACTCCTGCATCACATCTCCCAGCTTACCGGTGATCAGCAGTTTGCCGCGACCCGGAACGACGACAGCCTCAATACTAAGCAATTCACCGCCCACCTCGGTCCAGGCCAGACCAGTAACCTCACCAATACGGTTTTCCTTCTCCGCCTTGCCGAAGTCGAAGCGACGCACCCCGAGATATTTGTCCAAATTGCGATCAGAGACTTGCACCCGCGTGCGTTTTTTGTCGAGCAGAAGTTCTTTCACTACCTTGCGACAGATACGTGCGAGCTCCCGCTCCAGATTACGCACACCGGCCTCCCGGGTGTAGTAACGAATGATGTCCCGGATGACCGTCTGTGAAACCTGCATTTCCCCATCCAAAAGCCCCGCCTTTTCTATCTGTTTGGGCAGAAGATACTTGGTGGCGATGTGGATCTTTTCGTCCTCGGTGTAGCCGGAAATCCGGATCACTTCCATACGGTCCATCAACGGTGCCGGGATATTGAGCGTGTTCGCCGTGGTGACAAACATCACCTCGGAGAGATTGAAATCCACTTCCAGGTAGTGGTCGTTAAATGTCGCGTTCTGCTCGGGATCCAGCACTTCCAGAAGGGCAGAAGCCGGGTCACCGCGGAAATCCATCGCCATTTTATCCACTTCATCCAGTAGCATCAGCGGGTTGCGCGTAGCAATTTTTGCCAGACTCTGGACGATTTTACCCGGCAGGGCACCGATATACGTACGCCGATGCCCGCGAATTTCCGCTTCGTCGCGCACGCCACCCAGGGACATCCGCACGAATTTACGTCCGGTCGCCGCCGCGATAGATCGTCCCAGACTAGTCTTACCCACGCCAGGCGGACCTACCAGACACAGGATGGGGCCGCGGCTGTTGCCAACCCGTTCCTGTACGGCGAGATATTCGAGAATACGCTCCTTGACGTCCTCCAGACCGTAATGGTCGGCGTCGAGAATGGCCTTAGCCCGCTTAAGATCCTTGGTGATTTTGCTGCGTTTGCGCCATGGCACCCCCACCAGCCAGTCGATGTAGTTACGTACGACCGTCGCCTCTGCGGACATGGGACTCATCATCCGTAGCTTTTTCAGCTCCGCGTCAGCCTTGGCCCGCACATCTTTGGGCATTCCGGATTTGCCGATTTTACGCGTCAACTCATCCAGCTCACTACCGCCCTCTTCCGACAGATCACCGAGCTCTTTCTGAATAGCCTTCATCTGCTCATTCAAATAATACTCGCGCTGACTCTTCTCCATCTGCCGTTTGACCCGGCCACGGATGCGCTTTTCCACCTGCAGCAGGTCAATCTCGGACTCCATCATGCCCAGCAGATGCTCCAGCCGGGCGCGGGTGTCCGCCTTCTCCAGAATTTCCTGCTTTTCTTCGAGTTTGAGGCTAAGATGGGCGGCTACCGTGTCGGCCAGTCGTGCAGGATCATCCATGCTTGCCAGGGTAGACAGAATCTCGGGGGGAATCTTTTTGTTCAGCTTGACGTAGGCCTCAAACTGGGCACTGACCGAACGCATGAGCGCCTCCAGCTCACGATCGTTTGCCGCACCACTGGCCACGATCTGCACCTGGGCGCGCAAGGACTCCTCCGCAGGCAGAAAGGAGACAATTCTAGCCCGGTCCGTACCTTCAACCAGCACCTTGACCGTACCATCAGGTAGTTTGAGTAACTGTAGAATCGTTGCCAGTGTGCCGATCCGATAAATATTTTCCGGTTGTGGATCATCGTCCGCGGCATTTCTTTGGGATACCAGCAGAATCTGCTTTTCGCCAGACATCGCCTCTTCCAGTGCGCGAATCGACTTCATTCGCCCCACGAAAAGAGGGATAACCATGAACGGAAATACCACAACATCGCGCAGAGGTAGCACCGGTACCATCTGCGCTTCCTCTTCCACCAGGAGACTTTTATCGATTTGGGCCACGGAGTCTACTCCAAAAGTAGGTGATTACTACCAATAACAGTGCAGATGGGGTCGTCGACAGTGCTTTTCAATGACGACCACGCTCTACGTCATGCGGGATGAGACATATCCACCTTGGCAGCATCATCATAAACCAGCAGCGGCTTGGTGCCGCTTTCCACGACGGCGGCATCCACCACCACCTTTTTTACGCCACTTATAGAGGGCAATTCGTACATCGTATCCAACAGAATTTGCTCAAGAATAGAGCGCAAGCCGCGTGCACCGGTCTTGCGGATCAGTGCCTTTTTAGCAATGGCCCGCAATGCCTCGGTGCGGAACTCCAGGGTCACACCTTCGAGTGCGAAAAGTTTCTGGTATTGCTTCACCAAAGCATTCTTTGGATCGGTAAGAATGGAAATCAGTGCTTCTTCATCCAGTTCTTCCAGCAACGCCAGAATGGGCAACCGTCCGACAAACTCGGGAATCAAACCATACCGAACCAGATCTTCCGGCTCCAGATTCTGCATCAGCATGGCTGCGGTCGCTTCTCTATCGCGGCGCTTGAGGGGCGCATTGAAGCCCATACCGCCCTTCTCCAGACGCGCAGAGACGGATTTCTCTAAACCCGCAAAGGCACCCCCACAGATGAAGAGGATATGCCGCGTGTCCACCTGCAGGAACTCTTGCTGCGGGTGCTTGCGGCCGCCTTGTGGCGGAACCGAGGCCACGGTCCCTTCAATCAGCTTGAGTAACGCCTGCTGCACGCCTTCACCGGAAACATCGCGGGTGATGGAGGGGTTCTCGGACTTACGAGTGATCTTGTCGATCTCATCGATATAAACGATGCCGGTCTGCGCCTTTTCCACATCGTAATCACATTTCTGCAGCAGTTTCTGAATGATGTTCTCGACATCCTCACCCACATAGCCAGCTTCTGTGAGTGTCGTGGCGTCGGCCATGGCAAATGGCACATTCAGGAGCCGCGCAAGAGTCTGCGCCAGCAGGGTCTTGCCCGAACCGGTGGGGCCGATGAGCAGGATATTACTCTTGTCCAGCTCCACCTCATTATCCTTGCCGCCATGTTCCAGTCGCTTGTAATGATTGTAAACGGCCACGGACAAGACTTTTTTGGCAATGTCCTGACCAATGACGTACTCATCCAGCGTTTTGCGGATCTCCATAGGCTTGGGCAGATTGTTCTGGCCCTCGTTGTGGTCGTCCAGTATCTCGTCCTTGACGATGTCGTTGCACAATTCGATGCATTCGTCACAGATGAATACCGAAGGACCGGCAATCAGCTTGCGCACTTCATGCTGGCTTTTGCCGCAGAACGAACAATAGAGCGTCTTTTCACCACTCCCCTCATGCTTTCCAGCCATAGCTGTTCTCCTGCCCTGTTCAGGCGGTCTCGTTTTCACCGCGATGACTAATCACAGCGTCCACAAGATGGTAGGTTTGGGCCTCTTCGGCCGACATGAAAAAGTCTCTGTCGAGATCCTGCTCAATGCGCTCACGGTCCTGCCCGGTATGATGGACCAGAATATCATTGAGCCGCTCACGGATACGCAGAATCTCTTTGGTATGGATTTCGATATCATGCGCCTGCCCCTGAAAACCACCAGAGGGCTGATGCAGCATAATCCGTGCGTTAGGTAACGCATAACGCTTGCCTTCGGCACCGGCTGCCAGCAATACCGCGCCCATGCTCGCCGCCTGGCCGATACAGACCGTGCTGACCTTCGGACGGATGAATTGCATCGTGTCATAAATCGCCATGCCAGCCGTGACAGAACCACCGGGACTATTGATATACAGCGCAATATCCTTATCAGGATTCTCTGCTTCCAGAAAAAGTAGCTGAGCGACCACCAGGTTGGCCATCATATCTTCCACCTGGCCCACCATGAAGATCACCCGCTCCTTGAGCAGACGGGAGTAAATATCATAGGATCGCTCACCGCGTCCGGTTTGTTCAACCACGATGGGCACATACCCCAAGCCCTGTACGGCGGGTGCCAACTGGTCTCCTGCCTGTTTCCACATAATCCATGCTCCTGTCTGTTGACACGGTCCCGTGTCAGACATCGGTTATACCGCGTTTGCTTCGGCTACCGGCGCCCGGCCGATGAGCTGGTTAAAGCTGACCGCCTCGTCGGTCACTTTAACACGCTCCAGAAGCCACGCCACCACTTTGTCTTCCAGCACCATAGCCTCGGCCTGCTCCATCTGCTCGGGATTACTGCGGTACCAGCGCATGAACTGCTCAGGGTCCTCATATTGCTCGGACATATCCTGAATAACCTGAGTGATTTCCACCGGGGATGCCCGCAGCTTTTCGCGCCGGACAATTTCCGACAATACCAAGCCAAGTACCACACGCCGCCTGGCCAGCGCGTCCAGATCACCACCGCCAGCGGCTGCATTGGCATCTTTTTGCAAACGCTCCAATTCCTGTCCGATCATTTGCTTGGGCAAATCGGGATGGTTGCTTTCCGCTACCAGTTCCAGAATCTGCGCTTTCACCTGACCTCGGCTCATCCGCTGTGCTTCACGTTCTAGATTTTCCCGTACTTCCTGCCGCAATATGGCTACATCTCCATCCTCAATGCCGAGCGCCAAGGCGAAAGCCGCGTCCACTTCGGGCAATTGAGGGGCCGCCACTTCCTTGACCTGAAGATGGAACTGGGCGGCCTGACCAGCGAGTTCCGGAACATGATATTCCGCCGGAAATTGTACTGGCACAGTCCGGTCTTCCCCCGCAGACATTCCCAGCAGTCCCTGCTCAATGTCCGGCAGCAGACGACCGGAGCCGAGCACCACGGGGTAGTCGGTCACATCGCCGCCCGCCATGGGGACACCATCAATGGTCCCCTGAAAATCCACGGTGACCCGGTCTTCGTCCTGGGCAGGACGCTCGGCAGACACATAAAAACGCCGCTGCCGCCGCATAATGTCTATCGTGGCATCCACGTCCGCATCCGTTACTTCAGCCGTCTTGCGGATAACGGTGGCGTCCGGCACCTGCGGATCAAATTCGGGATATACCTCTACCACGGCCGTAAACACGAGGTCCTCACCGCGCCCCCCTTTCTCAACCTGCACTTCCGGTCTTCCCACCGGACGTAAGGATTCGTCACGCACGACCTGAGAATAACGTTCATTGATGAGATGGTCGAAGGTCTCCATGAGGGCATCCGAACCATAATGGCGTTCAATGAGAGCCATGGGCGCCTTGCCGGGCCGAAATCCGGGGAAACGTGCGGAGCGCGCCTTGTTACGCAGACGCTGGGATACCCCACTCTCCACCTCACTGGCGGGAATGGTCACATGGATGTGTCTTTCCAAAGGCGTGGCCTCTGGCGTCGAAATTTGCATGAACTGATCCTTCTTTTTCATTTTGTCTAAGCCTAAACGTTAATAATAAACACAAGCCACCTGCCCCTCAAGGTCAACGCAGACCGCGACTCCCGGGTTTAACGGGCGTCCCGCCAACTGCACAGAGCGGACAATCAACAGCTTCCCAGGTACGTACCGTGAGCGTCAACAGCGGAAAAAATGGTACACCGTCAAAATCGCTGAATCCTGAGCTGCGATCAATAATCGCCGATGCCGCCAATACTTGCCCGCCTGCTGCGGTAATGGCCGCTATACATTCCCGCGTCGAGCCGCCCGTCGTCGTAATATCTTCAACCACTAACACGCCTTCACCCGGTGCCAGCGCGAAGCCACGGCGCAACACCATCTGCCCGGCTTCCCGCTCGGTAAACAGGCTGCGTACTCCAAGCGCGCGGCCGCATTCGTAGGATACCAGAACCGCACCCATAGCTGGTCCCACGACACAGGAGATACGCTGCCGCAGACCTTCAGGAATACCTGCCACCATCGCCGCACACAGTCGCGCTGCGTGCTCGGGATGTTGCAGCACCCTGGCCGACTGCAGGTAGGTATCACTATGCAATCCCGAGGATAGCAGAAAGTGCCCCTGGAGCAGCGCTCCATCTTCTTTGTACAACGTCACCACTTCATCTGTAGTCACAGCAGGTTTCTTCTCCATGATCAGTGTTACGCGGAGCACAGTCCTTGCCCCCTTTATTAAAGGGGCATATTAGTCGGGTTTCTGAGAACCTGCGGCGCTCCCTGGCAACTCACTCAATATCTGCCTAAGGGCCTGTGCCGGGTCCTCGGCAGCCGTAATAGGTCTGCCTACCACAAGAAAGTTTGATCCCGCCGCCAGTGCCGCTGCCGGCGCCATAATACGTTTCTGGTCATCCTCCGCATACTGCGCCGGACGAATCCCCGGAGTCACACGCAAGAGTTCCGGCACGGTCTCCCGTAGATGATTCGCCTCCAGTGCGGAACAGACGATACCGTCCAAGGCACATGCCGCTGCAAGCGTCGCCAAACGTCCAACTTGATCCTGTACCGAGCTGTTGACGCCAACTTCGCGTAAAGCGACGTCGTTCATACTCGTGAGTACCGTCACCGCAACCAGGAGAGTCCGCCGTGTCCCATCAGCATCGTTCACCGCTTCGTGTGCAGCGCGCAGCATGGCGCTACCACCACTCGCATGTACATTGAGCATCCATACGCCGAGACGCGCCGCCGCCCGGCAAGCTTTGGCGACGGTCTGCGGAATATCGTGAAACTTGAGGTCAAGAAATACGTCAAATCCGCGCTCCTGCAGACGCTCCACAATGGCGGGGCCACAGGCGGTAAAAAGTTCCTTGCCTACCTTAACCCGACACGCGGTAGGATCAAGCTGATCTGCCAAAACCAGGGCGTCGCGTTCGTTCGCATAATCCAGCGCAACGATGAGCGGTGAAATCACAAACTATACCCTCCGGAAAAGGTGCCCCACTGACGGCAGCTAGGGCAGCGCCAATAATACTGGGGACTTTGATAACCACAAGACTGACAGTGAAAAACCGCTGGTTCCACCGACAACCCCCTCACTGCTAGCGCCATAACGGGATACAACGCGGGATCGGGTGCATCAGGATCCAGTTCCAGCAAAACCTGCATCACCCGCATATCTGGCTGCCGCAACAGAACACGTCTTAAATATGCCGTCGCCGCAGGGGTTCCTTCAACCGCCTGCAAGGCATGCGCCAAAAGCTTGACGGCCAACGGCGAATTACACATCTTCAACAGGCGTTCTCGTGCGTCCTGCACATCCGTGCGGTTCGCAGCGTATCGTAAAACGCTCAGAAAGGGTTCCAAAATAAGCAGAACTACAGATTCCACTGGAGAGTCAAGAAGTCTTTCCCAAAGGTTTAATGCACCACCCCAGTCCTGCCGATCGAAGGCGATGCGTCCGCCAATCACCAAGGCCCGCGGATTTTCTGGATCCTCCCTCTGGGCCAACTCCAAAAAAACTCTCGCTTGCCCTGCATCTCCTAAGAGGAGCGATTGCTCGGCCAGTTCACCATAGAGCATGGCAATCACCGGACGCTGGCCGCGCTTACCCGCTTTATGTAAGCGCTGACGTATCGCAATAGACTGCGCCCACTCACTGCCCAGTTCATACAGCTCGGCAAGCGTAGCAAGGCCCTCTAGATGATCGGGTTGACAATCCAATAATTCCTTGAGGATGGATTCCGCCCGATCGAGAATCCCTGCCTTGAGGTAATCCTGCGCGATCTCGAAAAGCACACTTTGCCGCAGGTCAAGCGCCAGTGCCGGTTGATCCAGAAGATGCTGATGTACCCGCAACGCACGTTCCAACTCTCCGCGCCGCCGGAAGAGGCGTCCCAGGGCGAGCAAGATGTCAATGCTCTCTGGATGTTGCCGCAGCGCATCGAGAAAAACCTCTACCGCTTCATCATTGCGCTCACTGAGGAGATGGTTGAGCCCCTGAATATAAATTTCGGGAATCGTGTCGGAGGCATTCGGCGCAGGTTTTCGCGGAGAGGTAACCCGGCCAATCCAGACACCCAGCGCGATCGTCAACAGCAGGACGAGGACAACTACGGTATCCACGCCGGGAACCGTCAATTAAGCCTTGCCACCCACAACCGCTCCAGGGTAATCAACCTGTTCACGGAGCTCCTTACCCGGTTTAAAATGCGGGACCCGCTTTTCAGGCACCAGCACCGGCTCTCCCGTTTTCGGATTACGTCCCTGCTTGGCAGGCCGTACATGCATGGAAAAGCTTCCAAAACCACGAATTTCAATACGCTCACCCTCGGCCAGTGCGTCGCTTAGATAATCGAGCATCTGACGGGTGGCCATTTCGATATCGCGCACACTCAAATGCGGATATTGTGCGCTGATGTTTTTGATCAATTCCGATTTAGTCATAGTTTATTAGCTTCTTACAAAGAATGGTGAACTGGCGGGACATCCTAAAATTAAAAAGATAAGCGGCAGGTCGACGATTCAAAAAAGGCCTTTACCTGACGCCGTCTCATTCACCTCTCCTCCCGATCAGCACACGACCAGGAAGGAGAGGGGTCACGCTTAGCTTTCTTCTTCCTGCTTACGCTTGAGCTGTTCCTTGATCAGATCACCCAGACTGGTGGTGCCCGTCGCCGCGCTACGCGCATATTGCTGCACCGCTGCCGTCGTCTGTTCTTCCTGAGAAGCAGTCACTTCCCGAGCCTTGGTGCTGAGGGTCAGGGTGCGGTTCTTGCGATCTACCATCGCAATGCTGACCTCAATTTTCTCCCCGGCTGACAAGGTCAGACCACGGCCCAATTCACGTTGAGGCAGGAACCCTTCCACCCCCTCGCCAAGCCGAATCTCGGCACCACGGCTGTCCACCGAGATGACTTCACCTTCGACCAGGGCGCCCTTTTCATTGGCCACCACAAACTGGATGAACGGATCAGTTTCCATCTGCTTGATGCCGAGACTGATACGCTCCCGCTCTGGATCAATGCTCAGGACAACAGCATCCAGAGTATCTCCCTTCTTGAAGTCCCGCACCGCTTCTTCGCCGCTGCGATCCCAGGCCAGATCGGATAGGTGAATCAACCCGTCGATACCGCCATCCAGACCGACGAATACACCAAAGTCGGTAATACTCTTGATTTGACCGGAGACGCGATCGCCCTTCTGGAAGTTCTGCGCAAAGTCATCCCACGGGTTGGGCAAGCACTGCTTGATGCCCAGCGAAATGCGGCGACGCTCTTCGTCGATATCGAGGATCATCACTTCGACTTCCTGACCGACATGCAGGGCTTTGGCCGGATTAATGTTCTTGTTGGTCCAGTCGATTTCGGAGACATGTACCAGACCCTCGACGCCTTCTTCGATCTCAACGAACGCGCCGTAATCCGTAACGTTGGTAACCTTACCGAAAATACGGGTGGCCTCGGGATAACGGCGGGCGATATCGCGCCAGGGGTCTTCGCCGAGTTGCTTCATGCCGAGAGAAATACGGCCGCGTTCGCGGTCGAACTTAAGGACCAGAACACGCACTTCGCCACCCACCGTGACCACTTCGCTGGGATGTTTGACCCGGCGCCAGCCCATATCGGTGATATGCAGCAGGCCGTCGATACCACCCAGGTCGATGAACGCACCGTAATCGGTGAGATTCTTGACCACACCCTCGAGAATGGCCCCTTCCTGGATGCTTTCCAGCAGCACCCCACGCTCCGCGCTCTGTTCCTGCTCGACCACCGCACGGCGGGAAACCACCACGTTGTTGCGCTTGCGGTCCAGCTTGATGATCTTCATCTCTAGGTCTTTACCTTCGAGATAAGCCACATCCCGTACCGGGCGCACATCGACTAGAGAGCCAGGCAGGAAGGCACGCACACCGTCGATGCTGACCGTGAAACCACCCTTCACCTTGCCGGTGAGGAAGCCATGCACCACGGCATTGTCATTGAAAGACTTTTCCAGATCGACCCAGGTCTTGGCGCGGCGGGCTTTTTCACGGGAGAGGCGGGTTTCGCCCATGCCGTCTTCCACCAGTTCCAGACAGACCTCTACAGAGTCACCAACCTTCACCTCTATTTCGCCTTCCGCATTACGGAACTGCTCGGCGGGAATCGGTCCTTCAGACTTGAGACCTACATCGACGATGACAAAGTCGTTATCGACGCGGGTCACGATGCCGGTGAGCAACTCACCAGGCTTGAGGCCCTGGGTGCTCTGGCTTTCTTCAAACATCTCGGCAAAACTGGGTTCAATAAGCATTTCAGCGTTAGGGGTGGTCATAAATTTCAGTAGGCCTCATTTACCGGGTACGCCATGGGCGCCCCTTGAATCACTGCTCGATGCCATAAATGGCGGTTTCAATTTTCCTGCAAAACAGCTTGAACCCAGCTTTGCAGAACCCTGTATGTGTCGGAAACGCTTTGTTCGCTGGTATCCAGGAGGCGCGCATCGGACGCGGGCCGGAGCGGTGCCACGCTGCGCTGCTGATCCCGGGCATCGCGTTCCGCAATTTCCGCCACAACTGTGGCGAGATTAGCACTACTACCCTGTTCCATCAACTGATTCAGACGCCGCTTGCCACGGACTTCGGCGCTCGCAGTCAGAAACACCTTGAGTGTTGCGTCCGGAAAAACCACGGTCCCCATATCGCGGCCGTCGGCCACCAGTCCTGGCGCCTGACGAAAATCCCTCTGCCGCTGCAATAATGCGGCGCGAACCGTGGGAAGCGCGGCAATTTGTGAGGTCAACGCACTGATTTCGGGGCTGCGAATTGCCGCATCCACGACCTCCGCCCCGAGTAGTACGTGGGTTTGGTCCACCGCACCACGAAAGCTCAGCGGTAAGGCGCGGGCAAGATCGGACAGTGCCGCTTCGTCATCTGCATGAAGCCCGGCCCGCCGAGCCGCCAGCGCCAGCGCCCGATAAATAGCGCCGCTATCCAGCAAATGCCAACCCAGATCATGGGCCAAGAGGCGGCCCAGCGTGCCCTTACCGACCCCGCCGGGGCCATCCAAGGTGATGACGGGGATGATATTCATGCGCCCGCCACCTCCAGCAACAGCCCGGCCTGCTGCGCTAGAACGGGGAAACTCGGAAAAGACGTGGCCACGTTGGCGCAGTCGAGAATTTCGATAGCGCCTTGCGCCACGAGTGCCGCCATAGCGAAGGCCATCGCGATACGATGATCCCCGTGACTGTTTACCCGACCACCCAACAACGGTGATCCGCTAATAACGGCTCCATCCGTGCGCTCTTCTATGGTGGCACCCAGTGCCTGCAGCCCCCCAGCCATCACCGCGATACGGTCACTTTCCTTGACACGGAGTTCTTCGGCGCCGGTAATCACCGTCTGCCCCGTCGCACACGCCGCCGCTATGAATAGCGCGGGAAACTCATCAATAGCCAGAGGTACCAAATGGGGAGGGATAACGATGCCTTGCAACGGTGCATAGCGGACGCGGATATCGGCGACCGGCTCACCGCCCACTTCGCGCAAGGCGGTCAGGTCAATCCGGGCACCCATACGGGTAAGGATTTCGATGACGCCGGTTCGGGTCGGATTGATACCAACACCTTCCAGGATGAGATCGGAGCCCGGCGCGATAGTGGCACCCAGTAGGAAGAACGTCGCCGAAGAAATGTCACCCGGCACCTGCAACGACTGCCCGCGCAACTGGCCCCCGCTATGCAGACAGGCGCGTAGAGCCTGACGCTCCACTGGGTAGCCAAAACCCTGCAGCATCCGCTCGCTGTGGTCGCGGGTGGGGGCGGGCTCGGCCACGCAGGTTTCCCCGTCGGCATACAGTCCGGCCAACAGCACGGCAGATTTGACCTGGGCGCTAGCCACCGGTAGCGCATACTCGATACCATGCAGGGGCCGTCCATGAATATGTAAGGGTGCCCTACCCTCCTGCGCGGTGATTTCCGCACCCATGGTACGCAACGGGTTCAGCACGCGGCCCATCGGTCGCTTCTGCAAACTGGTGTCGCCAATCAGCGTGCTGGGAAAAACCTGCCCGGCCAGCACTCCCGCCAGCAGACGCATGGCCGTGCCGGAGTTTCCACAATCCAACGGGACAGCGGGCGCACGCAACCCATGCAGGCCCACACCGTGTATACGCAAACGCCCGTTATCCGGCCCTTCCATTTCGACGCCCATCGCGCGAAATGCAGCGATGGTGGCGAGCACGTCCGCACCCTCCAGCAATCCCACTATTTCGGTCACACCTTCCGCAAGCGCACCAAGAATAACGGCACGATGGGAAATGGATTTGTCGCCAGGGACCGGAAAACGACCTTTGAGTTGACCACCTGGATGTACAAGATATCTGGACATAATTCAGGAATGCACCGGAGGAAATTGAAATTGTCGTCGGCAACTCTGGCCGCGCCCCAGCAGATCGTTCAGTGCCTGGGCGTCGTTACCCGCCAGCATCCGCTCGGCGGCGCCAAGAGTTCTTTGCACCGTGCTCAAATGCTGGCGGACAGCGGCACGATTCTCCCAGAGGATATCGGCCCAAAGTCGGGGATCCGAGGCGGCGATACGGGAAAAGTCGCGCAGACCACCACCCGCTAATTGCTGCAGCGCAGCGGCCTGTCCCTCCAAACCAGCCATGTAGGCAAAGGCCAGCAGATGCGGCACATGACTGGTGGCCGCCAGAGCATAATCGTGGGCTTCCGGCGTCATTTGGACGATCGTGGCTCCAAGCATTTGCCAGAATGTGCGCATAACCTCCAGGGACCCACCCGCCTGACCCGGCGACGGTGTCAAAACCACTCGTGCGCCCTGATAGAGTCGCTTCCGAGCTGCACTGAAGCCCGTTTTTTCACCACCCACCAAGGGATGGGCCGCCACAAAACGATCGCCTAAAAGCTCGGCACCGAGTTGCGCCACCGGCACCTTGATGCTCCCGACATCACTAACCACTGCCGTTGGAGACACCAGACGCGCCACCTCTGGCAACTGCGCCATGAGCATCTGTGGAGGCGTGGCCAAAATGACCAGGTCAGCGTCCTGCAGTGCCGGGGCAAGGACATGACTCAGCGTGATCTGCCACTTACCTGCTGCCCTACGAATCCGCCTTGCTTCTTCCTTATCCGCAACCACGCCCCGGATTGTTCCACTGAAATCCGTCGCGCGCAGGGCTTTGGCGACACTCCCACCTATCAGGCCAAGGCCGACAATGGCGACCCGATGGAATGGAACGTCTGTCATGCTAAAGCTCGCGGCCAATGGCCTCAGCGATCTTGCGCAGATCACCCATCAGCGCCATGAGTTGCTCTGGGCTCAGGGCCTGATCGGCATCGCACCAGGCTTCTTCTGGACAGGGATGCGACTCCACCAGCAAACCATCCGCACCAGCCGCAATCGCTGCCTTGGACAACTGCGGCACCAGCCAAGCCTTGCCACCCGCGTGGCTGGGGTCGACGATAACCGGCAGATGCGTCTCCCGCTTGAGGACCGGAATAGCGGTGACGTCAAGGACATTACGATAGGCCGTTTCAAAAGTGCGGATACCACGCTCGGCGAAAATAATCCGGTGATTGCCGTGAGCAGCTATATACTCTGCCGCCATGAGCCATTCCTTGATGGTGGCACTCAGTCCACGTTTAAGAATAACCGGCACATCCAGACGACCGACCTCTTTGAGGAGATCAAAATTCTGCATGTTGCGCGTGCCGATCTGAATGATGTCCACCCCTTTTTCGAGAAAAAGATCAATCTTGCGGACATCCATCAGCTCAGTGACGATGGGCAAACCGCAGGCATCCGCAGCCGTCCGAAAATAATCCAGACCTTCATCGCCCACGCCCTGAAAAGTATAGGGGCTGGTACGGGGTTTGAAAGCGCCGCCGCGCATCAGGCGACAGCCCGCCGCTTTAACGGCCTCCGCGGAGCTGCGCATCTGCTCAGGTGTTTCGACCGAGCAGGGGCCAGCGATCACTTGAATCTGCCTGCCGCCGATGGGAATACCACGCACCTCAATCACGGTGTCGGTGGATTTGAACTCGCGACTAACGAGCTTGTAAGGCTTCAGAATGGGCATAACTTGTTCCACAGCGGGCAATGATTCCAAGGCTCCCTCGGGCAACAACCGTTCATCTCCTAGCAGGCCCACCACCGTGCGCTCCGAACCGGTACTAACCATAGGCTGCAGGCCAAACTGGCGGATACGCTCCAGCAACTGCTCCATCTGCTCTGCGGTGGCTTGTGGTTTAACAATGACGATCATGAAATTACAGGACCTCGCCCAGCATTTTTAGAAAACGTTGATTTTCCACCGGCAGACCAACACTGACCCGCAGATGATCCGGCATGCCATAAGGGGTAAGCGGTCGTATGATCACGCCCCGATGCAACAGCGCGTCGTAGACACGCTGACCACCCCCCGGTACGGCAAAGGCGATAAAGTTGCCTGCAGGCGGCAGGATTGTCAATCCAAGATTATGTAATCCGTCACGGAGGGCCACGATTCCTTGGCGATTGTTGGCCAAGGTGGCCTGTAAATGGGCGCGATCGGTGAGCGCAGCGTGCGCCGCCACCTGCGCTAACGTATTCACATTAAAGGGCTGACGAACCCGCTCCAGCACCGCTATCAGGTCAGGGTGGCCGATGCCGTAACCGCAACGCAGGCCTGCCAGCCCATAGGCCTTAGAAAAGGTGCGAGTAACCATCAGATTGCTGAAGCGCCGCAACCACAGCTTACCGTCAGGATAATCCGCACTTTCCATCAATTCCAGGTAAGCCTCATCCAGCACCACCAGGGCATGCGCGGGCACGCTGTCGATAAAGGTCTCCAGTGCATCAACTGCAAGGTGGGTGCCGGTGGGATTGTTGGGGTTGGCGATAAACACCAGCCGGGTGTTTGCGTTGAGCAAACCCGCCATGGCATCCAGGTCATGACCGTAATCCCTCGCGGGGGCAACCCGCACGGTCGCTCCACTCGCCTGCGCGGCAATGGCATAAGCAGCAAAGGCATACTGGGAAACGATCACCTCGGTACCCGGCCCAGCAAAAGCACGTACCGCAAACTCCACCACCTGATCAGAACCATTGCCGAAGATAAATTGCCGCGGGTCCAGATCCAACTGTTGTGTCAGCAGTGCGCGCAATTCCGGCGCTGATCCCTCGGGATACAGGGCCAGGGAGGGCAGCGCATCGCGGATAGCCTCCAGCGCCGCGGGGCTCGGTCCCAGTGGATTTTCATTGGAGGCCAGCTTGATGGCATCGCGGATGCCCAGTTCCCGTTCCAGTTCCGCCAAGGGCTTACCCGGCTGATAAGGACGCAAGTCAGACACCCCCGCTGCCGCATATTCCAGATATTTATTGCGCATCAAAATACCGCCCTGGGATAACTACCAAGACAACGATAGAAAGACGCCTGTTGCGCGAGGGCATCCAGTACCGGTGCAATGGCGGCATCTTGACGATGACCGAGCAGATCGAGATAAAAGACATACTCCCAAACAGCGGAGCGCGTCGGTCGCGACTCAATGCGCGTGAGGCTGATCCCCGCATCGGCCAAGGGCGACAACAGCGCATGCAGGCTCCCTGGGCGATTGGCTGCGGCCACTACCAGACTGGTCTTGTCGTTCCCTGTGGAGCGGGTATTGATCTTACCGATCACTATAAAGCGCGTGGTGTTCTCGGGATTGTCTTCAATACCGGCGGCCAGAATCTCGAGGTCGTAAGCCTCCGCAGCCACCGTAGTGGAAATAGCACCACCCTCGGCATCTGCCGAGGCGCGCTCAGCAGCCACGGCATTACTGGGGACGTCTACTAATTGCACCTGCGGCAGATGTGCGGCAAGCCATTGGCGACACTGGGCACGGGTCTGGTAGTGCACATAGACCCGCTGGATCACATCCATAGAGCATTTAGCCACCAGATTATGGACGATGCGTAATTGCACCTCACCGCAAATATGCAGCGGATAATCCAGTAGCAGATCAAGACTGAGATTGACAGAGCCCTCGGTACTGTTTTCCACCGGAACCACGCCGAACTGTGTCTGCCCCCTGTCCACCAAGCGGAAAATCTCGGCAATGCCAGTGGTGGGTTGCAACACCGCAGCCCGCCCGAAATGCCTTTGCGCAGCCATTTGCGTGAAGGTGCCTGCCGGACCGAGATAAGCCACCTGTAACGGCTCTTCCAGGGCCAAGCCAGCAGAAATGATTTCGCGAAAAATAGTGGCGATTTGCTCCGCAGAAAAGGGCCCGGGATTCTCGGCCATCAATCGACGGAGAATTTCGGATTCCCGATCGGGATGGTAGAAATTTGTCTCATCAGCCGCGCGTTTGACTTCACCCACCTCGGCCGCCAAGCGGCCTCTCTCTGCCAGCAAATGGAGAATTTCTCCATCTACGGCATCAATAGCGGTGCGCAATTCAGGCAGCGTTCGTACAGTTGCGGACAAGCTGCCTCCCTAACCCTGACGGCGGGCAAAATCCCGCATGAAGTCGACCAGCGCCCGTACCCCGGACTCTGGCATGGCGTTGTAGACAGAAGCGCGCATGCCACCCAGCAGGCGGTGCCCCTTGAGCTGGAGCAGCCCTTGCTCATCCGCCTCTTTCAGAAACATCGCGTCCAACGCCGCGTCATGCAGGGTAAAGGGCACGTTCATCTGCGAGCGGTTGCGGTGCTCTATGGCATTGTTATAAAAACCGCCGGAGCCATCAATCGCCGCATACAGCAATGCGGCCTTACGCGCATTGACCTCCGCCATTGCACCCAGCCCACCCAATTGTTTCAACCACTTGAACACCAAACCGGCGACATAAATAGCAAAGGTAGGAGGCGTATTGTGCATGGAACCCTCTTTGGCATGCACGGCATAGTCCAGCATGGTTGCAGTACCGGCCGGTGCATGACCGATGAGGTCTTCACGAACAATAACCAGAGTCAGACCGGCCGGCCCGATATTCTTCTGGGCACCGGCATAAATGAGGCCGAAACGGCTGACATCTATTGGCTTCGAGAGAATATGGGAAGAGGCATCGCTCACCAGCGGAATATCACCCAGTTCCGGGACAAAATCGAACTCCAGACCACCGATGGTTTCATTACCGGCAATGTGTACATAGGCGGTGTCGGCGCTGACTTGCCACTCCGATTGCGGAGGCACCACACGGGCCTGACGATCCGCATTGCTGGCCGCCACCTCGACGATCGCAAAACGCCTGGCCTCGGTCATGGCCTTGGCAGACCAGATACCAGTCTGCACATAACTCGCCCGCGCATGACCACGCAGCAGGTTGATGGGAACCATGGCAAACTGCAAGGTCGCCCCACCCTGCAAAAACAGCACCCTGTAATGGGCGGGAATCTGCAGGAGGTCACGGAGGTCCTGTTCGGCCCCGGCGATAATCTGCATGTAGTCGGCACCGCGATGGCTCATTTCCATGACCGAAATACCGCGGCCATGCCAATCGAGCAGTTCCGCCTGCACCTGCTCCAGTACCGCATGGGGGAGCATCGCCGGACCTGCGCCAAAATTATAAACAGGATAGTTCATTATGTGTTACTGGGGCAGATCAGTCTGCTCCCCCTCCTCTTCTTCTGTATCGGCAATCAATGCCAGTCCTGCCAGTTGCTCGCCCTCGCCCAGGTTAATCAGGCGCACCCCCTGCGCATTCCGACCGGTGCGACGAATGCTGTTAATCGCCATACGAATCAGCGTGCCATGATCAGAGACCAGCATCAGTTCGTCCCGCTCCGTTACCGCCAGGGCGCCGACCACATCACCATTACGCTCGTTGGTCTGGATGGCAATAACGCCCTTCCCACCCCGGTTGGTGCGGCGGTATTCATCCACTTTCGTCAATTTACCATAACCATTGGCGGTAGTGGTGAGGATCACCTGACTGGAGTCCACCCACTGTGCCGAGATCACCCGATCATTCTCTTCCAGACTGATACCGCGTACGCCACGGGCGTTGCGACCCATGGCCCGAGCCTTCGCCTCGGGGAAGCGCACCGCCATGCCATGCCGAGTAAAGAGCATGAACTCGCGCTGCCCATCGGAGAGGCCAACAGCCACTAGACGATCACCCGGGTCGAGGTGGATGGCGTTGATCCCCTGACTGCGCGGCCGGGAATACTCCATGACCGGCGTCTTTTTGACGACGCCAAGGGAGGTAACCATGCAGACAAACTGGCCCTCGGTAAAGTCACGAACCGGCAATACGGCGGTGATGCGCTCCGTGGGGGCCAGCGACAGCATGTTAACAATGGGCTTGCCCTTGGCGCCACGACCTGCCTGCGGCAACTGATACACTTTTTGCCAGAAGACTTTACCGAGATTGCTAAAGAACAAACAATACGCATGGGTCGAAGCGCAGAACATGCGTTCGACAAAGTCTTCTTCTTTGGTGGTAGTGGCCATCTTGCCTTTGCCGCCCCGTCTCTGGGCATTGAAGGCCGTCACCGGCTGAGCCTTGATATAACCGGCGTGGGTGAAGGTCACCACCATTTCCTCTTCGGTAATCAGATCTTCCGTCGAGATATCACCCGTGTCCGCCACGATCTCGCTGCGTCGGGCATCCCCGTACTGATCGCGGATGGCCACCAGCTCTTCGCGGATGACCTCCATCAGCCGAGCCTTTGAGCCGAGAATCTCCAGCAACTCACGGATGCGATCCAGCAAGGCCAGGTATTCATCGCGGATTTTGTCCTGCTCCAGCCCGGTCAGACGGTGCAAACGCAAATCGAGAATGGCTTGGGCCTGCGGCTCGGACAAATGATATCCGTCCGTTTGCATCCCCTCCGAGGGTTCGCCACGCTCGACCAGCAGCGCCGCGACCATGCCCGGCTCCCAAGACTTCGCCAACATTTGCGCCTTGGCTTCTGCCGGGTTGGCCGCCGCCCGAATCAGGCTGATGAGCGGATCCAGATTGACCAACGCCACCGCCAGGCCCTCGAGGATATGGGCGCGGTCGCGTGCCTTCTTTAGCTCGAAGACGGTACGCCGGGTGACCACTTCGCGGCGGTGCTGGATGAAGGCCTGCAGCAGATCGCGCAGACCGAGGGTCCGCGGTGCCCCGTCCAGCAGCGCCACCATATTGATATTGAACACGCTCTGCATAACCGTGTGCTGGTAGAGATTATTCAGCACCACATCGCCGTTGGCGTCCCGCTTGAGTTCAATGGCGATACGCATACCCGATTTGTCGGACTCGTCGCGCAGGTCACTGATGCCTTCCAGACGCTTTTCCTTGACCATCTCGGCGATGCGCTCAATGAGTCTGGCCTTATTCACCTGATAGGGCAGCTCGGTGACAATGATGCTCTGCCGGTTGGATTTTTTGTCCGTCTCGAACTCGCAGCGCGCGCGCATGACCACCCGGCCCCGCCCGGTGCGGTAGGCTTCGATACTGCCGGCACGGCCATGAATAAAGCCTGCCGTCGGAAAATCTGGCGCCGGGACCAAGATAAACAATTCTTCATCCGGGGTTTCGGGATCATCCACCAGCGCCAGACAGGCACTGATCACTTCCGTCAGATTGTGGGGCGGGATATTGGTCGCCATGCCGACGGCAATGCCGGCGGAACCGTTGATCAGCAGGTTGGGGATACGCGCCGGCATGACCAGCGGTTCCATCTCCTTCTCATCGTAGTTGGGGCCGAAATCAACGGTCTCCTTTTCCAGATCCGCCAGCATCTCATGGGCAATGCGGGACATGCGCACTTCGGTGTAGCGCATGGCGGCGGGGCTGTCGCCATCCACCGAACCAAAGTTACCCTGCCCGTCGATGAGCGGGTAGCGCATGGAAAAGTCCTGCGCCATCCGCACCATCGTGTCATAGACGGCGGTGTCACCGTGGGGATGGTATTTACCGATGACATCACCGACGACACGCGCCGACTTCTTATAGGGCTTATTCCAGTCGTTGCTCATCTCGTGCATGGCGAAGAGCACACGACGATGCACTGGCTTGAGACCGTCGCGGGCGTCGGGAAGGGCGCGGCCGACGATCACGCTCATGGCGTAATCGAGGTAGGACTGGCGCATCTCCTTTTCGAGACTGACAGGAATGGTTTCTTTGGCGAATTCGATCATGTGGAGACTGAGTACCCCTGATTATTTTTTCAACACGGCATTATGCCACAGCGGGGCTAAGCCTGCATGTGGCCCGCGGCCAGCGCCTGGAGCGCCGCCTGAAACCCCGGGCGCGCCACGCCACGCTCGGTGATAATGGCGGTGATCAGACTGGCGGGGGTGACATCAAAAGCCGGATTACGCACTTCGACACCTTCTGGCGCCACCGCATGGCCCGCACACTGCTGCACCTCTACGGCGGGGCGCTCTTCGATGATGATGCCGCCGCCATCGGGCATGGCGAAATCCACCGTACTCAACGGCGCCGCGACGTAGAAGGGAATCTGATGATATTGCGCCAGCACGGCGAGGCTGTAAGTGCCGATCTTATTGGCCGCGTCGCCATTAGCGGCGATACGATCGGCGCCAACTATCACCGCATGGATCAGACCCTGTTGCATCAGATAGGCGGCGGCACTGTCGGCATTGAGATGAAAGGGAATACCATCCTTCTGCAACTCCCAGGCGGTGAGGCGCGCGCCCTGCAGCCAGGGCCTGGTTTCATCAGCATAGATATGGAGCTGCTTACCCGCAGAAATCCCCGCACGAATCACGCCCAGTGCCGTGCCGTATCCACCGGTCGCGAGGCTGCCGGTGTTGCAATGGGTCAGAATGCCACCCTTCGTCGGCAAGAGCTCCGCGCCATAACGGCCCATACGCTGGTTATCGGCGATATCATCGCGGAGCAAGTCATGGGCGGCCTGTAAAAGTGCGGCGACGGCCTGCCCTGCGGTAGACGCCGATTGCGCCAACGCCAGTTGCCGATCCGTCGCCCAGGCAAGATTCACCGCCGTCGGTCGCGCCGCCTTGATCTCGTCGGCGGCACTCAGCAGGCGCGCCTCCCAGTCCGCATGCGTGCTCACCTCGCTCACGGCAAGCGCCATGGCATAAGCGGCGGCAATGCCGATTGCCGGGGCACCACGTACTACCATCTGCCGAATCGCCACCGCCACCGCGCGATAATCACTGAGCTTTAACCAGGTTTCCTGCTGCGGCAACAGTCTTTGATCGAGAAGGCAGAGCTGACCCTCCTCCCAACGGATGGCACGAATTTGGTCGGCACTGGACACATATCCTCCTCGGCAAGATACCGGGTCAATCGGGAGCGGAACACCGCACGTATGGTGTGCTCAATATACGGGCAGTTGAAAAGACTGTAAAATGCGCCGGGACGTCCAGACCCCATGCTTCCGGGGCACTCCCGCTTTCATTATCAGGTCCACTCATGTCCTCTGCCAGCCCATACCCGGTTCTCCGCCTGCGTCCCAAGGAAGATCGCCGCCTCCGCGCCGGTCACCTCTGGGTCTACAGCAACGAAATCCATGTCCAGAAAACCCCCCTCACCGCTGTTGCTCCAGGTAGCGTCTGCCGGATGGAAGACGCCCAAGGCAAGGCCCTGGGGCTCGCCCATGTCAATCCCCATACCCTGCTCTGTGCGCGTTTGTTGAGCCGTGACCCGCATATCAGCATTGATGAGGGCTTTTATCGCACCCGCTTACAACAGGCTTTGCTGATGCGAGAGCGCCTGTTCAGCGCGCCTTTTTACCGCCTGGTGCATGGTGAAGGCGATGGCTTGCCGGGCCTGATTATCGACCGCTATGAGGACCATCTGGTGCTGCAGGCAGGTAGTCTCGGCATGGATCGCGATCTGCCCCTGATCACGGCGGCTTTGCATGGTCTGCTGCGCCCGGCGGGCATTTTGCTGAAGGCCAGCGGCGCGGCACGGCGACTGGAAGGATTGGAAGACCGCGTCGAAGTCCTCTTCGGGCATATCCCGGAGCGGCTGGAGGTTTGGGAAAACGACTGCCTGTTCCAGGTTGACCCGCGCGGCGGGCAGAAAACCGGCTGGTTTTATGACCATCGCGCCAATCGTCGCCGCTTGCGGGACTTTGCCCAAGGGCGCCGGGTGCTGGACTGCTTCGCCTATCTCGGCGGCTTTTCCATCCCCCTGGCAAAGGCCGGAGCAACCGCCGTCACCGCTGTGGACAGTTCGGCACCAGCCCTGGCGATCCTTGAAGAAAACGCTCTGCGCAACGAGGTTGAAGGCTTGCGCAGCATTCATGGCGATGCCATGGAGACGCTGCACAATCTGCGCGACCGCGGTGAGCAGTTTGACCTCATCGTCCTGGACCCCCCGGCCCTGATTAAATCGAAGAAGGACTTCAAGGAAGGCAGCATCGCCTATCGCCGTTTTAACGATATGGCCATGCGTTTGCTGAGCCCCGGCGGCATCCTGTTCTCGGCGTCCTGCTCGCATCACCTGAACCGGGAAACGCTGCTCAGCCAGATCGCTTTTGGCGCCCAGCGTGGGGACTACCAGATCATCGGTGAAGGCAGTCAGGATATGGATCACCCCGTTCACCCGGCGGTGCCCGAAAGCAACTACCTCAAGGGCTTTTTCATCCACCGTCGGGAAGAATTACCCGAAGAGGCAGAAAAGACCGCCTGATCACCCAGCGCAATGGATTCTTGTCGCCATGCCCGGTGACAGGTACAATCGCGCCCACGCCGGCGTAGCTCAGTTGGTAGAGCAACCGATTCGTAATCGGTAGGTCAGAGGTTCGACTCCCCTCGCCGGCACCAATTAGAACAAGGGTTTAGGCTTCGGCCTAAGCCCTTTTTCTTTGCCTCTTTGAAGTTTCGCTCAATAAATGCCCAAATGGAACGCAAGGCGATTGAGCAAAGAACGGCGACCATGGCATCAGTTGGCAACCCGCTACGACAAAGAACAGAACCTTATCGGCTGGCAAGCGCGGGTTATCTGGAAGGGATTCCCTACACGATCAAAAACTTTTCGAGCGAAGAAAGAAGCGGAAGCCATCAGGCCGTTTTCCTGAAGCATGGCGTGATGCGCTTTCGTGCAATACTGCCTGCTGCGGTGTCATCATGCCGATGGCCGTCATGTAAAAACGCACAGCCAGCCAGATCGCAGTGCGCCGCACGGGTACGCGGGACGGCTATGAAGGCGGCGTTACCGGCCAGCGCCCATTCGGGGCGCAATTCTTGAACTTGACCAGGCGGCTCACCTGGATATCAGAAACGAACATTACCCCCTGATGCTTCTCGAAGAAGGGGGTGAAACCCTCGAGGATGGGCGAAACGAGTTCCTCGGGCACGGCGACAATTATCATGATGAGAACATCGTCCTCATTGAACATCAAATGACTCTCGTAGATGCCGTGGCTGCCTTTGCCAGACAGGTTGCCCACGATCGAATAGCCCTTCACCCCCGCTCGATCGAGGAGATCGGTGGCAAAGTCACGATGGGCACCTTCAAGAATGATTTCGACCTTCTTCAAGGGATGGAGATTGAGGGTATTCATGCACTGGCCTCCAAAAGGGTTAGTCTCTGCTGCCGACCCGAATCCGGGTGGACCTGAAATTCGCCATCTTCCAACACCAGGGCGCGGTAGCCATCCTCAGGGTCGAGGACTATGACCCGCAGCCAGCCACCCATGATTAGCGCCTTGACCTTGGGCAGGCGACCTACGGCGGCCAAGACGAAAGGTGCCGGGGCCTCGACCAGGGCGATGAGCCGCACGGGCTCGTGATAGGGCTTACCATCCTTGTATATGGACTGGATAGGCAGACCGGTACGCAGATCGCTCTGATTGCCGGTCATTACCCCAAAGCGCCCAGCCACATTGTGGTATGCCTTACTCCCACTACCAAAGTGATGGACATCGACCGTCGAAAAATAGTGCTCGAGGTTGATCCACTCGCCCACCACCACTGGTGCCGACAGGATGTTTTCGAGAAAGCGCCCCTTAGGGTCAAGGCGATAATCGTAGGATTGCAGGAAGGATCGGCCCTGTAGGTCTACCCCCTCGGTCAGATGTCGGCCACCGATGATGCCGTAGAGATTGCGGGAGAGGCCCCACTCCGGTCGCACCTGCGACCAATCGTGGGCACGGCGGCGTGCCATGGCCGCCGCGGCGTAGGGGTCCTCGGCAAGTTTACTTGTCGCTCCCAAGGTGGGCATCCGCTCTGCCGCCGTTCGTCGGGTTGCTGCCGCAAGACCATTGCGCAAACGCTCCAGATAGAGCAGGTGCCGAGCGGGCAGGAGATCGAGATCGTAGAGATCAATCTGGTCCGTGGTGGTGTTATGGGTGGCTGGCAGGAACCAGGTATCATCGGGGATGACGACGCCATTCTCCGCCAAGCGCCGCCGTACCTCAGGCTTGTTGGCCATGGCACAGATCACCCGGGCATTGGGCAGCCCTTTACCACCACCGCAGGCGCCACAGTCGAGAGCCGACTCGTAGGGGTTGTTCTGGGTCTGACTCTCATGGGCCACCATCAGAACGAAGCGCGAGAAATTGCGATTGAGTCCAGTCGAGAGCAGGGCCTGGGAGACATAGCGCACCTGCTCGTCGATACTGAAACCGAGGCGCCCAATGCGTTCCATCTGCAGGCTGGTTTCCTGCCGATCCACCCGATATACCGTGCGCAGCTTTTCGATGAACTCCGCTTCTGCCGCGGCCGCAAGCCCCAGACGTCTAGCCAAGGAATTCTGGCCCGCCTGGTGACCCAAAACTATCTCACGTAACTCCCGGACCTCGTCATCGGTAACGCGATCTCGGCTCACGCCCAGCTCCTTACCCAAGGCCCGCACGATCATCGCCCGCTGCACCGCACGTATGATGGAGTCAGCCTGCTCGGCATTGAGCTTGTCCACCAGCAGGCGGGTGGGAGGCTTTTCAGCATGCAGGTGCCGGTAGATCTCGTGATAAGTGACCGGCGCCACGGTCTTGCCGATCAGCCCCAGACTGAAGAGTAAACCCACCGCCTCTACCGCCACGAAGGGCGAGAGCACAGAAGATTTGAGGTCGTGCAGCACATGCTCCAGAGCCCCATACAGGGGTTCTTCCTCGAGATTCAGATCGACGGTAATTTCGACGACGAGATTCCGCGGAGTCTGCACCGCTGGACAGAGGTGGACTTCGCTGCCCTTGCCGTATTCCAGATAGCCAATGGGCACTCCAAAGAATCCGGCAATGCCGAAGGTCTGGTAATCCCCCAGGGCCTCCAGATGGCGGCGCATAGGTTCGGAACGAACGTCGATGCAGAAGAAGGCCTGAGCGAAGGGACGCTTCTTCGGCTTGGACTCCGGCAAGTGCACCTTGCGCACCAGATCGGTGATGTAGTGGGACTCCATCGCCTTCAGCCAGTTAAAGCCTTCGCGCTTTTCCCAATTGCGCAAGAGTTGCAGGAACTGCTCAATTTGGGTTTTATCCAAGGTCCTCAGGGCCTCTTCGGCCGTGGGAGAAACTCGCCGCGCCAGTTTCCGCAGGGCCTGGGCCTGCTGTCGCGCTTCATGGACCAGCTTGGCCTGAATGTAGTCCAGAGCCAGACCTCCGTAGCCCCGTCGCGAACGGCGGGCGAGCGCATCATCCACCCGCTGCGCCCAGCCGGGCAGGATGGTCCCGCCATATAGTTCGAGCCGAAGATAGGCTGCGAAAGGGTCCTGCTCGACGAAGTCCTGGACGGCCTCGGCATCGCCCGGGCAAGCATGGTGTCGGGCCGCCTCCTGTAAGAGGGCCAGACCCAGCACCATACGCACCGCCAGGAAATCCGTGAGGTCTGCCGGATAGCGCGTGGCCCAGTAGTGGTGCTTGGCCATGCTGCGAAAGCGGATGAAGCCAGCCCAGCCATGCAAGCGAGTGAGCTGGCGAGTGATGTATTTCTGCCAGGATTCCTCGGGGATCTTGAGGAGCACGAGGATTTGGGCGATCACTCCTTCGGGGCTCTCAGAAGATGCGAGCAACTCACGCAGATGCAGTCCGCGCAGGAAGAAGCGAACATTTCGCCATGCCACTTTCTTCCAAGCAAAGTAAAAGCCCTGCTCACGCCCCGGGGCCTGCCACGCCGACTGCCCCTCGTCAAAAAAGTCGAGGCAGCTTTTTACCAATAGGTCATTGAGGGTACTGCCGATGTCCGTACCGAAGAGACGATCCACATTGGCGTAAACTGGCCCGTCATGAGCGATCTTGCGGGCCAGAAGGGTATGGAGCCGCTCGATTACTACTCTGCTGCTGTCGAGCTTCGCTGAGCGCCCCCGCAGGGCGGCCGCCAGGGCCTCGCCATCGAGCCAGTCGTGACTGGCTATCAGTCGTTCTGTCGAACACTCTGTGATCAGTGTCCAGAGCCAGGCTTCGACATCGATGCCTGGCAGATCCAACGTCTGATCTTCAACGAAGCGGCGCACATAGCGACGCAGAGCAGAGTCATCCACTTTTCCTTCTCGACGGTAGCCCTGATAGTGCTGACGAGGTAGGTAGCCGCGCCCATTAAAAAGGCGACATCCCTCCTCTACAGCCTCCTCGAAGGGCAAATGCTCCAGACCGAAAAGGGGATTGTGGTGAATGAAGGTGCGCATGGGCCAGAAACGCGGGATCGGCTCGCTGGCCACATAGATCATCGACCGGACCTTGAGCCGGTCACCCAAAGTCAGATTCCTGTCCATGCTCCACTCCAAATCAGTCCAGACAATGCGAAGAAAAACAGGACCGCGGCCCCGATCCAGGTGATTCCCAGACTTAGGTCGACCATGGGCTCACCCCGATAGGTACCAAAGAGCAGGTCCTGCAGGAAACGGCCAACAGACCAGCCCCAAATCAGGAGCAACAGGAGTAAAGGCCAGAGCCAAGCAAGATCAAGCCGGTGAAATACCTGCAAAAGTCCGAAAAAACTCGGAAAGATCGGAGTGGCCACAAGAGCCAGGGCACTGAGGGTGATGAGTGCCGAAAGACGTGGCAGAACCGTAGCCAACCCACCTTGCAGACCCAGATAAGCACCTCCCATGCGGTCACTAAGCATTCCGGCCCAGACCATGAGCAGGGCCGCGGGCAAAGACAAGGCCAAGACAAAAAGCGCGACACTGTGCACCTGGGCGCCACTGACCACCAGCAACCAACTCAGGGTCAGGCCAGAGCTCGCCATGAGCCGCGACCAAATACTGATTTCCCGAGCGCTGACGGCACGAAAGGCGTAAAACACGCTGGTAGAGAGCACCAGCATCAGCCAGATCCGCTGCAGCGACAGGGGTAGCAAGAGCAAGGCCAAGGGACCTGTATGGTAGAGCAGTAAAACTCCCAACTGCGGGAGCACCAGGATGGCGAGGGCTCGCCCCCACGGGCCGGGGGCTGAACCTATCAGACGATTGAATATCCAGCTCAGGGGGAAGACCGGGAGCAGGACGGCGGCAAGCAACAAAACGATCCACTCCATGACCTCAGCTCCAGCGTAGCCAGACGTTGAGACGACGAGAAGCACTAAGCAAGAGCTGCGTCACTCGCACGTAGAGATCGTTGATGTAGAGTTCCCGGGACAGCAGGGCGTAAATGGCCAGATAGCCACCATGCCAGCGCTGGCTAATGCGCTCTCCCAAATTCTGCGCATCTCCAAAGAAGGTCAAGGCCCAGCCACCCACGAAGAGCAGAGCGAGGATGATCATCAGAACTTCGTAGGAAAGTATCCCGATGCTTGCCGAAGCATAGAGCCGAAGACTGGCCTCATGCGAATAAAGGAATCTGGCAAAATAATGGCTGATCAGCGTGTAACCAATCACCACCAGCACGAAAGAGCCCAAAATCCCCCCCATGAGCTGCCATGGGTTGGTATGGGTCATCTTGTGGGCGGCAAAGAGAGCCTGCGCACCTGTGACCCAGGCAAAGAAGAGCAGCACGATCACGCCCTGCTCGAAGAAGAGGTGGTTGGCCACAAAGAAGTGCGAAAGACTCAGCACCAGCACCGGCACCAGGATGGTCAGTGCGGCGGCGGTGAGCCAAGGCAGGCGTAAAGGCTTAGTCGGGCGCCGTTCGACGATGTAGACATAGATTGGGTCCGGCGGCACCCCGTCATTGGCACGGGCATCACCAATGGCATTACCCGCTCCGAGGAAGAGCGAGGCCTTGAAGAAGCCATGGGCAATGAGGTGGAAAACCGCCAAAGGAAAGGCCCCAAGGCCACATTCCATGACCATGAAACCCATCTGCCCCATGGTGGAATAGCCCAGGGACCGCTTGACGTCATTCTGGATGAGCATCAGGGCCGAACCGACTACGGCGGTGATCAATCCCACCACGAAAGCAACGTGCAGGGCAAGGCCTGCGTACTCGAAGATCGGTGCGAAGCGGTTGAAGAGAAAACCACCGGCATTGACGATACCGGCGTGCATCAGGGCCGAGACCGGGGTCGGCCCATCCATGGTGTAGGGCAACCAGCCGTGCAGCAAAAACTGCGCCGAGCGAGCAAAGGCAGCCAGCGCCACGAGAATCCCTGTCCAGGCCGGCACCGTCATCCCCCAAATCTGGACAGCGTTGGGCGCCGCGGCGATTTGGGCGAAGATCACTGGCAAGGCGAGACTGTGATAGCTCTTGTAGAGGATGAAGGCAGCCAACCAAAGGGGAAGATCGCCAACCCGATAGGTGATCTGTGTCCAGAAGGCATAGCGTCCAGAAGCGGGCCGGTCGGTATCGTGACCGAGCAGGAAATAGAGGAGCACTCCGACCAAGAACCAGGCCACGAGCAAGGTGACGAGATCAGCAGCAGAAACCATGAAGAGGATAGTTGCCGTCATCAAGTCGAGCATGGCAAAGAAACGTGGATAATTGGGCTCCTCAATCATGTAGCGTACCGAGTACATATGCACCAGCAGACTAATGCCAGAGACGAAGGCCCACATGACCAGGGTCAAAGGATCAAGCCAGATGCTCCCCCATATCTGGCCGATATACTCCACCCGGGGCAGCCCAACTGCGACATAATTGCCAAGCAGAATCAGAGACAGCAAAAAGGTAATCAGGGTGGCCAGCACACTGAGCCGGGCTGCGCCCGTCTTGCTATGCCGCAGGACGGCAAAGATCAGCAATGCCGCGAGGGCAGGCACGAAAGGTACGATGATCGCTAGAGGGTCCATCGCCAACTCCTCACCAGTTACGCTCCTTTCCAGCCAGCCGGAATACTGATTCATAAGATGCCCGGACATAACGTCGGCCGGATGCCCCGCCCTTGAACGCGCTGGACTGAAACCACTTTAACCGTCCATTTTAATTAAGTTAAGTTAAGTATAGTGAATATTATCTTATAGTATCATATAAACATAATATTACATTATGCTTCTGCACCGGCTAAAGATTTCTACAGCGCTGGCACCCTACCCGGCTCGCCGATGGGAAAGGTCGGGACTGGCACCATGCAAGGGTGGCATGGGGTTTCATGGACGCGACCTTGCAAAGAGCACTTTCGCGTTTCCCGTATCGTTGAATGCCCTGGAAGCCTCCGTTTCAGCGGGCTTGCGGTCTAAACCCGGCACCGCAGGAGTCCAAGTGCGGCACTGGGTCAGGATCTCAGCCGCACGACCGCCGCAGCCCCATATCCTGATACAGCGCTCTGCTTCGATACAAATCGCTTCCCGGACGCCCTCCACCAGACCGGCATATCCTCCCTCCGGGGCCAGCGTGTTTTCCCGAATACGTCGTGCAGCAACCTCGAACAGCGGTTCACAGTAATTGACCTTAGCTGCGCCGGATCGGATCAAACGTCGGAATTGATCATCGGTGAAACCCGCACTGCCGTGAATCGCCAGGGGGATGCCAACCGCTTGGTTAATTTTCGAGAGGCGGGGAAAATCATGTTTGGAGCCTCCGCCGTTCATTCTGCTCACGGACACCGCCAAGCAGCCTACCCCGCTTCGCTCGACGTAATGCTTGGCTTCGAGCGGAGAAGTCGGGCAACCCGCCGCAGATTCTGCCGCATCATCGGGCTGCACGCTCTCCAAATGACCCAATTGGCCCACGACCAGTACGCCGCTTGGAGCAGCCAGATTGACCACTTTTTTGGTTAGCGCAACGTTTTCCGGCAGCAGGCGGGACGATGCGTTGAACACCACTCCGCCGCACCCTGTGGTAATCGCACCTTCTGCCAATTGGGGGTCGTTGTCCACTTCGACCTGAAACGACACGGGAATGGTGGCGCGCTGACCCATTTCGATTACGGCCTTGGCCAAGGATTCAATGCCACCTGCTCCGGGATACGATTTGGATAAACTCAGAATGATGGGCGCGCGCAGATGCTCAGCAGCCTCGATCACCCCCTCCAGGATATCCCAGCCGGCCACGCCGAAGGCTCCTACCGCGTAGCCGTGGCAATAAGCGTGGTGCAACATGTCCGTCATATCGACCAAAGGCATCCTGTTCTCCTCAAAGTTCGCAAACATGGGCACGTTCCGTAGACATGGCTTCCGAAGCCTGTTCCGCTGACGACTCCCCATGTCCAAATCAAAAGTGTGCGGTGACCTGACCGAGATTTCGATGAGGCTTCCGACTTCATCGAGTCAAACCCAGATAGAGCAGCGGAAGTTTCTCCGGCAACCGCTGCACGTGGTCCACCACCATATAGTTCTTGGCACCAAAAATACGCGACACATACTGGTCTGCCCGGGGATCGAGGCTCAGGCAATAAGTGGCGATGCCGTTGCGCGTCAAATCTTCCACCGCTTTCTTGGCGTCGTAACGCAGGTACTGCGGGTCGCGCACGTCGTTGTCGGCGGGTTCGCCATCGGTGAGCACAAGCAGCAGCTTTTTGTTGCTGGACTGACGTTTCACTATCGAGCCAGCGTGGCGCATCGCTGCCCCCATGCGCGTGGACAGCTGGCCGGTCATGCCCGCCAAGTGCGCCTTTGCCTTATCGTTGTATGGCGCGTCAAAATCCTTGAAGCGAAAATACTCCACGTCATGGCGGCCATTGGAATCGAATCCGTGGATGGCGAAGGGGTCGCCGATCTTATCCATGGCATCGGCGAGCAGCACCGTGGCCTCGCGCGCCAGCTGCAACACGGTATTTTCCGAGCCCAGCACCGGGTCGTTGGTGGATTCGGACAAGTCGATCAGGAGCAACACCGACAGATCGCGCACCTTGCGGATATTGCGCATCATGATGCGCGGGTCGGGCTGCTCGCCCATGCGCATCTCGATCATGGCGCGGATTGCCGCGTTCAGGTCAATCTCGTCGCCGTCCTCCTGCTTGCGCAGACGCTGCACACCCTGGGGCTGCATGGCCTCGATCAGGAACTTGAGCCGCCCGATGATCGGTTTGTGCTTGGTCACGATCTGTTCAATCATCTCCAGGCCACCGCTTTTGGCGTGCTTTTCCAACACCGTGCACCAGTCCTGGCGATCCAGTTGCATCTGGTAGTCCCACTCCGCGTAGTGGTAGGGCTGGGGCGGTGGTGCCTTGCCTTCCAGCTCGTTGTAGCTCTTGCCGAGGTCTTCGTAGGGGAACAGCTCGCTGGAGAGCACCCAGATTTCTTGCGCGTCGTCGCCGGCGGTCTCGACCTCGAGCTCGTTGACGAATTCCATGAGACTAACCTGCTTGCGCACCTGCTTGTCCTGCCACGGCACCGCGTGCTCAAAGTCCGATACTTCGGCGGAATCCCACAGATGGCGGTTGTCGTCGCGATAGGGCGCGCTGAGCACGTCGGTATGCGGGCTGTATACCAGCCGCAACTGCACCAGATCGTGGGCAAGCGTCACCCCCAAGTCCCACGCAAACTGATTGCTCGCAAGCTGATTCGCCCGTTCGGCAAACATCAGCCTGGCCTTCGCAATCAACGGGTCGGGATCGGCGTAGTCAGGGTCCAGCAGCGCACGTGCGATACGGTTAAGATAATCGCCGACGCTCGCGTTCTGGTCGGGCGTGACAAAATGGAGTTTTTGCCACAAAGGTGCGAGGCCGGGGAAAGCACTAATCGCCAGTTGTTCCACACGCGCGTCTTCCATGGCGCCGATGACCACCATTTGCAGGGGTGTAAGCGCCTCGGCGGAAAGCGCTTCCCGGGTATACATCTGGTGCGCCGCGGCGTGAGCGCAGGCTGCACGATAAAGTTCCACGCCGCCGATCTTGCCGGAAGGAAGCTCCAAGTCATCATAGGCGTCGGGCAAGTGGATGATGTAGCCCTCAATATAGGGCTGATAGCCCTCGCGTTGCTCGAAATCGCCGCTGGTGGGGCGCATGAAGAAATCGCGCCCCCACAAGGCGCGTAGATACATGCCGATGCGCCGCTGCACATCGATGAACAGGGTGCCTTTACGCTCCTGTTGTAATACACCGATGGATTCCGGACTTTCTAAGGAGAAATACTTCGTTTGGGCTTCGAAATCCGTCTTGTGCGCCTGCGCACCCCACAACGCCCAGCGCCGCAGGCCACCCAGCGTCAGTTGGCCGAGCAGGATACCAAGGTGATCCAGCATCGGGCGCACACCACGCGGGGCCTGTGCCAGCAGCATGTCGATCAGGTGCAGATAGCCCCGGAACAGATCCAGGTCGCCCAGCCGCGCCGCAGCGACGGGGCTAGAGGAAAACAGCAGGGAGATCACTGCGGCGCTGGTTTTGGAATACATCTTGATGGCAGCCGCCAGCAAATCGCTCACGGCGTCTTCACCCAGTTCGCGCGCCACGGCTGGCGCACTCTGGATATAGGACACCACAAGGTCGGTGCCGCGCCCTAGCGACTTTAGGCTGGCCGCGCCGCGCAGATAGGTCTCTAGGCCACGCGGGCTAAATATCCGCAAGGCCTCCCCCCAAGACGCGCGCAGCACCTCGCCAGCGTGATCTCCGAGCTCGTCCAATATGTTCTGATACTTTTCGAGTTCGACCGCCATCATTATGCTCCGTCAAGCTCTGTAATACCGCTATACATACTGGGTTAAAAGAAAGTCGTCACTGCCGCATCCAGTGCATCACGCATGTCTGAGTCGTCGGTGATCGGGCGCACCAGGGTCACGCGGCAGGCGGCCATGGGATCCACACCTTTAGCGATTAGGTTGCCAGCGTAGATCAGCATACGCGTGGAGATACCCTCGTCGAGCCCATGGCCCTTGAGGTTGCGCGCCCGCTCGGCGATGGACACCAGCTTGTCGGCTGTGTCGCTAGACACACCACTTTCGTGAGAAACGATCTCGACCTCAATAGCGTGCTCAGGGTAGTTGAAATCCAGAGCGCCGAAACGCTGCTTGGTAGACTGTTTCAAGTCCTTCATCAGGCTCTGGTAGCCTGGGTTGTAGGAGATTACCAACTGGAAATCAGGGTGCGCCTGCACCAGTTCGCCCTTCTTCTCCAACGGCAGCACACGGCGGCTGTCGGTCAGCGGGTGGATCACCACGGTGGTGTCCTGGCGCGCCTCCACTACTTCATCGAGGTAGCAGATAGCCCCCAAGCGCGCGGCAAGGGTTAAAGGGCCATCCTGCCAGCGAGTGCCGGAAGCATCGAGCAGGAAGCGGCCGACCAGATCGGATGCGGTCATGTCTTCGTTGCACGCCACGGTAATCAGTGGTTTGCCCAGCTTCCACGCCATATGTTCGATAAAGCGGGTCTTGCCGCAGCCTGTGGGACCCTTGAGCATCATGGGCATGCGCACCGAGTAGGCGGCCTCGTAGAGCTCGACTTCGTCGGCTACAGTACGGTAATAAGGCGCACTACGAATGAGGTACTGTTCGATGGCTGGTTGCATTTTTTAACTCCTCTATCAGCGGGAACGATGGGCCTAATCAGGCCAGACCCGACGCGGGTGCAGATTGCCACCGGCCTTGAGCGCCTGTTCGCCGCCAGATTGATCTGCCTGCTGTGCAGGTCGGGGTGCCGAAGGCTTAACCACTGGCACTCGGTCCGATTTATTGGCAACATCGCTGGCTGGCGCGGATGCTGGCAGTGCCTCAGGTTTGTCCGCTTCCGGCTGCCCGGGCTTGATCTGTTGCGATTTGACCTGACGCACACCATGCGCAAGTTTTGATCCTATCTTGTTCACAGACATAAGACCTCCTCAATAATCGCTTCTATGTCCGCCACGGCAGTTTGGGCGCGTTTGCCCAGTCCGTAGACGCTCGTCCCTTCCACCGCGGCGCTGCGATAAGCCGCACGCCGCTGCATGCAGGCTTGCAATACCGGCACGTCGAACTCCGCCACAGCCTCGCGCAGATCACGGGACAGGGCATTGCGCGATTCCATTTGATTCAGTACCAGGCAGGCACGCAAGCCGGGGTTGAGCTGCCTGGCCCCGCCCACCGCCGCCGCCATGGCTACGCTCGCCCACAGATCCATCGGCGAGGGAAGCACTGGAATCAACACCACATGAACCGAGCGCATCACCGCAGTAACCACCTCACCCTGCACGGCAGGTGGGCAGTCCACAACCACATAACGGTGGGTGCGCGCCAGTTGCACAATCGTGGCAATAGGGTCGCTGCCAAGCGACGCCACCGGCGGCAGGCTGGCACCGTCAGGTGCCATTTCAACCCACTGGCTGATGGAGCGCTGGGGATCGGCGTCCACCAAGTGAGTGGAAGCGCGTTGCGCCAAGCCCGCCGCCAGATTCAGCGCCAGGGTGGTCTTGCCAGTGCCACCCTTCTGGTTGATTACCGCGATGATCTTGTCATCCATGGTTGTCCGCTGCTGCCGGCCCATCGAGCCTACGCCTTGTCCACTGTGGCCAGCGCATCCATCTCGGAGAGAAAGGTGGATTTGCGTTCGCTCAGCACAGCCTGCCCTTCACCATCAATGCTGACGTTGACGTAGGTTTTACCGAAACTCACGTTCGGGTAGTATTCCTCACGCTTGGACAGGTCCGCCAGATGATCCAGAAAACACCGCATCTCGGTGTAGCTGCCGAAGTCAAAGCGCCGGTTCAGCGTAGACAGACGTTCCTGTGGCGCGGAAGGGTCCGCCTTCGGGTCAGTCGCATTGCTCATGGCGTCGCTCCTTGGTGACTTTCCGTTAGCATTCGATCCAACTCGCGCAAGTGACCAATCTCATCTTGCAGCAGACCTCCGAACAAAGTTTGCGTCTCGCCATCACGCATCCTGGCGCAGTAGTGGGCCGCTTCCTCGTACAAGCGAACCGCTTCGATCTCCAGATCGCGGTCAATCAACACCATCTCCTCCAGGGTGCGCCCCGGACGGATGGGCGGCAGTTGGATGCCATTGGAAGGAATACCCAATACCAACATGCGCGCCATCAGCCGTTCGGCATGCACGAGCTCCTCGTTCACATCCTCACGCAAACGCGCGCTGATATTCGACAAGCCCCACAGGCCAGCCAACGTGGCCTGCAACAGATATTGCTGCACCGCCGCCAGTTCGTGGCCGAGGGCGCGCGTCAGATATCCGGTCAAACGTGGATCTGCATGCATGGCAACTCCTTTGCCAAACCTCACCAACAGGCTTAGCTGACTTCACCATCGCGGCCACCTACGCCGACGTCGGGGCTACTGGGCAGGATATTTTCCACTTCGGAATGCACGCGGGCGATGATGTGCGCCGCCACCAAGCCGTCACCGACGCGCTCGCAGGCATCCGCCCCGGCGCGCACCGCTGCATTCACTGCCCCGGTCTCGCCACGCACCAGCACCGTGACGTAACCGCCGCCCACAAATTGGCGACCCACCAGACGTACTTCCGCCGCCTTGGTCATCGCGTCCGCCGCCTCGATCGCCGGCACCAAACCCCGGGTTTCGATCATGCCCAATGCCACTCCGCTTACATTTGCCATTTTCACTACTCCCTTTGCGAGATCGATTGAATTTCCGTTGACTTAAACACTTGCTGCGGTGGGCAGGATGCCCTCCACTTCGGAATGCACGCGGGCGATGATGTGCGCTGCCACCAAGCCGTCACCGACGCGCTCGCAGGCATCCGCCCCGGCGCGCACCGCTGCATTCACTGCCCCGGTCTCGCCACGCACCAGCACCGTGACGTAACCGCCGCCCACAAATTGGCGACCCACCAGACGTACTTCCGCCGCCTTGGTCATCGCGTCCGCCGCCTCGATCGCCGGCACCAAACCCCGGGTTTCGATCATGCCCAATGCCACTCCGCTTACATTTGCCATTTTCACTACTCCCTTTGCGAGATCGATTGAATTTCCGTTGACTTAAACACTTGCTGCGGTGGGCAGGATGCCCTCCACTTCGGAATGCACGCGGGCGATGATGTGCGCTGCCACCAAGCCGTCACCGACGCGCTCGCAGGCATCCGCCCCGGCGCGCACCGCTGCATTCACTGCCCCGGTCTCGCCACGCACCAGCACCGTGACGTAACCGCCACCCACAAATTGGCGGCCCACCAGACGTACTTCCGCCGCCTTGGTCATCGCGTCCGCCGCCTCGATCGCCGGCACCAAACCCCGGGTCTCGATCATGCCCAGTGCAATACCCGTTACATTCGCCATTTCAACACTCCTTCGTCAGATGCGTTTAAAAAATTGCTACTTATCAGCTCGAGCTTCTCCATCATCCAATCGGTCTATAATCCCCGCGATGGTCAGGTCGGTCAGAATCTTGTAATTGCCCGCTGCATAACGCGCCGCCGAACCACTTACGGTAATAACCCATTTCCCGGGAGGCACACCCACTGGATCGCACGCCACGTTCAGTTTTCCTTTGGCATCGGCGAGCACTCTGAGCGAAGAGTTCTTCAGCCCTGGGATGCGGCGCGTCGCCACCAAATCAGACACCACTCGCATGATATCCATCACTCTTCCATCCAGTGATCAATAATGCCAACAATGGTGAGATCGCTGGGGTAATCCTTGCTACCCGCTGCCTCGCGCGCCGCAGAAGAACCCACACAGATCACCCAGTCACCAGGGACGCAGCCGATCATATCGACCGCCACCTGACGTGCCCCCCCTGCCTTTTCCCTCACCACCAGCAGCGGACGATGCCCAAGTTCCTTGATCCGGTTGGTCGAAACCAGCGTTTTTTCCACTTCGCAAATCTTCATCATTTGCTCCGAAAAACAACTATCCAGCAGACGTTCATTCCGCGTCGCTTCCGTTATAAGTTGCCACCAACTCAATCGGACTGCCGGAGCGAGCGTCCTGTACGGTCATGGTGCATACCAGCAAACCCTTTTGCGCCAGATCTGCGTAGCGTGATTCAATCGCCGCTTTGACCCGCCGGCAACGCTCTACCGTGCGTTCGCGACTGCTCGGTACCCGGCTGTCGTAGCGGAAGTGAATCGCCAGCGGCACCGGTAATCCATGCATTAGATTCAGTCTATTGAAAATCTTGATGCCCACGTCAATGTCCGGCACGCCTTCTTCCACCGTGTGCAGGTGGGCGAAATAAGCCAAGTTGCGCAATTGAAATTCCTCGAAGCCGTCGCCCACACTGATGAAACGCTCGGCATGACCGATGTCCGGATAGCGACCACCCCACGTGCCGCATACATACTCGATCTGCGATAGATTGTTGATCAATAACGTCGCAATCAATCGCCGCATCCCCTCGTGCGGCTCACCCCTGCCCACACCCCAGCCGGTGGCGGCGCTGGCTCCCTGAATCGCCTGATACACCTTGATCCGAGCGTCGTTCTGTTCGTCACCGACGGTCTGGCGATACAGCTCCAGGTTGTCCACCGCCCGGTACAGACTCATTTCCCCATCTGCATCGGGTACATGCACCTTGATCGCGTCGGTGTCGGTATCCACTCCGATCAGCAGCGTGTCCACCGAGGCCCCACAACAAAAACTGTTTTCGATTGCCTGACGGAATTCACGCAGGCGCTGCAGGGCAGCTTCCGCAGCCTGGCGCTCGTTGCTAGCGTGGGCGGCACAGCCTTCATGGGTCGGATCGGAACTGCTCCAGTGATACACAGCGATCTTGAGGTAACGTGTACCCGCGTCGGCAGCCACCGGACGACTTTCGCGGTAGCGCATCAGTTCGGTTTCGATCCAGCGCTTGACGTTGGCCTCCACGTCAAACATGGCACCGGCGTAGGCCTTAAGGCTGCGCACTGCGGTGTCTGGTAAGCGCAGGATGTAACGAACCAGCCCCTTCAAACGTCCGTCCGAACATGGCGTGATGTCCACCGCGTGGAAGCCGCAGTCGAGAAAAAATGACACCACGTCATCGCCCGCTTGTTGGGTTCTGGCCGCGCGCGCATGCTCCGCCATCAGGCGCAAGGTCCGCATTACGCTCTCACCATATAGGGCACGCATGTCCAGACTGCCGATCCAGGCGTCCTCCAGAATTCTGGAGGGCAAGTCGAAGCCCAGCTGTTCGCGGGCGACGGCCTGCGCGCGTTCGATAAAATCGGGTTCATGCTGCAGCCCGACAATCCGCCTCATCACTGGCACAATGGCATCGAAGCGTCCCTTCACGGTCTGCTCGTGCGCCAGCAGGCACTGGTTTTCCGCTACATTGGTGAGTGGATGACGGCACGGCCGGCCGCTGTCGGTCAAACACGCCGGATTGGCCGCCGCCGCCGTTACTCCAATGCGGAGTGCTGCGCGCTGCGCTGGGAATACTGGCTGACCGGCGCGTGCCTGCAGAGCGCCGTCAGGCGTACCTAAGCCGTATGGCGGACGAAGTGCTCCAGACAGCGGGCCGATGCTACGCCCAGGACGGTTTCTCGTATTCATCTCTGTCTATCCGTTATAGATGGCTCGGTCCGGTTTTCCATCTATCCCCGCGCGCCGCCGGAATAGGTGATGGCGGATCCGTTGACGTCATTACCGCTGCTACCGGTGATCTTGCTGACCGGTACTTCGGGGCGTTCGCGATCCTTGTTCTGCGCAGCACCCATCGCGATACCGCGCTGATCACCGCGCAAAGTGGGATTGCGCCGCGTGGAGACACCCTCGGTGCCGGTCACGCTTTCATTCCGCCGCCATGCCGCGCCGGTAATCGCAAAGCCACCTTCCCGCCCGTCACCGGTGAGACGGCTACGCGCTGCATCAACTGCCTGAACCCGTTCCATGGCCATCGGCGCACCTCTGACTGCCTCGTCCCGATAGCGAAATTCAGGCGTGCCGGATACCAAGCCAGCGGCTAGATTCACCGGGCCGGTGATGCGCCCTATGGCGCCATAGGCTGTGCCCGTAATGCGGTTTAAGTCGCTGCCCTGAGCGCTACGCGCGGGTGTGGCAATGCTGAAATCACCCTGAACACGCGCCGCTGACAGCACTTCTGTGGGCTGGCGAGGCGCATCAAAGGGGGCACGCGCCAGAGGATGCGGGGTGCTGTTCATGCCACGCTGCGACACGCGCTGCTGGGGGCTGGAGTACGGCGTACCGCTCAAGACCAGAGCCTCACCGCGTTCCGCACCAGTCACTTTGCCGCCGGATGCGACGCGTGTACCGCTTGGCGCCGCGCCAGTCGTAGCGCCGTGCCCCGCTGTCAGGGCACGAGAGGCAGCTTGGTGTTCATCATCGCACAGCGCGGCGTACTGATCTGGGCCGATATATTCGGTGCCGGATACCGGCTGGCAGCCGCCATATTCATCACCGGTCACTTTACTGCTGTGCTCGACCGCGGTGCCGGACACCGGCTGGCCGTGCCAAGTGCTCATCACGCCGACTTTTTCCGGCACAGGTACCTGCACTCGATTGCACGCTTGGTATTGCTCAAGCCCTGCATATTCGGTACCCGTCACCGTAGTACACGCGCCGTGTTCATCACCAGTCACTTTCATACTGCGACCCACTTCACTGCCGGTTACGGTGTGTTCTTTCACCGTGCGCATCACGCTCACTTTGCGCGGTGCGCGGCTGCCATACAGGTTGGCAGGTAGATCAGGCCGAATATACTGACTGCCGGTAAGCTTGCTGTAGGCACCAGCTTCATCACCCGTCATTTTGGCGCTGCGTCCGGCTTCGGCACCGCTTACCGATTGCCCCGCTTCAGTCGTCACGACACTCACCTTGGCGGGGGCAGGTGCCGACTTGGTCCCGCAGAAAGACTCGAAGTGGTCTGCACTGAGATATTCGATGCCGGTCACCGTCTTGCACGCACCGTGTTCGTCTCCGGTCACTTTTACGCTGAGGCCGACTTCCGTGCCGCTCACACGCTGACCACGGCTGGTGTTACTGAGGCTAATCTTGGCGGGTGCAGGCTCCGGTACCATGGCACACCATTCGCCATACTGTTCAGCACCGATATATTCGGTGCCAGTGATGGCGCGGCAACTACCCGGCTCATTACCCGTCACCTTGCCGCTACGCTCTACCTGAGTACCCGTCACACCAGTGCCGCGCAGCGTGGTGCCTGTCTCCACTTTAACGGGAACAGTAGGCTTGGGGCGTGCCCTACCTGCCGGTCGGCATGCGGGGCCATCGCCACGCCCTCTCTGGCACAGATCTTCGCGGCGAGATCGAGCCGCGTCACGTCCACTCAATCCGCTGCACTTGCTACGTTTGCCACCTGGAGAAGAAGCGCTCAATGCCATTTTGCCCTGACTAGAAAGCGCGCGACGCCGTTCGCGACACAGTTTGCGTACTGCCGAGGTGATGGGTCCCTCCACCGCTGCCGGCTCGTCGTCCAAAGCCGCGCATACCGCTTCCAGCGCTTCCTCACGCTCAGCAATCTCTGTTACGTTCTTTTTCTCCTTGCACCCGCAGCTACACCGTTCATGGGTAGCCGCGTCTTGCGCTGGTGGCAGATCCTGTTTCCATAGAAGGGGTGCGGGCGCAGACATGACCGGAGCAGTCACGCGACTATCAGCGCCCGGCGCGACTGGAGCCTGCGCCAGACCTGCCCCTCTTTGCGATAACGCCTCTCGGCGCGCACGGGAAAGTGACTTACCCGTAACGTTTGCCACTGAAGCCGTTGCCCCCATCGCGGTCGGATTGCTTACCGCCCGCGCCGGTGCAGCCTTCTTCGCACCAAGCACGGCACCGCCGCTGTGCGACAGCGCACGCCTCCGCTCCAATGCTGCGGCACGTGTCGAGCGTGGAGTTGCCATATTGTTTGCCATAGCGTCGGTCATGATTTTACCCTTCTGTATTCAACCAGCCCCCCGCCAGGGGCATCTGCTGGACAGCCTCTTTACAGCCTTGCTTAGCGCCCGCGAAACACCACAAAGGCGCTGCCCTGACTCTGGGAGTAATTATCGTAGCCAATCAGACGCACATGGTGGTCGGGGTGCGCGCGGTGGCACGCCTCCAGTTCGGCGAGAATGGCATCCACCGACTGCTCACCGAACATGGGCAGTTTCCACATATACCAGTAATAGGTGAAGGCGCGCGCCGGCTCCACATGCTCGATACCAGGGTTCCAGCCCTGGCTCACGACGTAAGCAATCTGGCGGCGCAGTTTTTCCGGCGTCATCGCCGGCAAGTACGAGAAGGTTTCGTATTTGGGAGCCGAGTTGTAATCTTGAATATCAGCCATTTTCGTTCCTTTCCTTTAATCTCAAGGTGGGCCGCTCGGCCACACGTTGCGAGAATTTTCATTTACACCATAGGGAATTGCGGCCCCAGGATCAGCGGTTCACTACGTCCAGTTTGTCCACAGTGTCGAACTCGAACTTGATCTCTTTCCAGGTTTCCATCGCAATTTTCAGCTCCGGACTATCCTTCGCGGCACTGGTAAGTATCTCCTTGCCTTCACGCTCCAGATCGCGCCCTTCGTTGCGCGCTTCCACACAGGCTTCCAGTGCAACGCGATTGGCGGCGGCACCGGCAGCGTTGCCCCAGGGGTGGCCCAGCGTGCCGCCACCGAACTGCAGCACGGAATCATCACCGAAGATGTTGACCAACGCAGGCATGTGCCATACGTGAATACCGCCGGATGCGACCGGGAATACGCCGGGCATGGAACCCCAATCCTGATCGAAGAAAATGCCGCGGCTGCGGTCTTCAGGAATAAAGGATTCACGCATCAAATCTACCCAGCCCAGTGTTGCACCACGGTCCCCTTCTAACTTGCCCACCACGGTGCCGGAGTGCAGGTGATCACCACCCGACAGACGCAGTGCCTTGGTCAGCACGCGGAAGTGGATGCCATGGTGCGGGTTGCGATCCACTACGGCGTGCATGGCGCGGTGGATGTGCAGCAGCACACCGTTCTTGCGGCACCAATTGGCCAAGCTGGTGTTGGCGGTAAAGCCACCAGTCAGGAAATCATGCATGACGATGGGCATGCCGAGTTCTTTCGCGAACGCTGCACGTTCCATCATGTCCTCGCAAGTCGGGGCGGTGACGTTGAGATAGTGCCCCTTGCGCTCTCCGGTTTCGGCCTCGGCGGTGTGGATCGCATCGGCGACGAACAGGAAACGGTCGCGCCAGCGCATGAATGGCTGGGAGTTGACGTTTTCGTCGTCCTTGGTGAAATCCAGGCCGCCTCTGAGGCATTCGTACACGGCACGGCCGTAGTTCTTGGCGGATAGGCCGAGCTTCGGCTTGATGGTGCAACCCAACAGCGGTCGGCCATATTTGTTCATCTTGTCGCGTTCGACCTGGATGCCGTTGGGCGGGCCACCGCAGGTTTTTACATAGGCGAGAGGAAAGCGTACGTCTTCCAGGCGCAGGGCCCGGATCGCCTTGAAGCCGAACACGTTGCCCACCAACGAGGTGAACACGTTGACTACCGAACCTTCCTCAAATAGATCAATGGGATAGGCAATAAAGGCATAGAAGCAGGTATCGTCGCCGGGCACATCTTCAATGGCGTAAGCGCGACCTTTGTAGTAATCGAGATCGGTCAAGAGATCGGTCCAAACGGTGGTCCAGGTCCCCGTCGAGGATTCGGCGGCCACAGCTGCCGCGGCTTCTTCACGATCCACACCCGGTTGCGGGGTGATCTTGAAGCAGGCCAGGATATCCGAATCCAAGGGTACATACTCGGGCGACCAATAGGTTTGCCGGTACTCCTTCACACCAGCTTCGTATTTTTTTACACTCATAACGGTTCTCCTGAGTTGAACATCGGGCGGATGCTCGCCTTAAACAGGCGGGACCGATGCACTCTACAAACCTGGATTAATTAAGTTAAGCTAAATATATTTAATGTTACATTTTATTAACGCATAAGCCTTACTCTTTGCCGCGTGGTTTTTCATCATTCTCAGCTTGGGAAATTATGGCGAAAGCGCCTGTCGTTTTTTAAAGGGGGCCATAATTAGACATAACAACGTCTTTTTATATGGTAATAACCGGATCGCCCGGAACACCCATCGCGTTTTTTCGCGGACGTTCATGTCTCGCCCTTAAGAGTGCCGTTTGACCATCCATAACATCCCGCTAAGGTAAAGAACCTCTGGATGGGCGTTCCTGAACGAACGGGACGAAAGTCACTTTACATCCCAACAACAATCAAGTTAACTTAAGTAAAACATTATTGTTGTTACGATATATGAGAATATAAACATGGCACTGCGCCACGCAACCCTGCACCAAATGAAGATATTCACGACGCTAGCGCGACATCTGAATATGACCCGCGCCGCTGAGACGTTGCACATGACGCCGGCTGCCTTATCTATCCAGATCAAGCAGTTGTCGGAAGCCGTTGGTGCGCCGTTACACGAGCAAATAGGAAAACGGCTATTTCTCACCGCCACTGGACGACTGGTCGATGCAGCCTGCCGGGACGTATTTGAACGGCTGGAAAAACTATCGATAGAGATGGCCGGGGATCAAGGTCTGGATCGCGGCAGCCTGAAATTGTCCATCATCACCACCGCAAAATATTTCGCCCCCCGTCTTCTGGGCGCCTTTTGCAAGCAGCATCCGGGTATCGAGATCTCCTTGGATGTGGACAATCGGAATCACATTCTTGAGCGCCTGAAACAGAACCTAGACGACCTCTACATCATGGGCCAAGTTCCGGAAAACCTGAACGTGATCGCGCAACCTTTCATGGAGAATCCTCTGGTCGTCCTGGCTCCGGCGGACCATCCTCTAACCAGGGAGCGGGACATTGACCCCGCGCGGTTAGCCGACGAACCGTTCATTGCGCGCGAGCCAGGGTCAGGAACCCGACTCGCCGCCGAACGATTCTTCGAGAAGCAGGGCGTTCGTCTCAAGGTACGCATGACACTTGGCAGCAACGAAGCGGTGAAGCAGACGGTAGCCGGGGGGCTGGGGCTGGCGGTGCTGTCCCAGCACACGCTCGCGCTGGACGTGGCATCCGGCGCGTTCGCTGTGCTTGATGTGCGGGGTTTTCCCTTGCTACGCCAATGGTACGCCGTCTATCCTATGGGAAAGCAACTATCGGCGGTTACTGAGGCTTTTCTGGAGTACATCGCTACGGAAGGCGCCTCCTCCAAGGAGGATATACCGACGTCAGAACCGAAATCTAAGCTGTGAGCCACCTTGAAGCAGCTACGTCGCTTTGAATTCCTGCCGAGATCGGCCGCAAAAGCCCGCTCACGGACGTAAACACTTGCCGCCGAGTATCAAACGGCGCCCCACTTGCCTCATGTCTCAGCACTGCCCACTATTGTCAGGACACCGCAGTACACCATCAGCCGAATACTCTTGAGCACTCGTCTACCAAGATGACCGGACGATAAGCGCACCCGCAAGCGGGGGCGCAATCTGCCGCTCCGTAGCGTGCTTTTTCGGAAAATGCACTCAGTTCTGCGCTCAATAAAAAACCGGCTGGGAGCCGGTTATGTAACTTGCTATTTTATTTGGTGGGCGGTGCAGGGTTTGAACCTGCGACCCCTGCCGTGTGAAGGCAGTGCTCTACCACTGAGCTAACCGCCCAGGACGAGATCCCTCTCATCTGGAGAGGGCACAAAATACCAATCAAAGGCATCATGGTCAACCACTTTTCGACCTTCTCACACCCGTTTTTTCACGTTACACTGCCAGCCGTTGTCACCCCACGCACTAGTGCCCCAGATGCCCAATCAACGTCGGTTACCCTATTCATGTTCTTCTTGAGGCACCTGCCGACGGTTCAAGAACCCCGGCTTTACATGGCCTTGGAGCGCACCTATCTGGGTTATTTCAAGCTCCTCTTCGTTGCCATCGGCACCGGTTTGGTTTCCGCGCGTCTGGCCGTGCTGTTTAAGGCATTGCATTACGCTACATTGGCACATTTCTTTACGGAACTTTTCAACTGGCTGGCCTGGCCCGCCATCGCCCTGATTTTTGTGGTAGGATTTCGTTTCATGTCAGACTTGGAACACATCGAAAAAGGAACTCCCGTGGCTGCAAAAGAAATCGTTGATCCACGCATTTATATGGCCGCCGAGCGCACCTTCCTGGCATGGGTGCGCACTGGTATCGGCCTGATTGCCTTTGGTTTTGTCATTGAGAAGTTCGACTTCTTTCTGGAACAGCTCTCCATCATGCTGCACACGAGACTAGCCATGGGGGAAGGTTTCTCAGGGATAGGTATTATCTTTATTTTCCTCGGCATCACCAATCTGATGATCGGTGGTATCAACTTCATTCGCACGGTCAAAAAAGTGGACGAGGGTTGTTACCATGTCCACAAATTCCTCTACGGTCTCTATGGCATCATTCTGCTGAGCATCACCATCGTACTGGCGATCATGATCATCCATGTGTCGCCCTGATGCCAAACATCGCTAAAACATCCGTACCGGCGTCAGACAGTCGTCATAAGCCCAATAGCACGCATGAAATGGATACCTTTCTGATCCCTTTCTCTCATTTCTCCAAATAGCCGGCTTACTCTCGCCTAAGATATCGAGGCACTGCGCTACTCGCCTGCTGTAAGAGACAGGCGGAATACCCGCATGGCCACCCCAGGCAATAATGACGGTGGGGCTGGTGCCAAGCGTTTCGCGAATGATAGCGTCATTTTCCGGACCGATGACGTAAGACTCCCCCTGTTGTCTCAGCGCGCCGCCTACTTCCTTGCTATCCGTGCCGCGTAAGGCATAAAGATTCAGAATGTGTAACCCACTCGCTTGCGGAAATTTACGCCAGACATACTCTGAGGCCGTGCGTACGGTCTTGTCGGCGGCCATTTCGTTCGCGCTGGAAGGATTTTTCAGAAAAACGGCGATCATGCCCCCCGTGCGGCCGGAAAACGGGAGGGTAAGGCGGTATCGCCAGGTCCTGCAGGGCGAGAACAAGGCTGTGATCCGGGTCGTATCCACAGCGGGCGCATGCTGAACCGTTCTACCAATGCGCAACGGAGGTCTCCTTCACAGACCGGGATCAAAGCGGAAAGTAACCAACGCGATAACCAACCCCAAAAATAAAAGGGCAGAGAGGAAACACCTCAATGCCCTTGTCTTACATGGTGCGCTCGGAGAGAGTCGAACTCCCGACCTACTGGTTCGTAGCCAGTTGCTCTATCCAGCTGAGCTACGAGCGCGTGGAGGGCGTAATATACCCACAGAAGGGAGTCTGGTCAATCCTCCGCCCCAAACCCGTATCAAGCGCCCCCGCCACCGCTGGCGCCGCTTCCCGGTGTGCCCTTATCCTTCGCCATTTCCGCCTTGAGCCTGGCGAGATCGTCATCCACACCACTCGCAGCGCGCACCTTATCCAGCTCTTTCTCGATCTGACTACGGCTATCCAAAGGATCATTCAGCGCACCAGATTCCATCAGGCCATCCATGGCCGCTGCCTTGGCCTCCATGTGCTGAGTACGATCCTGAGCGCGGCGCATGGCATCACCGGCGTCATCCATGCCTTTGCCAATACCGGTGAGCGACTCGCTGACTTTGACTTCCGCCTGCGCCGCGGTCATCTCACTCTTGGTCACTTCTTTCTGGGTTCGGAACTGCTCGATACGGTCCTGCAGCTTATGCTCGTAATCGGTCAGCTTCTGCGCCTGGGCGGCGACGGTATCATGCGCCTCCTTGAGGGAAGCGATCTTCTGCAATTCGGACTGCTTCTGGGCCAATTCAGCGCGCGCCAGATCTTCCCGGTTGGCGCCCAGCGCCATACGGGCATCGGCGTCGGCTTTATCGGACGCCTTCTGCGCCTGCGCCATCTGGTTTTCCAGAGAGACCCGTTCGGTCACCACATCGGCAAGATGTCTTTTGGTATCCTGCAAATTCGCAACCATCTTCCCGTAGGACAGATCCAGGGCTTCTGCAGGGTCCTCTGCATTATCGAGAAAATGATTCACCTTGCCTTCCAGTATTTCTGCGGCACGTTTAAAGATCGACATCAGATCACTCCTTAGGACAGCATCGTGCTGTTCACTGCATCAATCATTCACCGGGATCACCAGTTGCGGACTCAGACCATCGACCAGTGCATCCGCATTTTCCATGGCCTTCACTGCCGTGCCCACCGCAAAAAACTCAATGATATGCGGCTTCCAGTTGTGACTACCTTCATGCAGTTGCACGCCGGTAATGCCATCCGCCTGGGCCTCCTGGGCCTCATGCTGCATACGCTCCATGGCCAGCTCACGCGCGTCATACATAGCCTGCGTAAATTGCTCCATTTCGGTATTGCGCCCCACATTGCCCAGAGATTTCAAAAGGCTCTGATGGGCGACGTGATACACACAGGAGCCCATCACCATTTCCATCGGTCGATAGCCCGCCTGCAGCAACATCCAGAAATCCTGCCCGCTGAGATCGCTGGTGAATGGTTTACCCCCCACCCCCTTAAATCCAGAGGCGCCGCTCCGATGCGCGATAGCCGTACCAATCGCCATAAATTCGAGAATCTCCTGATCCCATTCCATGCGTTTGACTTCCAGGCGCACACCGACAATTCCATCCGCCTGTAGCAAGGTAGCCTCCTGTTCCATACGACTCATAGCCAGTTCGCGAGCCTGATACATCGCCTGGGACAGCACATCCATCTCCATGTTCTGATTCCAGTTACCATATTGAATACCCATGTGGTAAATGCAGGAACCCACCACCAGCCCTAAAGGCTCAAAATTGGCCTTACGGACCATAACGAATTCATTGACGGAGAGATCGGAGGTAAATATGCCTTCGTGACTGCCCTGCGAACGCAAGCCTTTCAGACGTTCGATGGCATGAGGAGCCAGTTGTTCAGCGGTATCCGTCATATAAGATCCTTTCGTGTCGTGGTGGCACTTTTCAATGGATGGTCAAGGAGTGAAATCATCGGAATCAACTCGTGCTGGGGGACATTTTGCGGCAAATAACTGATGGCCGTGCCAATACTGATGTGACGGCACAGAAAGCGTTCCCGGTTGTCCTGATCTCCGGCAACATGGAACATCTGGGTGGTGCTGGTATGGGCCAGTACCGCGGCCGCCATTCGCCGTCCATCTTCACGTAAATCGTAGAGGGCACGACGGCGGACATTTTCCTGGAACGCAGACAGGTCGGTGATTTCCATATTCCAGTAGCGTGCCGCAAAGGGGGAGGACTGAGCGGCCTGTTCAGCCATGGTACCCATCCACGGGCTGTACCAGTCAAAATTGGCCCCTATGGCAATACCCACCGGCACCACGCCGTCCTCCAACAGCCGTACAAACTCCACTGCGGAGACCGTAGCAACCACCGGCTCCGCAGACGGCGGCAGACCGCGAATGCGGATGGCCGTGCCAGTAACGCCGTAATCCATATCTTCGTGCTCACCGGGATGCACCTTCATCCGCACATCGACAACGGCATTCGCACCCAGGGCCAGGGCCTCCAGACGCATGCGTTCCACTGCCGTATGCCAGCCGTCATAGTGCCCTTGCGTCCACGAATAGCCGAAATGGTACCAGCAGTTGCCGGTTACCATGCCGATGGGCTGCACACCGTGACTGCGCTGCAGCAGCAACTCGCACGCCTTCGCCGTACTGATCCAGGGCAGTCGCCCCTGGCTAGTCTGAAACATGCGGCTTTGAACAAAAGAAGGGAGGCGGTGTTCGCGCAGCGCCAGCTCCCATTCGGAGTAACGCTGCATTTCTTCTGGGGTTTGTGAGCGGATGCCTTTGCTGGCACTCTGACCGATATTTTCTGCGGCACGCCGGGCATCATGTGCGACTTCCTCGATGCCCTGTTTGATCTTCTCCCAAATGGACATAAATTCCCCTTCAGATTACCCCATAAGAAAGTCGTGCAAGGTATTGCTGGCACCCTGCATTTCGCCGGAGAGATCAGCCAGATCCGCAACCAGGCTTTCCAGCCAGACGGATAACGATAAATCTTCGTGTTTGAGCACTACGCCGCGCACGGTTTTCGCGCGCACGGTGCTGATATGGGCGCCCTCTTTTTTGAGGATATAGTCGTTATTGTTGGTGTGGATAATAATTGACTCAATGTGGCTGGTTTTCGCAAAAAACCCATCCCTTTTTCGCTCCACCTCTACAAAACCCGGCACGTCACCCTCAAGACGCGTCGCCAGCCCCTCCACAAAGGCCTTCATATCTGTTTGTGCCCGCCTGATCCAGGCCATATTCTGCTCAAAATCCGTACTCATACAGGGCCTCCCTCCCTCAATTGCAGCAAATATACTGGACCTGCGGGGCCACTATATGACTTTCAAAAAACCCAAAATCCTCGCCACCCATTTTAAGACACTGCATGTCAACTATAGTTCGCTATTCCCGATCATGCGCATAATTCACCCACCTGCCGCCCAGGGTTGCAAACGCTTTAACCGCAGACTGTTGCTGAGGACAAAAACCGAAGACAAGCCCATGGCCACGCCCGCAAGCATTGGGTTGAGCTGAATTCCGAGGGGGATAGCCACGCCGGCAGCAACGGGTATCAGTAAAATGTTGTAAAAAAAAGCCCAGAACAGATTCCCGCGAATGGTCCGCAGGCTTTGGCGCGCCGCCTGAATCGCGGTAATGACCCCTCCCAGATCTCCATGGGTAAGGGTGATATCCGCCGCTTCCATCGCGATATCCGTACCCGAGGCCAAGGCCATGCCTACATTCGCCTGCGCCAGCGCCGGCGAATCGTTGATGCCCTCCCCGACAAAAACCACTTTGCGGCCCTTTCCCTGCAGTTGACGCACAATCTCCGCCTTATCCTGCGGCAATACCTGCGCATAGATCTCGTCAATCCCCAACTGGCCACCAATCACCCGGGCCGCCGCCTCCGCATCGCCCGTCACCATCGCCACCCTTAAACCCAGCGCCCTGAGCGCCCGCACCACCTGGGCAGATTCCGGCCGGACCACATCGCTGATCCCCAGCAGTCCCAGCAGGCGGCCATCCCTGGCTACATAGACGACGGTCCTGCCGGTCTGCTGCAAGTCGTCCACAGAGGACTCCGGCATAATGATCCCTTGTTCATGCATCCAGGCTAACGTACCGGCAAGCACGATCGCCCCATCCACCTTGCCCTGCACCCCCTTCCCCGGCAATGCCATAAAATCACGCACTGCCGGGATATCCAGATGGCGCTCGCCGGCAGCCACCAGTACCGCGTGTGCCAGGGGGTGCTCGGAAGCACTCTCCACGGCGGCAGCTATCTGCAATAAATACCCAGGATCCGTCGCCTCAATCTGCGTCACCGCCGGACGCCCGTAGGTCAGGGTCCCGGTCTTGTCCAGACAAACCGTATCCACCGCTGCCAGAGACTCCAGTGCCTCCCCTTTGCGAAAAAGCACCCCCAGTTCCGCGGCGCGTCCAGTACCGACCATCACCGCCGCCGGGGTCGCCAACCCCATCGCACAGGGACAGGCCACCACCAGCACCGCCACCGCGGAGAGCATGGCGAGGGTAATCGCTGGCGGCGGCCCGAAAAGCAGCCAGAAGATAAAGCTTAGCAGGGCGATAAGGATCACCAGCGGTGTAAAAATCCGCACCACCCGATCCGCCAGGCCTTGAATCGGCAGCTTGCCCGTTTGCGCCTGCTCCACCAGCCGGATGATCTGCGCCAGCACCGTATCCCGGCCCACCGAGGTCGCGTTGATCAGCAAACGCCCCTCGCGGTTCACCGTACCGCCTACCACCGGATCACCCGGTTTTTTATGCTCCGGCAGCGGCTCGCCGGTGAGCATGGCAGTATCCACGTGGGAGTCGCCTTCCACGACCACGCCATCCACGGGCAAACGCTCCCCCGGCCTGACCACCACTTGATCGCCCGGGACAACGGCACCGATCGCTAACTGCAACTCCTCGCCGTCGCGCAGCACATGGGCCTCCTTTGCCTGCAGACCCAGCAACTGTTTGATCGCTGCGGAAGTCCTTCCCTTCGCCAGCTCTTCCAGATATTTACCGAAAAGAACTGCCGCAATCACCACTGCCGCGGAGTCAAAATAGACATGCCTGGCACTGGCCGGGAACCAGTCCGGCGCCACAAGGACCAGCATGCTGTAAAGCCAGGCGGCCCCGGTCCCCGTGGCTACCAGGGAATTCATATCCGGCGACAAATGGCGATAGGCGAGGAAACCAGGCCGGAAAAATCGCCGACCAGGACCAGCCAGCACGATGGTCGCCAATCCCGCCTGCACCCAGTCCCAAAACTGCGGAAAAAGCTCCAGGTGGCCCAGCAGACGATCGAGTGCAGGAACCATCACCATGCCCATGGAGAGCAACAGAATGGGGAGCGCCAGCATCACTGCGATGACGACATCCCAGCGCATGGCGCGGATGACCTGCGCTTTGCGGTCAGCGACGGCCACATCCTCCCGTATGGGGCGCGCCCCATATCCGGCCGCGGTCACTGCCGCGATCAAGGTATTTTGGTCCACGGTATCAGGAAGGTAGCGCAGTGCCGCCCGTTCTGTGGCGAGATTGACCGTCGCCGCCAGCACGCCAGGCAAGCGGCGCAGACTGCGCTCTACTCTTCCCACGCAGGACGCACAGGTCATCCCTTCGATAACCAGTTCCGTCTCCGCGATCACCGGCGTGTAGCCGCTTTCTGTGATGGCCGCAGTCAGCGCGGCAGGGGTAGTCTGCATCGGATCGTACTGCACTGTGGCCTGTTCCGTACTCAGATTCACCACCGCGGCCTGCACCCCCGGCAAGCGGTTCAGGGTACGCTCCACCCGGCTGCTGCAAGAGGCGCAGGTCATGCCCTCTATTCCAATCTCTACGTTCGCCATAATCACGTCCCCTGCCTTCCGGCCACTCAAGCGGTATCAACTGGATACATGATGAAAATCGTACCCCTTTAGTCGATTGTAATGTCAATCCTGCACGTCCCACATCCCGACAAATATCTGCCTCGCGCAAAATAGTTGATTTTAGTCGAAGGATGCTTATCATTTGCGCTCTTGCGCGCATTTTCCGCGCCCGATGAAATTGCTCCTGGAGTTGATGATCGTGGATATCCGCCTTTCCCGCCGCGTGAATGCGGTGCGCCCCTCCCCCACCCTTGCGGTCACTGCCCGTGCCCAGCAACTGCGCCGCGAAGGGAAGGACATTGTCAGTTTGGGCGCTGGGGAACCGGACTTTGACACCCCCGAGTACATCAAGGAAGCCGCCATTACCGCCATCCGGCAAGGCTTCACCAAATACACCGCCGTCGGCGGCACCCCCGAGCTCAAAGCCGCCGTCATCGGCAAATTCGCGCACGACAACCATCTATCATACCGCCCCGATGAAATTCTCGTTTCTGTCGGCGGCAAGCAAAGTTTCTTCAATCTTTGTCAGGCCCTTCTGGACGCGGGCGATGAAGTCATCATTCCCGCGCCCTACTGGGTGTCTTATCCAGACATCGTGCTGCTGGCTGAAGCACGGCCTGTCATCATCGATACCGACGCCAGCCAACGTTTTAAGATCAGCCCGGAGCAACTGGATGAGGCGATTACCCCCAACACCCGCCTGCTGGTCATCAACAGCCCATCCAACCCCTCTGGCGTGACCTACAGTCGCCCGGAACTGGAAGCCCTGGGCGAGGTACTCCGCCGTCATCCGCATATCCTCATCGCCAGTGACGACATGTATGAGAAAATCCGTTTTCACGATGAGGAGTTCGTCAATATCGCCAATGCCTGCCCGGATCTGACCCCGCGCTGCATCGTCATGAATGGCGTGTCCAAGGCATATGCTATGACCGGGTGGCGCATCGGCTACTGCGCCGGCCCCAAAGCGCTGATCACCGCCATGAATACCGTACAATCCCAGAGCACCTCCAATCCCACGGCCATCGCCCAGGTGGCCGCCCAGGCAGCGCTGGAAGGTGGCGACAGCGCCATCCACGAAATGGTGCATGCCTTCAAACGGCGCCACCAATACGTCTACGACCGCCTGAAAGCGCTGCCCGGCGTCGCCGCCATGCCCTCCGATGGTACCTTTTACAGTTTTCCGGGATTCCGCGAAGTCATGGCGGCAAAAGGCCTGCGTGACGATCTTGCCCTGGCTGAAGCCCTGCTGGAGGCCGGAGTGGCAGTAGTACCAGGCTCAGCTTTCGGCACGCCTGGCCACATCCGCCTCTCCTTCGCAACCAGCGATAAGAATCTGGAGATGGCCCTGGACCGCATCAGCGCTTTTATCAACGCCTAGACCACCCCCAGAGCCAGTATCAGGTTACCGCAAGCTCTACCCCGCTCAGGAGGCAGGGCAGATGTTGATCGCCGCGGCCACCCGTCGGGCGCGTTCCCGTGCCTCCTCCACCTCATCGGCGCATGCAATACCTACCCCGAGGCGCCTGAGCTTGCTGGCCGTCGGCTTGCCGAAAAGCCGCAGATCGCTTTCCGGCACCGCCAGTGCCTTTTCCAGCCCCGAATACATTGGCCCCCAACCGAGATCCTTCCCGCGAATCACCGCAGACGCCGCCGGACGCCGGAAACCCGGATCGACCGGCAAACCCAAAATGGCGCGCAGGTGCAGGTCGAACTCACTCTGACGCTGACTGGCCAGGGTCACCAGCCCCGTATCATGAGGGCGCGGCGAGAGCTCACTGAAGATGACCTCTTCACCTCGCACGAAAAACTCCACTCCGTACAATCCCCGTCCGCCCAAATTGTCGGTCACCAACCGCGCCATCTTTTCCGCCTGCCGCATAGCGACCTCGCTCATCGGCTGCGGCTGCCAGGATTCCACATAATCGCCGGCTTCCTGTCGATGCCCGATAGGTGCACAAAAAGTCGTCCCAAAGGCAGAACGCACGGTCAGCAGAGTGATCTCGAAGTCGAAGTCCACAAAACCCTCGACAATGATCCGCTGGCCGCCGACCCGACCCGCCGTCTGTGCCTCCTGCCAGGCCAGCGCCAGCTCCGCCGCACCGCGCACAACGGACTGCCCCTTACCACTGGAAGACATGACCGGTTTGATCACACAGGGGAAGTCCAGCTCCGCCGCCGCAGCTTCCAACTCTGCCAGCGTCCCGGCGAAGCGATACGGCGATGTCGGCAAGCCCAGCTCTTCCGCAGCGAGGCGGCGGATACCCTCGCGGTCCATGGTCAGTTGTACTGCCCGTGCCGATGGCACCACGGTGGCCAACCCCAGCGCCTCGATTTTCGCCAGTGCGGAAGTCGCAATAGCCTCAATTTCCGGCACCACAAAGTGTGGACGCTCGCGTTTGACAATAGCCAGAATAGCCTCTGGATCGGTCATATCCAGCACGTGGGAACGATGGGCGACTTGCATGGCCGGCGCATCGGCGTAACGATCCACCGCGATCGTCTCTACCCCCAACCGCTGCGCGGCTATCAGAACTTCTTTACCCAACTCACCTGCACCGAGCATGAGCAAACGCGTAGCAGAAGCGGAAAGTGGTGTGCCCAGTTGCATGGAAAATTCCTTCGTAACAGTAAAACGGCGACATAGAGGCCCGAACGTCTATACTCATGCTAACATTTTCGGGCAGGCGTGTACGCAAGGGAGCGAGTAATGAGCAATAAAAGCATCGGGATGGTCGGTCTAGGTCGAATGGGTGCCAATATGGCGCGGCGTCTGCATCTCAAGGGTGTGGAAGTCACCGTTTACAATCGCCATACCGAAAAAGCCACCGATCTGGCTGACGAAACCGGCATGCACGCTGCCGAAAGTCTGGAAGCCCTTGTTCAGGCATTGCCCAGCCGCCGAATCATCTGGCTCATGCTTCCCGCCGGAGAAGCCACCCAGAGTCATATCGACGCCATTCTTCCCTTATTGAGCAAGGGCGACATACTGATTAACGGCGCGAATGCCTTTTATGAGGACTCCGTCGGCCAATCCAAAAAATTGGAGGCGGCGGGGGTACATTATATAGACGCCGGTGTCTCGGGTGGTGTCTGGGGTCTACAAGAGGGTTATGCGCTGATGGTCGGCGGTAGCCAGGAAGCCGTAGCGCAGGTAACGCCTTTTCTGGAGGCGCTGGCACCAGGCACCGACAGGGGCTGGTTGCACTGTGGCCCCGTCGGCAGTGGCCACTTTGTCAAAATGGTCCACAATGGCATCGAATACGGAATGATGCAGGCTCTCGCCGAGGGTTTCGCCATTTTGCAAGGCAAAACCGAATTTGCGCTCGACCTCGCCAAGGTAGCCGAAATGTGGCGTTACGGCAGCGTCGTCCGCTCCTGGCTCCTTGATCTCACTGCTGACACCCTCGCCAAAGACCAGGTGCTCGCGGACATCGCGCCTGTAGTAGCGGATTCCGGTGAAGGCTTGTGGACGGCTCAGGCCGCCCTCGCGCTGAAAATCCCCGCGCCGGTCATCACCCTCGCCCTGCAAATGCGTTGGACTTCTCAGGGGCGCGACGACTACGCCGCCAAACTCCTGGCGATGATGCGTAACCAGTTTGGCGGCCACGCGGTACAAAAGGAGGGATGAATGAGTCACTGTAATTGTCAGTTCGCTATTTTTGGGGCTACCGGCGATCTTTCCTGCAAGAAACTTCTCCCCGCACTTTATCATCTGCATTGTGCAGGCAGAATGCCTGAAGAACTGCGTATTTTTGCCTTTGGTCGACGACCTTGGGATGACAAAGCTTGGCAGGACTTTCTGCGTGAGCAACTGGAAACGTATGCCAGCAATTACCATACGGACCACTTTGCCGATTTTTGCAGGCATTTTGAATATGTGCGCGGTGAAATTCATGAGCCGGAATCTTACGCCAGGCTCCGCAGCCTGCTGACCCCGGCAGGGGCCGAAAAGCCAGCGGACACCATTTTTTATCTCGCTATTCGTCCCACCGATTTTATTCCGGTGGTACAACGCCTTTCCGAGGCCGGATTCAATCAGGATGGCGACTACCGCATCGTCATTGAAAAACCCTTCGGGGATGATCTGGAAAGTGCCGTGCAACTCAATGAGCAGTTGCATCGTCATTTCCGCGAAGACCAGATCTATCGTATCGATCACTATCTTGGCAAAGAAATTGTCCAGAATCTGCTGGTTTTTCGTTTCGCCAATCTGGCGATTGAAGCGATATGGAACCGTAATTACATCGATCACGTCCAAATAACGGTGGCCGAAGATATCGGCATTGAAAATCGGGCTGGCTATTATGATCAGGCCGGCGCTCTGCGCGACATGCTGCAAAATCACCTGATGCAGATTCTCACCCTGGTCGCCATGGAACCACCACCTTCTCTCGAGGCAGATAGCCTGCGCGACGAAAAGGTCAAGGTCCTGCGCTCGATTCGCTCCATTCCCAAATCTGCCGTTACCGCCTATGCCATGCGCGCGCAGTATGGGCCTGGCGTCATCCACGACAAACATGTCCCTGGCTATCAGGATGAGGCGGGTGTTGAGCCCAACTCCGTAACAGAAACCTTTGTCGCCGCCAAGTTTTACATCGACAATTGGCGCTGGCGCGGCGTACCTTTTTATTTGCGCACCGGCAAACGTCTTACCGCCAAAACCTCCAGCGTGGCCATCCGCTTCCGTCATACACCACAACAACTCTTCCGCGAAACTAGCATCGAACGTATTGAACCCAACTGGATATTGCTCTCTCTGGAACCGGAGAGCCTTAAAATTGAAATCCAGGTCAAGGAACCAGGCTTGGAAATGCGCGTTCGCCCCGTACAACTCAACGCATCTTACCGCAAAGATGGTGAACAGGAGCTGGATGCCTATGAGGCCCTGCTGCTGGATGTGATGCAAGGCGACAAAGCCTTGTTCATCCGCTTTGACGAGGTCGAATGGGCCTGGCGCGTCGTCGACCCTATCATCAAATCCTGGGGACGGGAGACCGACTACATCCTCACCTACCCCTCTGGCTCCTGGGGACCAGACGAGGCCACCCGAATCATGGACAAAGAAGACCAATACTGGCGCAATCAGATCTGAGCTGGCGCCCGGAGGAGGCGTCACTTCCTCCGCCTGCACGGTGAGATGTCGTCCGTTGCAAACAGCAAAAACGCCATAGAACTCAATAGCCCCAAGCTACCCCACAAAAAAGCGTAGCCGACAGACTACAATATAACCCTTCTGCGTGACATCATATCATCGGGCGCTTTCAAGCTTATACAGACAATTCAAGCTAGTGCAAGGATGTGGCACGATCTATGCTAATAACTATAGGCGAATATCGTATTCTGATGACAAGGAGCCTCACCATGCAAAAGCCCATTATTCCCGAACGCAAGATTGAGCAGCTTTCCGAGGTGATCAAAGCCATGTCTCATCCTTTGCGGTACAAGATTATCTGCCTGCTGGGACGAGGCGAAATGAGCATGCAAAGCCTCGTGGAAGCCATCAATACCAGCCACAGCAATGCATCGCAGCATCTTGCCTTACTGCAGGACAGCGGTCTGGTGCTGGTACGACGGGTAGCCAGTCGGGTGTACTTTCGCATCCGTGATCAGCGCACCTTGCGTCTGCTGGCCATGAGCCACCACGTCCTCGCCTAACTTAACAGCGACATACCGCGCCGCAGAAACGCTGCGGCGCTCTCACCGAGTTCAACTGTACCCAGAAAATGACGCCACGCTCCCGCGCCATTTTGCCCAAAGCGCAGCCCATGCAAATGGCGGCTTAACCGCCGCGCAGGCAACGCCTCCCCCCACTGTTCCGCATATTCCATCAATCCGGATAAGATCACTTCTGGTTCTGGCAGGGTCTCCCTGCGCCCTATGGCACGTTCAATTTCCGCCAATAGTAAGGGATGATGGTAGGCCGCACGCCCGATCATTACCCCATCCACTGCGGCAAACTGCGCCGTTACCGCCGCCAAATCGTTAAAGCCTCCATTGATCTCGATGGTTAGATGCGGCATATCTTTTTTCAACTGATGCACCCAATCCCAGCGCAAAGGCGGCACGTCACGATTTTCAGCCGGACTGAGGCCCTTCAGCCAAGCGTTACGCGCATGAACAATGAAGTGTCGGCAGCCCGCCACTGCGACGGTTTCGATGAAAGCACGCAGCGCCGCGTAATCCTCTTCCCGATCCAGACCGAGACGATGTTTGACGCTGACGGGCAAGCCACTTTCGCCCATAGCTGCCACTAGCTCGGCGACCAACTCAGGTGTCGCCATCAGACAGGCCCCAAAGCGGCCCTTCTGCACGCGCGGCGAGGGGCAACCCACATTCAAGTTGAGGCCGTCATAGCCATAGGCATGCGCCATCGCTGCGACCGAATGCATCGCCGCCGGATCATCCCCTCCCAACTGCAAAATCAGGGGGTGCTCCGCCGCAGAGAATTCGAGAAATCGCTCAGGGTCACGTCCCAGAAGAAGCGCACTGGTGGTGACCATCTCGGTATAAAGCACACAGGAAGGGCATACCAGGCGCAGAAAATATCGACAATGGCGGTCTGTCCAATCGAGCATGGGGGCTACGGAGAGAATTTTATCCATCGCAGTATATTTGTTTAACTCGGCCACGCCCCATCTCCCGACCAGGAAAAGCAGATAACGCAGGAAGAAATCAAATATCGCAGGGCACTCGCCGTACAACACATCTCAGCGAATTTGGAGGCTGGGCCCGGAATCGAACCGGGGTACGCGGCTTTGCAGGCCGCTGCATGACCACTCTGCCACCCAGCCTTAAAAGAAAAGGGAAAGACTGAACGCTTTCCCTCGATTGTGGAGCGGGAAACGAGGCTCGAACTCGCGACCCCAACCTTGGCAAGGTTGTGCTCTACCACTGAGCTATTCCCGCATGGGCGCAAAGGTTACCGAGATCACCGGTCCTTGTCAAGACGAACGTCGCTGGCCATCAAGCTGGGCCAGGCGATGCGTAAGTAACCGACCATACTCCAGAGCGTCATTGCTGCCGCCACGATCAGGAGGACAATACCCAGGTTCCGTCCCGACAGGCCAAACAGCGGTCGTTCGTAGACCAGGAGCAGGATCGAAATCATCTGCGTAGTCGCCTTCGCCTTGCCCAGCCAGGAGACGGCCACCTTTCTGCGCTCCCCCAGTTCTGCCATCCACTCACGCAGCGCCGACACCGTGATTTCCCGGCCAATAATCACACTGATCAGAACCCCCGCAAGTATCTTTGGCATCTCCCCCGAAGACGCGATGAGCACCAGTGCAGTGGCCACCATGATTTTGTCTGCAACCGGGTCCAGGAAGGTACCAAAGGGGGACACGCCCTGATAGCGCCGCGCCAGATAGCCATCGGCCCAATCCGTAATCGCCGCCACCGCAAAAACGCCGGTGGCGGCCAAAGTGCGCACATCGCTCCCCCAGTAAAAGAGCACCACAAAAATAGGCACCAGCAAGATGCGCAGAACTGTCAGAAAATTGGGCAGCCGTTTTATCACAATCAGGCACGTCCTACGTGAAAGAAATCATATATCCGCTGCGCGAGCTCCAGATGAATGCCTTCTACGCGCTGCAAATCCTCTATACCGGCGTCGCGAACGCCCCGCAAACCGCCAAACGCGCGTAACAGCGCGACTCGCCGTTTGGGTCCGATCCCGGCGACGCCATCCAGATCAGACTCCTGTCGCGCCTTGCCACGCCGCGCCCGATGACCAGTAATGGCAAAACGATGGGCTTCGTCGCGTATTTCCTGAATCACCAGTAATACTGGGTCATCATCGTCAAATTGTCGCGCTGCGGCCCATCCGGGAATATGCAGCATCTCCAGCCCCGGACGCCGCGTCGTCCCTTTCGCGACTCCACATAACTGAATACACGCTATCTCCAATGCGTCCAAAGCCACCTGCGCCCGGGCTACCTGCCCGGGACCGCCGTCAATAAGGACGATCTCCGGCAAGGGCAAACCTTCTTTTTGCAAACGCGCGTAACGGCGATGCACAGCCTGCTCTATAGCCGCGTAATCGTCCCCACCCTGGATGTCCCGGATATTGAAGCGGCGATACGCATGCTTCAGCGCCCCATCTTCACCGAAAACCACACAAGATGCCACCGCCGCTTCACCGCGTGTATGGCTAATGTCAAAGCACTCTACGCGCTGCGGTGCCTCTGCGAGGTCGAAAAGCTCCTGCAGCAGGAGCATACGCCGCCGTCCGGCGGTGGCGGTCTGCGCTCTTTGGCGCAACGCTCCCACAGCGTTGGTGAACGCCAACGCCATCCAGCGCCGGCGCGGACCGCGCTGCGGCTGATCAATCATGACCCGATGTCCGGCTTCGCTGCTCAGCGCCTCAGCGAGTGAGGTCGGCGAACGCGGCAGCACATTGACCAGCAGATTCCCCGGCACCTCTTTATTATGGTAAAACTGCATGAGGAAGGCCGCGAGCACATCTGGCGCACGCATTTCTTCCGTATGGCGCGGAAAAATAGAACGTCCGCCCAATTGTCGTCCATTGCGGATAAAACTGACATACACCACCCACTGCCCATTCTCTTGTGCTGCTGCCAGCACATCGAAATCGCCGCCACCTGCCTGCGCCACATACTGACGCTCCTGAATCTTGGACAAAGCGGCAATCTGATCACGGCACCGCGCTGCCTCCTCGAAATCCAGTTGCTCCGCCGCCGCCTGCATGCGCGCCCCCAGACTGCGGATCGCCTCGTCACTTTTCCCTTCCAGAAAGCGGATGGTGTCCGCCACATCCCGCGCGTAGTCCTCTCCGCTGACATGCCCAACACAGGGGCCGCTGCAACGGCGAATCTGGTACTGCAAACAAGCCCGGCGGCGGTGGTAAAAGGTATGATCCTCGCAGGTCCGCAAGCGAAAGGCTTTCTGTAACAGCACCATACTCTCGCGCAGCGCAGTGACGGCCGGATACGGGCCGAAGTAGTGCCCTTTGCCTTTCTGGGCGCCCCGATGCAGGCTCATGCGCGGCGTGTCGTGACTGCTTTCTATGAACAAGTAGGGGTAACTCTTATCATCGCGCAGCAGGATATTGTACGGTGGGTGGTGGCGCTTGATGAGATTGGCTTCCAGCACCAGCGCTTCGGTTTCGGTGTGGGTCACTACCACTTCGACCCGTTTTACCTGCGCCAGCATCGCCAGCGTTTTGGGACTGTGGCGCTGCTTCTGAAAGTAAGAACTGACGCGGCGTTTGAGATTGCGGGCCTTGCCCACATAGAGCAGGCGGCTACCGGAGCCGACCATCTGGTAAATACCGGGCTGACTGGTTAGCGTACGCAGAAAGTCGCCCAGAACGAAAGACGTTTCCGCCGTCTCAATACCTCTCTGGGCGTTTTCTATGGGTTCAGCATCCATGAAATTTTTAAACTATTAACGCCAGAAGTGCTCATTCATTATCCAGCATGCGCAGATACCCCCAGGTAAAAATCCCCGTATTGTGACCGTCGCTGAAATGCAGTTGCACCGCGTAGTTACCCACCGGGGCCACGTCCACAATGCGCACGTCCTCTTTGCCAGTAATCACTTGCGCCTGATCGGGTGTGTGCCCCTTACACTCCGCGCAGGGACATTCCACCCGCAGGTATTCAAAGGTCAGACGGCTGGTGTGACCGTCAGCCCAATCTACCTCCATGATGCGACTGACCATGAGGGGACGAATCTCCAGGGGCTGGGTACGGGGCTCAGACATAATTACCTCTCAAGGGACCGGACTGGTCAGAAATAAGCCTCTAGGGTACAATTCACGCCCTCTAAAGGGAATGCCCAGAAGGACTACAGTATGAAGATTTCCGCCTTTGATATCCGCCCAGGCAATATTCTGGAACATGAAAAAGGGCTTTGGCGTGTACTCAAAACCGATTTCGTGAAACCCGGCAAGGGCGGCGCCTTCGTACAGGTCGAGATGAAGAATATTGAGACGGGTACCAAGTCCAATACGCGTTTCCGCTCTGGAGAAAGCATGGAGAAGGCCGTCGTCGAGCCTCGTACCATGCAGTATCTATACGCAGATGCCACCGGCTATGTCTTTATGGACAACGAGAACTTCGAGCAGATCATCCTCAGTGAGGATCTGCTCGAAGGACAAACCGGCTATCTCTTGCCCAATACCGAAATCCAGGTCAACCTGCATAACGAAAGGCCCATTGGCGTTGAATTGCCGCCTGTGGTTACTTTGGAGGTGGTTGAAGCCGACCCCGCCATTAAGGGACAAACCGCTACCGGCTCCTATAAGTCCGCACGTATGGAAACCGGCATTACAGTTATGGTGCCACAGTTTGTAAATGCGGGTGAAAAAATCCGGGTGAATACGGTAGACGGCAGTTACATCGACCGCGCCTGACAGATCATAAACGGACGAATTGCCGGACTGCGAAACACTCGGCAGAACTCAGGACACCTGGGTAGTCAGGTTCATACTGCTGGGAGTGGCTTTGGCCGGGATCACCCAGACAAACACCTCTCCCTTGCTAACCATCCCCAAATGACGTCGGGCTAACTCTTCAACAGCATGGCTTCCCGTTTGCAGGCTCTTCACCTGCGCCACCAGAAGGTCATTACGATCCTCTAGCTGCTTCAAAACCACCTGCTTGCCTTCCAGTTTCTGGTGCAGGTCCACAACATTCCACCAGCTTCCGGAACCAAACCAAAGCGGATATTGCAAGGCACACAGCACGGCTAGAAGCATAAAGTCCGCGAGGCGCATTTCTGCCTTAGCAGTACCTATGCTATTTCTTACGCGCGCCCAATAACCCATGCCGAAAAATCCCCGAAATTTAATGGCCCAGAAAATACCCCATTAAATTCCTTTTAGTCGAGATTATAAAAAGTTGCAAGTCCGGGATAACGAGCCGCGTCACCCAAATCCTCCTCAATACGCAACAAACGGTTGTACTTTGCAACCCGATCCGTGCGCGACAAAGAACCCGTTTTAATCTGACCACAACCGGTAGCTACCGCAACATCCGCCAATGTGGTGTCCTCGGTCTCTCCGGAGCGGTGCGAAACGATAGCCGTATAGCTATGGGTTTTTGCCATTTCAATGGCTGCCAGGGTTTCCGATAAGGTACCGATCTGATTCAGTTTAATGAGGATGCTATTGGCGACGCCGCGCTCAATGCCCTCGCGCAGAATGGTCGTATTCGTCACGAAAATGTCATCACCCACCAACTGCAAACGATCGCCGAGACGGTCGGTCAGCATGATCCAGCCTTCCCAGTCATTCTGATCCATGCCATCTTCAATACTGATCAGCGGATAACGATCGGCCAGTGCCTCCAGGTAAGCTACGAATTGCGCGCTGTTGAGTTCGCGCTTTTCGCTGGCCAGATGATAGCGCCCATCCCGATAAAACTCACTGGAGGCTACGTCCATACCCAGCCAGATATCTTTGCCCGGTTGATAACCCGCCTTGCTGATGGCGTCCATGAGCAATTCCAGTGCCGCCTCGTTGGAAGGCAGATTCGGAGCGAAGCCGCCCTCGTCACCGACTGTCGTTGCCAGCCCGCGCGATTGCAGCACAGCCTTAAGGCTGTGGAACACCTCCACCCCCATCTGCAAAGCCTCAGAGAAAGACTCCGCACCCGCCGGGATCAGCATAAATTCCTGCATGTCCACGTCATTATCGGCATGGGCTCCGCCATTGATGACATTCATCATGGGGACGGGCAACTGTAGTGGGCCCAGACCACCAATATAACGATACAGGGGCTGACCAGCGGCATGGGCGGCAGCGTGGGCCGTTGCCAGCGAGACACTCAGAATCGCATTAGCGCCGAGGCGTGCCTTGTTTTCGGTGCCATCCAGCGCGCAGAGTGCAGCATCGATGTGCTCCTGCTCTTCGGCTTCCATGCCGAGGAGTGCATCCTGGATTTCGCCATTGACATGTTCAACGGCCTTACGCACCCCTTTGCCGCCATAGCGCTGACCACCGTCGCGCAATTCTACCGCCTCGCGCTCACCGGTCGAGGCGCCACTGGGCACGATAGCACGACCCATGGCACCATTTTCGAGATGGACTTCGGCTTCCACGGTGGGGTTACCACGCGAATCGAGAACTTCACGGGCTTGAATGCGAACGATGGCGTTCATGCTAACTCCTCAGGGTGGTTTTCAGGGAAATCTTGGTCTTTCACGAGATGATCCAGCTGCTGGAGGACACGCAACAGACTCTCCATACGTCCCAGCGGCCAGGCGTTGGGGCCATCGGACAAGGCCTGCGCCGGATCAGGATGCGTCTCCATAAAAAGCCCTGACACGCCTGCTGCCACGGCGGCACGCGCCAGCACCGGGACAAATTCGCGCTGGCCCCCGGACCGGTCGCCCTGCCCACCCGGAAGCTGTACCGAATGGGTCGCATCAAAAACCACCGGGCATCCGGTCTGGCGCATCACAGCGAGGGAGCGCATATCCGATACGAGGTTGTTATAGCCGAAGGAGGCACCGCGCTCACAGACCATAATTCGATCATTACCGGTAGCTTTGGCCTTGTTGGCGACATGCAGCATATCCCAGGGCGCGAGGAACTGGCCCTTCTTGATGTTGACCGGCTTACCTGCGACCGCGACGGCCTGGATGAAATCGGTCTGCCGGCAGAGAAAGGCCGGCGTCTGTAGCACATCGGCCACCTCCGCCACGGCAGGCACATCTTCTTTTTCATGCACATCCGTAATGACCGGCACACCCACTTCCCGGCGAACTTTTTCGAGAATGCGCAGTCCTTCGTCCCTCCCTGGTCCTCGGAAACTTTCTCCTGAAGAGCGGTTCGCCTTGTCGTAGGAACTTTTATAAATAAAGGGAATACTGAGCCGTGCACAAATATCGCGCAGTTCTTCCGCCGTGCGCAACGCCAGGGATTCACTCTCAATCGCACAGGGGCCTGCCATCAGAAAGAAAGGGTGCTGCAGACCTGCCTCGAAGCCACAAAGTTTCACGCTACCGCCTCCCGTTCCCGCTGCGCGATGGCGGCGCGCATAAAGGCATCAAACAATGGATGCCCCTCACGCGGATTACTGGTGAACTCCGGGTGAAACTGGCAGCCCAGAAACCACGGGTGGCCCGGCAACTCCACCACTTCCACCAGCTCACTATCCGCAGAGAAACCCGTGTAACGCAACCCCGCCATAGCCAACGAATTGCGGTAACGGTTATTGAACTCGAAGCGATGGCGATGTCGCTCGTAAATCCGCTCCTGTCCATAAGCTTGTGTCGCCAGGCTGCCAGGTTCCAATCGGCATTCCTGCTCACCCAGCCGCATGGTGCCACCCAGATTACCGCCCTCTTCCCGATATGCTTTATGACCTTCGGGATCGGACCACTCGGTCATCAGCGTAATGACTGGCGCCGGAGTCTGGGGGTCCAGCTCTGTACTGTTGGCGTCCGTCAGTCCGGCGCAATGCCGCGCGAACTCAACGACAGCTAATTGCATGCCGAGGCAGATACCGAGATAAGGCACCTTCTGCTCTCGCGCGTAGCGAATGGTGGTGATTTTGCCCTCGGTGCCACGCCCGCCAAAACCACCGGGCACCAGAATAGCATCCGCTTCCGCAAGCATTTCCGTCCCCAGCGTTTCAATATCTTCCGCATCCACATACAGGAAGCGCACACTCCGTCGTGCCCGTAATCCGGCGTGAAGCAACGCCTCGGCCAGTGACTTGTAGGACTCGGTAAGCCCCACATATTTGCCTACGAGAGCAATCACCACCTCGCCTTCCGGGTGTTCCAGGGCGTTTATGATGCCATTCCATACCGAAAGGTCAGGGGCTGGCACCTGCAGGTCGAGATTCTGTACCACCAGATCATCCAGACCCTGCGCATGGAAAAGCAGCGGAATGCGGTAGATGCTGTCGGTGTCGATAGCGGAAATGACCGCCCTTTCCGGCAGATTAGAAAAGAGCCCGATCTTAGCCCGGTGATCGGCTGGTATAGGCCTATCGGCACGGCAGAGCAGCACATCCGGCTGGATGCCGATGGCACGCAGTTCACGTACCGAGTGCTGGGTCGGCTTGGTTTTCATCTCCCCGGCAGACGCCAGATAGGGTACCAACGTCAGATGCATGAAGAGGGTGTCACCCCGTTCCTCCTCTACCGCCATCTGCCGGATCGCTTCCAGAAAGGGCTGCGATTCAATGTCACCGACGGTACCACCGATCTCCACGAGCGCCACATCCGCATCCACCGCACCCAACCGGATGCGCCGCTTGATCTCATCGGTGACATGGGGGATGACCTGCACAGTGCGTCCCAGATAGTCGCCGCGCCGTTCTTTTTCAATAACAGTCTGATAAACCAGACCGGTGGTGAAATTGTTGCGCTTGCCCATCCGCGTCGAGAGAAATCGCTCGTAATGCCCCAAATCCAGATCCGTTTCCGCGCCATCCGCCGTGACGAACACCTCACCGTGCTGGAAGGGGCTCATGGTGCCCGGATCGACATTGATATAGGGGTCTAGCTTGAGCATGGTGACCTTCAGCCCACGCGCCTCCAGCAGTGCGCCAAGAGCTGCGCCAGCGGCGCCCTTGCCCAGAGAAGAAACCACCCCACCTGTTACAAAAATGTATTTGCTCATAGGACTCGCAACGCGCGTTTAACCTGCGCATGGTAGCCAATTCGGACGTGCGGCACAACGCAAACCGCCTTTCTGTGGTGGCCCACGCGCAGCTCCTGCTTCCTTGACATCTCGCCCCAAAACAAAAAAACACGCCGGACTGCCGTTTATGGCTTCAGCCTGGCGCGTTTTCCGTCTCTTGCTGGTGGGGCTGGATATCTCCGGCCCCGGAGAACCTATTTCAGCGTCGCCATGTCTATCACAAAGCGATACTTCACATCGCTCTTCAGCATTCTTTCATAGGCGGTATTGATGTAATCCATGGGGATCATCTCGATATCCGAACCAATCCCGTGCTGCGCGCAGAAATCCAGCATCTCCTGCGTTTCCCGGATGCCACCAATAAGGGAGCCCGCGAGCTGCCGGCGCTTAAAAATCAGATTGAAGACTTCTGGTGACGGATGAGGTTCTGCCGGAGCGCCCACCAGCGTCATCGTACCATCCCGCTTGAGCAGGTTCAGGAAGGTGTCCAGATTATGGGGCGCCGCCACGGTATTGAGAATAAAATCGAAGCTGTTGGCATGGCTGGCCATTTGCGCGTCATCTTTGGAGATGCAGACCTCATCCGCCCCCAGCCGCTTACCATCCTCCACTTTGCCGGGAGAGGTGGTGAACAGCACCACGTGAGCACCCATGGCGTGTGCCAGCTTGACGCCCATATGACCAAGACCGCCCAGACCCACAATGCCGACCTTTTTACCTGGTCCGACCCCCCAGTGGCGTAAGGGCGAGTAGGTGGTGATACCGGCGCAGAGCAGCGGTGCCACGCTCGCCAGATCTTTTTCATCATGCTGAATCTTAAGTACAAAAGATTCTTTGACCACCACGCTCTGGGAATAGCCGCCATAGGTATTTTCGCCACCGAATACCGGGCCGTTGTATGTTCCGGTGAATCCGTTATCGCAGTACTGCTCCTCACCCTCGGCACAGGACGGACAGTGCCCACAACTATCCACCATGCAACCAACACCGGCAAAATCACCGACTTTAAAGTTTTTGACATCCTTACCGACGGCAACCACCCGGCCCACGATTTCGTGACCGGGAACAGCGGGGTACAGCGTATTTTTCCACTCATTGCGGGCGGTGTGCAAATCGGAGTGGCAGACACCGCAGAAAAGTATATCCATCTGAACATCATCAGGGCCCGGCTCACGACGCAGGACTTCGTAGGGCGCCAACGGACTGCGGGCAGTCTGAGCAGCATAGGCTTTAGCCTTCATCATCATCACGTTCTCCTGTTATTACATACCGTCCGGTTGGTTTATAGAATAAGCAATGCCCTGCGCGGCGTCAAGTTGCTGGGGGTACTTTTGTCCCTACGGGTCGCACTTCAGTCCTCTTCAAGAGACACCGGCAGATCGGTACCCAGCAGACGGGTCTCCAGTTTTTTAATGTCGTCCCGCAGCGCCGCCGCCTGTTCAAACTCCAGATTGCGGGCGTGACGGTACATAGCCTCCTCCAGCTCCTTGATTTTTTTAGAAACGGCTTTGGGGTCGCTGAGCACGCGATAATCCGCACTTTTCTCCGCCGCGCGCGCGGCGGGTTGTGCATTACGCCGATAGACTCCCTCAATCAGGTCTGACACCGGCTTGATGATGCCGCGCGGGGTAATGCCATGCACCGCGTTGAACTGCAACTGCTTCTCCCGGCGGCGGTCGGTTTCGGCTATGGCCCGGGCCATGGATTTGGTAACACTGTCGGCGTAGAGAATGGCCCGTCCATGCAGATTGCGCGCGGCGCGCCCGATGGTCTGGATCAGCGACCGCTCCGAGCGCAGGAAACCCTCCTTATCCGCATCCAGAATGGCGACCAATGCCACCTCCGGCATATCCAGACCTTCCCGCAGCAGATTAATCCCGATCAGCACATCGAACACCCCAGCGCGCAGATCGCGAATGATCTCCACCCGCTCCACCGTCTCGATATCAGAGTGCAGGTAACGGCACTTGATACCCAGCTCATGGAGATAATCGGTCAGATCTTCGGCCATCCGCTTGGTCAGCGTCGTCACCAGAATACGCCAGCCGGTACGCACAACGACGTTGATTTCACTGATCAGATCATCGACCTGCCCCTTCGCCGGACGGACGTCCACAGCCGGATCGACCAGACCGGTGGGCCGTACCACCTGCTCCACCACCTGCCCGGAGTGCTCCAGCTCGTAGGGACCGGGTGTTGCGGAAATAAACACGGTCTGCGGCATGAGTGACTCGAACTCGGGGAACATCAGGGGCCGGTTGTCCAGCGCCGAGGGCAGGCGAAACCCGTATTCTACCAGGGTTTCCTTACGCGAACGGTCGCCCTTGTACATTCCCCCGAACTGCGGGACGGTCACATGGGATTCGTCCATAAACAGCAGGGCGTCCTTGGGCAGGTAGTCCATCAAGGTCGGCGGCGCCTGACCGGGCACCCGTCCCGAGAGGTAGCGGGAATAATTCTCGATGCCCGAGCAATACCCCAGCTCGGCCATCATCTCCAGATCAAAGCGGGTGCGCTGCTCCAGCCGTTGCGCCTCGACCAGCTTGTTGGCGCGGCGCAGGTCGTCCAGACGCGAGCGAAGTTCATCTTTAATAGCGTCCAGCGCCGCGAGAATGGTCTCGCGCGGGGTGACGTAGTGGCTTTTGGGGTAGATGGTGTAACGCGGTAAACGGGTGATGGTCTTGCCGGTCAGGGGATCAAAGAGCGATATGCGCTCCAGTTCATCGCCAAAAAGCTCGATCCGAACGGCTTCGTCCTCACTTTCTGCGGGCCAGATATCGATGACATCGCCGTTGACGCGAAAGGTGCCGCGCTTCATTTCCAAAGGATTGCGGCTGTATTGCATCTCCGCCAGACGCTTGAGGATAGCGCGCTGATCCATGGTGGCAGACTCGCGCAGATGCAGAATCATGCCATGGTAGGAGGCCGGATCACCCAGACCGTAGATTGCGGAAACGGTGGCCACGATGATGACATCCGGCCGTTCCAGCAGGGCCTTGGTGGCGGAGAGGCGCATCTGCTCGATGTGGTCATTGATGGCGGCATCTTTTTCGATAAAGGTGTCGGAGGAAGGAACGTAAGCCTCGGGTTGGTAGTAATCGTAATAACTGACGAAATACTCCACGGCATTGTGGGGGAAAAACGCGCGCATCTCCGCATAGAGCTGCGCTGCCAGAGTCTTGTTGGGCGCCATGATGATGGCGGGCCGGTGGGTGCTTGCGATGACGTTGGCCATGGTAAAGGTCTTGCCCGAACCGGTCACCCCCAACAGGGTCTGGAAAAATTCACCAGAAGCAAGGCCGTTCACCAACAGCCGAATGGCCTCCGGCTGATCGCCCTGCGGTGGAAAACTGCTTTCCAGGATAAAGCGCTTGTCCATGCTCTGCTCCGATCGGCTGATACCACCAACCATACACGCTGGCAGCCGTCGGCGAAAAGGGGGCGCTTCGGCTTCCCTGACCGCCACCGGTCCTCTACAATGGTGCGGACGATTTATTGTCGGATTATCCCTTGCGCCTGTAGCTCAACCGGATAGAGCAACGGCCTTCTAAGCCGTAGGTTACAGGTTCGATTCCTGTCAGGCGCACCATATAGAACAATTAGTTATGAAACATCCCAGATCATCAAAGACCTAACATGGGGCGCTTTTGGGACACCACGCCGCAAGCCGTGGGCTCTCACCGGCACCCAATTGATGTTTTGTAAGCCGCTCGCCACCAGGTCGATATACCCACTACAACCATCTAAAATGGCATCACATGATGCCAAAAGAGATTCTCCCTTATGCGAACAACCATCAATCTGGATGATGACCTCCTGGCTCAGGCGAAAAATCTCAGCGGTGTGGAAGATCGCGGTGCCCTCTTGAAAGAAGCGCTGCGCGCACTGATTGAACGGGAGAGCGCTCGTCGCCTGAGTCGTCTGGGCGGAACAGAACCCCAACTACAGGACATACCATGCAGGCGGGAGCCGGACGCTTGATTCTGGTCGATACCTCCGTCTGGATCGACCATTTCCGCTCTGGAGATGCACACCTCTCTACCCTGCTCGATCATGGCATGGTGCAAACGCACGATTTCATCATCGGAGAAATCGCCTGCGGCGACCTCAAAAACCGGCAACAGACCTTATATCTGCTCTCCTGCTTACCCCGATGCACCGCCACCTCTCCAGAAGAAACACTATTTTTCATTGAGCGTCATGGCCTGATGGAGCGTGGTATAGGCTACATGGACGCAAGCATCCTGGCCTCCACCGTCCTCGTGCAGACCGCTCTATGGTCCCGCAACAAACGCCTCATGGCCCCGGCTGCCGATCTTGGATCAGCCTATTCGCCGAAATCATCCGAATAAAATAGCGTCCGACCACAGCATAATAGGCAAGCTCCATCTCCATGGTCGCGGTAACTGTGGCCATAGGCCGCCATCCAATACGATAATTCGCTTCGGTCACACGCGGCTTCCCTGACCTGACGCAATAGCGACAATCTCCGCGTCCATCTCAGTCATAACTGCATCGTGCGGGATGCCCGGACGGGGATCGTCTACAGATTCTAATCCGTCCTATACTTTCAAGAGGGCTGGAAATCCGACCTCGTCGTCCATAAGGCGAGCACGGGGATGGAGCGTAACCATTGACGGTATTTTCATACTTTGATCATGACGCCGACATCGGTGTCATCGGCCGGGGCAGGACCCTGGAAGAGTCCTTCGAGGGCGTAGCGGCGGGGACCTTTGCCATTATGGCCGACCTCGCCCAGGTGCGGGCAGCCCGTTCGGTCCGGATCGACTTCGAGGAGGAAGACCTCGAACTGGCCCTGGTCACTTGGCTGAATACCCTGCTGGCCGAGGCGGGGACCCATGGTCTGGTCTTGGGACGTTTTCGGCTCGTCCGCGATAACAGCCATTGGCAGGGAGAGGCCTGGGGCGAGCCCTGGCGGGAGGATCTGGATCGGGGGGTGGAAGTGAAGGGCGCCACTCTCACCATGCTGCGCGTTTCCCAGGGGCCGGAGGGTTTCGAAGCCCGTTGCGTAGTGGACGTTTGAGCCGCCATTGGGCAAACGCCGTTTTTGGATAAGGATTTCCCATGGACATGAGCCGGTTGCGGAAGCTGAATGACTATTGCTGGACAGCGCCTTTGACCCCCGGCGAGGGGCGGGGACCGGTGCTGCTCTATGGCAGTGAGCCCCTGCTCGTCAGCATGGACGACAAGGTTCTGGAGCAGATTACCAACGTCGCCAGACTGCCGGGCCTGGTGGGGGCGGCCATGACCATGCCCGATGCCCACTGGGGCTACGGCTTCCCCATCGGTGGGGTGGCCGCCTTCGACGCGGACCAAGGCGGCATCATCTCGGCGGGCGGGGTGGGCTTTGATATCTCCTGCGGCATACGGACCCTGCGCAGCAACCTCACGCTGCATGAGGTCGACGGCAAACTGGAAGCACTGGCCGACGCCCTTTATCACCGCATTCCCGCCGGAGTGGGCGAGGAGGGCGAGCGGAAGCTGTCTACCGCGGAATTGGACGCAGTCCTGCAGGAAGGCGCAGAGTGGGCCGTCCACCACGGCTACGGAGACCCAAAGGACCTGGAATACATCGAAGAGCGCGGGCGCATGAGCGGCGCCCATCCAGAGTCCGTTTCCGACTTGGCCAAGCGGCGCCAACGCGGGGAGATGGGGACTCTGGGATCGGGCAACCATTACCTGGAAGTGCAGGTGGTGGACAGCATCCATGACGCCCAGGCAGCCACCGCCTACGGCTTGCAGGAAGGCCAACTGGTGATCACTATCCACTGTGGTTCCCGGGGACTTGGCCACCAAATCGGCACCGAGTATCTGCTGAGCCTGGCCAAGGCCGGGGACCGGCTTGGCATCACCCTGCCCGAGCGGGAGCTGGCCTGTGCCCCCATCCATTCCCCTGAAGGACAGCAGTACATCGGGGCCATGAACGCCGCCATCAATGTTGCTCTGGCCAACCGGGAGATCCTCACTCAGCTCACCCGCGAGGTGTTTGGCCGCATCTTCCCGGACAGTCGTCTGGAACTCCTCTACGACGTCTCCCATAACACCTGCAAAGCGGAAAGTCATAAGGTGGACGGCGTCGAGCGCAAGCTCTGGGTTCATCGCAAGGGCGCTACCCGCGCCTTCGGTCCGGGGCACTCGGCCCTGCCGGAGCGCTACCGGGCCGTCGGACAGCCCGTCATCATCGGCGGCAGCATGGGGACGGGCTCTTATATTTTGGCCGGGATGGCGGAGAGCGAGGAGCGGACCTTTTCCTCCGCCAGCCACGGCGCCGGCCGGGCCATGAGCCGCCATCAAGCCCTCAAGCAGTGGCACGGCAGGGAGCTCATCGACGAGTTGGCGGGCCAGGGTATCCTCATCCGCACCCGTTCCATGCGCGGAGCCGCAGAGGAAGCGCCGGGGGCGTACAAGGACGTGGACCTGGTCGCCGAAGCCACGGAGAAGGCGGGCTTGGCGCGCAGGGTCGTCTTCCTGCGTCCCAAGGTCTGCATCAAGGGGTGAGCGAAACCCCCGGAACAAAAAAACATCCCCGCGAACTGCTGTTTTTGGGGTAATGGATAAAGAGGAAGGTGACACCATGAATAAGGATAAGAAACATCTCATCGTCGGCAACGACAAGCGCAAGCTGCGTACCCTGCTGGATCACATCATCGCCGGTAGCGGTTGGCCCGTGGCCGGCATCCGAGGCGTCCCCGTGAGCGACGTGGCCCATGGACCTCATACGGGTTACCTGCTGCAGGACCTCGGCAGCGGTGAGGAGGCACTGGCGGCTTCCATGGACTTTTCCGGTCCCCCCATGGTGGAGAAGTTCGGCGTGGACACGGCGGCCATCGATTATATCGTCGGTGCTTGCCGCAGCCAGCTCCTGGAGTCCCGGCTCGTTATTATCGACGAGATTGGCCCTATCGAGCTGTCTTCGGACCTGTTTTACACCTGGGTGGTGGAGGTCTTGGAGGGCCTCAGTCCGGTGGTGGCCATCGTGGACCGGCCCTACCTATCCACATACGCCCGTTTCGGTCGGGTGCACGACGTGCGGGATGACGCCGATCTGGAAGCCGTGCAGGACGCCATCCTCATCGCCGTGCAGCCATAGGCTATGCCCGCCCGCAACGCCGCCCCACATGCAACCGCCCTGGTCCGCCACCTGCAGGACACATCCGGCGTAACGTCTTTGTTAGAAACCGAGTCTCAGGCCGGTTAGGGCGATGAGGGAACCGCGTTTTTTCTTTGCCGCTTGGCCGCCGGCTGGCGTGCTTTCCGCCCTGCGCCTGCGCTTGGCTCAGTTCCACCAACGGAACTGGCCGCTGGCCGGTCGCTGCGAACTCCCCCAGCGCTGGCATCTTACCCTTTTTTATTTGGGGGCGTCCGACCCTGCCCGCTTACAAAGACGTCTGGATGATTTATGGCCGGGGCCATTCCCGATCACCCTCAGCTTCGATAGAATAAGGGCATTCAAGGGCGGCCGGGTGCTATGGATCGGTGGTCAGGAGGCGCCGCCGGCATTGACGCAATGGCGGCAGGGGTGGTTGGCGGAAGATGGCGTCGAGGCAGATCCGTTTCTGCCCCATGTCACCCTGCTGCGGTCACCTCGTCCCTGGTCCTGGGAGGAAAAGCCCATCGAGCCATTATGCTGGACCCTGCAGGAATTGACGCTGGTGGCATCCAGCGGCGGACAGTACACCGTGCTGCGTCGCTGGTCATTGGTTTCTTGAAGTGCCGCCCTGGCCATCTCGACTCAACGGTTTACAAGGCCGGCCAACGCCTTGGGATGGGCGTACCAACGCAGCGCACCGCTCAAAGCGCCATCCTCATCCAGGTCAATCGCCAGCGCTGTTGCGGTTTTTATCGGCAGCACCGCACCAGCGAGCCGTTCGGCCCAGTTTCCCAGATGGGGCTGATGACCCACCAGGATCAGGACCTTGGGCTGGGGATCCAGGTTCTGCCAATCGCTGGCGAGGACATCCAGATCACCCGCCGATATGGCGTCGTGCTCCCGAATCTTTTTAACCTTAAAGGCGTTAGCGAGGATATCGGCGGTCTGATGGGCCCGTGGCAACGGGCTGGTCCAGATCAAGACTTTTCCTGACACACAAAGTCGCAATCCCTCCGCCATGCCCTTTACCACCGAACGTCCTGTGGCGGTCAGTTCCCGCTCTTCATCAGAGGGCCGCAGCGTCGGGTCTTCCGCCTTGCCATGCCGCACCAATACGAGTTGCATAGTCTTTATTCCTCCCCAGCCAGAGCTGATGCGCCTGCGCGCCTATTGGACGATTTTACCGGTTTGCATAATCCATTGCGAGAGATAGCGGAACAAAACCGAACTATACTTGCTTCGGGAAGCGTTGTTTCCGCGACAGGAGATCCGTTGATGAACCGTATAGATACATCACAGCGTAAAAAAGGAATCCGGATAGCCGCCACGGCGGGCTTCCTGATGGTGACAGCGCCCGCCATGGCCTTGGCACAGACCAGCACCAACACGCCAGGCCCGGCGGTAGACTTTTATCCCGGCCCGGACATGATGGGGGGTTGGGGTCTCGGCATGATGGGCGCTTTTGGACTGTTTTGGGGATTGCTGTGCCTGCTGGCCCTCGTGGGGATTGTAGGCGGCATTCTGTTTCTGATCCGCGGGGCTTTTGCATGCCGACATCGCCATGGGTGCAGGAGCGGCCTGGCCGGCGACGAAAAGGTCACCGCCCTCAAACTCCTCGACGAGCGCTATGCGCGCGGCGAGATCCAGCGTGATGAGTATCTCGAAAAGCGGGGGGATCTGGGAAAATGAGCACATATACGAGATGGCGGGTAGTATGGGTGGTGGGATGGCTCGCGGTCCTGAGTGGTTGCGTGGTGGCACCTGGACCCGCCTACGTGCAGGGGCCAATTCCTGGGGCCGTCGTCGTGCCTGGGCCGCCGCCGCCCCTGCCTGTGGTAGTGGCTCCACCAGCTCCGGCAATGGGCATGGTATGGACGCCGGGGGCCTGGGTTTGGCGGGGGCAATGGATATGGGGACCAGGACGCTGGGTCTATCCACCCTACCCCTACGCCCGCTGGGTGCCGGACCACTGGTGGCATAGCGATGGGCGCTGGTTCTGGGGCCGAGGCCATTGGATGAGGCGCTAGCTGGTACCGCCCGCGCGGTTCGATCGTGCCACCCCAAAATTTGACGCATCGTGATCATTTGGGGATAAAATGGCGGCAACCAGAATGTACGCCTTTTGGGGGTGCCCACGATCGCCAGAATACGCACTTGCAGATCCGGGCAACCGGAGAGAACCGATCTGGCATAACAACCTTGTGTCTTTGGTGTCATCCAGATGAACGACGACTTTTTTGCTGCGGTTAGGAGGACATGCGATGCAGGTAGACCAGGTGACGAACAACAGCCTCAAGGCAAAGATGGCAAATGCACTAGTCCCGGTGTACGTCTGCATATTTTTGGTTTCGCTTCTGTCCCCTATCACGGCATATGCAGAAAATACTGATCTCAAGCAAGGAGCCGAGCAGGCAGGGCAGACAGTGGGCTCGACTGTCCACAAGATCGGCCAAGCGGGAAAAGCGGTGGGGCTCGGCATCGCTCATGAGGCGGTCGCTATTGGTCACGCGGCAAAGGCAGGAGCCATCCGATTTTGGGAGGCCGCCAAGGGGAATAAGCCATCCGCATCGGGAAGTACCAAGAGTCCAAATTAACAGCCTCGAGACAAATTCGGCTCCGGGTTGCGATTTACTCATTTCCTTGGGGAATACGTAAACTGGGCAGGCAGAAACCAATGAGAAGGCAAGATATGTGAAACTTCTGTGCGGCCAAATCGTTAAACTATTTTGTCAAAATTTGTCAACTGGCAGGTTGGCAAAGTATTGGAGTATAGCGCTTTATTTATTTATCTTTGTCGGCTATCAAATGCTCACTTACCGGGGAATCTCTTCGGTCCATCCGGGTGGATTGGTGGTGGTGTCTGCCTTTGCACCTGTCATCATTGTTTTCTTATTTATATCGTGGAGCACGCGTTACCGAATTATCGGCCTTGCCTCTATTATTGCTGGATGTGTAGCATTGTGGCATTACCAAACCATTCTTGTGCACTACCTAAACTGGACGTACCTGGTCCAAAGGAGCGGTATTTTCGCATTATTGGCCACGGTATTCGGCGTCACTTTGCTTCCGGGGCATACCCCCTTGATATCGCGAGTTGCCGACCTGGTTCATGGTCCCCTGAGCAAACAGGTAGAAATTTATACTCGACATGTGACAATGGCCTGGACATTGTTTTTCGCCATCATGACAGGCCTGCCTCTGATTGTTTTCATATTTGCGCCACACCATTTGTTATTTTTATTGACCAACATCGTTACCATGACGCTAATGGCTTCCATGTTGTTTGCTGAATACATAGTTCGCTGTCGCACCATCCCCGTAGGCGAGCGTTCCGGAATGATGGAAGGACTTCGTGCCTACTTCCATTATTCCGGCAAAACTGCGATGAGCAAACAGCAATCGCGCAATAGCATCCACAGGCCATGAACGTCCTCCCCCTGCTGACCCATCAATCGGCAAGCGATATCGTAGCATTTCGTCATGGCAAAGCGATAACCGTGCATCAATTCTTGGCGGATGTGGCACAGCTTCGTGCCATACTTCTTCCAGGGAAACATGTTCTTAATATTTGCCGTGACCGCTACCGCTTCATGGTAGGCCTCGCTGCGGTCATGACTGCCAATAAAATAAGCCTGTTGCCGTCCACATATACACACGAAACCGTCAGCCAGATGGCCCGCTTCGCTCCGGATGTGTTTTGCCTCAGCGATGGTGATAACGATATAGATCTACCTCAACTTTCATTACATGAAGGACCTCCCGTACCGGCGACAAATCACAATCTGCCGATCCCCCTCCTTCCGGAAACTCTACCGGTAAGTTATGTATTCACTTCCGGATCCACCGGAAGCCCGGTTCCTCATCTGAAAACCTGGGGCACGCTGGTAGGCAGCGTCCGGGCCGAAGCCCAGCGCCTGGGCTTACTGGATGGCCGTAAATATGCGGTGCTTGGTACGGTTCCACCACAGCATATGTACGGCTTCGAATCAACCATACTGATCGTTCTACAATGTGGCGGCGCCCTCAGTGCGCCGCAATATTTTTACCCTGCGGATATTTGCGCTGAACTTTCATTGCTGCCACGCCCACGATTGCTGGTGAGCACGCCAATTCACCTCCGCGCTTTACTAGGTACAGGTTCTCCTTTGCCACCTGTCGACTTGCTGGTTTCCGCTACGGCTCCATTGACCCAGGATCTGGCAAGAGAGGCGGAAACCTGCTTCGATGCCCCTCTGCAAGAAATTTACGGATCCACTGAAACGGGCCAGATTGCTACCCGACGCAGTGCAGAAACCGATGAATGGTCGTTATTACCAGAACTGCGTTTGACGGCACAACTTGGGCGCGTGTGGGCAAGCGGTGGGCATGTGGAACAAGCAACGGAACTCAGCGACAGACTAGAGATTATTAACGATGAGCGTTTTCTTCTTCATGGTCGAGCCGCTGATCTTGTCAATATAGCGGGCAAACGCAGCTCTCTGGCTTATCTAAACCATCAGCTTAATTCCATCCCAGAGGTACAGGATGGTGTATTTTTTATGCCCGACGACGGTGCGGCGGGCAGCGTAAAGCGCTTGATGGCATTTGTTGTGGCGCCGGGAATAGATGCGCATTCGATTTACGCCAAACTGCGTGAGCGCATTGATCCGGCATTTCTTCCCCGGCCATTACAGATTGTGGATGCGCTACCGCGTAATAATACGGGGAAGTTACCGCGCGACGCGCTTCAGTTGCTGGTCACGGTGCATCCTCATAAAGAGGAGAACAATCCTGGCACACCATGAAGTTTTCTTCAGCATCCCGGCGCAACACCCCGTCTTCTCTGGCCATTTTCCCGGGCGTCCCATGGTTCCCGGTGTAATGCTTATGGACGAGGTCATTCATCTGGTGGAGTCTGCGACCGGGCAAGCGATGATGACAGGAGGCCATATCGCTATGGCCAAATTTTACAGCCCCGCATCTCCCGGAGAAATACTGACACTCTGTTTCGATACGAGAGCAGATGCGTCCATCGCCTTCGCGATTCACGCGAATAACCGCAAGATAGCCGCTGGCAATTTGTCTCCCGCCATAAAGACATCAACCTGCTGATGCCCCCCCCAGACCAAGCGTCCACACCCCCAAACCACCCCTCCTGGGCACAGCATCCAGAGCGTGGAAGCCTGACCATGCTTCGGGTGATAACCTGGATTTCCATGAAGCTAGGCCGCCGTCAGGCCCGCGCCATATTGCACCTGATCGCCGGATACTTTTTCTTGTTTGCACCAACGGCCAGGCGGTCATCGCGAGCCTACCTCACGCGAGCGCTCGGCCAACCTGCACGTATATGGCAGATCTACCATCATTTTCTTACCTTCGCCGCAACAATTCATGACCGTATTTATTTGCTCAACAATCGTTTCGATCTCTTTGACATACATGTACACCAGCCAGAGGCTATCGACACGGCCATTGCCGCCGGACAAGGGGCATTGCTTCTCGGAGCACATCTCGGCAGTTTTGAGATGCTCAGGGGCGTTGGTCAGCGGCACGGAGGTCCTCGCGTGGTCATGGTGATGTATGAGCAAAATGCCCGGCGCATAAATGCCATGCTTTCGGCCATCAACCCGATAGTCGAACAAAATATCATACCCCCCGGCCGTATGGATTCAATGATCCGCGTTCATGAACAACTGGAAAACGGGGCCCTGGTTGGTCTGCTGGGTGATCGCCTTTTTAATAAGGAGAAAGTGCAATCCATCCCCTTTCTGGGCAAGCCCGCCCTTTGGCCCAGCGGGCCTTTCCGGATGGCGGCGACCTTGCGTAGACCGATTTTCTTTATGGTCGGTCTGCATACCGGGCCGGGGAAATATGAGATTTTTTTTGAACAGCTGGCTGATTTCACTGATGTCGAACGAAACGACCGGGAAGTAGTCCTGCACCGGGCTATGGAAAAGTACGTCAGCCTGTTGGATAAGTACTGTCATGTAGCGCCTTATAACTGGTTTAATTTTTTCGACTTCTGGCAACAAGGTTAGAGGGTAGTCTGATGACCATATCTGAAGTACTTCGGCAACTGCGGGATACCCGGGTGACGTCGCGCAGCAGTGCACCCTCACCCACCACCGCCCCTGGACGGATCTTTTTTCACCTCGGGGCGGCGATCCTGCTCGTGCTCCTAAGCCTAAGTACGGCGCTGACGGCGACCGCTCAGGCATCAGAATGGAACATTGATCATCTGATGCAGTCCTTGTCACACGCAAAACCCGGTCGCGCCAGATTCGTCGAGAAGAAATCGCTAACCATGCTGGAAAACCCCATAGAATCATCCGGTAGACTGCTTTTCATCGCCCCGGACATCTTGGAGATGCACACCCTCAAGCCAAAAAATGAGGTGATGCGCATACAAGGCGACGTGCTCACCATTGACCACCAAGATATCCCTCTGGAAGATCATCCGGAACTACAGGCATTTATCGATAGCATACGTGGCACATTAACCGGGAACCGGCAGATGCTGGAGCGATACTTTCGTCTTTCTTTGGATGGCAGCAAGGGCAACTGGACCTTGACGATGCTGCCCAGGCAAAAAAAGTTGGCGGACTTGATTCAACATATTCTGGTCAGCGGTAGCAACGATACGGTAACCGGCATTGAAACATTAAAAACAAACCGCGATCGTTCCCTGATAACCATCATTCAGTCACCCACCCCGTGAGGGAAAACCGCGTTTTCGTCATTGCAACCTGGCTCGCTATTTTGCTTGTCGGTGGCTTATTGATCAGCACCGCCAAATTCACAGCAAATCTTTCGGAATTCTTGCCGCGGTCCCCCAGCGCGCAGCAGGCAGTCCTGAATGAACAATTACGTCAGGGCGTTCTATCACGCCAAATCATGATCAGCATTGAGGGCGGCGACGCTGCCATACGCGCCAAGCTCTCCAATGATCTGGTCCGGAAGCTTCAGGGTAACACTGCCTTTTTGTCCATCAACAACGGCAGCAGCAATGGTGATACCCGAATATTTCATTATATTTTTTCTCATCGCTATTTGTTGAGCCCCACCGTCAACCAGACACTTTTTACCGTTGCCGGACTACACAACGCCATTGCCAATTCCATTGATTTGTTAGCTACTCCAGGCGGAGAGATGGCCCAGTCACTGTTCCCTAATGATCCTACCGGGGCCACAGTGCAGATGATCCAATCCATGGGAAGCGGGACGAAACCGGCGACCCGCGACGGAGTGTGGTCCGCGCGTTCCGGCAAGAGTGCCTTGATCTTAGCGCAAACCCAGGCTTCCGGTTCCGCTACGGATGCCCAGCAGGCAGCGATCAACGAGATACAAACGGCATTCGCCGTGGCGAAGTCGGAAGCGGGTTCCGTAGCTACGAACACGACCTTGATGATGACTGGCGTCGGGGTGATTTCGGTAGCCTCCCGCGATACCATCGTCCATGCAGCCGAGTGGATGTCCATCATCAGCATAACGCTTATTATTTTCTTGCTATTGCTCATATACCGCTCCGGTATCGTGCTTATTTTAGGTCTGATACCCGTATTTTCCGGGGTGATCGTCGGAATTTCTGCAGTAGCGCTCGGCTTTTCTGTTGTCTACGATATCACTCTGGGGTTTGGTACAGCATTAATTGGCGAAGCCGTAGATTATTCCATTTATTTTTTTGTGCAGTCTGGACCATCGGCAACAAGTAGTGAAGAATGGATACGCAAGTACTGGCCGACCATCAGATTAGGGGTGCTCACCTCTATCATCGGGTTTGCCAGCCTGCTATTTTCAAATTTGCCGGGGTTAGCACAACTCGGCCTTTATGCAATTACCGGGCTTCTCACTGCGGCAACCGTCACCCGACTGGTATTACCAACCCTGCTGCCTAGCAATTTTAAATCACGGGATTTAAGCAATATTGGCGAACAGCTGCTTCGCTTGACGCGTGTGCTTTCCACTATGCGGCCTGGCGTCGTGTTGCTACTGATGGCGGCGAGCGCCGTCCTCATCAGCCATCGCAACAAGATTTGGAACTACGACCTGTCTGCGCTGAGCCCGGTTCCGGCGGCAGCGCAACGACTCTATACGCAAATGCGCGCTGACTTGGGTGTATCCGAGGGCGGTTATCTGGTCGTCGTTTCTGCACCCACCGTCAACGCCACGTTGGCTGCGGCCGAAAAAGCCGACAATGCGCTACAAAAATTGGTAGAAAATCACGTCATTGCCGGCTATGAAAGTCCCGCCCGGTACCTGCCGAGCGTCACCTTACAACAGGAGCGGCAAGCGGCGATTCCCCCGAAAGATGTGCTGGAAAGGCGTTTGCATGAGGCCCTGCTTGGCCTACCGGTAAAAGCGTCCCTGTTTACACCATTCATCAAGGAATCCGAGGCGCAACGCACGCTCTCACCTCTAACCCTTGCCGACCTGCGCGGCACAGGTATCGGGATGCTGGTAAACAGCATGCTTGTCCGCCACAGCAATGGCTGGGACGCCATTCTACCGCTCAAGGCGCCGGCTTCAGGCATAGTGGACACGCAGCGCGTGCGTGCCGGGCTTGCCCGGCACCATATCACGGGTGCCATGCTCATCGATTTGTCCGACATATCAAATAAATTGTATAAAAATTATCTGATAAATGGGATTAAACTATCATTATCCGGTGTCGTCTTTATTGCCTTACTATTGTTATTCGCATTGCGTTCCCCGATGCGCGTCTTCAGGATACTGCTACCGTTGATTGCGGCCGTCCTGACTGTGTCCGCCGGGCTTGTCTCGCTCGGTTATGAGCTAAATATCATGAATCTGATCGGGCTGATGCTGATTGTCGCCGTCGGATCAAACTACGCACTCTTTTTTGACCAGGGCGACGGGCAGGTCCACGGGGAAATCGCTCCGCGTACGCTGGCCTCCCTGGTCATCGCCAACATCGCCACCATCATGGGATTTGGGCCACTCGCTTTTTCCGGGGTCCCGGTACTACAGGCCATCGGTGTCACCGTCGCGCCGGGCGTTTTTCTGGCGTTGTTATTCTCTGCCAGCTTTTCTCAACACACAACAGCTTGATCCCAAGTTTCCCAAAATGCCCTGACCAACCGCCAGATGCTTCAGCTTACAGCGTGCGCGAAAAGGATTTTCTAGTTGGCCTTGTGCGCCTGCACATAAGTGCAGAGGCTACGCAAACAACTAAATATTTCTACCTTGTTGTCATTGTCGCTTGATATCATTAACCCGTATTGTTTTCCTATGACCATAGATATCTCCAGAATATCAATGGAGTCAAGCCCCAATGTTCCACCATATAACGGCGCCTCAGGATCAACTTCCTGCGGACTCATGGGGAGATTCAGCGCCGCTATTATTAAAGCACTTAACTCCAGTTCCTGGGGCGTAAGACCGTACATATTTGATAATCTCCATTGCTTAATGTTTAACCGCACGTTAGGTGGCGATACGTGCTGGGTGGCATGATCCAGCGCCTCCGGCAGGAGGACGGCGGTATCCGCCCCGTTCCACTTTTATGATTCTACCTCAGATGGCTACTTGGTTCACAATCTGTGGATACTACCCTGGGCTAGGTAGCCACTGGGCTCTGTTTGACATTCGTCGGTCGCCCAATCACAATGTCCGCATCATCTATTATTATGATTTATAAGACACATGCCACCGGTGTTCGTATCACGCCTCACTGCGACAAGCTGTATCGGCCGCGGTCTGGACCAAACCCTTTCTGCACTGCTTGAGCGCCAGAGCGGGCTGAAGCAGTGCGCCTTCCAGGATATCGACATCAAGACCTGGATCGGCGAAGTGGATGCTATTGACGATGAGGAAATGGAACCGGAGCTACGAGATTACGACTGTCGTAACAATCGGCTGGCGCAGTTGGCCCTGCGCCAGGACGGATTTTCCGAGGCAGTGGATACTGCCGCCAGGAGATGGGGCAGAGGGCGGATCGGCGTTTTTCTGGGGACCAGCACTGCAGGCATTCTGCAGACCGAGTGGGCATTTCGGCACCGCGCCCCCATTAGCGGATGTCTGCCCACGAATTTTGTCTATGCCGCCACCCATAGCCCGTACTCTCTAAGCGACTTCATCCGGCGCAAATTGCGCCTTGAGGGTCCGGCCATGTCGGTGTCTTCCGCCTGCTCTTCCAGCGCCAAGGCCCTCGCCTCGGCAAAGCGCATGCTCGACGCGGGGCTGATTGATGCCGCCGTAGTTGGCGGCGTAGATTCATTATGTGCTACTACCCTCTATGGTTTTCATTCGCTGGGGCTGCTGGCCGACGGACCCTGTCGGCCTTTCAGCGACGACCGTAAAGGTATTTCCCTCGGTGAGGCCGCCGCCTATCTGCTGCTAGAACGCCTGCCGGACCGCCCCGCCGACGGCAATGCGGTGCTTTTATTAGGTGTGGGCGAATCCAGCGATGCCTATCATATGTCATCGCCTCACCCCGAGGGCCTGGGAGCACGTATGGCCATGGAGCAGGCGCTGTCTTCGGCCGGGTTAAGCCCTGCAGATATTGACTATATCAATCTGCACGGCACCGCCACTTTCAACAATGATTCGTCCGAGGCCATAGCCGTAGCCGACGTCTTCGGAGCCACAACGCCATGCAGTTCTACCAAGGGAGCCACCGGCCACACCTTAGGTGCCGCCGGAGCGCTGGAAGCCGTCATTTGTGCCATCGCCATCCAACATGACCTGATGCCAGCAGGCCCGGAGATTGGACAGACCGACACCACGACCGGCATTCAATACCTCGCGTCCAATAAACGGCAAAGGGTTTCCCATGTATTAAGCAATTCCTTCGGTTTTGGTGGCAGCAACTGTAGTCTGGTCTTCGGCCGCTTCACCTAGCGAAACGACATCATGACATTGCTCAGTGCACACCTTGAAGGTATAGGCCTGCTCGGCCCTGGCGTCACCAACTGGCCGCAAGGGTTGGCCATGCTTACCGGACAAACGCGCTACCAAAAGCAGAAAACCGTATTATCGCCACCTACTTCGTTGCCACCGGCAGAGCGGCGCCGCGCCAGTCCGGGGGTCATGGCTGCCCTGGAGGTGGGCTATGAGGCCTGCGCCATGGCCGACGTACAACCTGCAGATCCGGCGTCGGTATTTGCCTCGTCAGGGGGTGATGGTCGTATCTGCCATGCCATCTGTTCGGCGCTGGCGTCGGGGGACACCATGATTTCTCCCACCCAGTTTCATAATTCCGTACACAACGCCATTTCCGGTTATTGGGGCATTGCGGCGGGTGCCATGACGCCGTCCTCCGTGGTCAGCGCCCATGATGGGAGCTTCGCTGCCGGACTATTGGAAGCGGTGATGCTGCTGGTAAGCGCGCAGCGCCCCGTATTATTGATCGCCTGTGATAGCGATTACCCACAGCCTCTGCACGATGTCCGTCCGGTTCCCGATACTTTTGCCGTGGCACTACTGCTGACAGCTACGCCACATCCCGGAAGAACCATCGCGCAACTCAGTTTTTGCGGCGAAACGTTATTTACGGACGCCGCAGTGCAACCCATGGATGACCTTGCCCTTGAAACCTTGCGCCAATCCATTCCTGCCGCACGCTGCCTCCCTCTGCTTCAGGCCATAGCGAGAGGAACAGCCGGGCGCATCGTCCTGGATTATGTGAATTCACCGCGTTTGGCAGTGGATGTAGCACCGTGCGGCTAGACCGTCAGTGGATTGCCAAACAAATACCGCACCAGGGCGGCATGCATTTGCTCAATACTGTAGAGCGATGGGACGAAAACACCATTACCTGCACGGCCACCAGCCACCGATGGGAAACATTGCCCCTACGCGCCCACGGGCGGCTCGGCGCCGCCTGTGGTATTGAATATGCGGCACAGACCATGGCCGTACATAGCGCCTTATTATGCTCCACAACCGAAGAGGGGCGCGCAGCCCAACTAGGCTATCTCATCAGTGTGCGTAATATAGTACTGCGCGTATCGCGCCTTGACGACATCGACGACGACCTCACGATTACGGCGGAAAAGCTCTCCGATAAGAGCAATCTATTATACCGCTTCTCCGTTCTGGGCCAGGGCCGCGTGCTGCTGGACGGGCGTGCGGCACTTCTACTGGACACCAATCCGTCTGCAGCGGTGCATTCCCCTGCCCTACCTGCAGACAGCCGGGAGGAGCCGCATGCCTAAGCGCGCCCTGGTCACCGGAGGCAGCGGCGGCATTGGTGCCGCCATCTGCAAAAAACTCGCCGCAGATGGGCTCCAGGTCATTATCCATACCCATCGCAACCCGGTGAAAGCGCAGGCCCTCGCCGACTCCATCATCGCCGCAGGTGGCGACGCATCAATATCGGCTTTCGATGCCACTGATGCACAGGCTACCGCTTTGGCCTTGCGGGATGTGCTCGAAGCCGGACCCATCCAGGTCCTGGTCAACAATGCCGGCATTCACGACGATGCGGTCTTCCCGGCCCTCGGTGCGCGGCAATGGCAGAGCGTGATAGACGTATCCCTGAATGGTTTCTTTCATGTAACGCAGACCGTGCTCATGCCCATGATCCGCACGCGCTGGGGGCGTATCATCAATATCACCTCGGTGGCCGCTCTCACGGGCAACCGAGGTCAGGTCAATTATTCAGCGGCCAAGGGTGCGCTGCATGCGGCCACCAAGTCCCTGGCACTGGAGGTCGCCAGCCGCGGGATTACCGTCAACGCCGTGGCGCCTGGCATCATCGCCACGGACATGAGCGCGCAGGCCTTCACCGCTGATGCCATCGCGCAAGTGGTGCCGATGAAACGTGCCGGACGAACCGAGGAGGTGGCTGATCTGGTTGGCTTTCTCGCCTCGGAGCAAGCTGCCTACATCAGTGGCCAAATCATCTCCATCAATGGCGCCATGGCATAAACCCTGGAGCTGCCCAAGAGCACACTTAGTCATGATTTTGACCAGTAACGCAACAACAATACGGGGAAACGAACCAGAAAACCGAAGAACAGGCGCGTATGCATCCAGGTAAGCAGCACGTTGTCCCGCAGATAGCGGAAATGGGATATCCCACCCTCATCGGCGCGGAAGTAGCGGACCGTTGCCGGCATATTGATGATCCTGACACCACGCCAGGACATACGCACCGCCGCCTCCGGATCGAAATCGAAGCGCCGCATCCAGCGTTGTGAGTGCATCAGTTGCCGTAACGGCACGATGGGATAGACGCGAAAACCAAACAGGGAATCACCAATGCCGCCCCCCAACGTCTCCAGGTTGGCCCACCAGTTGGATACCCTGCGGCCTTTTACCCGCAAGGCTGGGGCGCTGGCATCGAAGACCGGAACCCCGAGAATCATGGCATCCGGATTTTGCAGTGATGCTGCCATAAACGCTGGGATAGCCGCCATGGGATGCTGTCCGTCGGAGTCCATCGTCAGCACATGGGTATAACCCTGTGAGGCTGCCTGATCCAGACCCAAAAGCACCGCCGCCCCTTTACCCTGATTACTGGTGCGCTGAAAAACACGCAACCCACTATCTTTGATGGCCAGCGCCTCCAGCCCCGCAGCCGTTCCATCGGTGCTGCCATCCACCACTATCCATACCGGATTCCACTGCTGCCGTGCCAATGCGACAGTTTCATATACTCTTGGACCGGGATTGTAACTTGGGATCAGCAACAGATGGGTAGTCGACGCTTCGCTCATGGAGCACGAGCACCCATTGAAGAGAGCGGCGGCAACCGGGCTTCTGCCAGCGCCGACTGGAAGTACCGTTCCAACTCCACGGTAAAGCCGCGTACGTCGGTCGGTGGATCGAAGCGTTGCCCGAGACGGATTCGGTAATGAATGGGCATGGATGGCTTGCGGAAAAAAGGCCAGCCCTTGGTCAGGAATGCCGACTCGGTTTCGATAAAAACGGTTTGGATAGGCACCCTAGCCTCTTTGGCAATCAGGGCAATGCTGCCGCGTACGGTCCCGATGGGGAGGCGGTTGCTCCGGGTGCCTTCCGGAAAGAGCAGCAAATGGCTGCCCCTGCGCAGGTCTTCCACGGCAAGACAAATCATGCTGCGTAACGAATCATTACGGATATAACCAGCCAAACGAGCGCCTGCGCCAAAAAATACATTATCCACCAACTCGGACTTCATGATGCACGCCAGATTGGGCGAGCGGGAAATCACCATCAGCGCATCCAGCAGAGAGGGATGATTGGGCGCGATGATCATGGGCGATTCGCCCCGGAGCGTATCCAGCGCCTTCAAGTCAAAATGGCAGGCGCCCATAATGGACAATGCCCGCAGGTACATTCTGAACCCCATGGTAATGACCCATCGTCCCGTCTGTTTTCTCCATCTCCTGGGCAGTACAAGGCGCAATGGCAGGGCCAGCACGGACCACAGGAGGCTGACGCCTGCCAGCAGTCCCAGTCCGCTATAGAAGACGAGATATTCGCGCAGCGTGTGCAGTATCCCTGGAATGCCCAATCCTGGGGCTTGGCTCATGCCATGCCACCATGAAGTACGCCCGCGGTTGCCTCAATTTCTACCAGAAGATCTGCTCGGCAGATATCGGCCTGAAGATAAAATACCGGTGCCTCTGGCGTAACCAGAAGATCCAACTCGGCCCGAACGACCGGCAGATCTGTGAACTGCCGCAAATAAACTTTGTAGGAAAAGTCGTTGAGGTCATAAAAGGACCCAGCCGCGACGCGATTTGTCTCTGCGATGACGGCGGCAATATTCGCCATGCTTTCGCGCGTTTGCGCCGCTACATCCCCCTCATGCCGGGTTTGATGCCCGATGATACTGGCCGTTCCGGAAATGAAGAGGATTTTTTGTTGCCCTAGATCAATCCATCCGGCACGAGAAAAGGTCGGGCTGCTCGGCCCGTATTCTCGTGGGTAATGGTATGCGCTGATTTGCCTCGGATTTTCAATGGCTACCGAGTTATGCCGTGCCGCAAGAAAGTACACTATCAGCGGCCCATCAACGGAACCTAATGCACTGGCTGCGGGGATATTTTGCTTTGACGGGAGGCGACTGTGGGCAAGAAACGCCTCCTGGCGGCCCATATTAAATTGGCGATAGTGTTCAAGACCATGGCTAACCCCGTTGATATTCGGGACAAAATTCCAAATGCGCAGCAGGCCCGGGTACCCGTGGTGATCCAGCAGGCTGAATATTTGCCTATAGGCACGTTCGGCGACGCTTTGTAAAGGAGGGGAGATCAGACCATGATGATTGTCGGCGGGAACATCGGCTACGGTTAGGGCGATGCTGCCCAACAAAAAGTCGCGGCTGCAACGGTAGGAAATATCACCGACCGTCCCGGCAACTACCGGTTGCGTGGTCTTCCATACTTCACAAAGATCGTCTCCCCGGCCAGATAAGGGTATCTGTAATATTCTGTCTGGCGTAGCGCCATCCTTGTCTCTAAAAAAATCGGTCCGGAATGTGATGATCCCCAGCAGACCTTTTGGCCTGGATAGTGACTGCAACACCGCCTCGCCAGGAGGGGCATAAGAAAAATAAAGTGCTTCCGGATCAGTAAGCAAGGCGTTCGCGCTTAGCGTCATCACTATACTCGTATGTCTTCTTTACGTTTCCTCCTGGCTGCCCATGAACGACGTGCATGACGCAGGGAAAACAAGTAATAAATGCCCTTAAAGACGGCAAGAGAGGGCCAAATTGGCGTCTTGCTGAAAATATCTCCGGCAAGAACCGAGAGTACTGCCTCTTTAACCCGCAGCACGTTACTCGAACGCATAAACATGTCGCGCATGGCCGGTTGGCTGATGTGATAAATATACCAGGAAAACACCTTGCCGCCGTGACGCACCCGGCGATCGAAATCCCTGAGCGCCCCTGCGGCGCGCTGCGGCTCACGCAGGCAAGTGTCGATGGTCTCGGCGCCAATGAATGCGCTTTGCATCGCCAGCATGACCCCCGAAGAAAAAACCGGGTCGATGAAAGCGAATGCATCACCCAGCAGCAGATAGTTGGATCCATGGGTTTGATCGCAAGCGTAGGAGTAGTTGCCGGTGGCCTCGACATCAGTAGTACGCTGGGCATCCACCAACCGTGCCGCGAGGGCAGGGCACATTTCGATGATTTCCTGAAAAAATTCGTTTACCGGTTTGCTTCTGGATTTGAGGTAGTGCGGCCATACCACGGCCCCTACACTGGTCTCCCCGTCCGCAAGGGGAATGAACCAGAACCACCCGTGCTCAAACCAGAATAAGGAAATATTCCCTTCTTCCCTGCCGTCAAGACGCTGGGCACCGCGAAAATGCGCATAGAGCGCGGAACCATTATGCTTGGGGTTGCGACGCTTGTATTTGAGACGATTGCCCAGGAACGTATCACGGCCAGATGCATCCACCAGGAAGCGTGCCCGCCAGGTTTCCCGTCGGCCATCTTCGTGCTGCGCAAGGATGAGTACCCCGGTGTTATCCGGCAAGAACTCCACGGCATTGGCACGGCAACCTTCTATCACCCTGGCGCCCTTCCGCTCGGCATTGCGCACGAGGATATCGTCAAATTCGGAGCGTCGCACCTGATAAGCCATCGGCATGGATTTATCCCATGCGTCGGCGAAAGAAAACGTCTGCCTTTTCTCCGCATGGTAAGGTGAGTTGAACTCTACCCCCCATTTTTCCATACCGATACGCTGGACCGCCTCCGCAACACCCAATTTTCGCAATAAAGGTAAATTGGCCGGGAGTAGCGATTCGCCGATATGAAAGCGGGGATGGTGCGCCTTTTCCAGAACGGTGATCTGGTAGCCCCGCTCTGCCAGTAGCGCGCTGATCGTGGAGCCCGCAGGTCCCCCGCCGATAACGAGAATGTCACAGATTTGCGTTACTGGAGCCGAACCTATTATTTCCTCTTTTTCCATTATGATCTGCTCCATTTTAATTTTTTCACGTCGGCATTGGTTGCCATTCATGGCAGGTCAATCAAAGGACAAGGATTTTTATAATTGCGCGTCACTGAATGCCATTGGTAAAGATACACTGCGCAGTCCGTGGCTGGCGCACCGTTCCAAAAGCCGGGGCAAGACCTCTAGTACAACCGGCTGTCCATTGCGTGTATGTGCTGACCCTCCGTCGTGTAATAACAAAATATCGCCGGCGGACAGATTGTGGACAAGGCGACGGAGCACCGCATCGGGATTTCGACAAACGGCGTCATAGCCGCGCCGAGTCCAGGCCACATGCTGCATATGGGCCTGGCGCAGCACACCGCCTAATAATGGGCTGCGAAAGCCAAATGGGGCACGAAAAAACTGGGAACTGCTGCCGCTATTCGCGGAATGGATGGCCTGTTGCGTGGCAACGACTTCCATTTTCAGTTGCTTTATACTACTAAATGCAAATAAATTCCGGTGATTATAGCTATGATTTTCTATGCTATGTCCGCGACGCATGATTTCTGCAACCAAATCCGGTTGTGCGGCCACTTTCTCGCCAATACAAAAGAAGCTGGCTTTCGCGCCATAGAGGTCCAACTGATCCAGCACCTGAGGGGTTATGTGGGCATCCGGTCCGTCGTCGAAAGTGAGTGCTATCTCACCGCGCCCTATAGCGGTTTTTGGCAGACATACCAAGTTGGTACTGATTATTTTGCAGCGTGGGCACATCACCAGCAATCCTAACACGGCATTCCCCAGGACCCCTGCACTTGCCAGGGTCCATAACGCCGACGTCAGCAGCATCATTCCAGAATCCTCGGGTTCCCGGCCATCCGGGGCAGACCGCCCTCCATGGAAACAACCTCCAAAGTATATCGTTTCGCTGCTGTTAGCGTGATCGTTAAGGTGCCCACCAGTCTGCTGCCGCTCGGCGTAAAGTGTGGCATGATAAGTGCTCCCCAGCAAGTCAAAGCGAATACCCGCCCGCCGGACCAGTGGTGGCATAAGGATGGGCGCGCATCGTCTTTTGTGTATTTGTTATAGAATGCCGCACATAAGCCCATCACCGCAGGTACGCTCCACCCCATGCCCCTCAAGAAATCCGAACTCTACGCCTCCCTCTGGAAGATCTGTGACGGACTGCGCGGGGGTATGGACGCCTCCCAGTACAAGAGCTCCATGCTGGTCCTGCTCTTCGTCAAATATGTGTCGGACAAAGCCGAGCGCGATCCTCTGCTGGAAGTGCCATACGGCGGCTTTTTCCGGGACATGGTGCTGGCCAAGGGCGACAAGCCCAACAAGATCATCCGCCGTCTGGCCGAAGCCCACGACCTGACCGGCATGATCGATGTAGCCGACTTCAACGACGCGGACAAGATCGGCCGAGGCAAAGAGCGGGTGGACCGCCTCACCAAACTCATCGGCATCTTTGAGGGAGTGGATTTCACCGGCAACCGCGCCGAGGGTGATGATCTGCTGGGGGATGTCTGGACAGCGCTATCTGCAGTGTCAAAAAGGACGGCTGGCGCGGCCACAAGCTCAAGGAACGGGAGGTATTGCGTGTGGTGAAACGTCATTTGAGCGATCCCGAAGACGTCGCGCGCATCTTCGCTCTGGTCAAAGAATAGCGTGATTACTGAGACCTACACGCTGGAAGTCAGCGACCTGACCGTGCAGGTGGTGCGGAAACGGATCAAAAACCTGCATCTGGGGGTGTATCCGCCGGAGGGCAGAGTCCGGGTGGCGGCGCCCTGGCATCTCAGTGAAGAAGCCATCCGTGCGGCGGTGCTGATTCGCCTACAGTGGATAAAAAAACATCAGCAGAACTTCGCCCGGCAGGACCGGCCCTCGCCACGGGAGTATGTCTCTGGAGAAAGCCATGATTACCTGGGCAGACGTTACCGGTTGCGGGTATACCCAACGACGCAGGCCGCCCATATCTCCTGCCAGCAGAGCCATTACCTAGACCTCCATGTGCGGGAAGGGGCCAGCCGCGACCACAAGGCACGGGTTATCGAAGACTGGCACCGACAGACGCTAAAGGAGCGTATCCCGGCGCTCATCGCCCATTACGAGCCCATCATGGGGGTCAGAGTCGCTGAGTGGGGCGTCAAACGCATGCGAACCCGTTGGGGCACTTGCAATATCCGGGCACGCCGAATCTGGCTGAATCTAGAACTGGTGCATTACGGAGAGGAATGCCTGGAATATGTGGTGGTCCATGAAATGGCGCACCTGCTGGAGCGCCTGCACAATGACCGCTTCAAGGGTATTCTGGATCAGGCCATGCCGGATTGGCGGACCGTGCGGGCGGTTCTGAAAAAAGGCGTACCGTTGACAAGCTCTGAACCAGAGGGCGGCTGAAATGACGCACACTGCCAGCTCGGAAGCGGGTCATTTCATCAGCGGCGCTGACCCAAAGAATAGACACCGAGGATGCGCCCCCCGAGGAACCCTCAATCGTTAGTACTTCCAGCCGGGGAATTTCAAACTCGATGATCCGGAGCCAGTGCACATGGATGGGCCGGATCGCCTGTCTCTACCTGCAAGGTGGGATGGTCGATACGAAAGCGTGCCTGCAATTCATCGCTGACTTGATTCAGAAATGCGTCCCCCGGGTAACCATTCGGCATGACCAGATGCGCGGTCAGCGCCGTTTCCGTGGTGCTTATGGCCCAGATGTGCAGGTCATGCACCGCTACCACATTCGGCAGGGCGGAGAGATAAGCGCGTACCGCCGGGGTTTCAATGCCTTCTGGCACGCCATGCAGGGCCAACTGGGTGGAATCCCTCAATAACCCCCAGGTGGCGATCACGATCACCGCGCTGATGAGCAGACTCACCGTGGAATCCAGCCAAAACCAGTGCGTAAAAAGCATCATAATTCCGGCGATGACCACGCCAAGCGAGACGACAGCGTCGCTTGCCATGTGCAAAAAGGCTGCCCGGACATTCAGATCACCCTTGCGCCCCGCTATGAACAGCAGCGCCGTCCCGGTATTGATCAGCGCCCCGAAAGCCGCCACACCGATCACGATACCGCTGTCTACCGGAGCTGGATGCAGCAGACGCTGAATCGCTTCCCAGGCAATCCCACCAGTTACCACCAACAGGAATACGGCGTTGGCCAGTGCCGTCAGGATAGACGAACTGCGCAACCCATAGGTGAAACGGACCGAGGGTGGACGGCGAGCCAGGGCAGTGGCGCCCCAGGCCATCAGCATGGCCAGCACGTCACTGAGGTTATGGCCGGCATCCGCCAACAAGGCCAAGGAGTGTCCCATCACCCCAAACACGGCCTCAACCAGCACGAAGGCCAGATTGAGCGCCACCCCGATGGCGAAGGCACGGCCGTAGTCCGCCGGGCCATGACCATGCCCATGCGCGTGGCCGTGGATCTGCTGTTGACCACTGGTATGGTCGGCATGGTCATGATGGTCGTGTGCCATACATTATCCTTCCTCGAAAAAATCCGCATGAATGGCCATTAAAAACCTTGTAGTCACTACGTGGTCAAGGATTTATACTGGCCATTTTGGGAGGGGCGATATGCAAATCGGCGCGCTTGGACAGATGACCGGCGTGGATCCGGAGACCATCCGTTATTATGAGCGGATAGGCCTGTTGCCCGCGCCGACCAGGCGGGCGAACGGTTATCGCACTTATGGCCCCGCGCACCTGGAGCGACTTGCCTTTATTCGCCATTGTCGGGCGCTGGATATGCCACTCGCGGATGTGCAGCGACTATTGCACTTGCTGGATCACCCTCTGGACGATTGCCAGGACGTGGATCGACTGATCGATACGCATTTGGCGCACGTACAGGGAAGACTCCAGTCCCTACAAGCGCTGGCGAGGCAGCTTGCGCAACTGCGCGGACGTTGCCACGGGCAACATGCGACGGCCGAATGCGGTATTCTACATGAGTTGGTGGCCGCCGCCCAAGGGGAAAGCTGCGTATGTCATGGCAGTTCAATCCCGGCCCCCTTGAAGGAGACGCGGCGGTCGGTAAACCAAACAGGCTGACAGGATTTGTCTTATTCCGTCTCCCCCGAAATGACTACCATGCCGCCCCAAGGCAGCATGTGGGGCAACGCCAGGGCGCGGATTTTTTATATCCCGACTGGCGCCAAGCGGGCTGACACCTACCTACGATGCAATCGGTAAGCACAGAATGGTGGCTCTTCCCGGCATTGTTCGCCGCCGGGGTGGGTGCCGGATTCATCAATGTCCTCGCTGGTGCCGGATCCATGCTGACCTTGCCGGTACTCATCTTCCTTGGCCTTGATCCCGTCACCGCCAACGGCACCAACCGCATCAGCATCCTTTTGGAAAATCTCACCGCCGCTCGCACCTTCTATCGCCACAATTTGGTGGATTTAAAAAAAGGGATGATGCTGGCCCTGTGGACGCTGCCGGGAGCCATACTCGGGGCTATTACGGGTATCCATATCGGTAGTCTCTGGTTTCAGCGCATTTTAGTGATTGTATTGGCGCTCAGCACGGCCACGATGTTCTTCCCAAAGATTGTCGCTAGAGAATCTACACGTCCCGATGGCAGTGCCTCACCATGGCTGTATCCCTCCATGCTAACACTGGGCTTTTACGGCGGCTTTATGCAGCTCGGTGTCGGCTTCCTCTTCATCTTTGCCCTGCACCATTTGCTCACCAAAAATCTAGCGCAAGTAAATGCTTACAAAACCCTCATTATCTCAATATATATACTGCCTACCCTCCTTATCTTCGCATGGATGGGTCAAGTTCGCTGGGGCATTGGCGTTATCGTCGGCATAGGCGGCATGATAGGCGCATGGTTGGCTACCAGGCTTACGGTGAGCCGCCGCGGAGAACGGTGGGTCAAAGTGATCATGGCGATCATCATACTGCTGATGGCTGCCAAGCTCTGGGTTTGACCGGATTGGGGATGCTGACCGCATAACACCTGCGGCGACATTTCCAAACACTCAAACTTCGCGGATATCCGCCCACCATTTCTGCAGCGTGGGGATATCCACGACCACCTGTTCCCCAGCGGCCTGGCCCTGCAAGACATGCGCAGGGGATACGGTTTCTCCCAAATGATCGAGAACCCGCAGCGCGGCGCTAAAGTCCTGTCCTTCGGTATATTCCGTCTGGGTAATAATGGTGGCAAGCCCCGCCCCACGCGCTGATTGCAGCCCATTCGCCGAGTCTTCAATCGCGAGGCAGTCTGCGGCAGGCAACCCTAATTGACCCAGAACATGGGTATAAATGTCCGCTGCCGGCTTTTTATGGGAAACGACATCCCCGGCACCGATGGTATGAAAGCGCTGCGAGGCCTCCGCACCCAGGGTACTCTTCAACAGGGACTCGACATTGGCTGGCGTGGTGGTCGTGGCAATGGCCAGCAGCAGGCCATGGTCCCGCGCCGCGTTCAGCAAACGCTCCACACCGGGGCGTAGCGGTAATAGCCCGGCATTCATCATCTCCACGTAATACCCGGTCTTTTGACGGTGGACAGCGGCAATGTCAGCATCGCTCAGTTGTGGCAATTGCGGATGTTCATTCAGGAAAGTCCTGAGGCGCTCTTTGCCGCCGGTAACCTTCAGATAGTGGCCATAGGTCGGCACATCCCAGCTAAAAGGAAGGCCCGCTTCAGCAAAAGCCTGATTGAAAGCAACCCGGTGGGCATCCCGTTCGGTATCGGCAAGGGTCCCATCTACATCAAAGATCAGCGCGCGCAAAGGCATGGATCATTATCTCCTAAATTTATCAAAAAGCGCCATAATTCCGCTGGTAAACCCACGACATCCAAAATAGCTTGGGTAGGCTATTGTAACCAGCATACCCTGGATTGCCAAAACGGCTGTTCTCTGTTAAACGTAAGCGGATATTCCACAAAGACAGGAAGCCACATGGACCAGAACACGTTTCAGCCCGCGAAAACAGTGCCCGGCGCAGCCCAGCAATTCACCGCCTTCACCCCTTACGAACCCGCTCCCGGTGAAGAGTATATGGGCCCCGCGCAGATCGCCCATTTCCAGAAAATTCTGGAAGATTGGCGCGGCGAACTGATGGCGGAAGTCGACCGTACCGTACAACACATGCAGATGGAAAACGTCAACTATTCCGACCCCAATGATCGGGCCAGCCTGGAGACGGACATGGGCCTGGAACTGCGCGCCCGCGATCGGGAACGCAAGCTGATCCGTAAAATCACCCAAGCCCTCGACCGCATCAAGGCTAGCGAATATGGCTACTGCGAAAGTTGTGGCGTGGAGATCGGTCTGCGCCGCCTCGAAGCCCGCCCTACCGCCACTCTCTGCATTGATTGCAAAACACTGGAAGAAAAACGCGAGAAACAGATGGCGCAGGACTGATGCCATGCGTCTGCTGATCCGCAATGCGCGCATCGCGCTACCCTCCGGTGAACTATATCACGGGGATCTTTTTGCCGAAGATGATCGCATTGTCGCCATCGATCGGGATATAGACCGCGTCGCCGATACGGTGATTGACGCCGAGGGTCATATGCTAATGCCCGGCGTTATGGACCCGCAGGTGCATTTCCGCGAACCAGGCAATGAGCAGAAGGAAGATATTTCCAGCGGCTCGCGGGCAGCGGCCAAAGGCGGCGTCACCAGTTTTCTGGAAATGCCCAACACCAACCCGTCCACCACCAGCCCCGCTGCTCTGGCAGACAAGCTGGCGCGCGGTGCCGAAAAATCCGTGGTCAACTACGGATTTTTTATCGGGGCCACCCCCGACAATCTCGACAATCTGCTGGCAGCCGATGCCGCCTGCGGCATCAAGATTTTTATGGGTGCCAGTACCGGCAATTTACTGGTGGACAAGGAAGAGGACCTGGATCGTATTTTCGCCCATGGCCGCAAACTGATAGCGGTCCATGCGGAAGACGAGGCACGCATTCGTGAGCGGCGCGCTCGGTTTACCAGCAGCGGTGATCCCGCCGACCATTCCCGTATCCGCGATGAAGAATCGGCGCTGATCGCTACCCGGCGAGCCGTTCGGCTGGCGAAAAAATATCAGCGCCGCCTGCACGTCCTGCATCTCTCCACGGCCATCGAGACCGAATTCTTACGGCAGGAAAAGACGCCTTATATCAGTTGTGAGGCGATTCCCAACCATCTCTTTCTGACGACCGATGCCTATGCCAGAATGGGTACGCTGGCGCAGATGAACCCCCCTATCCGCAGCGAGCACGATCGCCAGACCCTCTGGGAGGGTTTGCGCAGCGGCGTAATCGATTGCATTGCTACGGATCACGCCCCGCACCTGCTGGCAGACAAATCCCTGGGCTATCCCCGCGCGCCCTCGGGCATGCCCGGCGTGGAAACCAGCCTGCCCCTGATGCTCACCGCCATGCGCGACGGCCATTGCAGTCTGGCCGAGCTGCAGCGCTGGATGTGCTACAACCCGGCGCGTCTCTATGGGGTGGTGAACAAAGGGCGCATTGCCATCGGCTGGGATGCGGATCTGACCCTGGTCGATATGACCCATGAAAAGCCCGTCCGCAATGAGGAGATGTTCACCAAGGTGGGCTGGAGTCCCTTCAATGGCTGGGTTCTGACCGGTTGGCCTATAACTACCATCGTCGGCGGCCAGGTGGTTTTCGACAAAGGCGAGATTCTCCCCAACGCGCACGGGCAGCCGCTGCACTACGTCGAGCCGACCCCCTTGCCGGCGGTAGACTGAGTACCGGCATTCCAGAGGCAGAGTGCCGTGCTCCCATGGGGGGCGCTCGCCCAGGGGCTAGTGTAGTAACCTAGAATGAGTATCAGATGCCCCGCCTCGTCCCAGAGTAAGGGCACATCCGCACGCCGATCCGGTGGGACCTCCGCCTCCAGCAGCAATTTTTTCAGCGGACGATGTTGGCCCTGTCCGGTTAGGACGCGCTCCCCCTGGCGGCGACGGCGCCAGTACAAGCGCGTCTCCGCAAAACGTTCAGCCAGCGCATGATGAAGACTGTCCGGTGAGGTATCCCGCAGAGCAAACTGCCAGCCAGGGATCGGCAGCGGTTTTTCCAGAGCGGCACACCAAGGGCCTTCTTCCCATTCTTTTTCCGCCGTAGCGCGCGGTTGCGGCCAGGCGCTCAGCAATCCGCCCTGCAGCCAGGCTTCTCCTCCTTCCCACTGAATCCTCGCGCCTCCACGTCCCTGCGCTATGGCGCCTTGCAGAGCCTCCAGACGCTCCCGGCTCGGCACCGAAATCTGCCGTTTCCGAAGCCATCCGCGCAGGAAAACCCGCTGCGCGGCAGTAGAGAGGGACTGCAAATACGCCAGGGAGAGCCGCTCCACAGAGAGTTCCGGGTAATCTGCGCGATACCACTGCCAACGCAAAGCAAACCAGTCCGCCGCGACTTCCCGCATATCGGCAAGGTTATCCGCCGCGCGGGCGATATTGGCCGCCGCATGAGGCCAGCCCAGATCGCGCAGCTGGGGAAGCAGCACATTGCGCACCCGTACCCGGTCATAGCGCACATCGGCATTGGCCGGGTCATTCAGAAAGGGTAAGTGCCGCTGTTCCAGATAATCCCGCAACACCTGTTGAGGTACATCCAGCAGGGGTCGGACCAGCAGCCCGGCTCCCAGAGCGCGCTGCCCGGGCATGGCCGCCAGCCCCGCTACACCAGCACCGCGCAACAGTTGCAAAAGCAAAGTCTCCGCCTGGTCTTCCAGGTGCTGCGCCGTAAACAACCAGTCGCCCTGCGCCAACTGCGCCGCCATCAGGGCATAGCGGGCACGCCGTGCCTGATCCTCCGGCCCTTCGCCGGGTGTATCTGCGGGCAGGCGCAGTACGGTGAAGGAAGCCCCCAGCGCCACAGCCTGCTGCTGGCAGAACTGGGCCCACTGAGCACTGTCCGGATGCCAGCCGTGATCCACATGCAAGGCATGGACGCCGTACCCTAAAGCAAGCAGTGCCACGAGCAGAGCTGTAGAATCGCCGCCGCCGCTGTAGGCTACATAGAGTATACGTCCATCCGGGGGACGCAAATCCCCCTCCAGGCGCGCCTGGAGACGTCGCTCCAGCTCAGGCGGCGCCGACGACCCCATAGTGCATCAAGCGTTCGTAACGGGTGGTCAGTAACTTGCTGGTATCCATCGCCTGCAGTTCCCGCAGGTGATGGGCGAAGCGCTCGCGCGTTAGCGCGAAAACCGCTTCGGGATCGCGATGCGCGCCACCGAGGGGCTCCGGCAGCACTTCGTCGACCAAGCCCATGCCTTGCAAACGACGTGCAGTGATACCCAGGGTTTCCGCTGCTTCCGCTGCCATAGCGGCGTTCTTCCAAAGGATCGAGGCGCAACCTTCCGGCGAAATGACGGAGTAGACGCCGTACTCCAGCATCAGCATCCGGTCACCCACGCCAATCGCCAGCGCGCCGCCGGAGCCGCCTTCGCCAATGACCGTACAGATAATGGGTACAGCCAGGTCGGACATCACCGCGAGATTGCGAGCGATGGCCTCACTCTGGCCGCGCTCCTCAGCACCGATACCCGGATAAGCTCCGGGCGTATCAATGAAAGTAAATACTGGCAAGTCAAAACGTTCGGCAAGACGGAGCAGACGCAACGCCTTACGATAACCTTCCGGACGCGGCATTCCAAAGTTGCGCTGGATTTTTTCCTTGGTGTCGCGCCCCTTCTGATGTCCCATCCAGACGATAGGCTGTCCATTGAAACGGGCCAGGCCGCCAATAATAGCCTGATCATCGGCGAAGGCACGATCGCCTGCCAGCACCTGTACTTCCGTGAAAAGGGCCCGCACGTAATCCAGGGTGTAAGGCCGCTGTGGATGACGAGCCACCTGTACCGTCTGCCAGGCACCCAGTTTGCTGTAGATACGCTGCAACTCTTTGCGCGCCTTGACTTCCAGACGGCTGATGTCATCGGCGATACCCGGCTGATTCAGGGCGTGGAGCTCCTCCACCTTGGCATCCAGCTCCGCCACCGATTGTTCAAAATCCAGATAACTGATTTTCATGTTTACTCCTTACCACTCCGAATAAGACCGGCGCTTAGACCGGGCGTCGCGCCGCAGGCCGAGTACGCTCCAAGGGGGTAACATTATTGACGAGAAGGGTCACCGACCGATAGTCCCAACGCCAGCGCGCCGTGGGTGCCAGCGCCGCCAAGGCGGCGATAGCGGCGGGCTTCGCCGCAAAGGAAAGGCTTTCCGTCACCCGCAGTTGCGCGACAATATCGTCACCGACGCGCAAACGCAGACGCAATGCTGTTTGGCCAGGGTATTTACGGAGCACAACAAGCAGATCTTGCGGAGCCACATCTGTAGCGACATCCAGTTCCAGGGTCAGTTGGGTAGCCAGCTCCTCGCGCGCCTGCACCGTACCCAGCACGCGCAGGGCATTAAGCCGCAGACCACCAGAATAGCTGTCCTCGCCCACCTCACCCAGAACCAGCACTGGTTCCTCACCCTCCCCGACTTTGCCAGCTCGCGCCCAGACTTCGGCGAAGACGACGACCTCCAGCCGCCCCCGACCGTCGTCGAGGGTCAGGAAATAGATACGATCGCCACGCTTGGTCCGGGTGCTGCGCCGCGCCACCACCAACCCGGCCACCAATACCGTGGTCCCGCTACGGATGTCTCCAAGAGGCACCGTTCCCAGAGCCGCCAGATCATCCCGCAGACTGTCCATGGGGTGACCACTGAGATAGAAGCCCAGGGTTTCCCGTTCCTGACGCAGGGTTTCGGTAAGGCTCCACACTTCGGCCGACACCAGCGGCGGAGCTACCGGTAACGCTTCCTGCCCACTAAACAACGATTCTTGCAGGCTCACCTGACTGTTCTGAAACTGCGCAGCTGCTTCAACACCACTATCCACCGAAGCGATCAGACTGGCCCGCGACACGCTCCAGTCATCCATGGCTCCGGCGCGAATCAACGCCTCCAGGGCACGGCGATTGATCTTCTGGCCATCCACCCGGCAGAGCAGGTCGAAAAGACTCAGGAAGGGTCCCTCTCTACGAGCGTCGAGAATCGCCTGAATAGCCGCCCGTCCCAAGCCCTTGATGGCGCCCAGACCAAACCGGATATCACTCTCTCCCTCCGGTCGAAACTCCAGCACACTGCGCTGAATGCTCGGCGGAGCAATCCGCAGGCCCATGCGCGCGCACTCGGCAATCATGGCCACCACCTTGTCGGTGTGGTCCATATCGGCGCTCAGCACAGCTGCCATAAAAAACTGTGGATAGTGGGCCTTCAGATAAGCGGTCTGATAGGAAACCAGGGCATAGGCTGCCGAGTGCGACTTGTTAAAGCCATATTCAGCAAATTTTTCCATGAGGTCGAAGATGGCCCCGGCCTGATCTGCGGCCAAACCATTTTTGTGGGCACCTTCCAAAAAAATACTGCGCTGTTTGGCCATTTCCTCCGGCTTTTTCTTGCCCATGGCCCGTCGCAGCAAATCGGCGCCGCCGAGGGAATAGCCCGCTAACGCCTGGGCGGACTGCATGACCTGCTCCTGATAGACGATCACGCCGTAGGTTTCATCGAGAATCGGCGCCAGATCCGGATGCAGAAAAATCACCGGCGCCTTACCATGCTTACGGGCGATGAAGTCATCGACCATACCTGACTGCAGCGGCCCAGGCCGGAACAGGGCAACGAGCGCAACAATATCTTCAAAGGTATCCGGTTGCAGACGCCGCACCAGATCGCGCATACCCGACGATTCCAGTTGGAAGACCGCCGCGGTCTCGGTGGATTTGAGCAAGGCAAAAGTCGCCGCATCATCCAGAGGTAATTGCTGAATATTCACTGGTGCGCGGCCCACCGCCGCCGCATCGGCATTGATGAGTTTGACCGCCATATCAATGATGGTCAGAGTGCGCAACCCAAGAAAATCGAACTTAACCAGCCCCATCTTCTCCACATCGTCTTTATCGAGCTGGGTGACGTTACCCCCCCCTTCGGAGCCATCGTTGAAGAGCGGCAGACGATCGGCGAGCGGATCCGGGGAAATCACCACGCCACCGGCATGGGTCGAGGCGTGACGTGGCAAACCCTCCAGGCGCAGCGCGATGTCCAGCAGGTCACGGACATCGTCTTCCTCGGTCTGGCGGCGGCGCAGTTCCTCGGACTCCTCCAGGGCCTTCGCCAGGGTCATACCCAGATCGCCCGGCACCAGCTTGGCCAACTGGTCGACAAAGCCATAAGGCAGCCCCAGCACCCGGCCGACATCCCGTACCACTGCCCGGGCTTTCATCGTTCCAAAGGTGATGATCTGACCGACCCGGTCGCGACCGTATTTGTCGGCCACATACTGAATAACGCGGTCACGCTGATCCATGCAGAAATCCACATCGAAGTCGGGCATGGAAACGCGCTCGGGATTGAGAAAGCGCTCGAACAACAGGCCATTGCCAATGGGATCGAGATCGGTGATCCGCAGTGCATAGGCGACCAGCGAACCGGCGCCGGAGCCACGCCCCGGTCCCACCGGGACGCCGTTATTTTTTGCCCACTGGATGAAATCCGCGACGATGAGAAAATAACCGGGGAAGCCCATCTGCTGAATGACGCCCACCTCACGCAACAGACGCTCGTGATAAAGCAGCGTGGCGTCGCCACTGATACGCAACTCCTGCAAACGTTCCTGCAGACCTTTTTGCGCCGCATCGTGCAAATACTCATCCACGGACTGACCGGCGGGAATGGGGTAATCCGGGAGCGCGTAATGCCCGAGCACCAGCTCCATATTGCAGCGTCGCGCGATCTCGACGGTATTGTCGCAAGCTTCCGGCAGGTCCGCAAAACGCTCCCGCATTTCTGCGGGGTCGGGCAGGCGGTGCTCCGGCGTAAAACGCCGTGGACGTCGCGGGTCGTCCAGGGTAAAGCCTGCAGAAATACACTGCCGTGCATCGAAGGCCGCAAAGTCCGCGGCATCGAGAAAGTGGGCGTTATTGGTGGCTACCAGCGGTAGTTCCAGTTTTTCCGCCAGCGCCACCGTGGCCTGAACCAGAGCTTCCTGCCCGGCCTCGCCATTACGCTGCACCTCCAGATAAAAACGTTCCGGGAAAAGTCGTGCGTAGTGCTGTGCCCGGCCTTCCGCCTGTTGCGGATTGCGCTGCAAGGCACGCCCGATCTCCCCCTGGCCTGCCGCCGACAAGGCGATGAGACCATCGCTCGCGCCCTCCAGCCACGCTGCGTCGATTTGCGGACGGCCGTGGCGCGCCCCCTCCAGATAAGCCCTGCTGAGCAGGCGGCTGAGGTTGCCGTAACCGGTTTTATTCATGCACAGCAGGATAAGGCCGGCGGGCTGTTCCGGCTCCGCCGCATCATGCACCCAGATCTCGCTGCCAATCACCGGTTTGACGCCCTGCCCCCGGACAGCGTTATAGAATTTGACCAAAGCGAAGAGGTTACCGTGATCGGTGATCGCTACTGCCGGCATACCGCGCTCCGCACAGCGCCTGGCCAGCGCCTTCACCGGGATAATGCCATCCTCCAGAGAATACTCGGAGTGTACATGCAAATGGATAAATTGCGGCGTACTCATCGCTGCGCCTCCCAGGCCCGATCGACCGGTCCGAAGCCTCGCCGATGCAGCGTGCATGGTCCCCAGCGTCGCAACGCCTGGAGATGCAACGCCGTGCCATAGCCCATATGCCGCGCCAGTCCATATTGGGGGTAATACCTGTCGAGCAACTGCATCTCTTCATCCCGTGCCACTTTGGCGAGAATACCCGCGGCGGCAATGGCATCCACCCGGCCATCGCCACCCACCAGTGTCGCCACTTGCCAGCCGGGGGGCGGCTGGTTGCCGTCGACGAGAATCCGTTGAGGTCGCCGGGGCAGGCCGGCGATAGCCCGCGCCATGGCACGCAACGATGCCTGGAGAATATTGTAGCGCTCAATCTCCCAAACCGCAGCCCAGCTCAGCGACCAGGCCAAGGCCTCACTGCGGATACGCACGGCCCAATGCGCCCGTGCGGCCGCCGTCATTTTCTTGGAATCATCCAGACCATGAAGCGGTGCGCGCAGAATCACCGCCGCAGCCACCACCGGCCCCGCCAAGGGGCCCCGCCCCGCTTCATCCACACCCGCGCACCGAGGCCCATAGTGTTCCAGGATTGGGGCGTTTTTCATGGATTCATCGGCGTCACGCCAGCATCTCGCGGAGTACCTGCTGCAATTGCTCGGGTGGATCACCTTTCAGTAGACCACGCAGTTTCTGCAATTTCGCCACCTGCTCGGGACCCGCCGAGCCAAAAAGCGCTGCCAGTGCGTCCGCCACTTGCGCGGGCGCAAAGGCCCCCTGGAGGAATTCCGGGTACACGGACTTTTTCAGCAGAATATTAGGCATAGCCACGAAAGGTGTCTTCACCAGTCTTCGGACGAAAGCAAAGGTGAGTGCGTTCAAAATATAGACGACAACCGCCGGGCGCTGCATGAGTGCGGTTTCCAGTGTAGCGGTACCGGAGGCGACCAGCACCACGTCAGCGGCCGCTAGCACAGTTTGCGTCTGAGCGATCACCAGCCGTGCATCTTCCGGCCCGGCACCCTGTTTCCAGAGCCGCTCCCAGAGAGGGCATAACTCCTCTCTGGCCAAGGCCACCAGAATCCGCAGATCCGGCATTTGTTCGCGCAAAAGTCGCGCGGTTTCGGCGTAACGCAATGTCAACCGTTCCAGCTCACCACGTCGACTGCCGGGTAGAAGCGCAAGCACCTGGCCATCTGTCGCCATGTCCAGCGTTGCCCGCGCGTTTTCCCGATTTGGCGCGGCGGCAGTCTGCACCAATAGAGGATGTGCCAGCACATGCACCGGCACCCCCGCCAGTGCATAAATGGGCACCTCAAAGGGAAAAAGAACCAGCATGTGGTCCACCACGCGCTTGATCTGATGAATCCGCTGCGATCGCCAGGCCCAGATCTGTGGGCCTACCACGTAGAGCACACGAATGCCTAGTTTTTTTGCCATCTTGGCAATGTGCAGATTGAAAGCCGGATGGTCAATCAGCACCACACAATCTGGCCGTTCCGCCCGCAGATGCTGCCGAATCTGCCCATAGAGCCAGCGCAGACGGCGGTAATGTCGCAAGACTTCGACCAACCCGACCATCGCCAGCACTTCACCATCGGCAATATTTTGCACTCCCGCTGCCTGCAGGCGAGATCCAACCACCCCCGACCACTGCAGATCGAGTCCGGCCTGCGCTGCATTCAACATGATTTCCAGCCCGAGATTTTCGCCGGAACGCTCTACCGCGAGGATAAAGGCCTTGCTCAAGGCCTTAGCCGTGCAGGGTGCGACGGATCACGGTAGCGATCCTGGCAATCTGCTCCTCACGCAGTTCCGGAAACATGGGCAACGAGAGTACCCGCTCCGCCAGACGCTCTGCCACCGGACAATGGGCGTGGGCCTGGTGTGCAAACATCTTCTGCTGATGTCCTGGAATCGGATAATAAATGGCGCTGGCAATGCCTTCAGCATGGAGGGCGGCCTTCACCGCATCCCGCCCGTTCAACTGAATCGTAAACTGGTGGAATACGTGGTGATAACCTGCGGGAGATTCCGGCAATTGCAGGTCGAGACCCGCCAGATGCTCAGCGTACCATTCTGCGGCCTGCCGCCGCCCGGTGTTATAGGCCACCAGATGCGGGAACTTCGCCCGCAGAATCACCGCCTGCATCTCGTCAAGGCGGCTGTTATAGCCCAGCACGTCATGGTGGTAAGTCTGCCAGGAACCATGGTTGCGCAGTCCGCGCAGTTTACGTTCCAGCTCCGCTTCCGCCGTCACTACCATGCCACCGTCTCCGGCAGCACCGAGATTTTTGCTGGGGAAGAAAGAAAAACAGCCGATATCGCCAAAGCTGCCCACCCCTTGGCCGTTGATTTCGGCACCAATGGCCTGGGCACAATCCTCAACCACCCGTAAACCATGCTTCCGCGCGAGCGCCATGATAGCGGGCATCTCCGCGGGCAAGCCGTAGAGATGTACGGGAATGATCGCTTTGGTCCGCGGCGTAATGGCCGCCTCGATACCGGCCACGGTCATCGCGTAAAAACGATCATCCACATCCACGAAGACCGGCGTAGCACCCACATAAAGCACGGCTTCCGCAGTCGCAATGAACGTAAAGGTAGGGACGATCACCTCGTCGCCGGGACCGATCTCCAGGGCACGCAGAGCCAGCATCAGGGCATCTGTACCGGAAGCACAGCCTACACCGTAGGCAACGCCAGAGAGGCCTGCTACCTCCGCCTCCAGCGCACGCCCATGATTTCCAAGGATAAAGCTGGACTCGTCCAGAATTTTCCCTATCCCTGTCAGAATCTCATCCCGCAGCGGCGCAAAGTGTGCGCGCAAATCAACCATGGGAATTGCTGTATTTTGAGTCATGCATCACCGTCCAAAAAACGTCAAGACCAGCACCAGTATGCCGCTCAGTGCTGCAAAAAAGCCTCCACGGCCACCCGCACCTGCAGCGCCGCCGCCAGCACCCGCCGACCTGCAATGCCATCGCAAAACACCGGCCGGTGCGCTGCGATGGCGTTCAGGAAATCCTCGATCTCCGCCGCCAGAGCATCCCGTTTGGGTAACTCCACGGCCTCATCACGCACACCGGGAATTCCCGGCACGGCTCCCGCACCGCGATGGTAGATATGCAGGGTATTATTGAGAAAATCCACCGAGGCGTAACGATCCTGCCAAAAGATACGCATGCGCCGCGCTGGTTCCCGCACTACCCGGGAGGCTGCCAGATTGGCCACGGTGCCATTATTCAGCGTCATCCAGGCATTGGCCATATCCGCCTTGTCTGTCACTGCCGCGACACCCACGGCGCGCACGTCTACAGGCTCGGCGCCAGTCAGCAGCAAAGTCAGGTCCAGATCGTGAATCATCAGATCCATGATCACGTCGATATCCAGCGAGCGTGGCTTGAAGGGCGCCAGACGCTCCGCCTCCAGGTAGCGGGGCGCTCCGTAGCCAGCTTGCAGCAAATGCTGAATAGCAGGATGTACCCGCTTGATATGACCAACCGCCAGCACCAGATGGCGCTCCTGCGCCATGCCGATCAGCGCATCCGCTTCTTCGGTATCCAGAGTAAAGGGTTTTTCGACCAGACAATGTACACCAGCCTGCATGGCGGCTTCCGCCGCCGCGAAGTGGATAGAGGTGGGTGTGGCAATGGACACCGCATCCACTTCAGCCAGTAACGCACCAACGCTGGGAAAAGCATGGCACCCCAACTCGGCGGCGACCTCCGCGGCCCGTTCCCCATCCTCATCAAAAACACCTGCCAATTTTGAGATTGCGGCATATTTCTGCGCATGAAAACGGCCAAGATGGCCAACACCAATAACGCCGGTTCGTATATTTCGTAGATTGATCATGGTCGGGTAATTCCGCGATGCGTATTACGAATAAAATCCAAAAGGTAAGCCACCTCTGGAGCAGTCAATCCGCGCTGCATAACCTCATCCATCGCATCCTCCAGACGGCGCCCTGAGCGGAAGAGCAGGCGATAAGTCCGCTTAATCTGCAAAATGGTCTCCCGGGGAATCCCCCGCCGAGCCAAACCGCGCACATTAATGCCATGCAAACTGGCGTGATTACCTGCCGCCATCATATAGGGCGGGATATCCAGAGGAGCCATGGTCCCGCCGCCGAGAATCGCGTGAGCCCCCACCCGTGCATACTGATGCACTGCCGACAGACCACCAAGGATGGCGTGATCTTCGACACTGACATGTCCGGCAAGTGTTGCCGCATTGGCCATCACCACCTGATCGCCGATACAACAGTCATGCGCCACATGACAGTAAGCCATGAGGAGGTTGTGATTACCAATCCGCGTCATTCCACCACCCTTCACGGTGCCGCGGTTGATGGTCACAAACTCACGTACTGTATTGTGCGAACCGATTTCAAGCGCAGTAGGTTCACCGTTGTAGCCAAGGTCCTGCGGAGCGGTGCCAATCGACGCAAACTGAAAAATATGGTTATAGGCTCCCAATCGGCTAGGGCCTTCAATCACTGTATGCGCACCGATCTGGCAGTGATCGCCAATTTCCACCCCTGCACCGATGACAGCAAAAGGCCCGACTATGCAGCCCTCGCCGATTCGGGCCAAGGGATCGACGAGAGCCTGCGGATGAATCTGCGAGGTCATTGGGCATGCTCGCGCAATGTGGCCAAAAGCAGCCCAGAAGCGACTTCCGCGCCATCCACCAGCGCTACCGTTTCCATCTGCCACATGCCGGAACGTCGGCGGCTCACATTGGCGATGAGTTCCAGCTGATCACCGGGCGTCACCGGCTTGCGGAAACGTGCCTTATCTATCCCGGCAAAATAGACCGCTGCATTCTCGCCATTCTTGTCTTCGGAAACAAAGGCGAGAAGGGCCGCCGCCTGGGCGAGCGCCTCAATGATGAGCACGCCCGGCATAACCGGGAACCCTGGGAAATGCCCCTGAAAATACGGCTCGTTCATGGTGACATTTTTCAAAGCACGTAAGCGTTTCCCTATCTCTATTTCAACCACCCGATCCACCAGCAGAAATGGATAGCGATGCGGCAAGCGTTTAAGAATATCCTGAATATTCAGTTCATTCACGATCAGACGGCCCCCCGTTTGTAGATAAATCCTGCTCGACTTCACGCTCGACCCGCTTCACCCGCCGAAACAGTGCATCCAGCCCGTCGAGACGCGCGACGACACGTCTCCAGCGATTCACTTCCTGTGCAGGGATCACCCCGGAATAAACACCGGAACGACGCAACGAACGAGTCACCGCGCTCTGTCCAGCAATTACACAACCATCGGCAATTTCTATGTGACCGGCAATCCCTACCTGACCACCAATACGGCAATGACAGCCAACCCGCGTACTCCCAGCAATACCTGTCTGTCCGGCGACAACCGTATGCGCGCCGATCTGGACGTTGTGCCCAATCTGCACCAGATTGTCTATCTTTACCCCATCTTCAATCACCGTGTCTGCCAGCGCACCTCGGTCAATGCAGGAGTTGGCACCAACCTCCACGCCATTTCCAATAAGTACACGACCCACCTGCGGTATCTTCAGAAACCGGTCATCTGCCTCGGCAAAACCAAAACCATCGGCACCAATCACCGCGCCCGCATGGAGGATGCAATCGGCGCCCAACTTGCAGCCCGCATAAATTTTAACGCCGGGGTAAAGATGTGACCCTCGTCCTACCTCCGTGCCCGCACCGATAAAGGTACCGGCCTCCAGCCAGACACCTGCCGCGATCACCGCTCCAGCCTCTATCTGCACGTAGGCATCAATGCGGGCACCAGGATCTACCTGCGCGTCGCGCGCCACCTGTGCCGTATAGTGCAACCCTGGCTGAGGCACCGCGACCGGGTGCAGATACTGCATGACCCGTGCAAAGGCCGCATAGGGATTATCCGTCAGCAGACACTGGCCCGCATACGTCTCAGCATCCTGCGGTGTCAAAATTACCGCCCCCGCCTTGCTGGCCTCTAACTGCCTGCGCAGGCGGGAATCCTGGTAAAATGTCAGCTCACCACTACCCGCCGTTTCCAGTGGCGCCAGTGAAGTGATCCTATATGCAGCGTCACCACGCAACTCGGCGCCCGCCACCGCCGCAAGATCGCTGAGAAGGTATTCCTTGCGCACCACGCTATTTACTGCCAGCCGACTGAGCAGGAACTGGTTTATTCGCCATCGCTGCCACTACTTGCGAGGTAATATCAATGGCGCCATTGACATAAAGCACCGATTTATCATTGAGGATAACCGTATAATGTCCGGCACGCCCAATCCTGCCCACCACTCTGACCAATTGATCCTGTATATTTTTCAGAATACGATTACGTTGGTAATTCAAACTATCCTGAGCCTGTCGCTGGAACTGCTGCAAATTGAGAATCATATTTTGCAATTGCGCCTCTCGTTCCCGCCTTTGGGTATTGGTCAGATGCGGGAAATCCTTTTCCAGGGTCTTTTGAAAGGTATCGACCTGTTGCCGCCTAGCCTGGATTTCCTTCTGCTTCGCCTCTATCTGTTTGTTGAGACTCGTCGCGCCAGCCTGCGCCTCGGGCAATTCGCGCAACGCGCGGTCGAGATCCACGAATCCAATCTTCAGCGGGTCCGCCCACGCCATCGCCGAAGTCAGCATTAACAGGAGAACCATTCCAATACGCAATTGCCAATTCATACCCTAACACCGCACCATCAAAAGTTATTACCCACAGTGAACTGCAAGGGCTGGGTCAAATCATTCGGCTGCTTGTTGAGCGGTACGGCGACAGACAGGCGCAGCGGTCCCATCGGGCTGATCCACAGGAAACCGATACCCGCCGTCGTCCGCATTTGTCCCAAACTCGGGAAGTAATTATTTGACGATGAGCCATCAGCATTGACACCATAAACCCACCCGCTGGCCGTAAACAGAGACATCCGGAAATTATTATTGTCTGCGAGGCCCGGAAGCGGGAAATACAAGCTGGCATTAAACAGCAACTCACGAGTACCGCCGACGGGATAGCCACCCACTTGTGGCCCTAACGAATAGGTCTGATAACCCGGCAAGGTGGTCGGACCACCCAGATAGTAGTTATTAAAGAATGGCACGCCTAGACCGCCGTAACCGTTGATAAAGCCATAGCGCCCGCTCAAACCACCCGTCAGCCAAGAAGTAATGGGATGGTAGTAGTCCGCTTTAATCTCTGCCTTATACCAGCGCAGTTTCGCGGGGGGCACCGCCGCCTTCAGCGCCAGACTTCCGTAGAAACCTTTGGTGGGAAATATCGGGGAATTTCGGCTATCATAAGTCAGGTCATTTCCAATCGTCAACGCTGTGGCCGTGTTACCAAATGTCTGGACATATTGGGAGTAAATTGCCGGCGGACTAGCAAACAGATTAATCGTCGTGTTACTAAAACCCAACGACATATAATCATAGACATACTGCATCACCGGGATACCCAGTGTGGCAGTTCCACCGTAATCTATTTCCTGATAAGGGGCTACGGATAGAGTGGAAAGATTGGTGTCGTTCCGATACAGACTGAAGCCGAGGCTGATGCCGTCAGGCGTAAAATACGGGTCTGTGAAGGAAAGATTATACGCCGTCCCCAGGCTGCCCACATTCGCCGAGAAAGACAACGCGTTGCCCGTACCCATAAAGTTGTTCTGACTGATCGAACCGTTGAACAAGATACCCTGGGCATTGGAGTAGCCGACACCGATACTAAAGCTGCCCGTAGGTCTTTCGCTCACGTGGACATCCAGATCCAGTTGATCAGGATGCCCAGGAACCGGTACGGTTTTAGTATCAATTTTGTCATAAAAGCCTGTTTGCTGCAGACGCATCTTAGAGCGTCGGATCAGCGCACCATCATAAAGCGCGCCTTCCATCTGTCGGAATTGACGCCGTACCACATAGTCCCGGCTTTTGTCATTACCGGTGATCTCAATACGGCGAATATAGACCTTGCGACCTGGGTCCACTGCAAAGGTCAGAGCCACTTCGTGAGTTTTTTCATCTACTTTAGGCACCGGCGTGGTATTGGCAAAAGCGTAGCCCAAGTCTCCCAACTTATCTGCAATAGCATTATTGGTGTCGTTGATCTTGGCTCGGGAAAACACTCCTCCGGGCTTGATCTCCACCAGTTTTTCCAGTTCCGGCTTCGGCACGACCAGATCGCCACTCAGCCCCACCGATTGAATATGATAGAGATCCCCCTCGCTCACATTGACCGTGATATACACAAAACGTCGGTCAGGAGACACCTGTACCTGGGTGGATTCGACATCAAAATTCAGATAACCCCGGTCCAAATAATAGTTATGGAGTTTCTCCAGGCCCTGCATAAGCTTTTCACGCGAGTAACGATCATTCTTGGTAAAAAAGGAAAATGCATCCGGCGCACCAATACTGAAAAGGCTGCGCAGACGGCTTTCACTGAAGGCATGATTACCAACAATGGTTACCTGCTTGATGGTCGCTTGCTCGCCTTCCTGCGCGTCAATATGGATGACTACCCGGTTACGCGGTAATTTTTCCACTCGCGCCTGGATCTTGGCATTGTAATAGCCCATGCCTTCGTACTGTTCCTGCAGGCCATGCACCACCTGATCAAGAACCGAACGATTAAAGATGTGCCTGTCCACCAGGCCGACACCCTTGAGTGTGCCATTCACCTCACTTTTGGAAAAAGCCTTGATGCCCATCATCTTGATGCCGGAGATGATGGGCCGCTCCTGCACGATGACCAGCAGATTGTCGTCAGAGCGGGCAATGGTCACATCCTTGAAGAATCCCGTAGAATAGAGATCTTTAATGGCCTGCTGCGCCTTCTGGTCATCCACCTGCTCGCCAATATGGATGGGCAGGTAGTTGTAGACTGTACCGGGCGCGATGTGCTCCAGGCCACGAATTTCTATATTCTTGACCGTAAAGGGCGTAAATGCCCAGGCTGGTGCCGCCCAAGCGGCGGCAACACAAGCCACACCGGCAGCGAAAAGGATGGGAGGGGGCGAACTGAGGCTGAATTTTTTCACGGTGTCAGCAATCTCATAATATCATTGTAGAAGGCGAAGGACATGAGCATCAAAAGCAGCACTATACCGATCTGCTGCGCTTTTTGCACCACCGCCGCAGGGAGTGGTTTACCACGTACCATTTCCACGGCATAAAATACGAGGTGGCCCCCATCCAGAATCGGAATGGGCAGAAGATTAAGCACCCCCAGACTGATACTGATCAGCGCGAGAAAAGACAAAAATGGCGCCAGACCGGCTTGTGCAGACTGCCCGGCAAATTCCGCGATGGCAATCGGACCGCTGATATTATCCGGGGATACAAAACCCTGCACCATTCGCACGATCATCTCGACGGTCATGAGCGACATCTGCCCAGTCGTTCGCACCCCATAGATTAGGCCCTCCAGAGGGCCGCGCTCGCGCCGTACGATCAAATTTTTGGGCAACGGTGCCATGATGATACCGATACGACCTACCGGTTTTCCGGCCTTGTCGAGAAACATCTGCGGGGTGAGACTTACGGCTTTTGCAAGCCCTTGCGCCGTCAGATAACGTAGTTGGATGACTTTATCGGGGTGCGACTCGACATGCCGGGCCAGACTTTCCCAACTGGAAATCCGATGACCATCCATGGCGACAATGCGGTCTCCTGCCCGCAACCCGGCCAGTTGTGCCGGGCTATGCGGCTCTACAGCACCGATGACGGCGGGCAGGTAGGGCTCCATCCCAATAACCTTACTGATAAAGTCTGGCCCCACAGCGTCCGCGGCAAGCACCTGCAGAGACAGCACATGGGTCACCTGAGCACCGTCACCGCGCATCGTCTGTAGGATCACTGGGGTACGCGCAACCGCTGCTGAGAGGAGCCCCATACGCATATCCTCCCAGGTATGGACAGGTCGCCCGTCGAGCATCGTGATACGTTCCCCCGGACGCAATTGCGCCTGAGCCGCAAGGGAATGATCCTGTACCAAACCGACGATGGGCGCCAATCCCGGGATACCGATCCATGCCACGCCCGCATAAGCCACGATGGCAAACAGGAGATTGGCCAGCGGTCCCGCCAAGGCAATCAAAAAGCGTTTACCGGGCGCAAGGTTATCAAAGGCCCGTTTACTGTCTTCGGCCGGGACTGGCTCACCGCCCTGTTCGCCGAGCATTTTGACGTAGCCACCCAGGGGTAGTGCGGCGATCACATATTCCGTCTGATCTCGCCCCCAACGGCGGCTGATCAGGGTCGGCCCAAAGCCTACACTAAACTTAAGCACCTTGACGCCCATCAATCTGGCGACCGCGAAGTGACCGGATTCGTGGATCAGCACGAGGATGCCGATAGCCAGAATAAAGGCCCCTATGGTCTCAAGAATTTGCATTTGCTCTCAGGAAGGTCACTGCATACCCGATCTATGGTGGCTAAGATGGCGGACTGCGGCTTCCCGTGCGAGCCGATCGACAACCAACACCGCATCCAGATGATCCGGGGCGGCAGGCTGCAATTCGTTGAGTGTGTCTTCAACAACGGCCGCAATACGCGAGAATGGCAGGGCGCCATCCAGGAAGGCCTGCACCGCCACCTCGTTGGCCGCGTTCAGCACAGTCGCTGCGGCACCGCCCGCCCGCAGGGCATTAAAGGCCAGCGCCAGACAGGGGAAACGTTGCAAATCTGGCTCTTCAAACTGCAAGTCCGGCCCGCGCGCCAGATCCAGAGAAGAAACCCCACTTTCCATGCGCTCCGGATAGGCCAGGGCATGGGCAATGGGGGTGCGCATATCGGGGTTACCCAATTGTGCCAGCACGGAGCCATCCACATATTCCACCATGGAATGGATGATGCTCTGCGGATGGATCAATACATCAATATGGGATGCGGAGAGATTAAAGAGCCAATGCGCTTCGATGACCTCCAGACCTTTATTCATCATGGTCGCGGAATCCACGGAGATTTTCCGGCCCATGACCCAGTTGGGATGGGCGCAGGCCTGGTCCGGCGTTACGGCCGCGAGACGCTCCACGGGCCAGGTCCGGAAAGGTCCTCCGGAGGCCGTCAGCAGAATGCGGCGCACGCCTTTGCCTTCGGCAAAGCACTGGAATACGGCATTGTGCTCACTATCGATGGGGAGCAGTATCACCTGATGATGCCGTACCCGCTCCATGAACAAGTTACCCGCCATCACCAGACATTCTTTGTTGGCCAGATAGACTTTTTTTCCAGACTCCACCGCCGCCAGGGTCGGTAACAAACCGGCGGCACCCACAATGGCCGCCATCACTTCATCAACACCGGGCATACGCGCTGCTTCTGCCAGCGCCTCCCGACCACTTTCCACACGGATATTCTTCAGACCCGCATCAGCCAGGGCAACGCGCAACTGCTGCGCGGCCTCTGGAGCGGCCATTACCACCAACTCAGGATGATGCTGCACGCACAATGCCTGCATTTCTGCGACACGGTGATTACCGGTGAGCGCAACGATCCGAAATTGATCCGGGTGGCGCGATACCACATCCAAGGTACTCTTGCCGATGGAGCCTGTAGCCCCGAGTATGCAGATGCCTCGTGTCATTTCCACCAACCCAGATAATAAAGCCCGGCTACAAACACCGGGATGCCCGCACTCATGCTGTCCAAGCGATCCAGCAGGCCGCCATGCCCCGGCAACAACTGGCCACTATCCTTGCAATCGGCGCGGCGTTTCAGAAAGCTCTCGGAAAGATCTCCCAAGACCGCAAAGGTGCCCGTAACCAAGCCCAAAACGGCGCCGGAACGAAGGCTCGAGACCGCCGCACCTATCCACATCCAAGCGCCCAGTGTGCCCATAATGGCGCTGGCAAGCAAGCCGCCCAGCAAACCCTCCCAGGTCTTGCCAGGGCTGATGCGTGGTACTAATCGATGACGCCCCCAGATTTTACCAAAAGTCATCGCACCCACGTCATCCGCACTGATGACCAGAATCACCCATAACAAAAACTGTGGGGTACGCTGCTGCAAGGACAGACTGAATAGCAGTGCCGGTAAAAGCACAGGAAACGCCGTCATAGCGGTCACCGGGCGCTGCCAGGCCGCAGCCTCGCGTAACAGAGAAGGCGGCGTCAGCATCAGCAGTGCCGCGAGCAGCCCCCACCAGATCACGCTGCCCTGTGCCAGCGCGGACCAGGAAAGACACTGCGAGGAGATGAGCATCGGAAGCAGCGCTGCCAATACCAACGCCAACGCATTTGGCCAGGCTATCAGACTAAGATGCCCCCACTCCTGCCCTGCCAAGAAGGCCAACAATATGAGGAAAGCGAGAAAAACCCAGAAAGGTGCCCAAAAAATCAGCACAAGAACCAGCAAGAATAACAAGGAGGCAGTAATCAATCGCTGGCGGAGCAATCGCCCTCCAGAACCTGGTCACCCGTCCGTCCGAAGCGGCGTTGCCGATGCGCGAAAGATTGCAGAGCGTACTCCAAAGCCATGCGGTCAAAATCCGGCCAAAGCGTATCACTGAAATAAAACTCGGTGTAAGCCAACTGCCAAATCAGGAAATTACTGATGCGCTCCTCGCCACCGGTACGAATCAACAGGTCGGGCTCGGGGATGTCTGCCAGGCAGAGATGCTGGGCAATGTGTGCCTCCGAGAAGTCTTCAGGGGCGAGTTCCCCCGCCTGCACTGCCGCCATGGCGGCGCGTGCTGCCTGCACAATATCCCAACGTCCACCGTAATTCACTGCAAGATTGAGTTGGAGCCGCTTATTGTTACAAGTGAGCGCCTCCGCCTCTTCGACGAGCTGGCGTATATCGCAATCCAATGCACTGCGATCGCCGATGATACACAGGCGAACGCCATTCTCATGGAGTTTACGAGCTTCTCGCCGTAACAATAGGCGGAAGAGATTCATCAACAAGCGCACTTCGAGGACCGGGCGCCGCCAATTTTCGGTGCTGAACGCAAAAAGCGTCAGGTAGGGAATACCGATATCCACGCAGGATTGCACCATTTCCCGTACCACTTCCGCACCGCGCCGATGACCAGCCACCCGCGGCAAGTGCTGACGGTAAGCCCAGCGGCCATTGCCATCCATAATGACGGCAATGTGGCGCGGCATGGCAGGCAGGTTTTCGTCAGCAGAAGACATGCGTTCAGACCTCCATGAGGTCAGCTTCCTTCGCCTCCACCACCGCGTCCACTTCATCAATAAAGCGGTCCGTCAGCTTCTGAAATTCTTCCTCGGCGCGCCGTTCTTCATCTTCCGAGATAGCTTTCTGCTTGTGCAGTTCCTTAACCTGAGAAATGCTGTCGCGACGGATGTTACGAATAGCTACACGCGCACCCTCACCCTCCTGCCGGACCACTTTGACCATTTCCTTGCGGCGTTCTTCGGAGAGCGCTGGCAACGGAACCCGCACGTTATCCGAACCTGCCACTGGATTCAGGCCCAGGCCAGCATCGCGAATCGCCTTATCAATCTTCGGAATCAGATTTTTTTCCCACGGCGTGACAAGCAGCGATCGGGCATCGGCAACCGACACAGACGCAACCTGCGCCAGGGGCGTCGGCGCCCCATAATAGTCCAATTGCACATGGTCAAGCAGTCCGGCACTGGCCCGGCCCGTCCGCAGCCGGGTGAGCTCCCCCTTCAGAGACTCAATGCTCTTCTTCATCCGGGTTTCGGAATCCTTTTTAATTTCTTGAATACTCATGCAATCTCTCTGTGCACCGAAGTGCCTTCCTCTTCACCCAGCATCACCCGCATCAAAGCGCCGGATTTATTGATGGAAAAAACGATGATCGGCATGTCGTTATCACGGCAAAGGGTGATGGCCGTTGCATCCATGACCTGCAGATTCTGCTCTAGCACCTGGCTATAGGACAATTCCCGGTAGCGCATGGCCTCAGGGTGGGTGACTGGATCATCGGTGTAAACACCATCGACCTTGGTTCCCTTAAGCACTACCTCGGCATTGATCTCCACAGCGCGCAGACTGGCCGCCGTGTCGGTAGTGAAAAAGGGATTACCGGTACCAGCACCAAAGATCACGACCCGCCCCTTCTCCAGATGACGGATAGCCCGCCGCCGGATATAGGGCTCCGCCACTTGCTCAATATGCAGCGCCGACAGCACCCGAGTCGGCAAACCCAGATGTTCCAGGGCATCCTGCACTGCAAGCGCATTCATGACCGTCGCCAGCATACCCATGTAGTCGGCGGTAGCGCGATCCATGCCTTCGGCCGCCTTGGCCATACCCCGGAAGATATTGCCGCCACCAATCACGATAGCGACCTGTACTCCGGCATCAGAAACGTCCTTGATTTCCCGGGCCATACGCTGCACGACCTCACGGTCGACACCATACTGGCCCTCGCCCATGAGCGCCTCCCCGCTGAGTTTGAGGAGGACGCGGGAATACACGGGCGCAGTCATTCAGGACCCCCGGACTTGTGCCATAACCTCGGTGGCAAAATCCGCGGTGGGGGCCTTTTCAATTCCCTCACCTACTTCGAAACGTACAAACTCCAGCACCTCGACACCCGGGAAGCCCTGCACCAGCTGACCGACACTGCGATCAGGATCCTTGACGAAGGGCTGCCCAGTGAGCGCGATTTCGTTGAGCAATTTGTTCAGACGTCCGGAGATCATCTTCTCGATGATGTCTGCGGGCTTACCACTGTCTGCCGCCTGCACAATGAGAATTTCTTTCTCACGGGCCAGACGCTCAGGAGAAACCTGGCTGGGATGGATCACCTCGGGACGTGCCGCCGCCACATGCATGGCCACATCACGACCGAGTTCACTGGTCGCCGCCTGGCCGTCCAGAGCGACGAGCACACCAATGCGGCTGCCATGGATATAAGCGCCGACCACGCCTTCTTTGACCTGCAAATGCTGCAGACGGCGCAGACTAATGTTCTCGCCGAGTTTGCTGACCAGCCCCTTGCGGCGTTCTTCCACTTCCGCATCGGCCAGTAAGGCATCTGCTTCTTTGAACCCCTGCGCCAGTGCCTGCTCCGCACAGTCTTTCGCCAAGGCCAGAAAATCTTCATTTTTGGCGACAAAATCAGTTTCACAGTTTACTTCGAGCACTACGCCCCGCTTCTGGTCACCACTGAGGGCGGTGACAACTACCCCTTCTGCGGCTACCCGATTCGCCTTTTTGTCAGCCTTGGCCAGACCACGCGCGCGCAGGAGGTCGATAGCAGCCTCCATATCACCACCGGCTTCGGTCAGTACCGTTTTACATTCCATCATGCCGGCGCCGGTGCGCTCGCGCAGTTCTTTGACCTGTTGTGCACTGATAGCCATGAATGCTCCTTGGTTTTGATGAATACTTTAGTCGGCGTCGATTTCGATCGTTTCTTCGTCGACCTCGACAAATTCGTCGAGCAGCGCTGATTCGCCACCCTGACGGCCGTCGAGAATGGCATCAGCCACCAGAGCGGCATACAGACGAATGGCGCGGGTGGCGTCATCGTTACCGGGGATGGGATAGTCGATGAGCAGCGGATCACAGTTGCTGTCCACCACGCCGATCACCGGGATACCCAGCTTGCGGGCTTCCAGCACGGCAATATTTTCATGGCCGACGTCGATCACGAAGATAGCGTCCGGCAGACCGTTCATGTCTTTGATACCACCGAGACTGCGCTCCAGCTTGTCACGCTCGCGGGTCAGGGTGAGCACCTCTTTTTTCGTCAGCTTTTCCATGGTGCCGTCGGCCGCCATCTGATCTAATTCATCGAGACGACGAATGGATTGACGGATGGTCTTGAAATTGGTCAGGGTACCACCCAACCAGCGCTGATTGACAAAGAAGGCGCTGCTGCGGCGGGCTTCCTGCTCGACCGCCTCGCGTGCCTGGCGCTTGGTGCCGACAAAAAGGACACGGCCATGCTTGCGGGAAATCTGCTCGATAAAGCTCAGCGCGGTGCGCAGCATCGGCAGGGTGTGTTCAAGGTTAATGATGTGAATGCGGTTACGCTCACCAAAGAGATATGGCGCCATCTTCGGATGCCAGTAACGGGATTGATGACCAAAATGGACGCCAGCTTCCAGCAGGGCGCGCATGGTTACATTGCTGCTCATAAGGTTTCTCCAGTTTTCAAGGGTTATGATCCGCCACGCACCCCAGGCAGCCATCCTTGCGGACACCCGGCTGATCTGTATCGGCACGTGTGAGTATTAGGCCGAAGCCCAGCGCGTTTTAGCATAAAACCACGCCTTCTGGCAAATCGTCGTAAGGTTCAGATGGCCTGAAGTGCCCGTCTTGCCCATCATAATGTGGCCACAGCGCGCTATTCACCGCGCCCATGCCCATGCCACCACCAATACACCCCCGCTCCCGCGATCAACAGCAGCAGGAGCAGGATCTGCACATGCTGAACACCTTGCAACAGGCTCTGTAGCGAAGCACCGAGAACGTAACCCATTCCGGCGATGGCCGCCGCCCACACCGCCGCGGCAGCCGGGTTCATCCACAGATAACGCCGCGCTGGGTAGCGATGTACTCCCAGCAAAATCGGAGTAATGGTGCGAGTGCCGTAGATAAAACGGAAGAGTAGCGTCACCCAGTCACCAAAACGGCGAATCAAGTCCTCGGCCTGATTTACATGGCGGCGCAGAAAGCGCGGCAGAATATTCAACAGGCGTTCGCCATAACGATAACCGAGTTGGTAAAGCACCTGGTCGTTGAGGGTACTACCCAGCCAGGCAACAAATATCACCATGGGAAGATCCAGAACGCCCGCATGCGCCAAGGCGCCGGCAACAATCACCACAGCTTCCCCTTCCAGCAGGGTGCCAATAAAGAGAATCCAGTAACCATACTGACGCAGGAAGACGATAATCACCGCCAACGTAATGGGTTGAAGATGCAGCCAGCTCAGCACCTCGTTGATCACATCAATGGTCGCATCCTCCACCCCTTTCTGCCAGGAGCTTCTCCAGCATGCGCAACAATAGCAAAGGTGCTGGCGGACGCAAATTGGTTCTGAGGGCGGTCAAGAAATGCTATCCAGGCTATTCCGGTAATCCTCGAGAAGCGCATCGATAATATGCGCCCAGGTTTGACCTTCTGCGCGTTGCCGGGCACGCTGGCCCATTTCCCGTAAATGCGCACGATCCATAAGCAGCTGACTGATGGCACTGGCAAAATCACCCTCTAGGGGAAGCAGGACGCCTTCATCTGGCGAACGGAAATGTTCATTGACACCAGAGGCGTCATAGGCCAGTACCGGCAAGGCGCTGGCCATGGCCTCCAGCACGACGTTACCAAAAGTCTCGCTACAGGAGGGGAAACAAAACAGATCCGCACTCGCATACCATCGCGCCAGATCCTCACCCTTTTGTATGCCCTCCAGGGAAAAACCGGCGAGGTTCTGCCTGGTGAGACCAGTCAACAGGGGGCCGTCGCCGATCAGGGCGAGATGCAACTTGCCCGGCCCTCGCCAAGTTTTCCACAAGCGTTCGTAAGCGTTCATGAGAACGGGTAGATTTTTTTCATGAGCCAGGCGTCCAACATAAATCAAGAGCGCATCGTCCTTATCCAGCCCAAGTTGTGCACGCAGCGCAGCGCTGCGTCGGCACGGATTGAAGAGCGCCGTGTCCACCCCGCGTCTCCACATGGCGAGGTTCAGGAAGCCCTGCGCCTGCAGGTGGGCGAAAGTTCCTTGACTGGGTACCAGGGTTTTGCGGGTGGCATTGTGGAAGCGCCGCAGATAGCGCAAGACCAGCCCTTGCAGGAACTGCAAACGGTAATGCCGGGCATAGCCGTCAAAATTTGTATGAAAACTGCTCACCACGGGGATTTTAAGGTGACGGGCGGCCCGAAGTCCGGCGAGGCCCAACGGGCCTTCCGTGGCAATATGTACCAGATCCGGACGCAAAGCCTGCAACCGCTGACCGATGTGGCCAGACAAGCTGTACCCCACCCGAACCTGCGGATAGAACGGTAAAGACAGGGCACGAAACAGGTCGCCCCCTGCCCTTTCACCCGTCTGCCGCGGACGTAATATGGTAACCCGATAACCTCGCTCATGGAGATGTTCTACCATGCGCTGCAGCGTATGGGCTACGCCGTTCACCTCTGGTGGATAGGTTTCCGTGATGAGGGCCAGGTGAGCAAAACCGTCTGACATGCGTGCCCCACGCCTCGTGTCGATAAAACAAAGGGTTTAGAGGATTACCATTGCAGGCAAAAATCTGGCGTGATCCACTCCTGCTCCTGCTCCAGATCGGCAGCCATCAGTGGCATTTCTGTCAGCCATTTCTGTGGTAATGCGAGGATCAATTTTTTACCGGACACAGTCAAACTCGGAGGTGCCGCCAGCGGGGTCGCGCCACGATGAAACAGGATAGCCAAGCGGAGCAGAATCGCCAATTGCTGCAACGCCACTACATCCTCAGCCGCGATACCCAGAGCACGTAACTGCGCGTGGCTAGGCAGGCGTTTTCGCTGGGCGCGCACGAGCGCTGCAACAACGCCCTGCTCACGACGGGAGAATCCCGCAATATCGGCATTCCGCCAGACATATTCACCATGTTTGTGAAATCCCGAATGGGCGATGTCGAGGCCGATATCATGGGTCATAGCGGCCCAGTGCAGCCATTGCTGATGCCCGCCGTGGAGCGGCCAGGATACGGATGCCGTCTTGAAAAAGTGCGCCGCCCACTGCGCTATGCCCTGGTTACGCTGCACTTGGCTGTGAAAGCGTTCCTGCAGGCTGCGGATACTCATCTCCCGGGTGTCTTCCTGATGGATGCGCCCGAGCAGGTCATAAATGGCCCCCTCGCGCAAAGCGCCCTCAGAAAAACGCATTTCCTGTAGACGCAAGGACTCGAAGAGCGCGAAGAGAATGATGAATCCACCCGGAAAAACGGCGGCACGATCCGCCTTCAGGCCCTTCAGCTGGGTCAGCGCACGTACTGAACCGAGACGCGTCATTTGCTCACGCAGCCAGTGCATGCCCGCGTGGGTGATGCGCGAACCCTGACCGTTCTCCGCGAGGACACGGGCAATCGCCTTGATGGTACCCGAAGAACCCACCGCCTGATCCCAGCCATGGCGGAGAAAATCATCGAGCATGGGTTCTACCGCCATACGCACCCGTTTTTCAAGACGCTCACAGGCGGCCGCCGTAATCAGTTCATCGGGAAAGTAGGCCCGGGTAGAGGCCACACAGCCAAAATGCAGGCTTTCCCGCAGATCAGGGGTAAAACCCTGGCCCGCAATCAACTCCGTACTACCTCCCCCGATATCCGCAACCAAACGCCGCTCACGCGCGTCTACCGCCAAGCTGTGCGCCACGCCGAGGTAAACTAGACGCGCTTCTTCCCGGCCGGCCACGATTTCCACCGGGTAACCGAGCGTTTTTTCGATGGCGCGCACAAAGTCTTCTCCAGCACTCGCATCGCGCAAGGTATTCGTGCCGATCACCCGCACCCGCTCCGGGCGGATACCGCGGAGACGCTGACCGAAGCGCGCCAGACAGTCCAGTGCGCGTTGTTCTACCGCAGGATCAAGGCTACCATCATCGCGCAGACCTTCAGCCAGACGAACGCCTTCACGCAAACGATCATGCAGACGGATATCAGAGCCAACTTCTTCTGCAACCACCATATGAAAGGAGTTGGAACCCAGATCCACGGCCGCCAGAAAGTTTTTGAGTTCTGCTGTGGCTGTGGATTCCACCATGGCTATTTCCTCTGGATACTTTGTTCTACCTCATCTAACGGAACATGCCGGACACTTTTCCCTTTAGCAAGATAAATGACGTATTCACAGATATTCCGGGCATGATCGCCAATACGCTCAATGGCCTTGGCGATAAAAAGCGCATCAATGGCCGGGGTGATGGTACGCGGATCTTCCATCATGTAGGTAATCAGACGGCGCAGGGCAGAACGGTATTCCTGATTGAGCACCTCATCGCCTTTGGCGACGGCAATGGCTTCCTCGGCATCTGCACGGGCCAGAGCATCCATGGCGCGCCGCAACATGTTCAGGGCATAGTCCGCCATGACGCTCACGTCTCTGAGAAAGGCCGGATTGTCGTTACGCGCGCCATGTCCCATGGCCAGGGCCATGTCGGCAATTTTGCTGGCCTTGTCGCCCATCCGCTCCAGATCCGCAACAGTCTTGATCAGCGTCATCACCAAACGCAGATCACTGGCGGCAGGCTGACGTGTAGCCAGAATATTGATGCACTCTTCTTCAATACGCACCTCGTAACCATTCACCTCATGGTCACGGCCAATCACCTCACGGGCCAGTTCGGCATCTGACTCCTGCAATGCCTTGACAGCATTGGTGATTTGCTCCTCCACCACCCCCCCCATGGCAAGGACCAAGGCGTGGACCTCATGGAGTTTTTCATCAAAACGCTGGGAAATATGTGGTTCTTTGTCCATAGCTGCGCTCCTTAACCGTAGCGACCCGTGATGTAGTCTTCTGTCTGCTTTTTTTCGGGATTGGTGAATAACTGATTGGTAGGCCCAAATTCCACCATCTCGCCGATATACATAAATGCCGTGTAATCAGAGACGCGCGCCGCCTGTTGCATGTTGTGGGTGACGATCAGAATCGTAAATTGATTGCGCAGTTCGCTCACCAGCTCTTCAATCTTGAGGGTAGCAATAGGATCCAACGCCGAAGTCGGCTCATCCAGCAGGATCACCTCTGGTTGCACCGCCACTGCGCGCGCGATACACAGGCGTTGCTGCTGTCCGCCGGACAACCCCAGCCCACTCGTCTTGAGCTTATCCTTCACCTCCTCCCAGAGGGCTGCCTGACGCAACGCCTGCTCCACCCGTTCGTCCATCTCCACCTTGCGTAATTTTTCATAGAGCTTGATGCCAAAGGCGATATTGTCATAGATGGACATGGGAAAAGGCGTTGGTTTCTGAAATACCATACCAACTTTGGCGCGCAGCATATTCACATCCGTGCCGGGAGCGAGCGTATTCTCACCATCCAGCAGTACCTCGCCGGTCGCCCGTTGCCCGGGGTACAGAGAATACATGCGATTAAAGACCCGCAGGAGCGTCGACTTGCCGCAACCCGATGGCCCGATGAACGCTGTCACCTGATTCTCGGGCATTTCCAGATTGATATCTGTCAGAGCCCTGTTGCTCCCGTAAAAAAAATCCAGGTGGCGGACGGATATTTTGGTTTTCTGAGGTTCCGACATTAACGCGGACTCCTGTCTTTGATAAGAAAGCGAGAAACGAGGCCCAAGACTAGCACAGCCATGGCAGCTATCAACGCACCCGCCCAGGCCAGATGCTGCCATTCCGGATAAGGACTCATGGCAAACTGAAAAATGACTACGGGGACATTGGCGATCGGCTTGTCCAGATTCATGCTGAAGAACTGATTATTGAGCGCCGTGAACAGCAGCGGTGCGGTCTCGCCGCTAATCCTCGCGACCGCCAGCAGAACCCCGGTGAGTATACCAGAACGCGCAGCCCGATAACTCACCTGAACGATCATCTTCCAATGGGGCGCCCCCAGAGCCAGGGCCGCCTCACGCAGGGTGCCGGGGACCATGCCCAGCATCTCATCCGTGGTACGCAGGACGACGGGCAAAAGCAAAATAGCCAGTGACAAGGCCCCGGCAAGACCAGAGAAGTTCCCCATGGGCACCACCATGACTGCATAAATAAACAGGCCGATCACAATGGAAGGCGCGCTGAGCAGAATATCATTAAAAAACCGGATGACCCCCGCCAGGCGGCTGCCTTGCGCAAACTCGGCGAGATAGGTGCCGGCCAGGATTCCCACAGGAGTACCAATCAGTACCGCCACGCCGATCATCAACAGGCTACCCACGAAGGCATTGCGCAGCCCGCCGATGCTGCCGGGCGCAGGTGTATCGGCTGTAAACAGTTCCAGGTTCAGGGCGGTAGCGCCATAAGAGAGGGTGGTCCAGAGAATCCAGACCAGCCAGAAGAGGCCAAACAAGGTCATGGCTACCGCCATGCCCAGATTAAAGATATTCCAGAAGCGGCGGCGCAGATAGCGGACGTTCATAGCCGTGCTCATAAGCCCGCCTTCTCTTGCCCCTGACCGAGACGCCAAAGCATCAGTTTGGCCAGCACCAGCACCACGAAGGTAATGATGAAGAGAATGAAACCCAAGGCCATGAGCGCCGATTTGTACATGGGTGAAAAAGCCTCGGCAAACTCGTTCGCCAGTGCTGCGGCGATAGAGTTTCCAGCGTCGAGCAAAGAGATGTGGAGATCGTGGGCATTACCGATCACAAAAGTTACTGCCATGGTTTCACCAAGGGCGCGGCCCAGACCGAGGAACACGCCACCGACTACCGCCGTACGGGTATATGGAAGAACCACATGGCGTGCCACCTCCCAAGTCGTGGCACCCAGGCCATAGGCCGACTCTTTGAGCAGCGTGGGCACAACCAGAAAAACATCGCGCATGATCGCCGAAATAAAGGGGATTACCATAATGGCCAGAATAATACCGGCAGCCAGCATACCGATGCCCATCGGCGGGCCGCGAAACAACGCACCAATACCGCGCAGAACACCCAGATGGTCATTGAGCCAAGGCTCTGCGCGGCCCAAAACCGGCGCAAAGACGAAGAGACCCCACATGCCGAAGATGATGCTGGGGATACCCGCCAGCAATTCTATGGCGCTACCGACCGGTTGGCGTAACCATTCGGGCGCAAGTTCACTGATAAATAACGCGATGCCGAAACTGATGGGCACGGCGATCAACATGGCGACCAGGGAGCTGACCAAAGTCCCGTAAATCGGCACCAGAGCGCCGAAGTTTTCCGTAACAGGATCCCAGGCCTCGCTCCAGAAAAAAGCGAAGCCAAAATGATGAAAGGCTCCCCACCCGCGCACAAAGAGGGACAACGCTACACCGACCAGCAGGAGCAGAACCAAAAAGGCGAGCCCGCCTGTCAGCCAGCGGAAACCACGGTCCATAACATGCAGACGCCTTGATCGCACCAGGCCGATGCGAGATGGCACAGCGGGGGACGGCACCGCAGCCTTCCCCATTCCCAATTCTGCGCCACGGGTATCGTCCATATTTTAGTTCACTGACCCAGATTCTTTTTCCAGTACGCCTCAATTTGCGTCACCGTATTTTTTGGTAATGGCACATAATCCAGGCTCTTGGCTTCTGCTTGCGCCTGCGGGGCTGTCAGGAACCAGCGCGTAAACTTCAAAACCCCGGCATTAGCCGTCTTATCGGCGTTTTTGCGCATAAGGATGTAAGTCGCAGCGGAGATGGGCCAACTCTGGGCACCCGGCTGGTTGGTGAGAATCATGTAGAAATCCTCTACCTTGGTAAAGTCCGCGTTCGCCGCGGCGGCCTGGAAAGTGGCCAGATCAGGGGCCACCACTTTGCCCGCAGCATTGATCATTTTGCCGTAAGCCATGTGATTTTCCTTGGCATAGGCATATTCCACGTAGCCGATGGCACCAGGAATCCGCTGCACATAAGCAGCGACGCCCGCATTACCCTTGCCACCCACACCCACAGGCCAGGAAACGGCGGTGTTATCGCCCACCCGTTGCTTCCATTCCGGGCTGACCTTGGCCAGATAATTGGTAAAGTTGAAGGTAGTGCCGGAACCATCAGAACGATGGACCACGGTGATATTCATATCCGGCAACTTAACGCCCTTATTGAGGTCGGCTATGGCCGTGTCGTTCCATTTCTTGATTTTACCCAGGTAAATACCGGTGAGCACGGTACCGTTGAAGGTCAGTTCACCGGGCTTTATACCGGGGACATTCACGACGGGGGTAATGCCAATAATCACTGCCGGAAACTGGATGAGTTGGTCTTTGCTGAGATCTTCAGGTTTAATAGGCATGTCGCTATTGGCGAAAGCGACGGTCTTGGCCATGATTTGGGCAATACCACCACCAGAGCCGATGGCCTGATAGTTCACCATGGTGCCCGTTTTCTGTTTGTAGGTTTCTGCCCATTTGGACAGAACGGGATAAATGGCCGTGCCGCCTGCGGCGGAAATAATTGCCGCCTGCGCCAGCCCTGCTGCGCCCAGGCTCATCACGCCCAACACGAAAGCCACGCCAATGGTTTTCATCATATCACGCCCCTTATTCAGGTCTTGTTCAAGACTGAGCAAAGATTATAGCAAGATTTTATTACAATTTTATGACATCGCAGGGTCGGAAAGGAGACTGCGGGCGAGATGAAGCGGGAAATGCACAGTAAAAGTGGTTCCCCTACCCACTTCACTGGTTACCTCCAGATGCCCCTGATAACGCTCGACGGCGTGACGGACAATAGCCAGTCCCAACCCCGTGCCGCCCATGCGTCGGGAACGACCTTTGTCCACCCGGTAAAAACGTTCGGTGATACGCTGCAGATGCTCGGCAGCGATACCATCGCCGGTATCCTGCACCACCAGAAGCAGATCGCCAGGGCGACGCTCCCAGCGCACGCTGACAGCGCGGTCTACCGGGGTATATTTGATGGCGTTTTCCAATAAATTGCGAATGATACTAGTCAGGTCGATGGTTTCTGCAAAAAAACCCAAGTCGTTATCCAGCACGGTGTCGATCTGCAAACGTTTTTGCGCTATCGCGGGCGCCAGGGTATCCAGCGTGTTGTGTACCATATCCGCGAGCATCAGCGTTTCGCAGTGTTCCGGATTTGCTTCGGCGGCTTCCATGCGCGCCAGGGACAACAAGTCCTCAACCAAAGACTGCATGCGTAGCGTCTGCTGCTCCATGAGACGGAGTTGACTGCTCACCTCATCATCGGTCGCGATAGGGCTATCCAACATATTTTCCAGGAAACCGCGCACCACCGTGAGCGGGCTACGCAACTCGTGGGAGACATTGGCCACGAAGTCCTGACGGACCTGTTCGAGCTGACGGATGCGGGTCACGTCCCGGAAAATAACCAATGCGCCAGCATCGGCGAGGGGATAGCGCATACCCTCCAAAATCTGTTGTGCATCTGCCGGTGCGGGGAGTTGCAAGCTGGGTGGCCCCTCGCCAGCGAGGAAGGCCCGCAGATGCGGGGTGCGCAGCCAGAAGGTTAGCGGCTTTCCGGCGTCCTCTGGCCATTGCAGTTGCAGCAAACGGATACCGGAAGGATTCACCCAAAGTAGCTGGCCGCGCTCATCCATGAGCACCACGACGTCCGGCATGGCCTGCAAGGCGTCGCGCAATTGTACAATCTGGGCACTGAGCAGGCGGTGCTGTACCTCCTGATCACGCCGCCAGTGGTAGCCCTCGGCAAAGGTCTCCTCCCACATCCCCCCCGCCAACGGTGGCAGCAAGGTATCCGGGTTGCGGAACCAAGCGCTGAAGCTCTGGGATTGCTGGCGATGCCAGCCGACCCAGAGCGCCAACAAGAGGGCGATGACCACCGGTAGGAGGTAGGGCCAAGCGCGCAAATCATCGGCGGTCAGAAAAATCGGGATCAGCGCCCAGAGCGCTACGGGATAAAACCAGGCACGGAGGTGCTTCACGCTGGAAAAGGATAGCGACGTGCGCGGCGGCGCGCTGAATGCTCAAAAACCGCCGTACCAGTCATCGCCCGCCCACCGTATCTCGCTGGGGACCCAAGGCACTACAGCGATAGCCTTCACCCCTTACTGTTTCGATGATATGAGCATAACCGTGATGGTCCAATTCCCGCCGCAAGCGACGAATGTGAACGTCGACCGTCCGCTCTTCGATAAAGCTCTGCCGCCCCCAGATCTGATCGAGCAGCATATCCCGCGAAAAGACGCGTTCTGGATTGGTCACAAAGAGACGCAAAAGGCGAAACTCGGTAGGGCCGAGATGGATCTGTACCTTACCGGCATACACCCGATGCGCGCGTAGGTCCACATGCAGCTCACCGAGCCGTACCCGACTAGCCGCCGTACCGCCATAACTACGCCGTAGCAGGGCATTGACCCGCGCCACCAACTCCCGCGGAGAAAAAGGTTTGGCCAGATAATCGTCCGCGCCCGATTCAAGACCATGCACCCGGTCGCCCTCTCCACCGCGCGCCGTGAGCAAAATGATGGGCAGCTTCTGGGTCTCCTCACGGCGGCGCAGAGTACGGCACCATGCCAGACCGTTCTCGCCGGGAAGCATCCAGTCAAGAACGAGCAACTGCGGCGCCCAGGTCAGGAGCACCGTTTCCGCAGATTCGACACTCCCCTCACAACGCACTTCAAAGCCCTGACGCTGCAGGGTGACGCGCAGGAGTTCCTGAATACCTTCCTCATCCTCCACCACCAGAACGCGGGAGGATGTCTTGTCTTCGTCCATATCTGCCTTTCGCTCGGACACGCTCATCACCCGCTTATTGTGGCGCAAGCCCTGGCGGAATGCCAAGGCATTGCGGACAAAGATAACTCGGCCAGTGCTGGATGGGAAGAACGCTGCCCGCCAAGTCCGACTCTGGACTACGGCCCAGGCGGTTGACAAAGCAACCCGTCGGCTCAGGCACGACGCAGACTGCGCATGACCATCTCCGTTTGCTCGACAAAACTCTTGAAGCCCTCGAAGGCGTCCGCATCGAGGGCACGGCCCGAAGGCTCCCGATCCGCATAGAGAATTCCGATAGGGCGGTTGTCCACCGAAAAGGTCGCCAGCAAGGCATCACCCGGCAAGGTATCGAACAAGAAGCTTAGTGCGCTTTTCATCGGATTTTTTGGATGGTTTGAGTGCGTCGTGCGCTCCTGCCGCCAACAACGCAGATCGGGTTGCAGAGCCCTGAGCGATTGCGCGGTCAGCGGCCAGTTTAGCAGCGCGTGTAGCACGTTCGCCTGATGGCCAACGACGATACGTGCGGACAGCAGGGCCCGATCCGGACTGATCAGGCAAATAGCCGCGCGATCCAGTCCCACAGCGCGATAAATACCTTCCAGACAGGTTTCCAGCAGCAGCGGGAGATCCTTGCGCGATTGCGCGACCTTCCCCAGTTCAGTCAGTGCCCGCATCTGCAATTTGAAATCGGGTTCTGGGTATTGAGTGCCCTGGCCTTCGTCCGCAATATTCTCAATAGTTTCTGCATCCGTATGGTCGGGTAACAACTCTTGGATACCTTCAATACCCAGCATAATGGCCATCTGATTTGCCGCCTCAGCATTCCGTTGCAGACGTGCACAGGTATCCTCGTCGGACAGACGGTATATCTGGCTGATTTCGGTGACAATACTCTTCAGGATCGGGTGCCCCCAGCCCTGCGCGGCGGCACTGGTCAGGCGATTGCCCAACCCCACCTCCGGGCTGTTCTGCAACACAAAATCGAGCTTCCAAATCTGTAAAAGATCCCGACCGAATTGCTGAAAAGAACATCCCAATACTTCACGCGCGGCCTCCGCGGTTGGCATTCCTACCCGCAACACCGCATCCATCCGCACCGCGAACTCCTCGCCATAGCACCAGAACGCAATCTCACCGATATGGGAAAGCAGTGACTCAATAAATAGGCGCTCTGCAGCCTCAGGACCAAGACCTTCGCTAACACCAATGTCCCGAGCCTGAAAAGCGGAATGCAGTGCCCGTGCCAGTGCATCGCGCACGCGATCCCGGAACTGTCGAGGGCCAGTCATGGACTCTACCACCGCTGCCGAAACGCATAAGCTGCGCAATGCATTGACGCCCAATACCACTACGGCACGGCTGACCGTCGCAATTTTAGTGTGTGCGCCGTAACCCAGATTGGCCGCATTGGCCGCGCACAACACCCGTGAAGTCAAAGCGGAATCCCGCAATATGATCTGCGCGATCTGCTGCCCAGATGTCGAATCGCTGTCGGTAGCTCTGAAGACGTTTTTGAGGGTACTTGCAAACGCCGGCAAGTGCTTGTCCGTAATGAGTCGAATCAATTGAGAAATAGTATTTACGGCAGGCTCTGATGCGGCATCGGACATAACACCTTCCTTCTAACCAAAAACAGACTGCGAATCGCCCAGAATATGCGGAAAGTTTGAAAGTATTGGTAATGCTATACACGATTCTATATAGGCGGCTCACAGAGAAAAGCAACAAATCCGGGGGCGTATTCGTTCAATCAGACAGCACTTCCTCATGGCCCCAGACACGGGGCCAGCTCGTTCTTTAGACCCACAAACTAAGGCCTTGGTGATGCAAGCTGACGGGCCTATCCGGTTTGAACGCAGTCCCCGCGGGTTACACCTCATTATCGGACTGAAAAAAGGCTAGATCATGCGCGGCGGGCACGGCCCGAAGGCGTCGTCCCTGAACTGGGTCGGCCCCGCCCGGCGGCGTGAGTCGGACGGCGCGGAGCCGATGACGGCACATGGCTGGGGAAGGATTGCCGAGGCTCGAAGCCGACGACGATCTCTCGATCAAAGGAGCGGCGCAGCAGCTTTTCCACATCCTGCAACTGCTTACGCTCTTCGCTGCTCACCAGCGATACGGCTTGGCCATTGTTGCCAGCGCGACCGGTTCGTCCGATGCGATGGACATAATCCTCGGGCACATGGGGAAGTTCAAAATTAACTACATGGGGCAACTCGCTGATATCGATGCCGCGGGCGGCGATGTCCGTTGCGACCAATACCCGAACTTTACCTTCCTTGAACTCCGCCAGAGCGCGGGTACGTGCACCCTGACTCTTGTCACCGTGGATGGCCATGGCCTGCATACCATCCTGGGACAGGTGCTTGGCAAGTCGATCGGCACCATGCTTAGTGCGGGTGAAGACCAGCACCTGCCCCCATTGATGTTCTTCAATCAGGTGCGCAAGAAGTTCCCGCTTGCGATCCTGATCGACGGCAAAAATCCGCTGGGCGACATTGTCAGCAGTAGCATTGCGCGTCGCGACTTCGACGCTGGCCGGATTGTTCAGCAAGCCATCGGCCAGGCTGCGGATTTCCGGTGAAAACGTCGCCGAGAACAGCAGGTTTTGGCGCCTCTTGGGCAAAACCGCAAGAATACGCCGGATATCGCGGATAAAACCCATGTCGAGCATGCGATCTGCTTCGTCGAGCACAAGGATCTCGACGTGAGAGAGGTCGACGCTGCGCTGCTGGATATGATCCAGCAGACGACCGGGGGTAGCGACCAATACGTCTACACTGCGACGCAACTTTTGCATCTGCGGATTGATCTTAACACCACCGATGAGCACCAGCGAACGCAGAGAAAGATAACGCCCATACAACTGCACGCTCTCCTCTACCTGTGCCGCCAGTTCACGGGTGGGGACGAGAATCAGCGCACGCACACTGGAAGGACTATGCGCCGCAGTATCTGCGGTGGCGGACAGCTTGTGCAGAATGGGCATGGCGAACGCAGCGGTCTTGCCGGTACCCGTCTGCGCGCCAGCCAACAGATCGACACCGGACATGACCACCGGAATGGCCTGCTCCTGAATGGGGGTGGGAGTAGTGTAACCGCGCTCGGCAGCTGCACGCCAAATGGGTTCAGAAAGCCCAAGGGATTCAAAAGATGACATAATTTTTACTCCAAAAACACCGGCCTCGCCACAGGGGCGCCAGTCTATGGCAGACGCTTCATCAAGGTGGGAACCAGTGCGACGCGCTTCATGCAGACTGAGGCATGAAGGCGAGTGCACTTTAACAGAACATACTAATCATTGCGAGTAATAAATGATGGCAGGATCGGCAGCCGCGAAAGGAGCGACATCATCCACACCTTCCCTATCGCGCACTTCGCGGGCGCGCTACAGTGCATCCTGGGCCATGTGACAAAAAACACTTGGGGGTGAGATCACCATGACTATAGGTTTAGCTCTTGGCAGTGGCGCGGCTCGCGGATGGGCACATATCGGGGTGATAAGCGCGTTAAGTGATCATGGAATCGTACCGGATATTGTTTGCGGTACCTCCATAGGCGCATTGGTTGGCGCATCTTATGTTTCCAACAACCTTGAGAAGCTGGAAGAATGGGTGCGCTCGCTGACGAAGCTTGAAACCGCCAAATTTTTTGCCATCAACATGTCACTGAATGGTTTTGTCAACAAAGAACGGCTCCATTATTTTCTCAAAAAATATGTGGCAGATGATGATTCGGAAATAGAGGATATTGTTGCCAAAAGGTATGCCTCTGTAGCAACAGATTTGCATACTGGCAGGGAAATTTGGTTGACGGAGGGCTCCATCCTGGAGGCCGTTTTTGCTTCCATATCAGTACCTGGCCTCTTTCCAGCGGTTAAAAACCATGGTAAATGGCTTATAGATGGCGGGCTGGTGAATCCCGTTCCCATTTCCGCCTGTCGGGCGCTTGGTGCGAATATGGTTATAGCCGTAACGTTAAACGATGACATCATTGGAAAACGCCTCAAAAACCACAAAACCATAGAAAAACAAGGTACCGGTGTCGCAGGAAAAATATCAGATTTGGTCACGGCATATACCGCCTCGATATTTCCAGTGACCAGCGATGAGGAGCAACCACCCAGCCTGTTTGATGCCATCGCCGGATCGGTCAATATTATGCAGGATAGGATCACCAGGAGTCGCATGGCAGGAGATCCCCCGGATATCCTGCTTTCTCCAAAGCTGTCCCATATTGGCTTACTGGAGTTTTATCGTGCCGGTGAAGCCATAATGGAGGGGAAAAAATGCGTACAGCGCATGTTACCGGAAATACAGCATATATTGGGTATGTTCTGACGCAGGCGCGCGGACTATCCTGCGTGTTGAATCCAGCCCCCGCCCAGCAGACGCTCGCCCTGGTAGCAGACGGCAGCCTGACCGGGGGTGACGGCGCGTTGCGGCTCGGAAAAGCGAAGTTCGGCCCTGGCATCGGGGAGCAGGCGCAGCATGGCTGGCTCGGCGCGAGAGCGATAACGCAATTTTACGGTCACAGCATGGCTTTCGCCGGGCGGCAAATCCGCCAGCCAGTTGCACTCGGTCAGGCTGGCTGCACGGCGGTAGAGCTCGTTCGCACCACCGACAATCACCCGGTTCTGCACCGGGTCCAGCGCCAAAACATAGCGCGGCTGACCGCTGCCACCGCCCAGACCGCGCCGCTGTCCGACGGTAAAGTGCAAGGTGCCCGGATGATGGCCGATAACCTGCCCGCTGCTGTCGATCATCTCTCCTTCCTGCGCCATGTCCAATCCGGCGTAATCTTCCAGAAAGCGGCGGTAGTCGCCATCCGGGACAAAGCAGATATCCTGTGAATCCTGCTTGGCGGCCACGGGCAGGCCGTGTTTGCGGGCCATGGCGCGCACCTCATCCTTGTTCATGCCACCCACGGGAAAACGCAGGCGGGGCAATAGCGCGACGCCAATGGCGAAAAGAAAATAGGATTGGTCTTTGGCTTCGTCACGGCCACGCAGCAGGGCGGTGCCCGAAGAAATTTCCGCCAGGCGCGCATAGTGCCCCGTTGCCAGCATCGTGGCGCCCAACTTTTCGCCTTCCGCCAGGAGGGCATCGAACTTGAGGAACTGATTGCAGCGCGCACAGGGATTGGGCGTACGCCCCGCCTGATATTCGGCGACAAACACATCGACCACCTGACGCCGGAACGCCTCGCGATAATCCAGCACCGTATAGGGGATATCGAGCAGGGCGCAGATCTCGGCGGCGTCTTCGATATCTTTTTCATCGCAGCAGCGGCTCCTGGGCCACAGGCGCATGGTCACGCCGGTGAGTTCGTAGCCCTGCTCCCGCATGAGCAGTGCCGCTACGGCAGAATCCACCCCTCCCGAGAGGGCGATGAGGGCCTTTTTATCCGCCATGGCGCGGCCCGACTCAGTCTCTCTCCGCCAACCAGGCCATCTGGATGGCTTCGAGGATGCCTTCGCTGGACTTTTCGGGTTCGCCTTCAAAATCGGGCAGTTCTAATATCCAGCGATGCAGATCGGTGAAACGCAGATGGACCACATCGGCGTCCGGGTGGGCTTCATCCAGGGCAATGGCAAGCTCCATGGTGTCGGTCCAGCGCATCAGTGCCGCTCCTTTTCCAGATTGATAGTATATTTGGGGATTTCGATGACCAGTTCGGTATCCGTCACTTTCGCCTGGCAACTGAGGCGGGAGGTCGGCTCCAGGCCCCAGGCCTTATCGAGCAAATCCTCTTCTTTTTCTTCCGCCGCCGCGAGACTGTCAAAACCCGCGCGCAGAATCACATGACAGGTAGTGCAGGCGCAGGACATCTCGCAGGCATGCTCAATGTGAATATCATTGCGCATGGCGGCGGTGATGATGGTCTCCCCCTGTTCAGCGTCGAACTCCGCCCCCTCGGGACAGATTTCCGGGTTCGGCAAGACGCGTATTTTAGTCATTCAATCTCCCAGATCGTCAATAGAACGGCCGGCGATGGCGCGGCGCAGGGCACTGTCCATACGCCGCTGTACCAGCGGTTCCGCGGCAGTTTCAACCGCTTCAGCGGCGCCAGTGATAACGTCGGCGTCATTACCCGACAAGGCGTTGGTCAACGCAGCACCGGCTTTGTCCAGAATTTCCCGCTCCGCAGGAGCTAGCAGGTCGGCGTCGACGGCCAAAGCCGAGCGCAAGGCTTCACGCACCCGCTCGCCCTCCACTTTCGCTTCCGACAGGCGCCGCCTGGCCACATCTTCGGCGCCATGGGTGAACGAGTCCTGCAGCATCCTGGCGATTTCCGCATCATTCAGACCGTAAGACGGTTTGACGACGACTTCCGAATGCACCCCCGTACCGGTTTCCTCTGCACGCACCGCCAGCAGGCCATCGGCATCCACCTGAAAAGTCACGCGAATCCTTGCGGCACCGGCCACCATGGGGGGAATACCGCGCAGACTGAAGCGCGCCAGCGAACGGCAGTCCTGCACCAGATCGCGCTCCCCCTGCACGACGTGGATGGTCATGGCCGTCTGACCATCCTTGAAGGTGGTGAATTCCTGCGCCCGTGCCACCGGAATGGGGGTGTTGCGGGAAATGATTTTCTCCACCAGTCCGCCCATGGTCTCCAGACCAAGGGAGAGCGGCAGCACGTCCATGAGCAGCAAATCTTCGCGCTGATTGCCCACCAGGGCATCGGCCTGAATGGCGGCGCCCAGGGCCACCACCTGATCGGGATCGATATCCGTCAGCGGTACCTGCTGAAAGAATTCCTCCACCATCGCGCGCACGGCGGGGACACGGGTGGCGCCGCCCACCAGCACCACGCCTTCAATCTCATCCAGCTTTAAACCGGCATCCCGTAGCGCCCGCCGACAAGCCGGGAGGGACCGCTGGATAACCGGCTGAATCAGTGACTCCAACTGGCTACGCGACAGTTTCACCGCATGGGGCGCACGACCGGAAGGTGTCAGCACTATCGTCGTTTCCTCAACGGTACTGAGCACCTCTTTGGTGGTACGCGCCTGCTGTAACAGCTGCCGCCGCCAGAAGGGATCGGACACATCACCGCCCTCCTCCTGCATCAGCCATTCGGCCAACGCATGATCCATATCGTCGCCGCCCAGGGCGGAATCACCGGCGGTCGCCAACACCTCAAAGACCCCCGCCTGCAAGCGCAATATGGAAATATCGAAGGTTCCGCCGCCCAGATCGTAGATGGCGAAAACGCCCTCACTGCCCTTGTCCAGACCATAGGCCACCGCAGCGGCGGTCGGCTCGGCCAGCAGGCGCAGCACATTCAGCCCCGCCAGACGGGCCGCATCTTTGGTGGCCTGACGCTGGGCCTCGTCGAAATAGGCGGGCACCGTGATCACCGCGCCCTCCGGTTCGCCACCCAGGGTTTCCACCGCCCGCTCTTTGAGCACCCGCAATATTTCGGCAGACACCTCTACGGGGGATTTTTCGCCCGCCACCGTGCGCAGACGCACCATACCTTCTCCAGGAACAAGATCGTAAGGCAGGTGCCCGGCAAGGGTCTGCACATCGCCATGGCCGCGCCCCATCAGGCGTTTCACCGAGGCAATGGTATTGTGCGGGTCTTGCCCGGCGGCTGCGGCTGCGGGATAGCCGACATGAATATCGCCGCCACCGAGGTAGCGCACCACCGAAGGCAGCAGGTACTTACCCTTATGATCGCGCATGACGGTGGGCACCGCCGACAACACGGAGGCCACCAGCGAGTGGGTGGTCCCCAGGTCGATGCCGATGGCCAGCCGCCGCTGATGCGGTTCGGCGGCCATGCCCGGTTCTGCAATTTGCATTAACGCCATGATATATCGCCCTGATTGTGGAGGTTCTGCCGCTCAGGCATTCTGCAAGGACTCTTCGCTGCGGTCTATCTCGCCGAGAAGTTTATCGAGAAACTGTAACGCGCGCACCGCGGCACCCGCTGCTTCCGGCTCAGCACAGGGTAAAACCCCCAATAACCCCCTGAGACGTTGCACCACCCCGCTCACTGCCGTATCCACCTCCCGACGCAAAGCCTCCATGCCCGCCAGGTCGCGTGCCGCCACCAGATCTTCCAGACGTTCGCGATAGATCATCTGGGTCATCAGCAGTTCCGGGTCAGCGACCTTCACCTGCTCACCCAGCGCGTCCACGCCTTGCCGCTGCAGGAGATAATCGGCACGCCGCAGGGGGTCCCGCAATATCGCCAGGGCCTCATTGAGGCGGGTGCTCCACTCCAGGGAATAGCGTTTTTCTGCAGGCACTGCATTGGCGAAGCGGTCTGGATGCAGGCCCTTTTGCAGCGCCAGCACCTGCGTGCGCAGTGCCTGAACGTCCAGATCATAGGTTTCGGGCAAGCCCGCCACCGCAAACAGGGAGAGCTCCGCGCGGAAGGGTTGCACCGCCCCGCAGGATGCACACAGCGCGGGCGGAGCACCCAACTCCGCCCCGCAGCGGAAACAGGAATCCGCCATCAGGTCGTAAAGCTCTCACCGCAGCCGCAGGCATCTTTCACGTTGGGATTATTAAAACGGAATCCCTCGTTCAGGCCTTCGCGGGTAAAGTCCAGCTCCGTGCCATCCAGATAGATGAGACTTTTGGGGTCCACAAAAAGACTCACGTCATCGTGGGGAAACACCAGATCTTCGGGGTTGGGGACGTCCACAAACTCCATAACATACGACAAGCCGGAGCAGCCGCTGGTTTTCACACCGATGCGGATACCCAGACCCTTGCCACGTTTGGTAATACTCTTGCGCACCTGCTGCGCCGCGCTTTCCGATAAGGTCAAAGCCATGACGATATCCTAGTGTGCCACCTGGACAACGGCCACTTCCGATTGTACCGCCACCTGCGCCCCGTCCTGCTTTTTCCGGTAATCTTCCACCGCCGCCTTGATGGCGTCTTCGGCCAGCACGGAGCAGTGGATCTTGACCGGAGGCAGTTCCAGCTCTTCGGCGATCTGGCTGTTCTTGATGGTCATCGCCTCATCGAGGGTTTTGCCCTTGACCCACTCCGTCACCAGCGAACTGGAGGCGATGGCCGAACCGCAACCGTAGGTCTTGAACTTGGCATCTTCAATAATGCCCTGCCCGTTCACCCTGATCTGTAAACGCATCACATCGCCGCAGGCCGGTGCACCCACCATACCGGTGCCGACGCCACGGTCATCCTTGTCCATCGCTCCCACGTTGCGGGGATGTTCATAATGATCAATCACTTTTTCACTGTATGCCATGATGGTTCTCCTCTTGTAAGGGCCTTAGTGTGCGGCCCACTGAATGCTGTTGAGATCAATACCTTCCTGATGCATCTCCCAGAGCGGAGACAACTCTCGTAATTTGTCTACCTTCGCGGCGATGAGCTCGATAGTGGCATCGATTTCCTCTTCTGTCGTGTAGCGACCGATGCCGAAGCGGATGGAGCTGTGCGCCAGCTCATCGGACTTACCCAGGGCGCGAAGCACATAAGAAGGCTCCAGACTGGCCGAGGTACAGGCCGATCCGCTGGACACAGCGATTTCCTTCAACGCCATAATCAGCGACTCGCCTTCCACAAAGGCAAAACTGATATTGAGGTTATGCGGCACCCGGTGTTCCATATTGCCATTGATATAGGTTTCCTCCACCTGCTCCTGAATGCCCTTGAGCAGACGGTCGCGCAACTGGCGGATACGCTTGGCATCGCTCTCCATCGACTGTACGGCCAGTTCGGCTGCCGCACCCATGCCGACAATCTGGTGCGTAGGCAACGTCCCGGAACGCATACCGCGCTCGTGGCCACCGCCATGAATCTGCGCCTCGACCCGCACCCTGGGTTTACGCCGCACGTAGAGGGCACCGATCCCCTTGGGTCCGTAAATCTTGTGCCCGGACAGGCTCATCATGTCCGCCTCGATGGCTTCCACATCCACCGGTATCTTGCCCAGGGCCTGCACTGCATCCACATGGAACAATACCTTGTGAGCGCGCAGTATTTTGCCGATGGCTTCTACGGGCTGGACGACGCCTATCTCGTTGTTCACGTACAGCACGGAAGCCAAGATGGTGTCCGGACGAATCGCCGCCGCAAAAGCCTGTAGGTCAACCAGACCGTCCTCCTGCACTTCCAGATAAGTGACTTCAAAACCCTCGCGCTCCAACTGGCGGCAGGTGTCCAGAGTCGCCTTGTGCTCGGTGCGCAAGGTGATGAGATGCCTGCCCTTGCCGGAGTAGAAATGCGCCGCACCCTTGAGGGCCAGATTGGTCGCTTCCGTCGCACCCGAAGTCCAGACAATTTCGCGGGGATCGGCGTGGATGGCATCAGCCACCTGCTGGCGCGCCTTCTCTACCGCTTTTTCCGCTGTCCAGCCATAGGGATGGGAACGGCTAGCCGCATTGCCAAAGTCATGGGTCAGAAAAGGCAGCATCTGTTCCAGAACCAACGGGTCCACCGGGGTCGTCGCCTGATAGTCCAGATAAATGGGACGATCCGGATTGACCAACCAGGGCTGCCCGACATCCAGTGCAATGATTTTGGGTTGATTCATTTCCTGTACCTCATGATCCTAAGCGGTTTCATGCGTCGGGCGCAGTGCTGTCCTATCCGTCATCCGGATCGGTGCCGACTGCATCGACTCCTTGTGCAATTGCTTCTGTACCAGTTGCCCGAGGGTGATTCCCCCGAGAAACTCGGCGATACGATCTCCCAATTCTTCCCACAGGTCGTGGGTAAGGCACTGCTGCCCGCCCCCCTTACATCCTTGCTGCGGATCACCACCGCACTGGGTCGTACTGATGGACTCATTGACAGCCTCCACAATCCGCGTCAACGAAATTTCTGAATCCGGCATGGCCAGCCGGTAACCACCACCCGGACCACGTACACTCTCCACCAGACCATAACGACGCAGGCGGCCAAGGAGCTGCTCCAAATAAGCCACGGAAATCTGCTGACGCTGGGAAATGTCGGCTACCGTCACCACGCCGCCACGCTGATTCAATGCCAGATCCAGCATGGCGGTCACCGCATAACGTCCTTTCGTCGTCAGTTTCATGTCCGGTGCTCCTCTGTACGACATCCTACTATCTCTACTAAATTAGTCAAGTATTACCCGCACGAGTTCCCTCGCTTTCTGAGGCCTCATCATCCAGCACACAGACGATCTCCTCCACGGGCATCATGGTCTCCAGCGGCTGCAGCCGCTGGAGACCATCCCGCAATTGCGCGATCTCCGCATCCTGGCGATGCATGTGTTCCAGCATGCACTCCACGGCCCGCGCCACCGGATCGGGCATTTGCCCGGTCAGGCCGTAGGCTTCGAAGTTGTCCGTATGCTCACCCTTATTGACGACCCGCCCAGGGATGCCCACCACGGTGGCGCCCTCTGGCACCGACTTGACCACCACTGCATTGGAGCCGATCCGCGCATTATTCCCGATAACGACCGGTCCCAGCACCTTGGCACCAGCGCCGACAATGACGCCACGCCCCAAGGTCGGATGGCGTTTGCCCGGCTTCCAGGAAGTCCCGCCCAGAGTCACGCCGTGATAGAGGGTACAGTCGTCGCCGATCTCCGCCGTCTCACCGATCACCACGCCCATCCCATGATCAATGAAGAAACCCTTACCGATCTGCGCCCCCGGATGAATCTCGATACCTGTCCAGAAACGCGAAAAGGCCGCCAGACTGCGCGCCAACAGGCGCCAGCGGTGACGCCACAGGGCATGAGCGATCCGATGCAGGAACAGGGCGTGAACGCCGGGATAGGTGAGCAACACTTCCAGACGGGTACGCGCTGCGGGATCGCGCGCAAAAACTGCGTCGAGGTCACTCCGCCAGTATCCGCCCATTGCCACACTCCCCTGTATTTGCCCCAGCCACTACCAAGCCTCGCATTAAAGACTATCCTGATCCTTTCTGTCTACTTTAGACGCCCAGCGCTCAATTTCGGTAAGGATACCGCGCAGGATGTTCACCTCGTTCTGGCTCGGTCTGGCGCGGTCAAAGAGACGACGCAGGCGCCGCATCATGCGAGTAGCGCGAATCTCCTGAAGAAAACCGCTACGGCGCAGCACATGCTGCAAGTGGCCATAAAAGCCTTCCATATCCTCGATGGGCGCGGGCGGCTCCGGCACATCCTCCACAGGTACATCCTGCGCTGGCTGGGCCGTCAGGGCGGCCATGTGGAGCTCATAGGCGAGTACCTGCACCGCCTGCCCCAGATTCAGGGAGTGGTATGCATCCGCCGTGGGGATATGCACCAGCACCTGACAACGATCCATCTCCGCATTGGTGAGCCCCGTCCGCTCCCGGCCGAAGAGCAGGGCACAATCCCCCGTGTCCAGATCCGTGAGAATCTCTCCCGCCGCCTCCCGCGCGTTGCTGCTGGGCCACTGGATACGGCGATCGCGGGCGCTGGTGCCATAGACCTTGTGGCAACCCTGCAAGGCCGTATCCAGATTGGTACAGACCTGCGCCGATTCCAGAATATCTTCGGCACCGGAAGCGAGAGCCGTGGCCTCCGGATGGGGGAAAAAGCGCGGATTAACCAGCACCAGATGGCGCAATCCCATCACCTTCATGGCCCGTGCCGTCGCCCCGATATTGCCGGGGTGGCTGGGTTCAACGAGGACAATACGCAAGCCCTGCAAAGACGTCCCGATCATGCCCGCAACCCTCGCCCGTGCGGCCACCGCCTTTCTCCTTTATACTGCCCCAATTCCGACTCCTCCTCGCACAAGGTTCTCATGCAGCATCCTATTCTCGTTACCGCCATTCGGGCGGCCCGCAAAGCTGGCGATATCATCAACCGCAGCTTCGACCGGGTCAATGAAATCAGCATCGCCAGCAAGGCGCACAATGACTTTGTCACCGACGTCGACCAGCGCGCCGAGGCCGCCATTGTGGAGATTATCCGCCGCGCTTACCCCGATCACGGGCTTCTCGCCGAGGAAGGCAGCCGCATCTCCGATAAAGACTTCGAGTGGATCATTGACCCCCTCGATGGCACCACCAACTTCATCCACGGCATGCCGCAAGTCTGCGTCTCCATTGCCGTCCGCCATTTCGACCGCCTGGAGCACGCGGTAGTCTATGATCCGGTGCATAACGAGCTGTTTACCGCCAGCCGGGGCAGCGGGGCGCACCTCAACGATCGCCGCCTGCGCATTGCCCAGCGCAAGGACCTGGATGGGGCACTCCTGGGTACCGGTTTCCCCTACGGGGATTTTTCCTACCTGGACCCCTACCTCGCCACCCTCAAAGCCTTCATGCTGAAGACCGCGGGCGTCCGGCGGCCCGGCTCCGCGGCGCTGGACCTCGCCTATGTCGCGGCGGGGCGCTATGACGGCTTCTGGGAGTTCAACCTCAAGCCCTGGGATCTCGCCGCCGGTGCGCTACTGGTGCAGGAGGCGGGCGGTGTCGCCACCGACTTCAAGGGTGATCAGGGTTACCTGCAAAACGGCAATATCGTCGCCGGTAATCTGCGGATTCATGCCCAGATGCTGCATATCATCAGCCAGGAGATCAACCAGCCGCAATCAGCCCGTTGAAACGGCGATTTCCGCTATGGCCTGGCCGCATGGATTGCACTATGATCTTCACATCACCCATGCCAGCAGGAGGCATGGCAACAGCACGACCGCTTGAGCAACCGCTAAGGACGCTCATCGTTTTGTCTCAAAATGGCAATCCACTTGCAGGCGATGAAGCGCGTAACATCAGGCTATCACTTACCATCCTGTTGCAAGCCACAAGACACAATGATACAAATCGCCTTATAGCATCATAGTTCACAAGAATGTGACATTAGCGTACTGCAATAAAATTTGTAGTTGAATAATTTTAACAAATAAAGAACATACTTAAAAGGTGCCGCATGAATAACACAAGCAACAAGCAACAAGCAACAAGCAACAAGCAAATTATGATGAAATAAGCCTGTATGAAATATATTCAATCCTTCGCCAAAAACGATTTATTATCATAGGCGCAACCATATTCTTCGCCTCACTTTCAGCTGCTTACAGCTTTATTCGTCCAACCAACTATTCCTATCGAGCCTGTGTTGCTATGGGCGTTATTGGACGTGACACAAAAGGTCAGCCGATATTCATTGACTCCCCACAAAGTGCAATAGCGCAATTAGATAATGCCTATATTCCGTCTGTCGTCGACAGCGTCCTCAATGGGCAGAAGAAAATTAATTTTGATACAAAACAGTTTAAGACGTCCAATCCCAAATCCTCTTCCATGGTTTGCATCAAGACAGACGCACCGAAGCGTTTTGGTAATATCGTCAGCCAAATTCAGAACGCTTCGCTTCAGCGTGTGGTTAGCGACAACGCAAGGATCGCGGCCGTATCCAAAGCTGCTGTAGAAGTCAAACTTAAACAACTTCAGGAAAATGCAAAAACCTTCTCCGTTAGCATACCAAATGTCAAAGCTGCTGCAGAAGCCAAACTTAAACAACTTCAGGCAACTGCAAAAACCCTCTCAACTGAGGTATCAAATAATCTTGATCAAGAACATTCTGTTGCCAGTGAATTAGATATTCTAAAGACAAAAGATGTCGTGCTTCAAAACCAAGGGGGTCGCATAAAGCAAGAGATTGCCAAAATGCAACCGCTTGTGAAAAATGGTGTCCATGGAGTCCACAACAATTCTACCGCACTAACTATGATGATCCAAAATAATCAGGTAGCACAAGAGCAGCAACAATTATTTAACATAGAGATGGAGCGATCTGTAGCACTACCTAAGGAGCAGACCGACCTACTGAATCAATTGAAATCATTAAAACGGCGGGAGGGCGACCTTAGTTCACAGATCGCAACCAACTCCGCACAAATAGAATTGGCGCGGACAGCTTTAAAGCTTAGGGAGGGCGACCTTAGTTCGCGGATCGCAACCAACTCCGCACAAATAGAATTGGCGCGAACAACATTAAAAGCTTTGCAAACAACGCATGTGGTGCGTCCGTCATCGCCATCCATCGAGCCTGTTGGACCAGGGAAATCCGTTTTCATCATATTGGGCGCCTTTATGGGTCTGATATTGAGTGTTTTTTACGCACTGCTCGCGCACGCACTGGCTTCCAAAACGGACGAACTACAAACGAACGTTTTCTGATCGCACAACACCCCGTTTATGCGCACTTTTGGTCCCCATTCTGGAGGGCAAAACTGTTCAATAACTCGTATATCTTTCATCTTTCTATGTTCGGTAACCATCGGCAAATATCCTTTGATCCGCAAGCGCCGGGCAGGCTATGCGAACTCGGCGCACGATCGGATGGGTAAGCTGCTATCGTGCCGCCAGCGCCCTGGACCCGGCCCAGTGACGGGCAAACTGCCGCGCCACCCGGCCACTGCGCGAGCCGCGCTGCAAGGCCCAGCGCAAGGCTTCCTCCCGCCACTCCGCCGGCGGCGTCCGCACCCCCAGACGTTGCAGATGGATAATGCAAATATCCAGATACATGGCCTGATCAAAGGGATAAAAGCCCAGCCATAAGCCGAAGCGCTCGGAGAGACTGATTTTTTCTTCCGCCGTCTCGCCGGGGATGATTTCCTCACCGTGGCGATGATATTCCTCGTTGTCGGCGAAATGGCGCGGCATCAGATGCCGCCGGTTGCTGGTAGCGTAGAGCAGCACGTTGTCCGGACGCGCCTCCACCCCACCGTCCAGCAGCGACTTGAGGGCCTTGTAGCCGGGGTCATCGGCGCCGAAAGACAGGTCATCGCAGAAGAGCACAAAATAGTAGGCCTGCTGCGGATCGGCTGCCTGCAGCGCCGCCAGAATCTCCGGCAGGTCGAGGATGCCGTCCGGGTCGATTTCAATCACCCGCAGCCCCCGATCCGCATAGCGATGCAAGAGCGCCTTGACCAGCGAAGACTTGCCCGTGCCCCGCCCGCCCCAGAGTAAGGCGTCATTGGCGGGAAAACCGGCGACAAACTGGCGGGTGTTCAAATCCAGTGCGGCCTTGGTGTCTTCGATACCGAGCAGTTCGTCCATCTCCGGCAAGTCCACGCGGGCCACCCCTTCCAGACGGCCACCGAGGGGCAGATGGCGCCAGCGCGCGGCCTTTACCCCGGCAAAATCGGGCAGAGGATGGCTGCTGTTGTCCCCCAAAAGGGCGGCTAAACCCTGAATCACCTGTTGACGTTCCACTGTCCACGAACTCCTTTCTGTGATTAGATAGCGTAGCTTAACCCCATTTACCGTGGCGCGTCATGAAACTGCTTACCGATTTCCTCCCCATCATCCTCTTTTTCGTGGCCTACAGGATTCACGGGATCTACACGGCCACCGAGGTGCTCATCGTTGCCGCTATCCTGCTGATGGCCTGGCAGTGGTGGCGGCGGGGCCGGGTGGAGACCATGACCTGGGTCTCCACCCTGCTGATCCTGACCTTCGGCGGCCTGACCCTATATTTCCATAATGACACCTTCATCAAGGTCAAACCCAGCATTCTCTATGTGCTGTTCGCGGCGGCCCTGCTCTTTACCCACTGGCGCGAGGAGCCGCTCCTGCAACATTTGATGGGCGGACAACTGCCGGCCGCGCTGCCCCTGTCTTTCTGGCGGCGCCTCAATGGCTACTGGATTGCCTTCTTTCTCTTCGGCGCGGTCCTGAACCTGATCGTGGCCTATGCGTTTTCGACGAGTATCTGGGTGGATTTCAAGCTGTTCGGCATGCTCGCCATCACCGTCATTTTCGTGCTCTTTCAAGCAGTGGTGATCTCGCGTGCTTTGCCGCAAGAGGCTAAGGATGGCGATTCGTCGGCGTAGTCGTTGATCAGCGGAGATAGTTGCCAACGGACTGCAAATGGGGCAGCTTTAGAGCATACATTTCACCGACAGGAAAAGGTTCATGTATTACTGCATTATTGGCACGGACAATCCCGACTCCCTGAGCAAGCGCCAGACGGCGCGGGGCGATCATCTGGCGCGCCTGCATCAGTTGCAATCCGAGGGGCGTTTACTGACTGCCGGGCCATTCCCCGCCATAGACAGTGAAGAACCGGGCGAAGCGGGGTTTACCGGCAGTCTGATCATTGCCCGTTTTGATTCGCTGGAGGATGCCCATACCTGGGCTGCCGCCGAACCTTATCTCAGTGCCGGTGTTTACGCAGAGGTCAGCGTTCGCCCTTATAAAGGAGTATTTTTGCCATGAACAAGGAAATCCTTGGTAATTTATTGCGTGACGCCCTGAATCCGGAATTCCTGGAAATCGATGACAGGACGGAAGCCCACAGTGGTCATGCGTCGTCCGGCGGTGGCGGGCATTACGAGGTGCGCATTGTCAGCAGCCAGTTCGCGGGCTTGGCCCCGTTGGCACGTCACCGCCTGGTCAATGCGGCCACCGACCCGGTGCGTCAGGAGATACACGCACTGTCGATCAAGGCCTATAGCCCGGAGGAGTATGCCGCGCAAAACACGCCCAAAACACGGCGTCCAGCCATCGCCCTGAATGTCCTTTAGGGGCGGCGTGCTCTCAGATGCCAGCCGATAGCTTCGTCCGCAGTTTCCGCGAGTCTTCGCCCTACATTCATCGCTTTCGCGGGCAGACCTTCGTCATCAATTTCGGTGGCGACGCCCTGGCGGACGGCAGCATCCGCAACCTCGCCCACGATATCGCCCTGCTCAACAGTCTGGGCATCAATGTCGTCCTGGCGCATGGGGCCGGGCCGCAGATTGACGCGGCACTGCGGGCCTACCAACTGCGCACCGAGCGGGTCAACGGCAAACGCATCACCGACCTGGCGGCCATGCAGGTACTCCGCGAGGCGGTAGGCGGCGCCCGTCTGGTGGTGGAGGCGGCATTGTCCGAGGGACAAATGGGCTCGCCCATGGCCCATGCCGGGTTGCAGGTGGTCAGCGGCAACTTCATCATCGCCCAGCCCCTTGGGGTGCTGGAGGGAGTGGATTACCAATATACCGGCCAGGTGCGGAGGGTGGCGACAGAGGCCATCCAACGCCATCTTGCCGCCGACGAAATCGTCCTGCTCTCCCCCATCGGTGTCTCACCGACGGGCACCCTGTTCAACATCCGCGCGGAGGAAGTGGCCGTGGCGGCGGCTTTGGCCTTGCACGCCGCCAAGCTGATATTTTTCATGGATGAAGACGGCGTGACCGATGCCCAGGGTCAACTTCTGCGCCAGATTACCTTGTCTGAACTGCCGAAATTACTTTCTCAGGACGATATCCAAGGTGACCTGCGCGAGCATCTGCACAGCGCCGCGATCGCCTGCGCCGGAACGGTGGATCGTGTCCACCTCATATCCCGGCATGTGGACGGTGCGCTGCTGCGCGAACTCTTCACGCGCGATGGTCTCGGTACACTCATCTCCCAGGACCCTTTCGAACATCTGCGGACCGCCACTGTCGCCGATATTCCCGGCATCCTGGATCTGATCGGTCCCATGGAAGAACGTGGCGTGCTGGTGCGGCGCAGCCGGGAGCGCCTTGAAATGGAAGCAGATCACTTCGTGGTCATGGAACGGGATGGCAAAATCATCGGCTGTGCGGCCATGTATCCTTACCTTGAACAGGGGATGGCCGAAGTCGCCTGTCTTGCGGTAGACAGCCGCTATCGTCGTCAGGGGCGCGGTGAGCGACTGCTTGACTACTGTCAGGAACGCGCGCGGGCGCAGAAGCTGGAACAGATCTTCGTGCTCAGCACCCAGACGACCCATTGGTTTCTGGAGCGCAACTTTCACCACGGCACTTTGGAGGATTTACCGGTACCGCGGCAGCACCTTTACAACTTCCAGCGCCGCAGCCAGGTATTTTTTCGCAGCGTGAAAGCGTGAAACGGGGTCAGGAGGGGTCGGCGACCGCCTCATTTTCCTCGCCTTCGCCTTCCGAAGAGAACCCCGTATCCTCCCCCCGTTCCGTGGCGGCGGCGCGGTCGGGCACCTTAGACAAGCCCCCGGTGCGTCCATCATAGCGATTGACCACCGTGCAGCGACGGGCGATGAAGCCACCCTTTTCCGTCTCACTGGACTCAAGATCAAACTCCAGAATGATGTCCCGGCTCGGGAGGTCATCCGTATCCAATTCGCGCGGCAGGTCAGAAATATGCACAAAGGCCGACTCGTAAGGAGAATCCTCCTGCCGGGTATCGGTCACCCACAACCGGGCAGAAATACCGGTCAAAAAACGGATGAAGCCGAAGCCACGGTCCGCCTCCCAGCGGATGCAGATACCGCGGATGCGTGAGCCTATTTCCCCCCACGGCACCCGCACGTCGCCGCGGGTAGGAATTAACCCGGGCACCAAATAACCGGAGTAGAAAGCGTCCGCTTCATGCTGCAATTCTCTGGAGACATTTTTGAACGCCAGCACCTCGACCCGGCATCCCTTATTCTGCAACGCGCGGACCACCTGCAGGAAATCCCCGTCACCCGTGACCAGCAGCACCTGATCCAGCCGCTCGGATTGCAGCATCACATCCACCGCCAAATCCAGATCAGCATTGGCCTTGGACATGCTGTTGCCTTCTTCGTCCATGAACCAGCGCACCGGCTTTTCGATAATTTTCCAGCCCAGATCGCGCACCGCCTGCTGATAGCCACGAATCCGTTCCCGGTACTCGCGGTCACGCTTCATGCGCTCGCCGTCCACTGCCATGTAGGTGTTCAGGCGCAGTAGCCGCGCCTCGTCCTCCCGTCCGGCGAAGCGCCGCAGCACGTCATAACGCATCGCATAACCACCGTTATAACGAATATTTTCGGCGTCTACATAGACGCCGAGATGTAGCTCACCAGTGCTCATGAATGCTTAGGACTCCAGGATCGCGCCATTGGCGGCGTTGGTCACCAGCTTACGATAACGGCGCAACCACGATGACTTCAGAGGCTTTTCTATCGGCACCCAATGTTTGCGGCGTTCGGCCAATTCTTCGTCACTCAGGTCGACGTGGATTTTGCCGTTGTCGAGGTCAAGAGAAATCATGTCCCCATCTTTCAGCAGGCCAATGGGGCCGCCTTCCGCCGCCTCCGGGGAGATATGGCCGATACAGGCCCCACGGGTCGCTCCACTGAAACGACCATCGGTAATCAAGGCCACACTTTCGCCCAGGCCCATGCCCATGATGTTGGCGGTAGGCGTCAGCATTTCCGGCATTCCGGGACCACCCTTCGGGCCTTCGTAACGGATCACCACCACATCACCGGCCTTGACCTCACCGGCGAGAATACCGTCCGCCGCCGTTTCCATACTCTCAAAAATCTTCGCTGGTCCCGAGAATTTCCGCATCGCGGGCAGTACCGCGCCAATTTTGACGATACCGCCTTCGGGCGCGAGATTACCGAAGACCACCCGCAGGCCGCCAGTGGGTGAAATGGGATCGCTGGCCAGATGGATGATCCTGCTGTCCTTGACCGTCGCCGCCGATACGATCTCGCGCAGGCTCTGGCCACTCACTGTCGGCTTATCGAGATGCAGTACATCGGGGTTGCGCTTGTGCACCTCATGGAGGATAGCCGGGATACCACCGGCGCGGCCGATGTCCTCGATATGCACCGTAGACAGGGCTGGCGATACCTTGGCAAGGTAGGCCACCTGCTGCGCCAGATCGTTCAGCCGCGCCAGCGGATACTCCAGACCAGCCTCCCGAGCGATAGCCAGGGTGTGCAACACCGTGTTGGTGGAACCGCCCATAGCCATATCCAGTATGAACGCATTATCGATGGCATCGAAGTCCACCAGTTGCCGCATGGTCGGCCCGCCCGCCATGGCCAGGGCCACCACCCGATCCGCAGCCTGCCGCACCAGGTCGCGGCGCGCCGCCGCCGTCGCCAGGATGGTACCGTTGCCAGGCAGCGCAATACCGAGGACCTCCATCAGGCAGTTCATGCTGTTGGCCGTAAACATGCCGGAGCAGGAGCCGCAGGTCGGACAGGCCTTGTCCTCGATCTCTTTGAGACGAATTTGGGTGATCTGCCCGCGCTTGAACTGTCCGACCGCCTCAAAGGCCGTCACCAGATCGATCGCCGTCCCGTCAGACAGATGACCGGCCTCCATGGGGCCGCCGGAGACGAACACCGTGGGGACGTCACAGCGCAACGCGCCCATGATCATACCGGGCACGATCTTGTCGCAGTTGGGGATACAGATGAGCGCGTCCAGATGATGGGCCTGCACCACCGTCTCGATGGAGTCCGCAATCAGCTCACGGCTCGGCAGCGAGTAACGCATACCGTCGTGACCCATGACGATGCCGTCATCCACACCAATGGTATTGAACTCGAAGGGCACGCCCCCTGCCGCACGGATGTTCTCCTTGACGATGCGTCCGAATTCCTGCAGATGCACATGACCGGGGATAATGTCGATGAAGGAGTTGGCCACCCCGATGAAGGGTTTGTCCATATCCTGATCCGTGACACCGCAAGCCTTGAGCAGGGCGCGGTGGGGAGTGCGTTCAAAACCTTTTTTGATCATATCGGAGCGCATGAGGTCCTCGTGGCAAGTTCAGCAGGGGATATCGCGTGGATAACACCCAGAGAGCGGCGCGACAGGGTGCAGAGCAAAAGCACACTGACCGCCTGGTTAGTGCTTGGAGTATAGGGCCAAGTGGGAGACAGGCCAAGAAGCCGACGTTACCTATCAGAACAGCGAGAAAGTTATATTGTCCAATCTTCCACTTTCAGATCAGCCATCTGGCTGAAAGCTCTGTCGTTTGTCACCAGTACCGCATCCACGCTTAGCGCGTGCGTAGCAATCAGCAAGTCAAGTGACGCCAGTATCCTGCCTCGCCTCTCCATATCAGCCCGCACAACCCCGTAATGTTCTGCCGTGGAGTTGTCCCAAGGCAGCACATCGACGCGCCGGAGAAACTCCCGCACGGCAACGTGAAGCCGTTTGGCGACCGGACGTTTTGCCAGACCAAAAAGCAGCTCGCCTTCGGTGATGGCAGAGATGCAAAGGGACGCCATTGGTACCGTCACTATGCGCTTAGTCACGACCGGATGTTCTCTGAGCAGGTGGCTTACCGTATTGGTATCCAGCATGTACCGTTTCACTCGCTATATCCCTCAAAAGGGTCACGATTCTGCATCCCCTGGTTGCGTTCCTTCTCGTCCAGGAAATCGGCTGGCACATTGGCACCCTTGAGCGCAATGAAGAAGTCATCCCAGGTAGCCGGCTTGCGCGACAATATCACGTCGCCCGTTTCCGAGTCCTTGCGGATAAAAACTTCCTTGGTATCGAACCGATAAGCGGCTGGCAAACGTACCGCTTGGCTGCGGCCATTGGTGAATAGCTTGGCTACCTGACTCATGACTGCACCTCTTACCAGGATAGATACCAAAATATATGCATGGTGAGGGGATATATCAAGGCATCTGCTTGGCCGGATTGCACAAGCCGCAAGTGTGACCGGAATCCGCAACTCGCTCACAACACCTCATAGAGCGGACATTCAACCCTGCGGCCCAGCAGGCGCTGGCCTCAGCAACCACTCGTCCCATATTGCCAGCAATACGGCCAGCAGCACCGGCCCCAGGAACAACCCGAGAAAACCGAAGGCGAGAATGCCACCCAACACCCCGAAGAGCACCAGTAGAAATGGAATCCGTACCGCGCTGGAAATCACCAGTGGGCGAATCAGGTTATCAATCCAACTCACCACCAGCGCCCCCCACAGGGCCAGCCCTATTCCCGCCCAGATATCGCCTTGAAAGAGCAGCCAGATGCTCGCAGCGCCCCAAACCAGGGGAGTACCGAAGGGAATAAAGGAAAACAGCAGTGTGATGATGGCCAGCAGTACGGGCGCGGACAGTCCTGCCATCGCGTAACCCACCCCCGCAAGGGCCCCCTGCGCCACCGCTGTCGCCAGAATACCGTAAATCACTGCACGGATGGTGCTGGCCACCGTCCGCAGATAAGCGTCACCCCGCTGTCCCAGCACCTGGCCGACGAAACGGCGCAACTGATCCAACAGCAATTCACCATGCCGGTAGAAGAAAAAAGCGGTGATGAGAACGAGTACAAGCAAAGCGCCGAAACGCCCGATCCCGCCCGCAACATTGCCCAGCCGCCCTGCCCAGGCGGAGAGGTCGGGAGACAGAGCACCAGGCATGAGTTTCGCCGTCCAGGGGGCGGGGATCTGTGCAAGCAGATCATGCACCCAAGATATCCGATTCAGCCTTGCTTCCAGAGCCGTGCGTGCATCCAGATTGCCAAGATCGGTCAGTACATGGTGCAACTCCGTGCCCAGGGTGATGCTCAGGAAAAGTACGGGAAGAATAAAAATCAGCGCCAGCATGAGCGTGGCGCCTGCTGCTGCCAGCACAGGCGGCCAATGTCGACGCATGGGACCAGCCAGCGGCCAAGTCGCATAAACGAGAACAGCCGCCCAGCCAAGCGCTGGCAAAAAGGGCGCGAGAATTTTCCAGACCAGGGCAAAAAAGAGAACGGCGGCGAGCAATTGGCCAAAGGCGAAACGCAGATCGCGAACCGTCAGATCCGCGAGACGCATCGTGATTTAACGCCGCGCAACGCCGCTTTTTCGCGCGGCAACGGTTACTGCGCCAGAGACCCGCTGCCGTAGGCGTGGGTCCAGAGGTTTGGGGATAATGTACTCGGGGCCAAAGGCCAGGCCTTGCGTTGCTGTCCGCCCATAAGCGGCCTGTACCGCATCCGGCACCGGCTCCCGCGCCAGCTTCGCCAATGCATCCACGGCCGCCAGCAGCATGGGCTGGTTGATCTGCCGAGCCCGGCAATCCAGCGCACCACGGAAGAGAAAGGGAAAGCCCAACACATTGTTGACTTGATTGGGCATATCCGAACGACCCGTGGCGATGATGGCGTCGGGACGCAGGCGCCGCGCTACGGCGGGGTCCACCTCAGGATCGGGATTGGCCAGCGCAAAAATCACTGGTTTGGGTGCCAGCGTCGGCAGCGCCGCTTCCGGAATGGTGCCGCGCACAGAGACGCCGATGACCACATCGGCACCGCGCAACATTGCCGCCAGATCCCAGTCCCGGGGCGCCACCGCAAAGGGTTTATGCCACCGGGTGAGGTCCGTGCGTCCGCTGTGCAGTACGCCGTGCAAATCGCTCAGGAAGATATCCGCTACCCCCAGCGCCCGCAGCATACGCGCAATGGCAAGTCCGGCTGCGCCAGCACCAACAACAGCGACCTTGATGCGGCCCAATTCCTTACCCTGCAATTCCAATGCATTCTGCAACGCCGCCGCCACGATCACTGCCGTACCATGCTGATCATCGTGGAATACGGGAATGTCCAGCATGGCCTGCAAGGCTTCTTCGACCTGAAAACAGACCGGCGCACCGATGTCCTCCAGATTGATGCCGCCAAAACCGGGGGCAATGGCCGCCACTACGTCAATGAGATGTTCGGCATCGCGCGCCTGCACTTCGATATCAAAAGCATCAATATCCGCAAAGTGTTTAAAGAGTAGTGCCTTGCCTTCCATGACCGGCTTACCCGCCAGCGGCCCGACGTTGCCCAGACCGAGCACCGCCGTACCGTTACTGACTACGGCGACGAGGTTGCCCTTCGCGGTATAGTCGTAGGCCTTCTCCGGATCGTCGGCGATCTCCCGCACCGGAGCGGCGACTCCGGGCGTGTAGGCCAGAGACAGATCTTCCTGACTGCTGCAGGGTTTGCTCGGCATGACCGAAAGCTTACCCGCTGGCGTGCGGGCGTGATACGCCAGTGCCCGTCGCCGCAGATCTGTCTGGGTATCCGCCTCCGTCATGGCGATTTACTAACCGCCGTAACGCTTGCGGAACTTCTCTACCTGACCAGCGGCAGAAACGGCGCGCTGCTTGCCGGTGTAAAAGGGATGGCATTCGGAGCAAAGGTCGATGTGCAGGTCGCGATTCGCGGTCGAGCGCGTCTTGAAGACGTTGCCGCAACTGCAGGTGACGGTAATTTCTTCGTACTTGGGATGAATATCGGTTTTCATGATAGCTACTCTCGGGGCCTCGATACAAAGAGGCGAATTATAGGGATGGACAGGGCAGGCGTCCAGCGGACCCACTCAACGGTTCATGGAATCAAAGAATTCCGCGTTTGTTTTGGTGCCACGCACCTTGTCGAGCAGAAACTCCATGGATTCCACCGGGTCCATAGGCGCCAGCAACTTGCGCAATATCCACATTTTGCTGAGCATGTCGGCCTGGACCAGCAACTCTTCGCGACGGGTGCCGGATTTGTTGAGATTGATGGCAGGATAGGTGCGCTTCTCGGCGAGGCGGCGGTCGAGGTGCACTTCCATATTGCCGGTACCCTTAAACTCCTCGAAGATGACTTCGTCCATCTTGGAGCCGGTTTCCACCAGGGCCGTGGCAATAATGGTCAGGCTGCCGCCCTCTTCGATGTTGCGCGCGGCGCCGAAGAATCGCTTGGGCTTCTGCAGCGCGTTGGCGTCCACGCCACCGGTCAGCACCTTACCCGAGGACGGCACCACCGTGTTGAAGGCACGCGCCAGACGGGTAATGGAGTCGAGCAGAATGACCACATCGTGTTTGTGCTCGACCAGACGCTTGGCCTTTTCCAGGACGATTTCTGCAACCTGGGTGTGGCGCGTCGCCGGTTCATCAAAGGTGGATGAGACCACCTCGCCCTTCACCGAACGCTGCATTTCCGTCACTTCTTCCGGGCGTTCGTCGATCAGCAGCACAATCAGATAGCATTCCGGATGATTGGCGGTGATGGCATGGGCAATCTGCTGCAGCAGCACCGTCTTCCCCGTTTTAGGCGGGGCGACGATCAGACCGCGCTGACCCTTGCCGATGGGTGACACCAGATCAATGATCCGCGGCGCCATTTCGCCATAGGGGATATTGTCGGATTCCAGACGCAGCCGCTCTTCAGGGAACAGCGGCGTCAAATCGTCGAAGTTCACCTTGTTGCGGGTCGCTTCCGGCGCTTCGAAATTGATGCTCTCCACTTTGAGCAGCGCGAAATAGCGCTCACCCTCTTTGGGAGGACGTATCTGCCCGGAAACCGTGTCTCCGGTCTGCAGATGAAAGCGCCGCACCTGCGAGGGCGAGACATAAATGTCATCCGGCCCCGCCATGTAGGACCCTGAGGCGGCGCGCAGAAAACCAAAACCATCCTGCAGAATTTCCAGCACGCCCTCGCCGTAAATGGCATCCCCATTGCGCGCGTGCGCCTTGAGGATATTGAAGATGATTTCCTGTTTCTTCTGGCGGGCGGTACCCTCCAACCCCATATCCTGACAGATCACCGCCAGTTCAGCCGCTGTTTTGCGCTTGAGATCGGTCAGATTCATCGCCGAAGCGCCAGGTGCCGGGCAAAACGTGCTATCGTCTTCGTCTAGCAGAATGTCTTCGTTGGGGAAGGACTTGGGCGTCCGGGGAGATTTACGGCGGGGACGTGGTGTATTCAAAGTTGGCTATCCAGGAATGCGGTCAGTTGGGCTTTACTCAGGGCACCCACCTTGGTGGCTTCGAGCTTGCCCGCTTTGAAGAGGAGCAATGTGGGAATACCGCGAATGCCGTACTGAGGGGGAGTGTTGGGATTTTCGTCGATATTAAATTTAGCAACTTGCAGGCGGTCGGCATATTCGCCAGCGATCTCTTCCAGAATGGGGGCAATCATCTTGCAAGGCCCGCACCATTCGGCCCAAAAATCGACTAGAACCGGTTTAGAAGACTTCAGGACGTCCGTTTCAAAACTGTCATCAGATACATAAAGAATAGCGTCACTCATTGGAGGGGGCTCCTCAGTCAGTTGGGTACAGCGCTTTGGTGGATATTCATGAGATTTTTATCGTTCTCGGGGTTTAACCCGAAACCACATGCGCCGGATGGCGCCCGCAGATAAGCACTTCTTTCAGTCCATAAGGTAATTGAAGAATAGCACGATAAAACTGGGATGCAAGAGCGATGGGCAGTCACTTTCGTTAAAGTTTTAAGCCAGCAAGGGTGGCGGAGAGAGAGGGATTCGAACCCTCGATGGAGTGTTTAGCCCCATACTCCCTTAGCAGGGGAGCGCCTTCAGCCGCTCGGCCATCTCTCCGGTAGCGGGATTCTAACCTGTTGCGGGGGCCAAGGTCAAAACCTGATGCCCAAGCCGGACACAGGAGGATGGCGTGGCCGCCACCGCAGGACTGACGTATGGTAAACTAACTACGTTTGGTAAAGCTTGGAAGGGATGGCGTGACTGCACTTCTGGTTCTGAACAATCTGGCAAAACGGCTTCCCGGAGACCCACAGCGTTGGTTATTCCGCAACGCGAGCCTCAACGTAGCACCAGCAGACTTTGTAGCCATTATGGGGGAAAGTGGCGTTGGTAAGAGCACCCTGCTCAATATTATAGCCGGTCTGGATCACCCCGATGCGGGGCACATGACTTTCAAAGGTCATCCGCTCGACACTCTGGATGACGACGCGCGTACACTCCTGCGGCGGCGGCACATGGGTTTTGTGTTTCAGGCGTTTCATCTGATCCCGCAATTGACCGTAGAGGAAAATATCGCCCTGCCCTGGCGACTGAATGGCCTCCCCCGACGTGACATGAATCAGCGGGTTAGAATACTGGCGGAACGGCTCGGCATCGGTAGTCACCTGAATGCTTGGCCAAGAGAGCTTTCCGGTGGGGAGATGCAGCGGGTTGCGGTAGCGCGGGCGGTAATACATCGCCCGTCACTGATCCTTGCTGACGAACCGACGGGCAGCCTCGACGCAGAATCCGCGGCAACCGTGCTCAACCTCCTACGTGAAGCGGGAGAAGCGGAAGAGGCGGCAGTTTTACTGGTGACCCACTCGGCAACGGCGGCAGGCTGGGCGCAGCGGCGTCTGCGTTTTGACGCACAGGGCTTCCGTTTCCTGTGATCGCCCGGATTCCGTGGCAGTCGGCCGTTTGGCGCCCCCTGCGCCAAAGGTCGGGCGCGAGCGTGCTGGCTATCATCGGCATTGCGCTGGGGGTCGCTCTGGGACTGGCCATCGCCCTCATCAACATTCAGGCCGTGAGTGATTTTTCTACCGGACTGCGACGCCTGTCGGGGCAGGCTGACCTCGCGCTGACGGCGCCGGGACGGGGCTTTTCCGAACAATGGTATGTGCGCCTGAGTATGGCCAAAGGTGTGGCCGTAGCTACTCCGGAAATCCGCTTGCAGGCGCCGGTACTGCACCCTGCAAGCGAAGGGATGCTTCGTATTCTGGGTATTGACGCCTTTCAGGCGGCACGTATGGGGCAACCGCTGCTGCCCTTTAACCTGCATAACCCGCTTGCCATGATGACCCCTGACCACATTGCCCTGAGCCCGGCGGCGCTGGCGCATCTCGGCCTGCGGGTAGGCGATATGCTGACGCTCGATGCGGCGGGGCGGCCACGCACGCTACGGATCATCGGGGAACTCCCCGGTATGGGCGATAGCGAAGCATTCGGCGTCATGGATATTGCGGCGGTGCAGTGGTTGTGGGGACGGGTGGGCGCCCTGAATCAGGTGGATCTGCGCCTGCGTCCCGGAACGAGCACCGGCGACTTCCTGGCGCGGTGGCGTCGCCATCTGCCGGTCGGCGCCGTGTTGCAAAGCCCTGCCCAGCAAGGGCGAGTGGCGGCGGATGCATCACGCGCCTATCGGGTGAATCTGCTGGTGCTGTCGCTGGTAGCGCTGTTTACCGGTGCCTTTCTTGTCTATTCCACCCTGGCCATGGGAGTGGTGCGGCAGCGGCAGCAACTGGCGTTATTGCGGGTCCTGGGTCTGCGCCGCCGAGAAGTCGTATTGGCCATATTGTTACAGGGGGCGGTTTTGGGTCTGCCCGGTGCGCTACTGGGTCTGCCGCTGGGCGTGCTGGCGGCCAAGCTGGCCCTGGCACGTATGGGAGGTGACCTCGGGGCGGGATATTTCACTGCCACGGCTTTGCATTTGCAATGGCATCCGGGACTCATGCTGGTCTTTTTTGTGGCGGGCCTGGGTGCGGCACTGACCGGCGCCTTTTTACCGGCTTGGGAAACCAGCCGGGCAACCCCTGCCCTGGCACTGCGTGCTGGCGCCGAAGAACAAGACCATCAGCAGCGTCAGCATCCCTGGATAGGTCTGCTGCTCTTGGGACTGGCCTTAGCGGGGTCTTTAGCTCCGGCCATCCACGGTATCCCTTATCTGGCCTACGGCGCGGTAGCCTGCCTACTCTTGGCCCTGCTCTTTTTATTGGCGCCGCTCCTGCGCGCCCTGACCTGGCTCTTTCCCCTGCCCCATGCACCCGTCTGGCGTCTGGCCTTGGAACAACTGCGGGGCGCGCCCAGGCGGGCGGCGCAAAGCCTAGCTGCAGTAGTAGTAGCCTTTAGTCTGGTCGTGGCCATGGCCGTGATGGTAGGTTCATTCCGCGACTCAGTCGCCAACTGGCTGACCGACATCTTGCGGGCCGACCTCTATGTGCAGGCAGGGATGAATAGGGACGCGTCCCTCCCTCATGGGGCGGCGCATCTGCTGTGCGCATTGCCCAATGTCCGCGCCTGCTCACCCCTGCGGCGAGTCACCCTGAATTTGTTGCCTGGACATCCACCCGTGATGCTTCTCGCGCGGGGCATGAACAGCAGCGATCCAGAGCGGGAATTGCAAATACTCCATGCGGTCAGGGTCGGACCACAACAGCCACCGCCCGTGTGGATTTCGGAGATTCTGGCGGGCATTAGTGGCTGGCAGGCCGGACAGTTGATCCATCTGCCGCTGGGTGGGCAAGAGCGGACGGTGACCATCGCCGGCATTTATCGGGATTACGCCTATCAGGAGGGATCAGTGTCCATACCCATTCAGCAATACCGCGCTTGGTCCGGAGACGATGCGGTCAATGGTGTCGCCCTCTGGCTACGTGCGGGCACCGCAATACCGGCCGCCATCCGCAACTTGCGGCGGACACTGCCCGGTGGTGGCCAATTATTGGTCGCGACCCCCAAAGAAATTCGTACTAAGAGCCTGCAAATATTCAACCAGAGCTTTGCCGCCACCTATGCACTGGAGGCTGTCGCCATGGTGATCGGGCTGCTGGGAGTGAGCAGCGGCTTCGGGGCGCAGACGCTGATGCGCCGCGACGAATACGCCATGCTGCGGCATCTGGGTTTGCGGCGGCGTGATCTGCTCATCCTGCTCTTTGCCGAGGGCAGCATTCTTTCAGTCCTCGGGATACTCATCGGCGGCGCGCTGGGGATGGCCATCAGCGTCATCCTGATCGAAGTGGTCAATCCGCAGTCTTTCCATTGGCAGATGGGCTTTCGTCCGTCCTGGCCGCTGCTACTGACCCTGAGTGCCATCCTCTGGCTGGCGAGCACGGCCACCATGGTGCTGGCCGGGCGGCGGGCGATCCGGCACAACTCCGCGGTGCTGCATGATGATTAGTCATTTACGGTCGGGATTACTGCGCAAAGGGATATGTTCCGGTCTGCTGATGCTGTGCTGCGGGCTCTGTGGACCAGCGCAGGCCGAATCCAGCCTGCCGGGGACGCCCCTGCCTTTACAGCCCACGCCGGATGTAAAGGTCACCTCGCAATACCCCATGCACTTCCCCAACGCCCTGGGTAGTCACCCGGCTTTCCCCATTGAATGGTGGTATGTAACGGGTTGGCTGCATAACGCGTCGGGAAAACCGCTGGGATTTCAGATCACCTTTTTCCGGGTCCGGCCCCCTAAGGTCTGGGCGAACCCCAGCGCCTTCAATCCCCGCGAACTGATTTTTGCCGAAGCGGCGCTGAGCGATCCCCGCGTCGGGCATCTGCTTACCGCGCAACGGGCCGCGCGCGCGGGTCTCGGATTAGCAGGGGCGGATCGAGACCATACCGATGTCTGGATTCGCCGTTGGTACCTGCGCCAGCGGGGGCAGGATTACGAGACGCATATCATCGGCAAAAAAATCCGTTATCGACTGCGATTCACGCCAACCCAACCGGTGATACTCGAAGGTCTCCAGGGCATCAGCCGGAAGGGTCCAGACCCGAAGAATGCCAGCTACTACTACAGCCTTCCTCATCTAAAGGTCAGCGGGACGGTGGACATCAAAGGACGGCGTGAGCTAGTCAGCGGCGAGGCGTGGCTGGATCACGAATGGTCGGCGGCATATCTGCCCAAAAAGGCCGTCGGCTGGGATTGGCTGGGGATCAATCTGAAGGATGGCGGTGCCCTCATGGTCTTCATGATGCACCGCGCCGATGGTGCGCCCTTCTGGCTGGCCGGCACAGAGCGTAATGCGCTGGGCCAGGTACACTACATTCCGGCCAAGGACATCCGCATGCAGCCCACTGGCTGGTGGCGGTCGCTGCAAACCGGCATACGCTACCCTGTACGCTGGCAGATGCAGGTGGGAAACCTGCATCTCGCTATCGTTCCGCTCATGGACAATCAGGAATTCGATGCCAGCCGCAGCAGCGGTACCGTCTACTGGGAAGGCGCCGTACGCGCCATGGCGGACCAGCAGACCGTAGGAAAAGGCTATCTGGAACTCACCGGCTATGGCGGTCGTCTGGCCCTGGGCCAATAGACCCTCGGCGAAGCACTCCATAACTGGAGCAATCTCCTCCGCGTTGCTACACTGATGACATGCTCAACGAAAGCTCCCGTCTGCTGCTGCAACAACAATTTCTGGAACAGCTCACCGGACGCACCACCATCGTGCATCGCGGGTTCCCGGAACCGTTCCTCGTCAGCATGGCCGTGGCAGACAACGACATCGGTTATGCATTGCACCAATGACTGACATTCTCGACGACGCGGCATTGCTGCGTTATGCGCGCCAGATTCTTTTGCCGGAAATCGACATTGCCGGACAGCGGGCGCTGGCCGCCAGCCGGGTGCTGATCATCGGTATGGGTGGACTAGGCTGCCCGGCCGCCCAGTATCTGGCGGCCGCGGGCGTCGGCAACCTGACCGTCTGCGATGGGGATCAGGTCGAACTCAGCAATCTGCAACGCCAGATTCTCTATAGCGAAGCCGACCTGGGACGCCCCAAAGCCCTGGCCGCACGCGATAGACTGGGTGCCATGAATCAACAGATTCGGGTCAGCGCCTGGGCAGAATCAGCGCAACCTGAGTCTCTTGCAGCAGCACTGGACACCCACGATCTGGTGCTGGACTGCACCGACAACTTCAGCAGCCGCCACGCCATCAACCGCGTCTGCCGGAACACCGGCAAACCTCTGGTCAGCGCTGCGGCCATCCGCTGGGAGGGGCAACTCGCCGTCTTTGATTTTCGTGTGCCGGAAAGCGCCTGCTATGCCTGTCTCTACCCGGATGGCATGGAGGACACCGAAGACACCTGCTCACGCAGCGGCGTCCTTGGCCCGCTCCTCGGCGTACTCGGCAGTATGCAGGCGACAGAGGCCATTCGCTTGCTCTGCACGGGCCATTCCCCGCTGGCCGGGCAACTCCTGCTGATGGATGCACAAAGCTGGCAGTGGCGGCAGATCGCCCTGCGCCGCGACCCGGCCTGTGGCGTCTGCGCGTGAAGCGCCTGAAACTGCCGCGCACTCTGGCCAACGCCCTGCTTGCAGACCTGCAAGCAGGTGTTGGCGAAGGACTTATCGGCGCTAGCGCCGGCGTGCCCGTCTCCGTCTATCCTTGCCCACCGGCGCGCTTTGCCACCGCACTCGCGTTGATCCGGTCCCGTGGCGAGATATCTTTCGCACATTACGCTCACGCCGCCGCTCCCATCGCGGATATCGTCCCCACCGGCACCCCCTATCAGATACTACTGGCTGCGGACATCAAAGGGGTAATTCTCCTGCGCGCATTCACCCGCGCTGGTGATGACACGCGCTGGCAGGAACTCGACATTGAGCTCGACCATGACTGACACCTCAGCGTTTTCTGTGACGTCTTTCAATATCCAGGTGGGCATCGGTTCCCATCGCGCCCGGCACATGCTCCTGCACGGCTGGAAGTATGTGATGCCGCACGGCCAGAGTCTGCGCAACCTGGAACGGATCGCCATGATTTTGAAGGAAACCGACATCGCCGGACTCAACGAAGTCGATGCCGGCTCTTTTCGCAGCCAGTATGTCAATCAGGCGGGATTTCTCGCTGAACGCGCCCATTTCCCTTACTGGGCGCAACAACGTACCCGCGACTTTGGCGACTTCGCCCAGCACAGCAACGGCATTCTCTCCCGCTGGCCCATTGAAGAGACCATAGCGCATTCCTTGCCTAGCTTTATGAAGGGGCGCGGCATGCTGGAAAACCGACTCGATGTTGGCGGAAGACCCCTGACAGTGATCATCACCCACCTCGGCCTCAGCCGTCACGCACGCCTGAGTCAGATACGCGATCTCGCCCAACGTCTGCGCGGACGCCCGAACCTCATTCTCATGGGCGACCTGAACTGCACGGCCCGCTCCCCGGAAATACGTCTGCTCCTCAACGAAAGTGGATTGCAGGCGCCGCCCTGGAGCCCGCCCACCTTTCCCAGTTGGTCACCGCGCTTTTCCTTCGATCACATCCTTTGTAGCCCAGACCTGGAATTTACAGCGATTGAAACCGTCACCGAACCGCTCTCCGACCACCTCGCACTCAAGGCAAGACTGCGCTGGGTCTCGGCGACAACGGCAGATGCAAAGCCCCAGTGACGGTAAAAGGTATCCGCATATCGAGCATGCCCGTTACGAGGTAACCTTTGACTGCATAGGGGAGCCCAGTCCTAGCGCTGACACTGCCGAGATTCCCCAGCAATGTCAGAAAATTGCCAGTGACCGGTATCGTCACCGTGGCGCTGCCGTAGGCGGGCACATCGACCGGCTTATCCAGCAAGCCGTAAGCCACCTGCCGGTCCTGCACATATAAACGCGCCTCCCCTGCCTTGGCATGGAGCGCGCGGGCATTGGGGTTGCTGACCTTGAGCGACAGTAAAAACGTCTGCGAGACCAGCCCCACAGACTCCGGCTGGATACCCAGTAACTGTACCTCCGGATGGTGCACAGGAAACGCGCTGCAGGCGCTGAGTGGCAGCGCGACCAGCAGCAGCGTGGACCAGCGCCGAAACCATTGGGTGAAGCCGGAACTTCGTGCAACAATAGTCATCCGTGTGTACTCCTGCAAACGCCAGTCGCCGAGTATAGCCTAAGGAATGACCGAGAAAAGCCCAGATCCGCGCATGACGAAAGGTAGACCACAGCAACCGAACTGGGAACGCGACGGCCAGACGCTGCGCCTCAGCGGGCGCTGGACTCTGCGACGCCTTGGCGGCAATTTTGCAGCACAAGAAGCGGCACTACGGAACCTGGGTCCGGAAATACTGTGGGACCTCACCGCCATCGAGGCGCTCGACAGCGCCGGGGCACTCCTGCTCTGGCAGGCCTGGGGTCGCCAACTGCCTGAAAATATCCGGATGGAAGCCCAGCAACACCGTATTTTTGCCCGTCTGGCGCAGATTCAGCCGATTACCACTCCACCCCACCGCCCCTGGCACTTTCTTGACCAACTAGGTACGTCCCTGATCGAAACAGGACGCGACCTCTGGGGACTTTTTCTGCTCCTGGGCGCCCTTTTGCTGGAGTGTGGGCGCGGACTGCGCCACCCGCGCAGCTTTCCGTGGCGTGAAATCTCCGCCACCGTCGTCAATACCGGTCCTAACTCACTGCCCATCCTTACCCTGATCGGCTTCCTCATCGGTGTAGTGATTTCTTTTCAGTCGGCCTCAACGCTCGCCCAATATGGCGCCAACATTTACATCGTCAACATTGCCGGTCTAAGCATCCTGCGCGAATTCGGGCCGTTGATTACCGCGATCATTCTTTCGGGGCGTTCCGGCTCCGCGTTCACCGCGCAAATCGGCGGCATGTGCGTAACCGAAGAACTGGACGCCCTGCGCACTTTCGGTATCCCCCCGATCCGCCGCCTGATTCTGCCCAAGGTCATCGCCCTGGCGCTGGTCATGCCACTACTCGTCCTCTGGACCGACGTGGTGGGACTCCTCGGGGCCATGCTCGTGGCCAAATTGGAGCTCAACATCGGCACCACCTTCTTCATCCAACAAATGCCCATCGCGGTCCCGAGTTTTAACCTGTGGCTGGGTATTGCCAAAGGGGCGATCTTTGGCGTCCTTATTGCGTGGATCGCAGGCTTTCATGGCCTTAAGGTACAGCCCAACACCACTAGCCTAAGCCGGGAAACCACTAACTCAGTGGTCGTGTCCATCACCCTGGTTATCCTCATTGATGCCATCCTTGCCCTGATCTTTTCCAATACGGGAATTACCAACTGATGGCTCGCCCCGACGCCATCATCCTGACCGACATCGCCACCCGGTTCGGAACCCATTGGATTCAGCGGCACCTTGATCTGACCATACATTGCGGCGAAATACTCGCCATCGTCGGTGGCAGCGGTACCGGCAAAACCACACTGCTGCGCGCCATGATGGGCCTCGTCCCCATCGCCGAAGGGCAGATGACCATTCTTGGCGAAAATCCGCAAGCGCTCCATCTGCGCGAACAGATTGCCCTGCGCCAGCGCTGGGGAGTGCTTTTTCAGCAAGGTGCCCTGTTCAGCGCCTTGACGGTTTTTGAAAACATCGCCTTTCCGCTGCACGAGTGGGGCCACTTGACCCGCGCCGAAATCAGCAATCTGGTAGCCCTGAAGCTGCAAATGGTAGGCCTGAATCCCAGTGACGCATGGAAATTACCCGCCGAATTATCGGGCGGAATGATCAAGCGGGTCGCCCTCGCCCGTGCGCTGGCTATGGAGGCGGAAATTCTCTTTCTCGATGAACCCACCTCCGGGCTCGACCCCATCGCCGCCGCCGAATTTGACGCCCTGCTCCGCCAGGTCCACGGCGACATCGGCTTCACCGTCGTTATGATCAGCCATGACCTCGACAGCCTTGCCGCCACAGCGGACCGCGTCGCCGTGCTCGCCGACGGCAAGGTGCTGACGGTGGGGCCGCTTACCGAGATTCAACAGGTGGACCACCCTTACATCCGTGAGTTCTTCCACGGGGAACGCGGCGAACGCCTGCTGACCGGTCTCCGTGCCGGCGGCAAATGTTAAGCGCCGACACCTGATTTCAATCTGCTGCGGGAACCACCTCCCGGTTCCCCCAACGCCATCCGATTCGGTTCGGCAGCCCCAATTGATCCAGAATCCTCGCCACAATAAAATCCACCAGATCTTCGATTTTTTGCGGACGATGGTAGAAGCCGGGACTTGCTGGCAAAATCCGCACGCCCATTCGCGCCAGCGTCAGCATATTTTCCAGATGAATCGTGGAGATGGGACTTTCACGGGGCACCAGAATGAGTTTCAGGCCTTCCTTCAGCATCACGTCCGCGGCGCGCTCGATCAGATTCTCGGACAGCCCGTGGGCAATGGCCGCCAGCGTTCCTCCAGAACAAGGACAAACCACCATGGCCTGCGCTGCGTTGGAGCCTGAGGCCACAGGAGAAAACCAATCATCCTGGGCATAAACGGACAACAAATCCGGCTCGACACCGAACCGTTCATTGAGAAAGCGGGTCACGGCCTCTGCCGCAGCCGGGAGTTCCAGATCCAGTTCTTCACGGCAAACAATCCGCGCCGCGTCCGATATCAGCAGATGGACGCGCACCCCGGCGGTCAGCAGCACCTCCACCAGCCGCATCCCATAGGCCGCCCCGGAAGCGCCTGTAATGGCTACACAAATCCGGTCCTGCCGTCGCCAATCTTCCATTGCTGCTCCTTGATCCGGATTGAATCCGGGATTACGGTTCTGCCGATGAATCCCGGTGCATGAGGCGTTCCAACAAGCGTCCATGAATCCCGCCGAAAGCACCATTGCTCATAATGAGCACTTGGTCCCCTGCACGCAACTCGGCCTCCAGCGCCCCCAGGAGTGCATCCATATCCGCGTAAACCTGCGCGGCAGAACCCAGTGCGGTCGCCACATCCCAACCGACATCCGCGGGGGCATAGACAAACGCCCGATCCGCACTCTGTAAGCTCTGTCCTAGCGTCTGCCGGTGCACCCCCATCTTCATGGTATTGGAGCGCGGCTCCAGCACCGCCACCAGGCGTCCCTTCTCTCCCGCCATCCGCCCACGCAGGGCCGCAATAGTAGCCGCAATGGCCGTAGGGTGATGGGCGAAGTCGTCATACACCGCCACGCCGGCGGCTTTACCCCGCAGTTCCAGGCGCCGCCGCACCCCTTGAAAGCGCTGCAAAGCGGCGCAACCAACCGCCAGCGGCACTCCGGCATGACGCGCCGCCAGCAAGGCCGCCAGCGCATTCTCGGCATTGAAGGCTCCGGCCATGTCCCAACTGACGCGTCCGCGCTCCACGCCCCGCTCCAGCACGCTAAAACGGCAGCCATCCAAAGTAGCGAGCCGCACCTGCCACTCACCTTCTCCGGCAAAACGTTGCAGCGGCGTCCAGCACCCCCGCTCCAGCACTTGTTTCAGTGCCGGTGCCGCAGCATTCATGATGATCGCACCCGTGCCCGGCACCGTGCGCAGCAGATGGTGGAACTGGGTGATGATCGCATCCATATCCGGGAATATATCGGCATGGTCGTATTCCAGGTTATTGAGAATCAGCGACCGCGGGTGATAGTGCACGAATTTGGAGCGCTTATCGAAAAAGGCCGTATCATACTCATCCGCCTCAATCACAAAAAAAGGGCTGTCCGTCAAACGTGCGGATACGCCAAAGTTACGCGCTTCACCGCCAATCAGAAAACCCGGATTGAGCCCCGCTTCCTGCAATATCCAGGTCAGGATGGAGGTCGTCGTGGTCTTGCCGTGAGTACCCGCCACCGCCAGCACCCAGCGGCTTTGCAAAATCTCCCGGGACAACCAGGCCGGGCCGGAGTCATAAGGAATCTGCCGATCCAGCACAGCCTCCACGCAAGGATTCCCCCTCGACAGAGCATTGCCGATGAGTACCATGTCGGGGGCGGGATTCAGTTGGGCGGGATCATAACCCTCATAGACCGTAACCCCTTCGCGGGCCAGCAAATCACTCATGGGCGGATAAGTATGGACATCCGAGCCTGTTACCTGATGCCCCGCCGCCCGTGCCAGCAGCGCGATGCCCGCCATAAAAGTCCCGCAGATGCCGAGGACGTGAATATGCATGGAGCGTTAGGCCTAATGCATGGTGCTACGTGCCGGTGCGCCGAGACGCAGATCCAGCGCCTGATTGGCCAGCTCATAGAGCGCATTGAATTTTTCCAGGAGCTCCTGATAACGGGTCATCATCTCCGTCTCCTCGGCCAGCACCGGATGATCGTCCAAAGAGCGTGCCAGCATATCCCGCGCCATACCCAGGCGTTCCACCACCTCAAAATAGGCCCAGCCGTCCGGCGGCTGGGCGCTAGCCGCCGTGATCTCCTGCTGGTAAAACCAGACCAGCGCTGCCCGCGTCACCGCCTGCGCCGCAGTCATTTCTTCCGCCTCGGTCAACTGCCATTCGTGGCTGACCGGCTCCTGCCAATCCATATAGACGTGCCAGCGCTGGCCGTTTTCATCCACCATATACTCCAGGCGCACGCCCACCCCCTGATCGCCCAGCCTGGCAATCAGGCGCTCCGCCTCGTCCCAGTCTTCCGCATAGTCGGGCAGCACACCGCCGGGCACGGCACCCATGACCAGACGTTCCACTCTCTCGACAAACTCCTCATCAAGAGGTGCCGTACGCGCGTATTCCAAGACGTCGTTGCTACTCAAAAAAAAGGCCATCCACAGGACTGCTGGCGCTGGCATATAGCTTGCGCGGCATGCGTCCCGCCAGAAAAGCCTTGCGCCCCGCATCTACCCCTAAGCGCATCGCCTCGGCCATGAGAATGGGATCTTTGGCGGCGGCAATGGCGGTATTCAACAACACCCCATCGCAACCCAGCTCCAGCGCCACCGCCACATCGGACGCTGTGCCCACACCGGCATCCACCAGAATCGGTACTGTCGCCTGCTCCAGAATGATGCGCAGATTGTATGGATTGCGAATACCGAGACCGGAACCGATGGGCGCCGCCAACGGCATCACCGCCACACAGCCCATCTCCGCAAAGACCTTGCACGCCACAGGATCATCCACGCTGTACACCATCACCTCAAAACCCTCGGCGATGAGGGTTTTGGCGGCCTCGTAGGTCTGCCGCATATCCGGGTAAAGGGTCTGAGGGTCACCGATGACTTCCAGCTTGACCAGTTTCCAGTCACCCAGCTCCCGCGCCAGACGGCAGGTGCGCACCGCGTCCTCCGCCGTATAGCACCCCGCCGTGTTCGGCAGGATGGTAAAGCGGTCCGCCGGCAAGAACTCCAGCAGATTGGCCTCGTCTTTATTTTGCCCCAGATTCACCCGGCGCAGTGCCACCGTAACAATCTCCGCACCGGCCGCATCGACGGCCGCCCGCGTCTCGGAAAAATCCTTATATTTTCCTGTACCTACCAGCAGGCGGGACTGGTACTCCCGCCCCGCAATCACCAAAGGATCTTTACGCATCGTATTTTATCTTCGCCTCATAAAAGGGGTTAGCGCAAGGCGCTTATCCGCCGCCCACCGCCTGGATGATCTCCAGGCGGTCACCAGCCATCATCACCACTGTGGCATGCGTGCTGCGCGGTACAATTTCACCATTGCATTCAACGGCCACACGACGATCCGCCCAGCCCAAATCCGCCAGCAGCGCCAGCAGCGTCATCTGCTCCGGCACCTCACGCGCCACACCATTTACCAGAATTTGCATGGTAGCGATGCTAGAACCTCACCGGGGGAGCGTCAAGCAAATGCCATCCTGATACCTAGGACCCATCGCGGGTTGGCTCCTCCACCCCCACTGATGCGGAACTATAGCCATGGGCGGTTTGCTATGGTAATGCTTGTTGCGGACTGGCCCGATGGCAAAAGCGAGAAGCTTAAAGCGGCTATCGCCCGGATCGTTCTACCTGGCGATGGCATTAATGTGCTCATCGAAGCTAGCTGACAGCCATTTATGGCATAATAGGCTCTATAGATGAAAAGATCAGGTGCAACCAGATGATTCCTATAAGCATTACAACGTTTCAAACCATTTCTAGCGTCATCTCAGGTGTGATTGTTGGTTTTTCACTGGGGTTGATTGGAGGTGGGGGTTCAGTACTGGCCGTGCCACTTCTCGTATATTTCGTCGGTCTCTCGGAGCCGCACATAGCAATTGGAACAACGGCTCTCGCTGTTTCATTAACCGCACTGTACAGCCTATTCCATCATCATCGTGCGGGTAATGTCCGCTGGGGAACTGCGTTGCGCTTTGCCGGTGCCGGGATAGCAGGGGCACTTGTTGGCTCGGAGTTGGGCAAGGCAGTAAGTGGGAAACATCTGTTGTTTCTCTTTGCCCTGCTTATGTTATATGTGGGAGCGCGCATGTACCGCACTGAAACGCATCCATCATGTCCAGTCCCGGCAAAGAACCAAAAGCGCGTATATGCTTACGGTAGTGGTGTTGGGATCCTTTCAGGATTCTTCGGCATCGGGGGCGGATTTCTGATCGTTCCCGCGCTCATGCGCTCTGCCCGCCTCCCTATCATCAACGCGATTGGATCCTCGCTGGTTGCCGTCTCGGCATTGGGAGCAACCACGGCGGCAAGTTACGCGTGGTCTGGGTTAGTTGATTGGCGGATTGCTGCTGAATACATAATAGGAGGCGTGGTAGGCGGATGGCTGGGTGTCATGCTTGCTAACCGGCTAGGTCAGAAGAAAACTATTATGCGCTATGTCTTTGCGACGGTCGTCATTGCTGTTGGGCTGTACATGCTGTGGAAACAGTTTGTTGCCTTCTAGCTGGCGATTAGCATCTATCGAATATCTATTCGTTGGTCGTCCAGAGGGAGCTTTGAACTTAATGTGCATGGATATCCTCCAAAATTTTGTGGGTGCTGGACAAACCTTCCCGTCCTACGGAAAAATGGTGTCCTATTCGTGTTTTTTTATGGCGCAGTGTCGGAGAAAATATGCGTATTCGTCAAATAGTGCTGATGGCATGTGTGGCGGCATTTTCAACAAGGGCGTTTGCGCAAGGACTGCCGCACATGAAGCGCGGTGAATGGAAAGATACGAGCGTTGCCAACGGAAGTGGCATCAAGGACACCTCTACCGTATGTAATCACGGTCAAGCCTTTACCTCCTGGATGATGTCAAAACAGGGATCGACCTGTATGACTACGGGGGTGCCGGTTATCGAAGGCAACGGGCGGACGGTTTTTCAGGAGAATTGCCTCTCAAGGCAACCACAAGGCGGTGCTGCGCATATACACATGACGGTTCATCTGACGGTCACCGGTGTGGGGCGTAGGTTCCGGTCCACTGTTACCGGACAGGTGAATGCGGATGGCTATCACTTTCCGATCAACGACACGGTAACCGGACATTATGTAGGGGCATGTCGTCACGACGGCTGATGTATACCAATTTCTTACGACCCTCTGGACAACGTAAGCGAGAGGCAGGCATCCTGTCCGCCTTTTTCTACTCGAAATGATTCACACAGGAGCATCAATAGCTGTTGTGGTCAGCGGAAGCATCCTCGCGAATCTCGGCTTTTATTCCGGAGTCACCTGATTCTGGTCCGCCGCACCGCATCAACATCGTGCGTTGCATCATTATGGGGCCCATTTTTCGGGCAGCATTGCCTGTCAGGCCGATCTGGAGTCAGCCCCGCAATGAATTACTTCTCGATTTAATTGGTTTCTGTAGATATTCGTCACTATACGGTCGACTTGGCACACGGCTTGCTGAACCGAAGGAACGTCTTTCAGGAACGGCCAAAAGGTGAGACGATTGCAGACATTTTTTGAATTTGTCAGAAATTCGTCATCAAACCGTCGTCATACTGTCATATAACTATGCCAAATTCATAATTTGAAATAGATTAGCCGCCGGTAACAACCAGATCAGGAGTCGTAATGCCGTGTCACCGTTTGCTTTCCGTAGCCATGGGGATTTTGAGTGTAGGTGCATGGGCCAGCGTTCAGGCCACTACCGGTTATTTTTTAAAAAATGGCGTCTTTCTGACAGTGCGCAAAATAAATCTGGCGCACCTTTTCTTACGGATTTATTTGAGCCTACGGTTACCCTTATTAGCGCTGCTTTTCATTCCTGGTGCGCATGCGGCCCCGCTCGACATACTGGTCCATGATCCCTTCGATACTCGAGGATGGGCAAAACAACCGCTGGGAGTAAGATGGCAAGTCCACGGGCTCGAACTCCCACAGAGCAAGCTGCCTGAAGAACAAACCGTTACGAAACCACAAAGCTTGACCGCGCTGACCACCTATGCCCTCGCCCATAACCCGCAAACACGGGTTGCTTTCGAAAATCTGCAAGCCTCTGCAGCGGGGCTGGGAGTTGCAGAATCGGCTTACCTGCCCAGCATGTCTCTCACCGATAATGCTGCCCGTTCGCAAGGCAACACCACCGCAGGTTTCAGCATCCCCATCATCAACAGCCATTCTGCCACACTTAGCTTGAGTTATGTGCTGCTGGACTTTGGCTTGCGTGCTGCGCAAAGGGATGCCGCTCTCGCCCAGCTCTACATCTCCGGCTTTGACAACAACGCCGCACTGACCAAGGTGGCCCTGAGCGTGACCCAGAACTACTATCAACTGATTGGGGAGCAGGCGCTGGTCGGGGCTTACCTAAAAACGGTTGTAGAAGATCGCGCCAATCTAGACGCCGCCAGTCTCAAACGGCATTCCGGCATGGCGACCATCGCCGATGTACTGCAGGCACAGTCTGCGCTGGCCCAGGCTCAAGCACAATGGATTTCGGCGAAAGCCACCGTCCTCTCGGACCAGGCCGCTTTGGCGGAGAGTTGCGGGCTGCCACCCGCCAACCCCATTCCCCTGGTTCCCCTGAATACCCATCGACTACCACCCAGTATCACGCCTTCTGTGCAATCTCTGGTTTTTCGTGCGACCCAGAATAATCCCAACGTGCAGGCGGCAGCCGCGCAAATTCTTGCCAGCCGTGCGACCCTACGGGAGGACCAGGCACAGGGGCTGCCGACCCTGAGCGCCTCCGCATCCGCTGGAAAACGCTTTCAGAATGGACTGCAACCTTCGCAAAACTGGGCTATCGGATTCTCTCTGAAAGTGCCCCTCTTTACCGGCTTTCATGACAGCTACCAGATCCAGCAGGCTCGTCGGGAGGAACGCAGCGCACGGGCTTCATTAAACCAGGAGACCCAAAGCATTGCCTTAACCGTATATCAGGATTATCAGACGGTCATGGGGGCCCGCTCGGCAGCTTCCGCTGCACAACTAGCGGTCCGTAGTGCCCAAGCTTCTCTCGCGGCTATTCGTGCGCAATACCAGGTAGGACTCTCCACCATGCTCAATCTGCTCACCGCCCAGGCCACCCTCACCACTGCCGAACAAACGCGTATTCAGGACATCACCACCGCCTATGTGCAACTGGCCAATCTTGCCAACGCCCTGGGGATGATCGGGCTGCCAAAAGCAGCAAATGCTACGGAGACGACTCCATGACCCGACGAATTTCTGGCAGGATCACCCTACTTCTGGCAACGGCACTCCTAGTTCTGAACGGTTGTGCAAAACATGACCATGTACGCAAGCACCAGCCACTCCCTGTCGAAACGGCTCTCGTGCATACGGGCGGCATGCCTATCGTAGTCAACACACTCGGGCAGGCGGTCGCTTCGCATAGTGTCACGGTTACTCCGCAGGTCAGCGGGATTCTGCAGCAAGTCGCTCTCCACTCGGGACAAACTGTGCAGAAAGGCCAGTTGCTGTTCCAGATTGATCCCGCCACGCCCGCCGCGCAGGTCGCCCAGGATCGCGCCAACTTACATGGCGAGATAGCGCAGGAACAGTATGACGATGCCCAGGTAAAGGCCTATGCCCCCCTACTCAGCAAAGACTACGTCACCCGCCAGACGGTCCAGCAAGCCCAGGCACAAGCTGACACAGCGGCCGCAACCGTTGCCGCAGATCGGGCAGCTTTGCAGAGTGCACGGATCACCCTGGCGGAAACCCGGATCACCGCCCCGATCAGTGGCACGGTCGGCATCCTGAATCTCAAGTCTGGCAATCTAGTCACGGCGAACAGCACCCAACTGGTCACCATCAACCAGATTCAACCCATGAATGTCCAGTTCAGCCTGCCCGAAACGTACCTCGATGACCTGCATACGGCCGTCGCTCACCAGACCGGCAAAGTGCTCATCTGGGACGAAAATCACCAGCACCTGATTGGCCAGGGCAAAGTTACCGTCATTGACAATACCGTCAATACCAGCTCCGCCACGGTCACTGCGCGGGCCAGCATACCCAACCAGCAGTCTCTGCTCTGGCCCGGTGAATATGTACAGGTGGATTTCACGGTCAGACAACTGCGCAACGCACTGATCATTCCTGCAAATGCCCTACAGCAAGGGGTTTCCGGATCCTTTGTTTACACTATCAACGATGGCAAGGCGGTCATGAACCCCATCAAGTTCCTCGGGCAAGACGGAAACCAGGTAGCCATTGCGGCACCCCGTCTGTCCGGGAAGGCGGTCATCGTAGGCGCTCCGACCCGCCTGCATCCCGGCTCGTCGGTTCGAGTCCTTCAACCATGAATTTGTCCGAACCGTTCATCCGCCGTCCTGTTGCCACCACCGTGTTGGCAGCGGCTGTGGCCCTGCTTGGCTTATTCGCCTATTTGCAGTTACCCACCGCCCTGTTACCCAACGTCAGTTTTCCCATGGTCATGGTCACCGCACAGCTCCCCGGAGCCAGCCCCAAGACCATGTCGAGCGCAGTGGCGACACCTCTGGAAAGACAGTTTTCCAGCATCCCCGGCCTCAACTCCATGAGCGCCGTCAGTCAGGATGGCGTTACCCAGATCACCTTGCAGTTCAATCTCAACAAATCTCCTCTAGGTGCTACCCAGCAAGTCTCCAATGCCGTCGCCCAGGCTCAGCATTTTCTGCCCCCGGGCATGCCGGAACCGCCCTCGGTACGGCAGATGAACCCCTCCGCCCAACCGGTGTTTTATATCGGTATGTCGGCTCCCAACATGCCGCTGTACGAGCTGGACAAATATGCGCAAACCAAGGTGAGTACTGCCTTGTCGGGCATTGCCGGGGTATCGGATGTCCAGGTCTACGGCGCCCAGACCTATGCCGTGCGCATCTATGTGAATCCCTTTGCCCTCTCCGCCCGGGGACTCAGCCTGCAGGCAGTACAAAGCGCCCTCGGCAACGCCAATGTGAACCTGCCGGGCGGTACGCTGACCGGGGGCGGGCAGGATTTCGCAACCCAGGTCCATGGTCAGCTTCACACAGCAAACGCCTTTAATCACCTGGTTCTGGCTTATGAAGGTGGACAGGCGGTGCCCCTCAGTGCCGTCGGCAAGGCCATTAACAGTACGCAATACAACGAGCAGGAAACCTGGATCAATCGTACCCCGGGAATTGTCCTGGCCGTGGTCCGACAGCCCGGCAGCAATACCGTGGCCATCTCCGATAAAATTCGTGCCCTGCTTCCGCAACTTCAGGCCGCCATGCCGGGAGGCGTGCATCTGACCCAGGTTTTCGATCTGGCCGACTACATACGTGCCGCTGTGCATGAAGTCCTGATGACCCTGATTCTGGCCAGCATTCTGGTAGCGGGTGTCATGTGGATATTTTTGCGGCGACCGTCCGCCACCCTCATCGGCGCGGCAGCCATCCCACTGTCTCTGCTAGGCACCTTTCTGGTGATGATGCTCCTCGGCTTCAGCATCAACACCCTAACCCTTCTGGCATTGACACTTTCCGTCGGATTCGTGGTCGACGACGCGGTCGTGATGCTCGAAAACATCAACCGGCATATTGATCGAGGCGAAGTGGGCCGAGCCGCCGCCTTGAATGGCAGCAAGGAAATCAGCTTCACCGTGCTATCGATGACCTTGTCTCTGTCCATCATCTTTCTGCCTCTGATTTTTCTGGGCGGTTTCATCGGGCACTTGTTTTCCGACTTCGGGGTCTGTATCGCCGTGGTCATTCTGATTTCTGGCATCGTCGCCCTGACGGTGACCCCCATGCTCTGCAGCCGTTATCTCAAACCCAGCCACCTCAATGCACAGCATGACCTCCAGGATCAAGGACACCTTCCGGAAAACGGAATATTCCAGCGCTTTTTCAAGGGAAGTCGGGGTTTTTATATCCGCACCCTGAAGGTAGCGCTGCAGCACAAATACTGGATGCTGGCGCTGACCGGATTATCTCTCGCGGGGAGTGTCTGGCTGCTGATGATCGTACCGAAAGCTTTTTTGCCCAACCAGAATTCAGGAACGATCAATGCCAACATCGAGTATCCGACCGGAATGACTTTTGCCGAGATTAGCGGCGAACAAGCGGAGATCGCCAAGGTGGTCAAAGCCGATCCGCGCATTCAGTCGGTAGTCTCTTCGGCAGGACAGGGTCCAGGAGGCTTCGGCAGCCCCAGTTCCGGGCATATGTTCATCCACATTCGCAACGGCTATGCCCCACAAACCGGGGAAATCATCACCGCACTCGATCACACAACGCGCCGTTTTCACAATGTCCAAATCGTATTTCAAGGACCTCAAAGTGCGCACTCCGGTACTGCCAGCGGCAATGGCAGCTATGACTATGAACTCATGGGTGGCAACTGGACGAATCTAAATGCCGCGACCCTCAAGATGACGGAAGCCCTCCGTCGCTTGCCGCAACTCCGTTCTGTCAGTAACAGTCTGCAGAATAACAATCCTCAGGTAGCCATCCGTATCAACCGCCCAAGAGCAACCGCGTTGGGTGTCACTCCTGCGGCGATCGAAAACACCCTGGGTCTGGCATTCGGCGGTCATGAGGTGGGGACTATTTACGGCGCCAATAATCAGTATGAAGTGATCATTGAACTTGAACCGCGCTATCAGAAAAACATCAATGCCCTATCCACCCTGAGCGTCCCCGGTGCCGGAGGTGCTTTGGTACCGCTCTCGGCGGTGGCCGAGTTTCATTACGATGCCGCCCCCCTAAACCTGATGCAACATGATGGTCAGCCTTCGACCACCATCTCCTTCAATCTGAGGCCGGGGGTCAGCCTGGGTACCGCCATATCTGCCCTGCAAAAATCAGCCACAGAAGTACTTCCTGCGGGGATTGTCGGTCATCTGGGAGGAAATGCCGCGCAATTCCAGTCGGCTTTCAAATCTTTGCCCTTCCTGTTGCTGGCGACCGTCTTGCTGATTTATGTGGTATTAGCCATTCTCTATGAGCATTTTCTGCATCCCCTGACCATTCTGACGGCATTGCCCCTTGCCGCCTTCGGCGCTTTGCTGTCGCTGGTCATTTTTAACGAACCCCTCGACCTGTATAGCTTTATCGGGATCATCATGCTGCTGGGACTGGTCAAGAAAAACGGGATCATTCTCGTCGATTTTGCCGTCAGCCGCCGTCGCGAAGGCGCAGATGCCTTCGATGCCATTGTCGATGCCTGCTCCATTCGTTATCGCCCGATTATGATGACCACTTTTGCAGCAATCCTCGGTGTATTACCCATTGCCATCGGTTTTGGTGCCGGTGCTGGCAGCCGGGTACCTCTAGGTATTGCGGTAGTGGGCGGCCTGATATTTTCACAGTTCCTGACCCTTTACATCACGCCCGCATTCTATCTGTTTTTTGAGGAATTACGAGTGGTTCCAGGATATTTCCGCTGGTTATTTGGACGGTCAAGATATCCACAATAGGAAGCATCCATATTTGCATTAAAGGAACTGAAGCTTTGCCAGAACTCCCCGACTCCCGTGTGGGGTGGGCAAAAACCTACATTGCTCAGGCCAGTCTCGTGGATCCAACCGAGCGGGGTATAATGCATATTACTGATAGAGGCAAAGCCAAGGGCGACATCGCCCAGCCGAACCCAACGACCTGACCGGCGTGATCAATGTGACCGACTTCAACGATGCTGATAAACTGGGCCGGGGCAAAAGCCAGCTCTACACCCCCGCCTTGGGTCTTTCCGGTGGTGTGGACCATACTCTTTGGCTTAACCGAAGAATCCGTTGAGTGAGGCGTGACCATGATGGAAAGCACAGAAGTCGTTGCCACTGAAATAAACAATCTGATCGCCCATACACAAACCATGACTCTGGCAACACTGGATTCAGCAGGTCTCCCAGAGGCATCTATAGCACCATTTATTCATGATATGGCAACTCGTCAGTTTTATACTGCCGTGAGTGGACTTTCCTCGCATACGGCCCATCTGGCTGCTAAAAAGCCCACGGGGATCCTGTTCATCGCGGATGAACAGGGTGCCCCTCAGGTGCTTGCCAGAAAGCGCGTGAGCTATACCTGCGATGTCCATGAAATCTTCAGGGAGACCGAAATTTGTCACATACTCTACGAACAGTTCAAGGCCAAGTTCGGCGGCATCATGGAACTCTTATTCCAGTTACCGGACTTTCGCCTGTTTGCTTTTGATCCTTTATCCGGGCGTTATATCGCCGGGTTCGGGAAGGCTTATACCTTAAAGGGTGACTCTATCGCTCCGATAGGTCCAGACGATATCCGGAAGTCTGCCGGGAACTGAAAATGCGCTTACCTCACCGCCATGTCGGAGCGTATGAACATGTTGCCTGAAACCGCACGCCGCAAAGTCCACGAGACTGAACAGCGTCTAGGCCACTGGGATGCGTATGTCCGAAGTATCTACATTACCATCCTGGTGATCATGGCCTATCTGCTGGGATACGAGTTTGACCTGATGGCTCCGCTGCATGGAGGAGCAGCCGTAGTCGGTGCCTTGTGGGCCGCCGTTACGGTATTAGCCGTATACAAAGACGACCGTGTTACTACCCGCAGCAGCTTCTTTTCGACCATGGGTTCCGCTCTATTTGGCGCAGCCGTGGCCTTGGCTTATCTGCTCTGGATTCCACCGCATATGTGGGATTTGGCCCTGGTCATTGTCCCAGCCATGCTGATAAGTCAGTTGCTGGGGTTTGCAGATCGGGGGCGACAAGTGGTCTCGACACTTCTGATCATCGTCATCTTTTCCCACTTAAACAATTCAACCCCCTGGGTGAACGCGGCTATGCGGACGGCCGAGGTGCTCATAGGTGCGGTGGTCGGTCTGCTCGGTGGTTATTTTGGTGAACATTTGCCCGGATTGGATGAAAAGCCAGAAAAGAGCGCAGAGGCAGAACACCATAAACAATAACGGGGAGTCGGACAGGTCTAGGTGATTAAAGCCCACTAAATGGCAGCCGAATGGGGAGCCAGTGGGGAACAGCGCTACGTAATGCACAAGAAAGGACGCTGGGCATACCGAACCTGAGTAACCCTGCTGCTGGCCTGAAGATGCACCGTGAAGAAAGCCGGGATCGCCGCCTGCACCCTGATGAGCAGAAGCTACATTCTGGTGGCTGCTGGACTCAAGAAAACTGCCGAGGTTGTGCCTTTGAAGAAATTGCCCGGTCATCGCAAAAGTGCTATCTGAGAATACGCGCCAATGAGGTTTTGCAATGGCTCTCATATCAGAACTGAATGGCTATGGACGGCGGTCCGAAACTAAAACCGACGGGCGGCTAGCTTAATGATGCCTGGCTATGCATACTCACCACCATGAGTTCAAGCTGCTGGCCCACCGTAGACTAAACTCTGATAAGAGCTTCCGACGATCCTTGCTGCGGAAGAAGCACGAACTGGAGCGCGATCTGTTGCTCACTTTCTGGCTGCTGTCTTGGCCTTACGGGGGAAACCGATGATCAAAATCCGCAAGAGTGAAGAGCGCGGGCATGCCAACCACGGTTGGCTCGATAGCTACCACACGTTCTCGTTTGCCGAGTACCATGATCCAAATCATGTGCAGTTCGGCAGCCTGCGTGTCATTAACGAAGATCGCGTGCAGCCAGGTCAAGGTTTCGGTACGCACGGGCACCGCGACATGGAAATCGTCAGTTACGTGCTGGAGGGCGCGCTGAAACACAGCGATAGCATGGGGAACGGTTCGATCATCAGTCCTGGCGATGTGCAGCGAATGAGCGCAGGAACCGGTGTTACCCATAGCGAGTACAACGCGTCACAAAGCGAGCTGGTACATTTTCTCCAGATTTGGATCCTGCCCAAGACTATCGGATTAGCTCCAAGCTATGAGCAGAAGTATTTTCCCATCAATGATAAACGCAACCGGCTGTGTCTTCTGGTGTCTCCAGACGGACACGACGGTTCAGTCACCGTACATCAGGATATCCGCATCTACTCGAGTGTGCTGGAAAAAAGCAGCAGCGTGACTCACACGTTGGCGCCCGGTCGACGGGCTTACGTGCAGTTAGCTTCGGGCGCTGCTGAAGTCAACAGTCACCTCCTCCATGCCGGCGATGGTGCGCGCATCACTGATGAATCGTCAATCTTATTGACAGGTGCGCCTGAAGCAGAGGCCCTGATCTTTGATATAGCCTAAGCACGACCGGCGTCATTGCTCACCAAAGGATTGTTCACCTCAACAAAGCAATTGGAGGCGTACAGATGAGCCAAAATAAAGTCATGGGTGCGAAAGTTCAAATTTCAAAGAATGGCCCATATATTGTTTCTGGAGATGTTCCGCTAAGCAAGGAGATCATCGGCGTAAACGCATCCGGAGAATCAATAAAGTGGGAGCAGGGACAGAAATACCCTTCCCAGGAACAGTATGCATTGTGCCGTTGTGGCCACAGCAGGAACAAGCCATTTTGCGATGGCTCACATTTAAAAACCGACTTTGATGGTACTGAAGCTGCGAATCGCCAATCTTATATTGATCAGGCCAAGACTTTACGAGGCCAGAATCTGTCATTGACGGATGTTGAGAGTTTGTGCGCTTTTGCGCGCTTCTGTGATCCACACGGACAGGTATGGGGTCTGGTCTATGAAACAGATGACCCGCTGAAAAGCAGGCATTTCGTCAACCAGACCTGTGACTGCCCATCGGGGCGACTGGTGGCCTGGGACAACAACACCGGTAAACCGATTGAGCCGGAATATGAGCCATCCATAGCACTGATTGAAGACCCCTCCAAGGCGTGTTCCGGACCCGCGTGGTTGCGCGGTGGAGTGCAATTGATCGGGGCCGATGGTTTCGAGTACGAAGTGCGCAACCGAATGACCCTGTGCCGTTGCGGTGCTTCTCAGAACAAGCCTTTCTGCGACGGCACACACGTGTCGATCGGATTTAATGATGAAACCTAAGTCTGTAGTGATGATTCATCAAATGAGGAGCAACGCCAATGCCGCGTTTTCCTCGCAAAATCTTTGCATACGCTGTTCACTGCGCGGCTGCCAACAGGCAGACCGACCTGCGCGCAGATTCGCCACATCGGAAAAATCCATCTTTTCGATCTCTTCCACACGAATGCTCACGATATACCTCCATCCATCAGTGATAATCCACGATCTCCACGTCCCAGGCGTTGCTGTCGCGCCATACGAAGCAAATCCGCCACTGATCATTGATGCGCATGCTCCATTGGCCGTTCCGATAGAATGACGGCATATGGGATTGTTGGCGCAATGTTCAGTGGAAGTGATGATTCCTTATCAACCTTTGAGGACAGATGGTACTGGTATTGTTGGGATAATATTGATATTTATGAAAGCTCTTTTGGTGGGGGAAACTCTGTGCTCGCTCAAAGAAAAAGGTTTAAGAAAGTAAAACCTGGCGATAGAATAGCTGTAAAGAAGAGCCTGATAGGCGATGGAATTATTGCTGTTAGGGCAATAGGAATTGTTAAGGATGTAGATTTGTCTGAATGGCGCTTCTATGTTGATTGGATTCTGAAAGAGAAGGATATTGGACAGCGTCAATACATGGCCCGTACTCTGCTGAAGATCGTCACATAAAAGATATATTTATTTTATAAAATAAATAAACCAAAGCCGCACCTGAAAACCAAGGTTTTCTGAACACTTCGTTTCTAGACACTTTCGGGGCCTTTTTCGGCCCTGAATCTGTCCATCAACCCGTCCATGTTTCAATGTTCGCTTAACATCTCTGGATGGGTGCTCTCTCGTTGGTGCCGAACAGCTACGATCAATGCAGTTTCCCCGTCATAACGATACAGAGCCACATACCCGCTTCCACCAAAACCAATCAGCCACTCCCGGTATTCGGGTTCCATGCTTTCCGCCGGACGCCCCGCCTCTGGATGTGCCGCTAGTATTTTCACTCCGGCCCGGATGGTTTTGACCGCACGTTGCGCAGCATCTTTGTTCCGATCCGCCAGAAATCGGTACAGCCGCTGCACATCCAGCAGCGCCGGTGGGGACCAGATCAGACGTGGCAATGGGGAGGCTCCACGTCTTCACCGGCTTCCAAGCGCGCCATCCAGGTATCGGCCTCTTCCTGCGTGACATGCAGCCCCGTGTCCTGATAGGCCTCCCAGGCCTGAATACCTTCCTGCCGCAACGCTTCCTGCTGCTCTTCCCTCTCCACAAACTGGCGGATCGCTTCTTTCATGAGCCAGTGCATAGAACGATGACGGGCGTCGCCCAGACGCTGGATACGCGCCTTCATTTCGAGATCTATCTTAACCGCCATGGGTACGGTAGGGGGGACGGATGTGGACATGATCAAGCTCTCCGAGGTATTCATTAGTATTAGTATATTATACCTATTCAACCATCATGAAAATCCACCTGGGTGGGATTTGATCCGGTCTTTCCTCACAAACCACCGTTTTCGAGAGTCTTCAGATGGCGGTGATTGTTTCACAGCAAATCAAAGGGTTGCAATTCTCGAAAACCATTCTCAAAAGACTGCTAAGGTTTGCAGCCATGGTGACGAGTTTCGAGAACATGATGGTCAGTCCGCTGGACGACTGCTCCCGCTGCGTTGCTGTCGCTCGCAGTCGCAGGGCAAAGGACAGTAATGAGTCGAGAGTTCGCACTCCTCAAAGCAGAAAGCAGTCGATCGGAAAATCCAAATTCTCTCTGCCATGCTGTGCTCCAACCGGTTTTTGCGCAAAACGGTAGGGCCCGTCTTGCCAATCAATCCTTGCACGCAACAGGTATTTCTCCCATTACACTATTGGCCTTGGTCCTGGCTGCCATAGGGGTCTTTGCGGCGATCAACTCCATAGCCATAGCGGCACTGCTTCTGGTTCCGTATGGACTATGGCTGTTCGTGGCGTTGTATTTGAACTGGACTATATATTGGCTGAACCGAGATATCCGTTGAGGGAGGTGAGCATATCCTCTATGCCTATATTGATTCATGAAGCGTGTTCACATGTTGCCTGAAACCGCACGTCGCAAAGTCCACGAGACTGAACAGCGTCTAGACCACTGGGATGCGTACGTCCGAAGTGTCTACGTTACCATTCTGGTGATCATGGCCTACCTGCTGGGATACGAGTTTGACCTGATGGCTCCGCTGCATGGCGGGGCAGCCGTAGTCGGTGCCTTGTGGGCCGCCGTTACGGTGTTGGCCGTATACAAGGACGATCGTGTTACTACCCGCAGCAGTTTCTTTTCGACCATGGGTTCCGCTCTATTTGGCGCAGCCGTGGCCTTGGCCTATCTGCTCTGGATTCCACCGCATAGGATTTGGCCCTGATCATTGTCCTGGCCATGCTGATGAGTCAGGCGCTGGGGTTTGCAGAAAACAATAACGGGAAGTCGGACAGGTCCAGGTGATTTAAATGGTGTATGGCCTGATGGCCGCGTGGCCTTTAGGCTACTTATTATGGTACGCTTAACCGGTCTTTTAGAGACTATGAGGGACTTTCCATGACCCACGTCATTCTTGCCGATGTTGCTGCCAGTGTTTCCGAACTCAAAAAGAACCCTATGGGAACCGTGGCCGCAGGAGAAGGGGCTACTGTGGCCATTCTCAACCGCAACGAACCGGCTTTTTACTGTGTCCCAGCCGCTACCTATGCTGCACTCCTGGAACATCTGGAAGATTTGGAGCTGAACGCTTTGGCGGAAAGCCGTCTGAAGGATGGCCAAACCCCGATCAAGGTGTCGCTGGATGCCTTATGAGCTCACTTTTCATCCCTCTGCCCTCAAAGAATGGCAGGCCTTGGACCATAGCGTCCGTGCCCCATTCAAAAAGAAACTGGCAGAACGCTTAGTGCACCCACGCGTCCCTTCCGCTCAACTGCAGGGCCACCCGGATCGCTACAAGATCAAACTCCGCAGCATAGGCTATCGCTTGATCTACCAAGTGATGGAAACGGAAGTCCAAGTGTTGGTCCTGGCGGTAGGCAAGCGGGAAGGCTCTGTCGCCTATCACAAAGCCAAAGGACGCTAACCCATGCCAGCCCCCATCGGTGCCCGAGAAAGACACGCCCAAGACCGGATCATTCATCTCTTCCAGCACACCCTCGGCTACCAATACCTCGGCAACTGGAAAGACCGGCCCGACAACCGGCCCATTGAAGAAACCCTCCTGACCCGCTACCTCCAAAAACAAGGCTATACCACCGCCCTCATTTCCCGCGCCCTCCACGAACTGCAAACCATAGCCGGAGACAGCACCCAGCCCCTCTACAACGTCAACCGGGCCGTCCATGGCCTGCTCCGTTACGGCGTCAAGGTCAAAGCCGATACCGGAGAGCAAACCCAGACGGTCTGGCTCATCGACTGGAAGCACCCTGAAAACAATCATTTTGGCCTGGCCGAAGAAGTGACCGTCAAAGGCACCCACGATAAGCGTCCGGATCTGGTCCTTTACGTGAATGGTATTGCCCTCGGCATCATTGAACTCAAACGCTCTACGATCTCCATAACGGAAGGCATTCGGCAGCACCTGGACAACCAGAAGGTGGAGTTCATAGAACGCTTCTTTGCCCCGCTGCAGTTGCTTTTGGCCGGTAACGACACGGAAGGCGTCCGTTACGGCACCATCGGCACCCCTGAAAAATATTACCGCAGCTGGAAAGAACCCAGCCCCATAGAAAACCTCCTGGACCGGCACCTGACCCAGCTCTGCAGCAAGGCCCGCTTCCTGGAGCTCGTTCACGACTTCATCGTCTTTGATGCCGGAATCAAAAAGACCCCCCGCCACAATCAGTATTTCGGGGTAAAGGCTTCCTAGGAACAGATTCGCCGACACATGGGCGGCATTGTCTGGCACACCCAGGGCAGCGGCAAAAGCCTCACCATGGTCTGGCTGGCCAAGTGGATTCGGGAAAATATTACCGACGCACGGGTACTCATTATCACCGACCGCACCGACCGCACCGAACTGGACGAACAGATTGAAAAGGTGTTCCTGGGGGTGGACGAAAAGATCATCCGCACCAAAAGTGGGGCAGATCTCATTGACCAGTTGAACAGCGCCGAGAACTGGCTCCTTTGCTCCCTGATCCACAAATTCGCCTCCAGAGACGCCACGGGGGTCTCTTTCGGCTATGTGGCGGTGAGTTTTACCACAGGAATATACGAGGGCCATAAATGCTTTATGGCCCTCAAAATGTTGCTACCAATTACTATTGTGTTTCTTTGTCTCAGGCTTGGCATCCACACTTGGTTGCTGAATGTTGGGGTGGTAAGAAGGCGTAGCTACGGTAGACACTTGGCTCGGAACGGATTGGCTTTGCGCATGGTAGGAGGAACTTAACATCCTACCGATTTGCAACTCACCGGGTGCAACGCTAGAATTACCAGAATCTACATTTACAAGATGACCGTAAGATAATGTTGGAGTGACCCGATCTATCACAACCTTTCCGAAAGGCGTTTGAGTCCGCCCGAGGTCTTGTCCAGTTTGAGGATCTTTCATCTCTTGGCCCATAGCTACGACACGATATAAGGCTCCCTTTTCGACTGACTCTCCACCCTGACTTAATACTACTTGGTCCCCATTTTTTTGGAGAATTGTAATAGGATATTCTCGCATGAGAATAGAGGCAATGATTTTGTGGACTATACTATTTTCCATATTCTGCAATGTAGACGAGGCACTAAAGTTTGTGCCGAGTGTAGTAGGAGATATTGATGGAATGGCACCCTGAATAGTATCGGCAGTCATAATCTGGCGATTGGTAACATCAACCAGTTTTTCAGACAAAGACCATCCACCAGAATAACTAACGAGCTGTCTACTAGATATAGATAGGTTTTGTGCATGCCTATAATATCCTAGATTGTTGATGGTTCCAGACCAAATCACATCTGCACTTGTTTCCTGACCAAGCTTCGCATAGTCGGCGCTTGGCGTTTGACCGTTAGTGATGAGTGAAAGCTCACTATCTATTTCCGCATTGTCACCACGATCCAAAACAACAAAACGACCGGTCTGACTAAGTGCGGTAACTAGTTGCTGGCGTATATCATTAGTAACCTTGGTGGACGGGACAGATTGACCACCAACTGTAAAGGTCGAATTTGGCGTTTTAATGGTTCCAATAACGATCTTCAGCAGATTAGGAGATTTTTGACTCTGAAACTTAGGGAATGAAGCCTCTATTGTGGCCGTATAGCTTTTGCCTAGAAAACCAAACAGCTCTGGCTTCTTTATTTTTACAATTTTCAGCGAATTTAACAATCCATTTGTTTCATTTTTAACAGCAGAACCGGAGACCTCGGCTTCAATATTCCTGGTTTTCATGTTATCAGCAATATGGATTGCGGCTTTATACTTTATGGAATCAAAGTTAACTTTCTCGCCATACTCTTGCAGTATTGCATTTTTAACCGCATCATTGATGGCATCGTTGCGTGTAAGGCCTGTACCTGTAGCTGTAACTTTGACAGTAGTAATATGGCCTGCGTTCGGAACGGGTGCGGCATAAGGTGATGACGGGGTGCTACTCGAAGCGGCAGAAGTCGAGGCATTATGGTTTTCATGTTTTGCACAGCTGGTTAAAAGCAGTAAAGCGATTGGCAAACTATATGCCATCCGGTTTTGTATCATTTTCCCCCCGATTAAAAATATGGGGAAGGGGAATATCAACCCCTCCCCGAGAGCAAAAACTATATTCGCTCCTGCGACTATGGTTTATTTATAATGACCCCAATGCGTTTGTAGCACTGGCTGGTACAGCGATTTTATTGCTTTTTGCAAAAGAGACAGCTTCATTTAATGAGCTGCCAAGGTTGCTAATGCTGGATGGTAAAGACTTTACTACATAAAGCCCCGAAGAGAGTGCTGATGCGTCTTGTGCCGCAGTCATTGGCGACAACGATGACACAGAAGAAGAGAAGGAACTGGCGGCGTTCTTCATGCCGACATAATGGAGAATGCCACCACCAAGGCTGCCTAGACCTTTTGCATAATCAATCTTGTCTTCAGCAGACAATATCGGCTTCTTGGCTTGTGCTTCAGCGATAGCTTTGGAACTTCCACCAATGATTGTACCTGCATGCTCAAGCCCTGATTTACCGACTTTGCCTGCTGCACCTGTTTTCAGGGATGTCAAAGTGGCCTTGATCGTAGCCACCTGACCCTTGAGGTGTAATGCCTGAGCCATATCTTTCTGGGCGGTAAGAACAGAAATATTTCCGGCAACATACTGACCAACAAGCTGATTGCTGGCCGCAACCGGATCGCCAGAGGACTGCGCCGATCCGCCTCCGGTAACAGCGTTAGCCACTGAGCCAAACAACCCAGCTGAGGCTGAAATAGGGAGAGCAGCAAGGATGGCGGCTAAGACAAAAGTTGTTTTTTTCATATTCAGTAGCTCCTAGTAGGTAGGTTGTTAATTAACAGATTGTTCATTCAGACGAGACACCATATCTAATGCAGTTTTGTTGGCCGCATTCTTAATCGCATTCGTCAGTGCGATACCCTGAGTGGGTCCTAGGCCAGAAAACTGTTCTGGTCCAACAGCAGCAATAACAGTTGCAAAACGCGACTCGACATTATACATCGTTGCATCTACTGTAACTGTTATTTCCTTCAACCCTGTATTAGGGTCCGTGATTGGAAGCCCAACTCTCATGCTACCTATGGCCAAATAAGGTATTTGCACTAGTTGCATGCCCTTTATCATATCATCGCGTGTTTTCGGCTTGATATCTCTTCCAATCTTATACTCATTTTTTATTTCATTTATATTTATTAGACCATCAGATCTTGATGCAACTTGAGATGCTGAAACAAGAGAGAATCCTGCCTGCGCAAAATCTCCAGTGAAAATGCTCTTAATAGATTGGGCGGTGATAAGCTTGTACTTGTATTTGGTGCTCTGCCGTAACTGACTTCCACCAGATACTACCGTTTGAGACGTGTGATCAGAGAAATCCTCTGTTCTCCGATCGTTTGACCCAACCCCTATAGAGCCACCATTTATATTTTGAGACTCCTCACCGACGTTGGTTTTCGCCAGCCCCAGATTCTGCTGAAATCCTGTATCGGTTCTTTGATATCTGCGCGCACTAAAATCTTTCGCTGACGCTATTTGCCTTGCCACAAAAAAGAATCCAATCTGGGTCTTCTTGTATCCTGGGGATTGACCCACAGAAGATGCCGACCTTAAAGCATTATCCAGCAGAGAAGTATTAAGTTGCACCTGGAGGGATATCTGGTACATGTGTAAACTTTTGTGTTCCACCTGGGAGATCACTGATGTACCTAGAACATAATTAGGAAGATTATTCATGACAGATTGTTGTACGCTGGAAAAGTTGGCGGTGGATGAGTCGCCCTTTTCAGCATAATAACGGATTACTGCATTTTGTTCTGCCTTTTGAAAGGCATGTTGCTTATCCTGGGCCGTAACATGTCTTCCAGCGTAGGTAATGGACCCCATGCCCTGTATGTCGTTTATACCACCATTAGCATACGCAACACCTGTTACGGATGACAGCGTTATAAGTAATATTGCTCTTTTCATTGCTTGCAAGACTCCAGTGCGTTATTGGTGTTGGAAAGCATTCTCTTGATGCCAGGTGTGGAAGACGCTGAAGCAACCCATTTTTCGTTAGATCCGTTGAGTGCTTTAGCCAATTTAATAAACAAGCCCCGCAAGGCAGCTTGATAGGCGGGTCCTGTAGCCACGGTTACTTGAGTTTCTGGGATTATTTTAATAACCCCATTTTTAAATGCTGCATCCATGTAGACATCGTTTAGAAGGGGGTCAACCACCTTGATATGAACGAATGCCCCGTATATTTGCGAGTAACCTGCCGCACTAGATTGGTATGGAACATTCTTGAATCCGTCCACAGTGATATGTATATGATAACTTGGGGTCGGAAGTGTAAAGTAGTGTAAAGTTATAGGAAGAGGTGTTGCTAAATGCCACAGCCATTTGACCTGTTGCACTATCTATTGCGTATGGCTCTAGTGGTATTCCAGCAATGGAGTCTACGGCGGAGCTAAATTCGTTGGCGACCGCATTATTAGACATCTGTCTGTTAGACCATCCCATTTCTGGATGATTATTGATTGATACTTGCGCTCTTGGTGCTATGGTTACTTTAGTAACCTGAGCAAATTTGACTATACCCTTCGGCAGGTCAGCTGTGGATATGGAAGCTGCGAAACGTTCTACCAAGTTGTTGCCATGATTTTCAAACAAAGCCTGATTCACTGCCTCTTGCTCATCAGACATACTTGGATATTGATCGACCGTCCCAATATATTCTTCACTAATTGGCACAGTTGTAAGGATTGTTTTCTTTGCGTAATCAAAGAAAATGGCCTCAGCATGCAAAAGTATATCTAGTTTATATACTGGAGTTCCATCTACATCATACTGCTCTATGGAAACCGTTTCACCATCTAAGACCATATCAAGCACGATAGATTTGGTATAACTATCGGCATTATTACTTAGCGTGTTTATCTTTAGATCATATCCTGACGGGGTTGTCTGCTGAACGTGATTCAACAGGTCTCTTCTAAATTCTGGCAGGACAACCGACTTTGCGGCGAGAGGATATAGTTTCGATATGTCCGAATATTTCCCGGCGAATCCGAAGCCCCCACCATTCTCAGTGACATAATACACGTCAACAGCTTGTGCTGTGCCTGCACATATAAAAAATGATGTAGCGCCGACTATTATGAATCTCTTTAATCTGTTGGTGTTGTTTATCAATGATGCGCGGCAGCATCTATTTATTTTTGGCATAAGTTTACTTTGATTACCCTTTTATATATATTTCTTGGTATTTTCTGTAGCTTCTGACTCGCCCATAGCGATAACTTCGACTCGTCCTATGCCATAGAAATAACACCGTTCGGTATAAGCTAAGCCCCCAAGAGAACCCATCTCCCAGGGGCACCCAAGTCAGCCCACTCGTCTCGTTTGCATTGCCGTCAACCCAGAAACACTCTCAGCAACATGAGTATCCTCACCCGCAGGAAAGAACTCTTCCACTACCTCTGCACCCTCGTCCTCGGTCTCTTCAAACGCACCATTACCCAGTCCAGCTCTAGCAGCTGCCTCCAGGGCCTCGACGTACTCCCCAGACTGCCCAGCTAGCTCCTTGGCATCCATAAGCATTTTCTTTGACTCTACCCCATCCCTGAATACCATGTCCACATAATACACAGGGGTCCGATGGGACTGCGCCGTGCTCTTGGCTCTCAGCTTCAAGGACAGAGGCAGAAACCGGGCCCTCCCACCACTAACGGCATTCAAATACTGCAGCCGTGCCGCCAGCGTCCGGATGCTGTTATAACCTGTCGTCCGGAACATAAAGCTGCCCAGATCATCCTCTTGACCTTCTATCTGCACGTTGAGTCTGCCATAGGGCTTGCAGCCCAATTCAGAGCCCAGGGCACAACCTTGCGGGCCGGGGCAGGGAATGCTCTTGAACCCGTCCCGTGTGCTGCGCCTGGCCACCTCACCATTACCGACACACACCGGCCTGCCCGTAGTCCTGTCGAACAGGCTGTACTCTGCTCTCAAGTTCAGGTCCGGGTCGTTGAACAGCAATGTGACGGGAATACTCCTCAGCTTTCCGCCGTCCTGCTGTGCAATTAGGCTATTGTGGAGAGGATGCAATATCCACTCGCCCCGTTGCTGCACCTGCGTCGTAATCGTAAAGGCATCATCCTTCTCGGGTAAACGCTTGCCGTTTTTCTCCAGCACTTTGCCGATGGCAATCCGCCCTATTACCGGCGGGGTTATTGCTAGTCCTTTAATCATTTCAGTCTCCTTCCATAACAGTGAACCGTCTGCTGCCAGGCTTTTCGCCCCAATAGGGTGCTGTCAGCTCGGGGTGTTCCTGGGTGAGTTTTTTCGTGTCCAGGCTCCGGCTGGGCTTGCTCAGCTTCCACATCGCCTTGCCTTGGGTGAATATGGCTCCCTCAGCAAACCCGATGGCCTCCTTGACCTTCTGTTCCAGAAGGGCCTCGTTGTTCTCTGCGGCTTTTGTACTCTGTCGGGCCTCCAGCAGGGTCTTGAAAAGGGTGTTCATTTCCTTCCGTTCGGTGTAGTCCACCATGACGGCGGCAGTGCGGGGATACAGTAGTGCCAGCGCCCGGTTGCTGGATTCCGACCCATCTACCTCCGGCGCTGTTTCCTGCTCTACGTGGTCCCAGAAGGTTTTCTCCATATCCACCAATTGGGCAATACGCTCCTCATCCCGCTCAATCCGATAAATACGGAATTCCTGACCACCAATGAGCACAGCCACGTCCGCCCATGCCTTGCCGGTTACGGCCAGCTGATGCAGCACCTGAATCTGGTAGGCCAGCGGCACCCCTTCCTCCCATTGGCCCTGACTGCGTAACCCAGCGGTTTTGATTTCCAACACGCCACCGCCTTCCACGATCCGATCTAGATTCGCCAGCATGAAGGGATATTCCGGATGCTGCAGGACTGAATTTACCCTACGTACCTTTTTGCCGGTCTTTTCCGCGTAAACGTTGGCCACGATAGGTTCCAGGGTTGTGCCCCAGAACACTGCGTCCTTATTGGAAATATCCTCCTGGATCTTTCTGCCGGTCTTCTCCATCCACAATTCCAGCGGGGACTTGTAGCGGGACACGCCCACGGCCACCGGCGCATCACTGGAGCCAATGCCACGGTTACGCCATCGCAGCCACTCATCCCTGTTCATTTCCTTCGTAGATACTAATTTCACTGCACTCATGATGACCTCCAGACGTGAAAAGACCCTCAAGGACAATCCTTGAAGGTCGTGGTGTATTGCCGCTGCTTGTCGTGTTTCAGGCCACCAACTTCAGCGCCTCCATCCACGCCTTTTCCTTGATGCCCGCCCCCTGACCAAACCAGGCTGAGTCCAAACGGTAATCCTGGCTCCGTGCCCGGCGATGATGGTCCACATATTCTGTGACCGCATTGATCAAGCCCCAGGCCGTACCCTCTGCGGAACTGAGGGTGCTGCCCTTACCCTGACCGGCAAACAAATCAATCACCGATTTCAGGGCCTTTTCATTGGGCTGCTCGGCAATGGGGGCATTGCGATCCCCCAGCACGTCAATCAAATATTTGGTCACATCCAGGCGGTTGACCTTTCTACCGGACAAAGCCTGCGCTTTCTCTGCAAAGGCATCCCAGGCTGAGGCACCCACACCCAGAGCCTGCTTTACGACAAGGGGGTCAAACTTGGTTGAGTGCGGGACTTTGATAGCACCCTCCCGATCATTTGTGGCGATCTGTAGAGTGTTATTGCAAACGACCCGAACAGAGGTGAATTGGGCTGTAGTGGCGAGGGTCCCGTCACAGCTGGTAGCCAGAAGCAGATAGCCCTTTACCCGGTCACCGCCCTTAAGCAGCATCTCTTCACCCGTCTTGGCTAGTGCCCAAAGTTTTTTACCCTCCTTGAGAACACCCGCCGTTTCCAGCTCAAAACCGCCCAAGGACACCAGATCCCGGTAAAACTCAAGAATCTCTTTGGGCTGCACCACCTTGTAACGGGGGGATACCACCGACAGAGGCGCCAAAGTATCCGAACGATACAGCACCTTGGCATCAGGATTGGGATGGACATTGAAGTTATTCCCCGTACCGACCCGAAACAGCACGTCCGTGGTCTTGATTTCCCAATCCATGCCCGCCGCTTCCAGCCAGACTTCCAAAGGCTGCTTATCTGGCAAGCGGTTCCCCAAACCATGCCAGGGGGTTTCCCTTACAAATGCCATACTCTCTACTAAATGTGCCATGACGCTCTCCTTAAATGCGGCCAACAAAACGTTCCAGCACCTGCAGTGCCAGAGATAACCAGAAACGCAACGCGTATAAAAAAGCCATGATTCCACCCCTCAGTAAAATGAGCGATATTGCTCCATATTTCTTATACCAAGCAATTGCTATTTCTTCTAAAATAAGCCACCAATAGCGACACACTAAAATTCCTCTGAGATTCCACGGAAGGTAAAACAATCTGCGTGGACTCCCGAATAGCCGCAGCGTGACCATACTAAAATTACTCTGCAATTCCACGAAGTTCATAGCTGGACTCGTGGATTCCCGTAACCATTTTAAAGAAGGAACAAACCAATGAGCATTAAAGAGACACCCAATGATCTGCACCAATTGGTGCATAAGCTCGGCGGCCCCAGTTTTGTGGCCCGTGAGCTCAAGATATCGGTATCCACGCTGCATGGCTGGATGAAGCAGGGGCGCGTCCCCAACATGCAGAAGTGGCTGGAACTGAAGGAACTGGACAACCGGATGCAGGAGGTATTGAAATGAATGAAATATTTAAATCAACGTACTATGTGAATGACGTCTTCGCTCTGAACATGATTCTGGCTAACACCAGAAATTTGGAGGGCGACATTTCCAATGTCCATGACGATTATTATTATGATAATTATGATCAGTACATAGACTTTGGAACCTATGTAAAACGTGTCGCCCCGCAAAAAATTACCTTTAATCGCAACACAGAGCTATACCATTTGGCTAATTCATGGGGAGAGTCTTTCTGCGAATATCGGGAGAAAATTGACACTAACACCTGGGTGAACGGAAGTAAGTCTGGACTTATAGATTACCCACGCTTTGGTTGTCTGGAATTTGATGGTAAGTTCTTCGGCAAATATGAAAAGACAGACCCGCTCATCTTGTTTACCGAAGATGACGCACCTTGGCGGGGCAGAATTTTTGCTGGGGCCTATATCCAACGGTGGAAGCTGGTTGAATCAGTTTTTCGGGGCAGGCTTAGTGAACTCATGGCTGGAATGGATCTGCCCAAGATCATAGAGGTGGGGAAGGATATCAATAAGGTGCAAGAGCTGGTCTTTGACGTAGATTAACCGGACTGATCGGATAGTCAGGCGGGTCTTTGGGGGGGGGCTGCATGATGCTCCCCTTCTAAAGCCAACCGCACCAACTAGCACATAGCCGGACATAATTGGACGCCAACCGTCTACTATGTGTCTACTAGAAACGAAAAAGGCACCCAGAGGTTAACTCTAAGTGCCTGTTTTTATGGTGCTGGCGAGAGGAATCGAACCCCCGACCCACTGATTACAAATCAGTAGCTCTACCGACTGAGCTACGCCAGCAAGACGCGCAGTTTAACGCGAGGCGGGCGGTGTTTTCAAATCCGGCGGCGCCTGATGGTGGCGGTGCAGTCCAATCCAGAGCAGCGCACCCGGCAGGCTGGTCAGCACGACGGTAAAGCCCAGCAAAAGGGAGAGCGCCAGGGCCTGTTCATGTCCCATGTGCAGGTAAGACAGGTAAAACACCATCAGCCCCTCGCGCAGCCCCCAGCCTGCAAAAGAGATGGGTAAGGCCAGAAAAAGGCTGATCACTGGCCAGACCACCCAGACCGCCACGGCGTCGGGGGCTTCACCCAGGGCACGGGCGAGCAGCCAGAAAGTCAGGATGGAAAATAATTGCACCACAAAGGAGAGCACAATGGTGCCACCGAGTGCCAGACGATGGCGCAGCAGCGCGCCCATACCGAGACGAATGTCGTGCAGCTTTTCACCCAGCTTACCCGCAAATCTTTCCAGAAAGTTGAGCAAGGGGCTCAGAATCAAAAATACAATCAGGACGTAGGCAAAGACCAGAATCCCGATCGTCCATCCCATCTGCGGCAACAATCCCACCCGCGCACCGCCCAGCACAAAGGCCACGGCAGCAATGGCGATGAGCGCCCCCAAACCCATGAAGCGGTCACCGAACACTGCGGCCAGCGCCAGCGGCATGGAGTGGGTCTGATGGCGGGTGTACCAGGCGCGGATCACGTCACCGGACACGGAACCCGGCAGTACCTGATTGAAATAGGCACCCACCCAGTTCAGCCGCAGCAGCCAGAGCAGGGGTGCGGAGCGCTCCATTGCCATGAGAATAATGCGCCAGCGTATGGCAGACACGGACAGATTCATGGCATAGGACAACACGGCCGCCACAAACCACAACGGGCGTAGCGCCGCAAAACGCTGACTCAGGTCCTGCCAGTTGGTGTTGTGCAGAAGCCAAAGCAGAACGCCGACCGTAAAGACGACCTGCAGCAACAATTGCCAATGGGTATGACGTTTTTTGTTTTCTTCGGACATATTCAATTTTTTGCAGTCAAGGCTGGCAGCGACTCTATGCCAGATGGAGGCACCATGACAAACATCCTCACCCCTCTCCCGCCAATGCGGCAAGCTCGCGATGAAATACGGCCACCTTATCCAGCGTCTCCTGATACTCGGCATCCGGATCAGAATCCGCGACGATGCCGCCCCCCGCCCAAAAGCGCAGTTCCCCCTGAACCGCCGTCATAGTGCGAATGGCAATATTCATATCCAGTTCGCCGCGCTGATCCAGATAACCAACACTTCCGCAATACAGGCCGCGTGCCCCGGCTTCCAGTTCCGCGATGACTTCCATGGCCCGGCGTTTAGGGGCGCCGGTAATAGATCCCCCCGGGAAGCAGGCCCCCAGCGCACTCAAGGCATCCTGTCCCGACGCCAACTGCGCCTCCACCACGCTGACCAGATGATGAACGTGGGCGTAAGATTCGAGCGCGCAGAGTTGCGGCACCTGCACCGAACCAATCGCTGCCACCCGCCCCAGATCGTTGCGCAACAGATCGACAATCATCACGTTCTCGGCGCGATCCTTGGCGCTGGCTAAAAGTGCTTGCGCCATCTGTTGGTCTTTCTGCGGGTCCTCCAGACGAGGACGTGTCCCTTTGATGGGGCGGGCCTGTAAACGCTCTTTTTGAACCCGCAACAGCCGTTCTGGGGAAAAACTCAGCACCGCACCCTGGGGCAAGGACAAATATGCCGAAAAGGGCGCCGGATTGACCGTCCGCAGGTGCTGGTAAAGCGACCATGGCGATCCCGCGTATGGGACGGCAAAGGGTTGGGCCAGGTTCACCTGATAGCAGTCACCCGCCTGGATATAGTCCTGCACCCGACCAAAAGCTGCGGCATAGTCGCCGCGACTCCAGAGCGACTGCACTGGCCCCTGCACCTGGAAAGATGGATCAGGGGCATATGCCGTCGCCCGAGCCAGGCGTGGCTGCCACTCCGCGAGTGCCTGCACCATCCGGTCTTCGGGCGCACAAAGCCAAGCCTGGCGCCCATGGTGGTCGACCAGCAGCGCCGTATCGTAGATACCGAAGGCCGCTTCAGGAAGCGACGGTGTAGGAGGCGGCGAAATGCCCTGCCCCGCCAGCCCAAAATCATAGGCCAGATAACCCAGCGCTCCACCCGCAAATGGTAGTTCTGCGGGCAGAGAAGCGGCATCGGGGAGCCTTGTCACCGACGCGCGCAACGCCTCCCAGAGCGAAAGCGCCGAGCGCCGCGCGGGATCATCCCCATCGGCAATCCAAAGCTGCCCCGCCGCCTGCCACAGACGCTGGCGCGGTGCCGTCACCAGTATGCTGTAACGCCCCTGCGGGGACACCGTCGCACCACTATCCAGAAAGAAGGACCACGGCGTGGCGGCGAGCGGCGCGAACACCGTGGCGACATGCTCAGGATAAGGCACCACACATTGGGTCAGTACGGGGTGAGGCATAAGCAGCACGGCGTCCACTGAAACGGGAGCATCAGCATAAGGGAGAAGCGTGATTTTGCCCATTCCCCGGACGCCGCTCTGGGACACATCACTGCGGGATTCTTCCTTGACGGCTGACCGAGCGGTCAGTATCTTGTGGCCTTACCGTAACGACAGGGTCATTCCCATGCGCGCAGATCGTCTCTCCCCACGTCTTTCGCTTCTCATGGCGGTATTGATTCTGGGCACGACGCCCGCCGGGGCAGAAAGCCTCATTGATGCGTATCAACAGGCCTACCGGACAGATCCGGCACTGGCACAAGCTCGCGCCGAGCTGTCGGCACAGATGCAGGACAAGCCCCTCGCTCGTTCCGCCCTGCTCCCCCATGTGGGTGCTGGTGCCGGTGTCGGCTTTAACACCGCCGACATCACCGGCTTTGGCGCGCAGCCCATCAATCGCGCCTACCTGTCAGACAGCTACAGCGTCAACATTACCCAATCCGTTTTTGACGGGCAGGCATGGACAGCGCTCAAGCAAGCCAACACCAAGATTCAGGCGAGCGCAGCAGGCCTCACGTATACCGAGCAACAACTGGCTTTGAAGGTGGCTCAGGCTTACTTCAGCGTACTGGAGGCACAAGCCCAGAAACATGTTGCCGAAAAACAGAAGTCGCTGCTCGAAAGTATTTACAAGCAGACGGACGCCACTCTGAAAATCGGCACCGGGGACATCATTGCCGTACGTGAGGCACAAGCTCGCCTTGATGCCGCCAAAGCCGATCTCATCACGGCCCGCAACGGGGTCGCTGTTGCTCAGCGCCGCCTGCAACGGCTCACCCATCATCCCATCGGCGTGCTCGACAACCTGGGGCATTATGAGGCCATGGGTCCTCAACCGGACGATATGACCACCTGGGTGCAGAGTGCCGTCAAAGATCAACCGCTGATACATCAGGCGGAAGCGCAGATGCAAACCGCGCAGGACCAGGTCGAATATAACCGCCGTGCGCGCTGGCCGGTGGTGAATCTTCAGGGTATCGCACAACACTCCCTGGGTAGCCCCTTCCCCGGCATGGCCATGAATCAGGCCGGGGTGAGCCTCAACCTCTCCGTACCCTTCTATCAGGGCGGACACACCTCTGCCTCCGTACAACAGGCACAGGCGCAGACCATCGCCAGTGTTGATCACGTCGCCAATGTCCGCGATGAAGTCACGCTCAGTACCCAGACCGCCTTCCTCAATCTCAAAGATAGCGTGGCTCTATTGCGCGCCGCCCAAGAGACTGCCGCCTCGGCCAAAGTTTCCCTGGAAGGCACGCGCAAGGGTTATGAGGTGGGTACCCGCTCCATCATCGACCTGCTGCAGACGGCCACGGATTACATCCGCGCCGAGCAGGACTACAATGTGGCGTTCTATAATCAGATCATAGCGCGGGTAGAACTCAAGGCCGCCTCGGGTCAGATCAATATGGCGGACCTCGAAGCCATCAATGCCTTGCTGGACAATAGCGCAAACCCATAGTCCACTAGCCTGGGAGTATATGACGCATGGCCACTGCAAAAAAAAGGATGGTCATTGCCGCGGCGGTCATTCTCGCCATCGGTGCCGGAGTGGCCTATTGGGAAACCCGCCCTATGGCGCCCGCCGATCGGGTCACCATTTATGGGAATGTGGATATCCGCCAGGTGCAGGCGGCTTTCGACGACAGCGGACGCATCCTGCGTCTCGCGGTGCAGGAGGGTGACCGCGTCCACAAAGGCCAGTTGCTGGCGGAACTCGACCCGATCCGCTTTCTGGACGCGGTGGACCGTGATCAGGCCAGTGTCGCCACGCAAGAACAGGTGCTCGCCCGTCTTCTAGCCGGTTCCCGCCCCGAAGAAATCGCGGCAGCCCGGGCCAGCGCCGCGGCCGCTCAGGCTACCCTGGCCAATGCGGAAATCACCTGGCGCCGGCAGCAGGCGCTGGCCGCTGAGCAATATGTACCCAAGCAGAATCTGGATAATGCAGCCGCCGCCCTGAAAACCGCCCGGGCCAATCTGGATCATGCCCAACAGGGCCTGACCCTGGCGATCAAAGGGCCGCGCAAGGAAGACATTGCCGCTGCCCGCAGCCAGCTCACCGCCGAGCAGGCCGCTCTGCATCTGGCACAGCGCCAACTGGTGGACACCCAACTCTTCGCGCCGCAAGAGGGCGTGGTACAGGACCGCATCCTCGAACCGGGGGATATGGCCAGTCCACAGGTGCCCGTTTTTACCCTCGCGTTGGACAATCCCGTCTGGGTACGTGCCTATCTGCCCGAAAAATCACTGGGGCAGGTGCGCCTCGGCATGCAGGCCGACATCGAGAGTGATTCTTTTCCAGACAAGCATTTCGCCGGTTGGGTCGGTTTTATTTCGCCCACTGCCGAGTTCACCCCAAAAACCGTACAAACCACGGATCTGCGCACCGAGCTGGTGTATCGGGTGCGTATTTATGCCTGTAATCCCGGGCACCAGTTGCGCCTGGGCATGCCCGTGACGGTACAGATTCCGCTCCGAAATAATCCGCCACAGAATCGAGATACGAACGTCTGCGGACGTTGAGCCATGACCGACACGCCCTTGCGTTTCAGCCAGGTCAGCAAAAGCTTCGCCCGCGGCAAAGACCGGGTGCAGGCTTTGAGCAACCTGGATCTGAGTCTCCCCTCCGGCTCCATCACCGCCCTTCTGGGACCTGACGGGGCGGGCAAGACCACGCTGATGCGTCTTGCCGCCGGGCTGATGGTCCCCGACAGCGGCACGATATCCGTCTTCGGCGCCGACACCCGCCTCCGGGCGAAACAGGTGCAGGCGGCCATCGGTTATATGCCACAACGCTTTGGTCTCTATGAAGATCTCACTGTGCAGGAGAATCTCGACCTGTACGCCGATTTGCAGGGATTGACGCCGGTGGCGGCAGCCGCCCGGCAGCAGGAACTGCTCAAACTCACGGCGCTCGGTCCCTTTGGTGCCCGGCGCGCCGGAGCGCTGTCCGGCGGCATGAAACAAAAACTCGGCGTCGCTTGCGCCCTGCTGCGTGCCCCGCAACTGCTCCTCCTGGACGAGCCAACGGTGGGCGTGGATCCCATCGCCCGCCGCGAACTCTGGGAGATCGTCCAGGGACTCAGTAAACAGGGCGTTACGGTGCTCATGAGCACCGCCTATTTTGACGAGGCGGAGCGCTGTGACGAAATCATTCTGCTGCATCAGGGCAAGCTCCTGAAAAAGGACAGCCCCGAGGCCTTCCACCAGCCGCTGAACGGGCGCTGTTTCCTGGTCACCCAGGCGGCGGTGAGCAAACGCCACCTACGGGAAACCCTGCAACACCGGGCCAGCGTCCAGGACGCGCGCATCCTCGCCGAAGGCGTGCGCGTGCTCTGCCGGGATACCCAGCCCCATGCCGTGGCGGGGGAAAACTGGCAGATTGCGACACCCACCTTTGAAGATGCCTTTGTCGACCTGTTAGGTGCCCCCGAAGACCCGGATGCCGAAATCATGTCCGACCCTCCAGCCGCCGCCCCGCCCACGGACCAGGAAGCAGAAACCGTGGTGGAAGTGCGCGATCTGTGCAAGTTCTACGGCAAGTTCGAGGCGGTTAAAGGCAACACCTTCACCGTTCGCAAAGGTCAGATATTTGGCCTGCTGGGCGCCAACGGCGCGGGCAAGACCACCACCTTTCGCATGCTCTGCGGCCTGCTCCCGGCTTCTTCCGGCACCCTGCGAATTGCCGGGGTGGATATGCGCCATGCCTCCGCACAGGCTCGGGGGCGCATCGGCTACGTCGCCCAGAAATTTGCCCTCTACGGTAACCTCAGCGCCGACCAGAACCTGGCCTTTTTCTCGGCCGCCTACGGACTGCACGGCGAGGCGCGACAAACGCGTATGGACTGGGCGCGACGGGAATTCCAACTAGCGGACTATCGCAACGTCAATGCCGACGATCTGCCACTGGGGATCAAACAGCGCCTGGCCCTGTCCTGCGCCCTCCTGCACGAACCGCCCATTCTTTTCCTGGACGAACCCACCTCCGGCGTGGACCCCCTCGCCCGCCGCGAATTCTGGCAGCGCATCAATGCCCTGGCCGAAGGCGGGGTCACGGTGTTGATCACTACCCACTTCATGGACGAGGCCGAATATTGCGATCAACTCGTCCTGATGTCCCTGGGCGAGGTGCTGGCCCGGGGTAGCCCCCAGGAAATACGGGATCAGGCCAAAGATCCGGCACACCCCGAGCCGAGCATGGAAGAGGCCTTCATCCATCTCATTCAGCATCATGAAAGCCAGCTCCGGAGAGCATCATGAAGCTCCAGCGCCTGCACGGCCTGATTCGCAAGGAGTTCATCCAGATCTGGCGCGACCCGTCCGCCATTGCCATCGCTTTTGTCATGCCGGTGTTTCTGCTCTTTCTTTTTGGCTATGGCGTATCGCTGGACGCGCGCCATGTGCCGGTGGCCGTGGTGGTGGACCAGCCCAGTGCGGAAACCAGCGCCTTTATCGGCGGGCTACAGCAGTCGGCTTACTTCACGCCACAGGTCTATGGCAGTATTCAAGCGGCCCGACAGGCAGTGATGGCGCGCCAGGCCGACGGTATTCTCTGGCTGCGCGGCAACTTCAGCCGTCAGGTGTTGCAAGGGGACACCACCAGCATCGGGGTATTCGTCAACGGTAAGGATGCCAATAATGCCCGCATTTTGCAGGGTTACCTGCAGGGTGTCTGGCAGGCGTGGCTGCAACAACGCGCTGCTAGCGCCGGGGCCGCGCTGGTCATTCCGGTCACCGGTCAGGACCGTATCTGGTTCAATCCGGCTCTGCGCAGTCGCGATTATCTGGTACCGGGGCTCATTGCCGTGATCATGACCCTCATTGGTGCTCTGCTGACAGCACTGGTGGTGGCCCGGGAATGGGAGCGCGGCACCATGGAAGCCCTCATGGCCAGTCCGGTGACCATGGGGGAGATCCTCCTCGGCAAGCTCATCCCCTATTTCTTTCTCGGTATGGGCGGCATGCTCCTGTCGGTGGCGCTGGCGGTCTGGCTCTTCACCGTCCCTCTGGTGGGCAGCTTCTGGATCCTGCTGCTCTGCTCCTCGCTCTTTTTACTGGCGGCGCTGGGCATGGGACTGCTGATCTCCAGCGCCGCCCATAACCAGTTCGTGGCCGGTCAAATCGCCATTATCGTGACCTTCCTGCCGGCCTTTATCCTCTCGGGCTTTATCTTCGACATCCAGTCCATGCCCACGGCTATTCAGGTCATCACCCATATCGTGGCCGCCCGCTACTTCGTCACTATTCTGCAGACCCTCTTCCTCGCCGGTGACGTCTGGCCCGTCATTTTCTGGAACAGCCTGGCCCTGGCACTCATGGCAACCTTCTTTCTCGGCATTACCCTGCGTCGTTCCCGCAAGAGGCTGGACTGATGCTGGCGCGAGTCTGGGCTTTGGTGATCAAGGAATTCCTCGCTCTGTTGCGGGACAAAAGGAGCCGATTCGTGCTGATCGGTCCGCCTCTGATTCAGTTGCTGGTCTTCGGCTATGCCGCGACTTTCGATCTCAATCATATCCCCTACGCAGCCTACAATCAGGATCCCGGTTTTGCGTCCAGAGAGTTATTAAGCCATTTTCAGGGCTCCCCCGCCTTTCAGCAGGAGGCGGCCATTACCCATAATGCCCAAATCGCGCCCATGATCAACAATCAGAAAGTGTTACTGGTATTGCAGATCGGTCCGAACTTCACCCGCGACCTGCTGCTGCATCACCCGGCATCCGTGCAGGTGATCATCGATGGACGCAACTCCAACACCGCTACCGTGGCACTCAACTACGTCAACAGTGTCATCCTGTCTTTCGACACCCACTGGGCCGCCACCCACCATTGGGGTAAGCCTCCGGCGCAACTGGTGGTTCGCTCCTGGTTCAACCCCAATTTGTTATCCCGCTGGTTTATCGTACCGGGCATTGTCGCCCTACTGACCCTGGTGGTCACCCTGCTGGTGACTGGGTTGTCCGTGGCGCGGGAGCGCGAGCAGGGCACCTTCGATCAGTTGCTCGTCACCCCGCTGAATCCCCTGGAAATCCTCCTGGGCAAGGCACTGCCCGGCTTCATCATTGGCGCGCTGGAAGGCGTTTTTATCATCCTCGCGGGGATTTTCTGGTTTCAGGTCCCCTTCATCGGCAGCATCCTGGCGCTGGCGCTGGGCATGGCGCTGTTCCTGCTCGCCGCCATCGGGATCGGGCTGATGATCTCATCGCTCGCCGTCACCCAGCAGCAGGGTCTGTTGGGGGTATTTCTTTTTTTGGTGCCCGCCATCATTCTCTCCGGCTTCGCCACCCCCATCGCCAACATGCCGGAATTGGTGCAGGATCTCACCTATATCAATCCCATGCGTTACTTCCTGGTGATCGTGCGCGGGGTTTTTCTGGAGGGCGACGGCTTTCACGAACTCTGGTCGCAATACTGGCCATTGGCCCTGATCGCCCTGAGTTCCATGACCGCCGCGGCCTGGTTGTTCCGCCACCGGATGCAGTGAATCCAGGGAATGTGACCCTCTTCAGGCCCCGACGCGCAGGGGAATGCGCTTGCGCCCGAAATGCCCCGGTCTGGCCTCGAAATGTCCGGCAATACCGTGACCACAATGGGGACAATGCCCCTCCGGAGTCAGGTGATACGACAATATCTGATACCAGTCGCGGACGATCAATGCCGCCCCGCATCCGGGACAAAAAGTGGTATCGCCCGCCTGATCATGCACATTGCCGGTATAGACGTAATGCAAACCCGTCTCCATGGCCACGCGGCGTGCCCGCACCAGGGTATCTGCCGGTGTGGCAGGCACATCCGGCATCCGGTAGTCAGGATGGAAAGCGGAGAAATGCAGCGGTACGTCGGGACCCAGATGCCCCATCATCCACTCCGCCGCGGCGCGAATCTCCGCCTCGGAATCATTATGGCCCGGAATAAGCAACGTGGTGATTTCCAGCCAGGTCTGGGTCTCCTTGACGATATACTCCAGTGTTTCCAGTATGGGGGCGAGATGCGCCCCGGTCAGTTTGAAGTAAAACTCGTCGGTAAAGGCCTTGAGGTCGACATTGGTTGCGTCCATTTTGGCGAAAAACTCCGCCCGCGGCTGCGCATGGATATAACCGGCGGTAACGGCCACGGTCTTGATGCCGACGGCATGGCAGGCATCCGCCGTATCCATGGCGTATTCGGCAAAAATAACCGGATCGTTATAGGTAAAGGCCACACTTTTGACATCCAGCGACTGGGCGGTTGCCGCGATGCCTGCGGGACTCGCCTGGTCCTGGAGCCGGTCCATTTCGCGGGATTTGGAAATATCCCAGTTCTGGCAGAACTTGCAGGCCAGATTACAGCCTGCTGTGCCAAAAGAAAGCACACTGCTGCCGGGATAAAAATGATTCAGTGGTTTTTTCTCGATGGGGTCAATACAAAAACCCGAGGAGCGACCATAGGTGGTGAGGACCATGGTGTCGCCCTCCCGCATTCGCACGAAACAGGCCCCGCGTTGCCCTTCCTGCAGACGGCAGTCGCGCGGACAGAGGTCACACTGAATGCGCCCATCGGCGAGTGTATGCCAGTAGCGGCCCGGATGCGTTATAAACGTCTCCTTATCCATTGCCCCTCCCCCCTGGCGGCTGCTCTTCACGCCATTTCTCCACCGTGTACCAATACACTTCCATTTCTCCGGCCCAGAAATCCGCCGGCAGACCCGCCTTGCGTTTGAGCGCCCGCAGAAATTCCCGTGGCTGGGGAAGCTCTTCCCACACCTGGGGAAGAAAGGTGCCGCGACGCGAACCATAAGTGAGAACCAAACCATGCCGGTGCGGTTGAATTTGCGCCAAAAGGCTCTCCTCACTGTCAAAATGTATGCGCTGCAGCGCAGAGAGTAATGAAACTTCCACCCGCACCTGTGACCACTCCGCTACAGCCAGCGGCGGAAAACGTGGATCCTCGAAGGCCGCCGCCAGTGCATTGGCGCGCAGGTCCACCCCGAGGGGACGATAGGCTTGCAGGCTGCCGATGCAGCCTCGCAAGCCCTGGGGTTCGGTGAGCGTCACGAAAGTCGCACCGGGCTGCTGCGCCCAGTTCGGCACCACCGGGGGCTCGACAGGCAAATTCAGTGCGTCGGCAATGGTGGCACGGGCTATATCAAGCAGGATTCCCCCGGCTTCCGGCGGAAGCCCACCGGTCTTTTCGTCACCTTCATGCGCGATCATGGCTCTCTCCGTAAAAAGCGACTGCGGCATAACCCACCACCGCATCACGGGACCCTGCCGTATCACCCGAATTACACAGCTCCACCAGGCGTGGGTGCAGGTGGTGCTTGTGGGCAACCGGAAGAAGGCCATTGATGGGCGTGGCGCCGCAAGCCTGCTCGTGGTCTATGGGCATGGGATCGAAGCGCAATATTTCCTCCACCGTATGGAGGTCTATCGCACGGGCTTCGGCATAGGGGTGATAGTGAGAAAGATCGGAACTGATGACGATGACCGTCTCCTCGCCACCCCAGAGCTTCTCCAGAACCTGGGCCACTTCGTCCGGCCGGGCATCGCCCACCACCAGCGGGACGACGCTGACGTCACCCAGCACCTCCTGGATAAAAGGCAATTGTACTTCCAGGGCATGCTCCTGCGCGTGGGCAGCGGCGATTTCCCGAACCTGCGGCAACCCGGCCAGTGCTTCCACCCCCGCCTGATCCACCGCGACGGTACCCAGCGGCGTTTGCATGGCCTGAACCCCAGGCAGAGCGAGGCCGCGAAATGGAAGGCGATGCGCTGGCCCGAGAAGTACCACCCGACGGATGCGCCCCCGCCCCGTGGCCAACAGGGCGTAACCGGAAGCGGCTACCGCTCCCGAGTAGATGTAGCCCGCATGGGGGACAATAATGGCCTTGGGCCAGGGAACCGACACCACATTGCTGGCATCTTCAGCCCTGGCCAGTAAACGTCCTACTTCCGCCCGCAAAACAGCAGCCTCGGCAGGATAAAACATGCCGGCCACCGCCGCTGGTCTGACGAGATTCATGAAGCACTCTCCCTGGCCGCTATAAGGCCAACATCTTCATGTTAGATATATCAGGATAGGAAAGAATTTTTTCAAGGGGCCGTGATTAGACCGCACAGAAAAATCCCTGATTCGCGCTCAGATTTCCTGCTGATTCACTCGCTGGGACAACTCCCCGGCGGATTCTTTGCGCTCCGAATAGCGGTCCACCAGATATTCGGCATGGTTGCGCAACAGCAGAGTGAACTTCACAAGCTCTTCCATTACATCCACCAGCCGGTCGTAATAGGCCGAAGGTTTCATCCGCCCAATCTCGTCAAACTCCAGAAAGGCCTTGGGCACCGAAGACTGGTTGGGAATGGTGAACATGCGCATCCAACGACCCAGAATACGCATCTGGTTCAGCGCGTTGAAAGACTGGGATCCACCGCAGACCTGGATGAGGGCGAGGGTCTTGCCCTGGCTGGGACGCACCGCCCCGGCATTCAGGGGGATCCAGTCGATTTGTGATTTAAATACCCCGGTCATGGCACCATGACGCTCCGGCGAACACCAGACCTGCCCCTCCGACCATAGCACGGCTTCCCGCAGCTCCTGAACCTTCGGGTGAGTATCGGGCGCATCATCGGCCAGAGGCAGCCCGGAGGGATTGAAAATGCGGGTTTCTGCCCCGAAGAGGCGGAGCAGCCGGGCGGCCTCCTCCACCATCAGACGGCTGTAGGAACGCTCGCGATTGGAACCATACAGCAGAAGCACGCGCGGTTTTCCCAGACATTCGGTCCCGCTCTTCAAGTTCGCCGAAACGGGAATCCGCAAGAGCGCCGGGTCGATATTTGGCAATGTATCCATCATGGCTTTTTCCTTAAATCAACGGCAGCCACCAGGCGAGTGCCAGCAGAGTCACCAAAAGCACCGGCGGTGTGATCAGCAGTCCGGTCTTCATATATTGGCCCCAGGTGATGGTGACCCCCTTGCGACCCAGCACATGTAACCACAACAAAGTGGCGAGACTGCCAATGGGTGTAAACTTGGGACCCAGATCACAACCGATGATATTGGCATAAACCATGATCTCGCGAATCATGGGATCCGCCGCGGCAGACGCGTGATGGATAGCCAGCGCGCCCACCAGCACCGCGGGCATGTTATTCATTATCGATGAGAGCAATGCCGCCAGAAAACCCGTACCCAGTGCGGCGGCGACCGGCCCATGGGTGCCAAACCAGTGCAGGGCCTGCGCCACATAGGCCGTCAGTCCGGCATTGCGCAGCCCATACACCACCAGGTACATACCCAAACTGAAAACCACAATTTTCCAGGGCGCATCCTGCAAAACCTTACGTACGGAAATCTGGGCGCCGCGTCCACCCCGAAACCAGCGGCCCGCCAGAGCAAGCAGAATCAAGGCGCCCGTAACAGTGACCACAGAGACGGGCACCTGCCACTGCGCGGTGACAAAATAGGCGATGAGCAGCAGGCCCAGCACCGGAAAGCTGGCGCGAAACACCAGATGGTCCCTGATCGCTGTTGCCGGTTCCGGGAGATGCGCCGTGCCGTAATGCTGCGGCAGCACCCGCCGAAAGGCGATCCAGAGCACCAGCAGCGTCGCGGTCAGCGCCACCAGATCCACCGGAACCATCACCAGGGCATAGCGAACAAACGAAATATTGAAATAATTGGCGCTGACGATATTCACCAGATTAGAAATCATCAGAGGCAGGCTGGTGGTATCGGCCACAAATCCCGTGGCGATGACAAAAGCAAAAGTGGCGGTCGGGGTGAACTCCAGTTGCAACAGGATGGCCATCACGATCGGGGTCAGGAGCAGCGCTGCGCCATCATTGGCAAAGACCGCGGCAATGGCTGCCCCGAGGATGACAATCAGCGGGAACAGGAGTCGCCCTCGCCCGCCGCCCCAGCGGGCTACGTGCAGCGCCGCCCAGTGGAAAAAGCCCGCTTCATCCAGAATCAGCGAGATGATGATGAGCGCCACAAAAGTAAAAGTGGCATCCCAGATGATGTGCCAGACCACGGGGATATCACTCCAGGTGATGACGCCAGTCGTCAGTGCCAGCACCGCACCGCCCATAGCACTCCAACCGATACTCAGCCCCTTGGGTTGCCAGACCACCAATATCAACGTTGCCAGAAAGATCAGTACCGCCAGCATGGATCGGCTACTCCGCAGAAAATTTGGCTCGTAGTCTTGACGAGCTACCAGTTCCTGTCAATACTGCAACGAAAGTTCGGGAGTTGATTTATGGACACGGCAGAACAACGGGATCAGATTGTGATCTACCTGGAGGCACTCGCGTCGCCGGTACGGCTGGATATTTTCCGGCTCCTGGTGGAGCAGGAGCCCGCAGGCTTGGTGTCTGGTGAGCTTGCCGAGCATCTGGGCCAGGCGCACAACAGCATCTCTTTTCATCTCAAGTCACTGCAGCATGCAGGACTGGTCACCGTGCAGCGGGAGGGCCGCTACCAACGCTATCGTGCGGCCATGCCTGTAGTACGCGCTTTAGTGGCCTATCTCACTGAAAATTGCTGCCGCGGCACTCAGGAATGCGCCATAACGCATGCGGAAGTATCCACAGCGCCTATCGTCCCACCAGGAAATCTGCCATGAAAAAACCGGAAATTTTGTTCCTCTGCACCGGCAACTCCTGCCGCTCCATTCTCGCCGAGGTCACCTTCAATGCCCTGGCGGCTCCGGCCATGCACGCCGTCAGTGCGGGCAGCCATCCCGCCGGGTACGTCCATCCCCGGTCGCTGGCCTTGCTGCGGCGGGAGGGGTTTTCTACTGAAGGGCTCAGCAGCAAATCCTGGGATGACCTCACCGTCACCCCCGACGTCGTCATTACCGTCTGCGCCAGTGCCGCCGGCGAAACCTGCCCGGCGTATCTGGGTCCGGCCATCCGCGCCCACTGGGGTGTGGAAGACCCTGCCAAAGCTACCGGCAGCGAAAGTGAAATCGAAGCCGCTTTCGACACAGCCTACCGTATTTTGCGGCATCGCATTGAGACCATGTGCCAATTGCCTGTGGCAGAGCTCATGGAAAAAGACCCGGCACAATTGCGTGCGGAACTGGCCCGTATTGGCAGCCTGGAACCCTGAGTCACCCCATTCTACGGAGCACATCACGATGTCCATGATCGTTGATCCCCAAGAATTTCATATCAGCATCCGCGTTGCTGACCTCGCGGCGAGTACCGATTTTTACGTGCAGTTTTTCGGTGTTGAACCCAAAGATCGGACGACACGTTACAGCACCTTCATCGTGCCCCACTTGCGCCTGAATCTGGTGCTGCTGGTCAACGATAAAGGTGAAGCATTGGACACCTATAGCCTCTATCACCTGGGTTTAGGTGTACCCAACCGCGCAGCGGTCGTCGAAAGCTACCACCGCGCCCAGGCCGCTGGTGCCGAGATCGTCAAGCCTCCCCGCACCACCTGGCGGGGCACGCCCCTCCATGAACTCTGGCTGCGCGACCCCACCGGTTACAACCTGGAAGTCTACGCGCGCCTGACCCCGGAGGAACTCACCGAGATGCCTGCCGATCAGGAAGCAACCTATCTGGTGCCCGGCACCCAGCCTCCTGCGGAGCGCTCCAACGGGTAAACATCAACCTGCTGTAAGCGTTGGCCCACGTTTTTCACGGAGGAGCCGCGCAACCCGCGATGGGCGGCGGTGTGCCCCGTAAATGGTCACCCAATAATCATAGGGTATTTAATGTGCCTGTGGATTGTCGTAGCTGAATTGTTTCCAGCACTGTTGCCATGGATGACACGCCTGCGAGAGGGTTCCTGGAGTATCGCCGATAGCGATGGGATAG